>NZ_LFRI01000619.1 GCF_001447195.1 Aquabacterium parvum | reverse complement strand
TTTAAGCACCTTCATAGAGCCCAGCGCGAGCTATGGAAACGCCGGCAACGTGGTCGCGGCTCTGTGCTCGATGGTGTTGTGGGCGCTGTTTGGTCATACGAAGTGAAGCGGGGAGACAACTCGGGCCAGTGGCACCAGCACCTGCACATGATCGCCTTGGCCGAGGTCGAGCCCAGCCAGGAGCGCTTGTCGCGGGATTGGCACCAGATCACCGGGGACAGCTTCATCGTTGATGTGCGGCCCATCGTTGGAGATCCCGCCGAGGGGTTCATG
>NZ_LFRI01000618.1 GCF_001447195.1 Aquabacterium parvum | reverse complement strand
ATCGAGGCGCTCGATCAGCGAGGGATGCACCTTGGCGCACATCTGGCGCAGCTCGGTGAGCTGGCCTTGATCAATGGCCTGATCGACCAGCCGGCCCATGTTGGCACCGTGGCTCAGGGCCTTGAGCTTCAGCACCCGAAGCTGGATTACTTCGTCAAAGTTCATGATTCCTCCAAAATCCAAAAGCGGATGCTTTGGATTCTAGGAGGAAGTCAGATCGCAGGCAAGGGAAACTGCGCCGCTTGAAAAGTTCAAGGTTTTGATGGCCGCGCA
>NZ_LFRI01000617.1 GCF_001447195.1 Aquabacterium parvum | reverse complement strand
AGTGGTCATCAGCGCAGCCTCTTCGAGGACATTGCGCGCTTCATCGATAGACTTCATTCCAGCCATTTCAACTCCTGTGTAGTTGGCTTGGTTAGGGCAGGGGAGCGGCGTTCCAGGCCAATCCCCTACCCGTCTGTTCCCTCGGCGGCTACGCCGCTTTGGGGCGATTCGCATGCGAAACGGCGTAGCCCTTTCCATGCAGATAGCGATAGAACAGCTCGACATACGGCAGCTCATCGAGCGGCTCATCGGTCAGCTCTTCCGGCACCTCGA
>NZ_LFRI01000616.1 GCF_001447195.1 Aquabacterium parvum | reverse complement strand
CGCCCACAACACCATCGAGCACAGAGCCGCGACCACGTTGCCGGCGTTTCCATAGCTCGCGCTGGGCTCTATGAAGGTGCTTAAAGCGTTCAGCCAGGTCATCACCGTTCTTCACCGTCAAAGTCACCAAAAAAGGTCTCAGAGCCGTTTTCTCGGCTCGGATGACCTCCCACCTATCCAAGTAGGCTTTCATCGACTTAGCGCCCCGTCTAATGGCACACAGAGGGCAAAGCAGGTGCTTCATGCAGAAGCTGGCCGCATGCAGCCTCACAG
>NZ_LFRI01000615.1 GCF_001447195.1 Aquabacterium parvum | reverse complement strand
GGCCTTGACCTGCCTGACAGCCTCCAGTTTGTACTCCAGGGTGTACTTGCCACGTACCTGCTTGTCGACCATTTCTTCGCTCCTTTCCAGCATTGTGGTCATGAGCTAAGAACTCCACTTTTCGGGGGCAACCTCATGGCCTGATGATTCGAGATCTTCCCCCATCGCCTTCGCGCGACCGGCCCAATGAGTTCAGCGCCGAGATGGATGCCTTTCTGGCGGCGCTGCCCGGTTTCGTCGACGACGCCAACGCGCTCGAGCAATCGCTGCAGTTGGTGGCCACCACGGGCACCAGCTCCACCACGCTGACAGTGGGCGTTGGCAGCAAGTCGCTCACCACCCAGCCGGGCAAGGCTTGGGCCACGGGCGCTTGGGTATACGTGTTCTCGGCAGTGTCCGTGAGTAACTACATGGTAGGGCGCGTCACGTCCTACAACGTGGAGACCGGCGCCCTCGTGGTGAACGTCTCCGCCATCGATGGCAGCGGCGCGCACTCGTCTTGGGTAATCGGCCTCGGTACTCCTGTGGCAGATGGTCACCTGGTGCCGCGCGATGGTTCGCGCCAGATGGAAGCCGAGTTGCTTCTGTATGACGATGCTGTCAACGACTTGGGGGCTGTGCCGAAGAGGCAGGCCGAGAGCATTGCCGCTACTGCTGTCGCCAGCCGCATGCAGTACAGCCTGACAGCTTCTCAGGCGACGACAAGTGGATCTGCCGTCGACTTCACGGGCATCCCGTCATGGGCCAAGCGGATCACCGTGCAGTTGCAAGATGTGAGCACCAATGGTGGCTCTCAAGTAATTGTGCAGATCGGCGGGGCGTCCGGAATTTCGGCCACTGGCTACGCCGGCGGAAACCTGTACTACCTCGGCGGCAGTTCCGGGGCTCACGAAACTCTGAGCAGTGGATTTCGGGTTTTCATCGGCGGCGTCGGAATCTTTCGGTTTGGCGCGATTGTCCTGACACGCTTGGCTGCGAACAAGTGGATTGCGACAGGTCAGGTCGCCCATGCGGCCGGTTTCGCCTGGGTTTCTGGTGTAAGAGTGCTTACTGAAACCCTCGATCGCGTGCGGTTCACCACCGTCAGCGGCACCGATACGTTTACCCAGGGTGAGGTCAGTTTGTTGATCGAGGGATAAAGCATGCGCACAGAATTCAATGTTGGAACGGGCGATTTCCGCCAGATCGACACGACCCCCTACTTGGTAGATGGAGCCCTGGTATTTGTCGACGCAGGGCAGCCGGTCCCACTTGGCGCGTCGGTTCCTCCGCCCATCGACCCGAACATCGTCCCGCAGGTCGTCACGCGCCGGCAGGCGCTTCTAGCCTTGCTGGCGGCCGGGAAGCTGGATGCAGTGGAGCAGCAGATGAGCACTGCCCCTCGAGCTGTCCGAATCGCCTGGGAATCGGCAGGCACATTTGAACGCGCCAACCCACTCATTGACGAACTGGCTCCCACGCTGGGGCTGTCTCCGGCCAACATCGATGAGCTATTCATCGCCGCATCAAGCCTTTGATGTCCTTTCACTTGGCACCAGCCCGCCACCCCGGCGGGCTTTTTCATTTGGAGGCCTGATGGCTGAACCCCAGACCAGCGTTGCGGCCGTGGTGGTCGCGCTCCTGTCACCCCTCACGGGGCCCTTCTCGGTCATCGTCTTTGCGGCCCTGGCCGGCGCCACCTGGCCGCTGGCTGCTGCTGACACGGCCACGCGCCGGCAGGGTGCTTTCCTGCTCATCCGCCTAGTGCTCACCTCAGCGGCGCTGACGGGCTTCATCGCCTTCGTGGTCGAGCAGCAGTTCGGCTTCCCGGCAAACAAGGTGCTGGCACCGGTGGCCTTCCTCATTGCCTGGCTGGGCGACTCCTGGCGAGACCCGGGTGCCCTTGTCGACAAGGGCACGGCCATGGCCAGGCAGATCAAGGGCGTCTTCACAGGAGGTGGCCAGTGATCTACGTGTACCTGAACTTCGTTCTTTCGGGCGCCCTGTGGTGGACGTGCTTTTGCCGCGTGGTGCGCACCGACACACAGACGCACATGGCGGTGCGCGCGGCGTTCTGCCTGCTGGCGGCGGTGGCCGGTGCGTGCGCCATTGCGCCCTTCGGCGTGCTCGAGCCGCTGCTGCCAGCAGCTGAGCCTGGCGTCATGCAGCTGGTGCTATTGGGCGCCATGGTGACGGTTCAGACCCTGACGGCGAAGTTCTGGAAGGACGGCGTGCCCGCCCACTTCCAGTGCGAGCTGGTCGACACAGACGAGGTGCAACCATGAACGGCGTGCGCGACGAGCTGCTAGACAGCGTGCTGCATGGTGCCATCTTTCCTGCGCTGGCTGATCTGCCTCCGAAGTTCTACACGCCTGGTGCGCTGCAGCTGCAGCTGTCGATCGGCTTGCAGGAGTCGAAGCTGAAAGATCGGTGGCAGGTTCTGGATGGTGGTCGCAAGGGACCGGCGCGAAGTCTCTGGCAGTTTGAGAAGGGCGGCGTGAGGGGGGTGCTCAAGCACCCAGCGACAGCCAGGCTTGCAGCCGAGGCGTGTGCGCGTCACGGCGTGGCGGCGACGCCTGAGGCGGTCTGGGCTGCGATCGAGGCGAATGACGTGCTTGCGGCGACGTTCGCTCGGCTGCTGCTGTGGACCGATCCTCGCCCGATGCCTGCGCCCAACGACACAGAGGGCAGCTGGGCCTACTACGTGCGCAATTGGCGGCCGGGGCAGCCTCATCCGGCGACGTGGCCAACGCACTGGGTTCGGTGCCGCCGGTTCGTTTTCGGGAGCTGACCATGAACAAGCTGCTTGATCTGCTCGACCTGGTGCCCGCGTGGGTGTGGGCGCTGGTGGTGGGCGTGCTGCTGGTGCTGTGCATCCGGCTGGACGTGCTCAGGCTGCAGGCCAATGCCGACGCTAGCAAGGCGCGGTCGGATCTGCTGGCCGTGCAGCTGTCATCCGCTCAGGCGATCAGCCTGGAGCAAGAGCGGGCCCGGAAAGAGGAAAGGCGGCTGTCTGCTGCCGTGCTGGAGGTTCAAGATGCGCTTGCCAAAGAAAAGGACGATCGCGCTGGCCGTGTTGCTGGTCTGTCTGAGCGGCTGCAGCACCACGCCCGCCCCGTGCTTTGTCGCCCCGGTGGCGGTGGAGCGTCCACCCCTTCCGGCCGAGGTGATGGACAGCCCGATCCCGGACTTCGAAGCCTGGATGGACAGGATCTTGTCCTCGTCGATGTCCAGGCTCGGCATGAGCTCGCCGAGTTCGCCGTCAGCGCCCGGGGCGTCGGCAAAACCCTGACCGAGGTGCGCGGCCTGCTGCGCGAGTGCTGGAAATCTGAGGCTGTACCCGTGGCGCCATGAGCCCCGAGGCCCTGGAGGCTGAACGCATCGCGAACCGCTTCGGCATGGCCTACCTGAGCCGGGAGGGCTTCGAGAAGCTGGCTCGGTTGATCGCGTGGGTGAAGTCTGGCAGGGCGCTGCCATCGGTGGAGCACTCTCCCGACATCGTCAAGCCAAAACCTCCGCTGATTGGCTGACGCCCATGTATTCCCGAGTGGAGTTCAGGGGCTTTTTCTTGCGCTTGCATATGCACGCAATGCGTGTATATTTGAACCCATGGACAGCAGCACAGCAGTCCCCGAGTCCAGGCGGTTCCTGGCGTTCCAAACGGAGCAAATCATGATCTTCTCTCAACAGCTTGCAGCCTTCGCAGAAGCCACCCGAAACGACGTATTCGACCCCTCCTGGGAGGGCGGCACTTGGATGGTCAAATCCACAGAGACCCAAGAATCTCTTGCTGATTTCGAGGCCGCTTCGAAAGGTTGGATCGAATGCTCGAACGCGATTCGAGGGGAGATTGCCGGCCTGCCGTATATCGCGTGGGAGCGCGTCCAGGCCCGCAAGGGTGATCAGCGCCGCGCGCTGTCGGTTGTTGACTTCGGCGACCGTCGCATTGCCATCGACGAAGACCTGAGTCAGTTCTAACCGCTGAGAGGGCCGCTGCGGCGGCAATGGAGAAAAACATGCTGACGATCTACGCAAACGGGCATATCTCGTTGTCTGGTCAATCAACCGGCTTGGGCGTCAAGCAAGGGCCTTACGGCACCACTGTGTACACGCTTGAGTGCGTCTTCACGGGCGCCAAGTACAAGGAGCACGCAATGCCGCACAAGCGCTACTCGCTGGCCTTTGATGCGCCCGCGTCTGGCGCCGCTGGCCGCGCACAGTTTGAGGCTGATGTGCTTGAGTTGATCAAGGCGCTGTAAAAGCAGAGGCCCGGATATACCGGGCCTCTCATTTGTTGTCCATTGGACTTGTTAGCCGACCGAAGTCGGGAACCTGAAACCACATGCTCACTAACTCGTCCAGCGTAGCACGATCTGACAGCCCTGAACCTGCCGACATCCGCGCCGCCCGCAAAGCGGCGGGCTTGACCCAGACCGAGGCCGCTCGCCTGGTGCACGGGACGCTGCGGGCTTGGCAGGAGTGGGAGGCAGGCAACCGGCAGATGCACCCCGGGCTCTGGGAGCTGTTTCGGCTCAAGATCAGCTGATCTCGTCCACCGGGCACAGCACCCAGGCCTGCACATAGTCGGTGATGCGCCCGTTGGCGCCCTCGATCCGCTCGAAGCCGGTCATGGACCAGAACCCCGGGCCAGCCTTGAGCAGCACGGCGTCGTGCAGGGGCGGCAGTGATTCGCCTTCCTCCACCTGGATCTCTGCCACCCTGGAGTGGCGCCCCAAGTCCTGGACATAGCGCTCGCCAAGGGTGAGCGTGCCACGCACGGCGCGCGATCCTCGCTGGTGCATCATCAAGACGCGGCCAGCGGATCGCATGGGGTAGGCTTCAAACTGCATACTGTGAGTTTATAAGGGGTATCCAGTTAGCTCCACAAAAGCCAAAACACTGGATGCATATCCAGTAATTTACACCTTGTCTGGCGGCTTGGGCGAAGCCTTTGTGATGTCGCTGTAGGTGTAGGGGCTGGTTTGCATGGCCTGCTG
>NZ_LFRI01000614.1 GCF_001447195.1 Aquabacterium parvum | reverse complement strand
GTAGCCGAATACGGCTAAACCGTCTGTCAGATCACGGCATGGCCCCCTGCAACATGGGTTGCGTGATGTGTGACCTGTTCACACGGGGGAGCGGGGGAGTCCCCCGGCCAGGAAGGGGGGGGTATGTCGCCACCCGGCCTTGAAAAGGAAAGCCCCGAGTCCTGGTCAGAGGAGTTCGGGGCTGATGGAATCGAGACGCTACCCAGGCGGGTTGATCGGTACGGTAAGGCAAAGAGTCGTGCGCTCGATGTAGCGCAGTTTATCGGCGACCAC
>NZ_LFRI01000613.1 GCF_001447195.1 Aquabacterium parvum | reverse complement strand
CATCGGTCAGCTCTTCCGGCACCTCGACACCTCGGAAGCACCCAGCAGAACCAAGAAGGCGTTTCCCCTTGAGCGTCTGAAAGGCATGCCATGTATCGGCAACCGGCTGATCGCTGAACTTGACGGCGTACTTGAACACCTCCATGAACCCCTCGGCGGGATCTCCAACGATGGGCCGCACATCAACGATGAAGCTGTCCCCGGTGATCTGGTGCCAATCCCGCGACAAGCGCTCCTGGCTGGGCTCGACCTCGGCCAAGGCGATCATGTGCA
>NZ_LFRI01000612.1 GCF_001447195.1 Aquabacterium parvum | reverse complement strand
CAGGCTGCGGAAATACCCAACGGGCGCAGCTTCGCTGCTGACGCAAGGGCTCGTTTTTCGATGATGCGGGTCGACTCCGACGCCAAAACACCCCATTTCAAGCCCATTTTGGCCTGATCTGAGGCCATTTCGGGGTGTTTTGCCCTCATCACGCGACCTCCAGACGGACTTGTCCCAAGGTGCGCATGCGCACGAGGTTATAGGCGGCCATGGCCATCATGAAGACTTGGTCGACCTTCTTGATGCCGCGCACCATCACCTGACGGATCGGGCCAATGAACTTGGCCCAGCCAAAGCCCTGCTCGATGAGCTTGCGCTTTTGCATCGAGATGCCGTAACCCTCGGTGCTGGCGATCTCATCAGGCACCGCTGACTTGCGGTTTGACTTGTTCTGCGCCACATGCGGCGTGACCTTCATGTCTTGCAGCGCTTTGATGAACTCGGCGGCGTCGTAGCCTTTGTCGGCGCCCAGGGTGATGTCACCTTCGGGGTTGGCCTGGCGCACATCGGCCACCATGGCCTTGGCCGCTTCGCGCTCAGCATGGCCATCAGCCTGCGTGACCATGGCGTTGACGATCAGGCCATTGCGGTTCTCCATCAGCGTGTGGCCCATAAAGCGCAACTCGCTGGCCGTCTTGCCTTTGCGAAACAGCCTGCTGTCTGGGTCA
>NZ_LFRI01000611.1 GCF_001447195.1 Aquabacterium parvum | reverse complement strand
TGAGCTGCTCATCCAAGCGCGGACGGAACATCTCGGCGGTCTGGGCGGTGCGGGTGTGGGGCTTCATGGGCTGCCAAATTTGCAAGAAAGCGCGGGGCCGGTATTTGTTTCCTTGCAAATATCGCACCACACTTCAGCCGAAATCGTATTGCAGATCAACGACTTGCGGATTGTTCAGGGTGGACCACTTAGTCGGCCTTGCAAAATTCAATTTGAGCCCTTGAGTGCATGATCGTGGCTGCGTTCAAGGCTTGCTCGGACCCACATGCCCCACATGGCCAGCCACAAGGCGGGCGCAAAAAGGCCCTTCAGGCCCTTGCGGG
>NZ_LFRI01000610.1 GCF_001447195.1 Aquabacterium parvum | reverse complement strand
CCCCTTGAGCGTCTGAAAGGCATGCCATGTATCGGCAACCGGCTGATCGCTGAACTTGACGGCGTACTTGAAAACCTCCATGAACCCCTCGGCGGGATCTCCAACGATGGGCCGCACATCAACGATGAAGCTGTCCACGGTGATCTGGTGCCAATCCCGCGACAAGCGCTCCTGGCTGGGCTCGACCTCGGCCAAGGCGATCATGTGCAGGTGCGGGTGCCACTGGCCCGAGTTGTCTCCCCGCTTCACTTCGTATGACCAAACAGCGCCCAC
>NZ_LFRI01000609.1 GCF_001447195.1 Aquabacterium parvum | reverse complement strand
AGAGGTTGTTCCGGCGGCTCAAGGGCTACCGCCGAATCTTCTCCCGGTTCGAAAAGCTTGATGCGATGTTTCTCGGCTTTCTCAGCTTCGTGCTCGTGGTCGATGGGCTTCGCAGTTTGTGTTAACAGGCCCTAGTCACAGATGGATCGCTGGTCCGTGTCCTAGTGGCGCGGATGAGCATGCGGGAGGCCGAGTGGCAAGCCGCTGCCGCCAACATGGACCACGGGGTCCAGCTGAAGCCGACCGAGCGGCGGGGAGTGTTCCGCGCGTTCATCCGTGCAAGGAAGCACAAGAACCGAGCTGGGCAGCATCTGTCCTACCGGGACATCGGGGCCAAGCTCGGGATGAACCACAACACGTTGCGGAACTGGATGGAGAAGGACTTCCCTGACACCTTCCGAGCGATGAGCAAAGAGGACCCCGGCCCGGCCTGTCACGGATCGCCGTAATGGAGCCAAGGATGTTCGGCGTAATGGAGCCAGTTTCTGGCTGCTGAACAGGGCTCCCGAGGGGGTTGAGGAACGGGGTTATTTTGCCGCTTTGGCGGGGGTGGATTTGACGCTGCC
>NZ_LFRI01000608.1 GCF_001447195.1 Aquabacterium parvum | reverse complement strand
TGTTGTGGGCGCTGTTTGGTCATACGAAGTGAAGCGGGGAGACAACTCGGGCCAGTGGCACCCGCACCTGCACATGATCGCCTTGGCCGAGGTCGAGCCCAGCCAGGAGCGCTTGTCGCGGGATTGGCACCAGATCGCCGGGGACAGCTTCATCGTTGATGTGCGGCCCATCGTTGGAGATCCCGCCGAGGGGTTCATGGAGGTTTTCAAGTACGCCGTCAAGTTCAGCGATCAGCCGGTTGCCGATACATGGCATGCCTTTCAGACGCTCAA
>NZ_LFRI01000607.1 GCF_001447195.1 Aquabacterium parvum | reverse complement strand
GGGACAAGGCCTCGCAGGCCTACATGATGGCCGTGCATCAGCATGCTCGGCCTGTCCTCAATGACATGGAGCGCCTCTCCGCGTCGAAGTAAGCCGGGGGGCTGGGGGACACCCCAGTGAGCCCGAAGGGCGTTGCCGAGGGAGGGGTACCCGACCGGTCCACCTTCAAGCCAACCAGCGGAGCGATGGTCGCCGTCCTCCGCTGGTCTTCGCGTGCATTGCGTTTCGTGTGGCACTGCCTATCCTGCGCGGCCATCAAAACCTTGAACTTTT
>NZ_LFRI01000606.1 GCF_001447195.1 Aquabacterium parvum | reverse complement strand
CTATGAGGGGGGCAAGGTGTGAGGATGGATGCACGTATGAGGCCGCTGGCGGCGGCCCTGCGGGATGGGCGAAGCCCGCACGCTGGGACGACGCAGGCGGCTCTAGAGTTCATACATACAAACAATTCGCCCAACCAAATACTGGCGCTGCTTTCCGGCCGATTTGAGGCCGTTGTGTATGCGTCGAAAACGGGTAGCCGAATACGGCTAAACCGTCTGTCAGATCACGGCATGGCCCCCTGCAACATGGGTTGCGTGATGTGTGACCTGTTC
>NZ_LFRI01000605.1 GCF_001447195.1 Aquabacterium parvum | reverse complement strand
TCGCTATCTGCATGGAAAGGGCTACGCCGTTTCGCATGCGAATCGCCCCAAAGCGGCGTAGCCGCCGAGGGATCAGACGGGTAGGGGATTGGCCTGGAACGCCGCTCCCCTGCCCTAACCAAGCCAACTACACAGGCGTTGAAATGGCTGGAATGAAGTCTATCGATGAAGCGCGCAATGTCCTCGAAGAGGCTGCGCTGATGACCACTGAGACGGTGAGGGCCTTCTACGGGATCGTAGCTGCTGGCCCGGATGTTGACACGCCGCCCTGGC
>NZ_LFRI01000604.1 GCF_001447195.1 Aquabacterium parvum | reverse complement strand
CTGAGCCAGGATCAAACTCTTCAGTTCAATCTCTGTAAACTCACTCAGGAATTGAAGTGACACATAAGTGTTAACACTTCTATTTCCATGAGCGTTTGGTCCAAGGACCTGGCGTCTTGCGACGCCAGCGCACCTCACAGAACCAAACACCCACGCTTATCGGCTGTTGATTTTTAAAGAACGTTTCTGACTTGTTGTCAGCACAGAAGCGAGATTATCACTCGCTTTCCACTGTGTTGTCAAGCACCTTGGCAAACTTTTTTGCATCGCTTCGATCTTTTGATCAAAGCGCGCTCAGCATGCCTGCATGGAGCCTCACAACACAGCCCCCAGAGGGCAAGCAGCAGCCTCGCGGCGCGCTCACCTCTTGGAGAAACCAAAGCCCCTGCAGAGCAGGGGCTTTGTTGGAGTAAGTAGCCTGACGATGTCCTACTTTCACACGGGAATCCGCACTATCATCGGCGCTGAGTCGTTTCACTGTCCTGTTCGGGATGGGAAGGAGTGGGACCAACT
>NZ_LFRI01000603.1 GCF_001447195.1 Aquabacterium parvum | reverse complement strand
GTTAGGCCCTCGCGTAGATGCGCCGCTTGCAAAGGCCAAGCGAGCCACCTCCTCGGTGGCTACAAGCAGCCAGCCACGCGGTCTTGGTTCGCGCAAGGCGTCGTAGCATGCTTGCATTCAAGCTGCCATCAGCCCAGCAATCAACACACAGGAGCCTCATGCCAAGTCAGCCGTACGCCACCACCGGCCTAACTGGTCGTTGCAGGGGACGCTTCCACCACCGCACGCTTCGGCCACGCCAAGCGTGCGCCCCTGAACTTGGGCGTTAGGCCCTCGCGGAATACGCCGCTTGCCCAGGCCACACGAGCCGCCTCCTCGGCGGCAGTCGCACATTCGTTCTTGCCACCAAGTTGGTGTGTTGGCACCGCTGCCGCTCAGGTTG
>NZ_LFRI01000602.1 GCF_001447195.1 Aquabacterium parvum | reverse complement strand
ACCCCCCCCTTCCTGGCCGGGGGACTCCCCCGCTCCCCCGTGTGAACAGGTCACACATCACGCAACCCATGTTGCAGGGGGCCATGCCGTGATCTGACAGACGGTTTAGCCGTATTCGGCTACCCGTTTTCGACGCGTACACAACGGCCTCAAATCGGCCGGAAAGCAGCGCCAGTATTGGGTTGGGCGAATTGTTTGTATGTATGAACTCTAGAGCCGCCTGCGTCGTCCCAGCGTGCGGGCTTCGCCCATCCCGCAGGGCCGCCGCCAGCG
>NZ_LFRI01000601.1 GCF_001447195.1 Aquabacterium parvum | reverse complement strand
CAGCCAGGGCGGCGTGTCAACATCCGGGCCAGCAGCTACGATCCCGTAGAAGGCCCTCACCGTCTCAGTGGTCATCAGCGCAGCCTCTTCGAGGACATTGCGCGCTTCATCGATAGACTTCATTCCAGCCATTTCAGCTCCTGTGTAGTTGGCTTGGTTAGGGCAGGGGAGCGGCGTTCCAGGCCAATCCCCTACCCGTCTGATCCCTCGGCGGCTACGCCGCTTTGGGGCGATTCGCATGCGAAACGGCGTAGCCCTTTCCATGCAGATAGC
>NZ_LFRI01000600.1 GCF_001447195.1 Aquabacterium parvum | reverse complement strand
GGGGGGGGGGGGGGGGGGCTGCGCTGGCTCAGCGCCAGCGCGACTGCGGCACGGTCCGCAGGTCGCCCGGCAGGGTGGCGATGTAGCTTGCCAGCTGCTTGAGCTCTGCCGGGGTGAACATGCGCGCCTGCGTGGCCATGATCGCGTTGCCACGGCCGACGGCGGCATTGCCCTCGACCTGGTAGGCCTTCAGCGACACATAGAGGTAGTCGGCATGCTGGCCGGCCACCTTGGGGTAGCTGCCGTCGATGGGCTTGTTCATGCCTTCGCCATGGCAGCTCAGGCAGGCGCCTTTGGTCAGCAAGGCCTGGACCTGTGCCGACGGGGCGGGCGCTGCTTTGGCCGCAGGCGCTGGCACGCCCTTGCCGTTTGCTTCGTAGAAGGCGGCCAGGTCGGCGATGTCCTGGTCACTCAGGCTGGCAGCGATGCCGCGCATCGAGGGGTGCTTGCGCTCACCTTGGCGATAAGCGGTCAGGGCGGCCGCGATGTACTTGGCGTTTTGCCCCGAAATCATCGGCACCTTGTGCACCTCGGGGAAGCTGGCTTGGTAGCCCGGGATGCCGTGGCAGCCGATGCACATGGCGACTTTCTGGCGGGCGTTGTCGGGGTTGCCGACGACGTCCTGGGCGAGGGCGTGGCCCCCTGCTGCTGCGATCAGGCCGGCGGTGACCAGCGAACGGATCGGGTGGGAAAGTGTTTTCATGGGGCTGTCAGGAGAGAATGACGGGCGGGGAAACACACGGGTGACCAAACCATTATTGGGGCCCGCCCTATACTCGAACACAGTAACAACCCGGTTGAGTCAGCGCATGAAATTCCAAGGTACCGATCAATACGTCGCCACCGAAGACCTGAAACTGGCGGTCAATGCGGCGCTCAAGCTCCAGCGCCCCCTGCTGGTCAAGGGCGAGCCCGGCACGGGCAAGACGATGTTGGCCGAGCAGGTGTCCGAGGCGCTGGGCATGCCGCTGTTGCAATGGCACATCAAATCGACCACCAAGGCCCAGCAAGGGTTGTACGAGTACGACGCGGTGTCCCGTTTGCGCGACAGCCAGTTGGGCGACGAAAAGGTCAAAGACATCCACAACTACATCGTCAAGGGCGTGTTGTGGCAGGCCTTCGACGCCGATCAGCCGGTCGCCCTGCTGATCGACGAGATCGACAAGGCCGACATCGAGTTCCCGAATGACCTGTTGCGCGAAATCGATCGCATGGAGTTCTACGTCTACGAGACGCGCCAACTGGTCAAGGCCAAGCACCGCCCGCTGGTGATCATCACCTCCAACAACGAAAAAGACCTGCCGGACGCCTTCCTGCGCCGCTGCTTCTTCCACTACATCCGATTCCCGGACGCGACCACGATGAAGCAGATCGCGGAAGTGCACTTCCCCAACATCCGCCAGGACCTGCTGTCGGCCGCCATGCGCCACTTCTACGAAGTGCGCAACCTGCCGGGCCTCAAGAAGAAGCCCAGCACCTCCGAGCTGATCGACTGGCTCAAGCTGCTGGTGGCCGAAGACATCCCGCTCGAGGCCCTGCAAAGCGCCGATGAGAAGGTGAGCGTGCCGCCGCTGGTTGGCGCGTTGCTCAAGAATGAACAGGACCTCAGCTTGTTCGAACGCCTGGTCAACATGGCGCGTCACAACCGATGAACGCCTGACGCCTTGACGCCCGAGCCGGCCCTGGAGGCCGGCTTTTTGTTGTCAGGCCGCCTTGCAGGTGGGCGCTGCGACCACGCGGTTGCGCCCCTCGGTCTTGGCCCGGTAGAGCGCATCGTCAGCGCGCTTGAGCAGCGCGTGCAGCGGCTCGTCCGGGTCTTGTGCCGTGGCCAGGCCGGTGCTGATGGTCACGCAGATCTGCTCGTCCTGCCAGGGGATGTCGGTGCGGTGCACGGCGCTGCGCAGGCGCTCGGCCGCCTGCAGGGCTCCCTCGTGGTCGGTGTGCGGCAGCAGCACGCAGAACTCCTCGCCGCCATAGCGTGCCACGCGGTCGACCTCTCGGGCGTGGTCCTTGAGGATGGCGGCCACCGCACGCAGCACTTCGTCGCCGGCGGCGTGGCCCAGGTTGTCGTTGATGCGCTTGAAGTGGTCGATGTCCACCAGCATCACCGAATACACCTCGCCGAAGCGCTGCAGGCGCTGCGCTTCCTTGTCCAGGCTGTTTTCGATGGCGCGGCGGTTGAGCAGGCCCGTCAGGCTGTCATGTTGCGACAGGTGCTGCAGTCGGTAAACCAGGCGCATCACCACGATGTAGCCCAGCACGAAGCTCACGGCAATCGTCAGGCCCGAGGCCGTGATGGCCAGCCAGGTCTGGGTCGTGGCCGGGGAGGGCATCCACGCGGGCAAAAAACGCATGCCCAGGGCACCGATGGCGATGCCCACGCAAAAGAAAGCCGTCACGCCCAGGACGATGTCGGCGGCCAAGGCGGTGCCTGGACGGAACTCGCGTGCCAGCACCGTGTGGGTGTCGCTGGCGGCCTTGATCATGATGACGGCCGCCACCAGGCTGGACGAAACGATGCCGGTGGTGAGCAGGCCGCTGGGCAGCCAGACCAGCAGGTTCAGCACAGAGGGGATGAGCACCACCATCACCTGTTTGACGAGGGCCTGGGGCTGACGAAAGAAAGATTGCAGGCCTCGCCTGGTCGACACCGCCGAGATCAGCATCAGGCAGCAGGACAGCATCAGGCAGGCCTGTCTGGGCAGCCCGGTGTCGAACAGCAGCAGCACCAGGGCCAGTCCGCCGGTGAGGTTGGCGCGCATCCAGTCGGACGCGGCTTTGCGCGACAGGCCCATCCAAGTGCCCGCGATGAACCACATCGAGGTGGTGAAGGCGAACGTCAGCAGGACGTAGGCCAACAGCAGGTGTCGCAATTCCATGTCGGGCCAGACAACTCAGGAGTCCCCGAAAGCATCGCACCCATCCAGCCCCGATGTGGCGACGACGCCGATCAGGGGCCAAAATAGCGCGAGATTCCCAGGACTGCCTATGCTCATTGACTTCTTCTTCGCGTTGCGTGCGGCACGCTTGCCGGTCACGATCCCGGAGTACCTCACGCTGCTGGAAGCCATCAAGCAGGACGTGATCGAACCCTCGGTGGATGAGTTCTACCACCTGGCCCGCACCACCTTGGTCAAGAACGAGGCGCATTTCGACAAATTCGACCGGGCTTTCTCCACTTATTTCAGGGGGGTGGTCGATGCCGTCGACTTCGGTAAGGATATTCCCTTGGAGTGGCTGCGCAAGCACTTCGAGCGCGAACTCACACCCGAAGACCGCGCCAAGATCGAGGCCATGGGCTGGGACAAGCTCATGGATCGCATCCAGGAGCTGCTCAAGGAGCAGAAGGAGCGCCACGAGGGTGGCAACAAGTGGATTGGCACCGGCGGCACCTCGCCCTTCGGCGCCCATGGCTACAACCCCGAAGGCATCCGCATCGGGCAGGACAAGTCCCGCCACCGCAAGGCCGTCAAGGTCTGGGACCAGCGCGAATTCAAGGACTACGACGACACCATCGAGCTCGACACGCGCAGCATCAAGGTGGCGCTGCGCCGCCTGCGCAAGTTCGCGCGCCAGGGCGCGGCCGAGGTGCTCGACCTCGACGACACCATCCACAGCACGGCGGCCAACGCCGGCATGCTCGACATCAAGCTGGTGCCCGAGCGGCACAACGCGGTCAAGGTGCTGCTGCTGATGGATGTGGGGGGGTCGATGGACGACCACATCCATCGGGTGGAAGAGATGTTCTCGGCCGCCAAAAGCGAGTTCAAGCACCTGGAGTTCTATTACTTCCACAACTGCGTCTACGACTTCATGTGGAAGAACAACCACCGGCGCTTCACCGAGAAGATCCCGACCTGGGACATCATCCGCAAGTACAACAAGGACTACAAGCTGATCTTCGTGGGTGACGCGACCATGAGCCCCTACGAGATCCTGCAGGCGCACGGCAGCGTCGAGTACAACAACGAAGAGGCCGGGGCAGAGTGGATCGGGCGCCTGACGCATGCCTTCCCGCAGCACGTGTGGATCAACCCGGAGCAGCCGGGCGTGTGGGAGTACCGCCAGAGCGTGTCGATCATGCGCCAGCTCATGGGCGGTCGCATGTTCCCGATGAGCCTGCAAGGGCTCGAGAGCGCGATGCGTCTGCTGAGCAAGTGATGGTGCGTTGGGCTGGTGTGTTCATCGCCGGGCTGCTGGGCTCGGTGGCTTGGCTGTCGGGCGCTGCTGCCTGGGCGCAGGCGACGGGCGAGGTTTCGGCACCTGCCGTGTCGGGTGCTGCCAGCGCGTACGATGCCGGTGCTGCCGCCGGTGCGCCAGTCCGGCGTGCGCCAAGGCCGGTCGATTGGCAGTTGACGGTGCAGGCCCCTTCGCCGCTCGATGACCTGCTGTTGGAGAACCTTGACCTGGCGCGTTACCAGCGGGAGGCGGAGCAGGCGCAAGACGACGCAACGGCCTCACAAGGCGGCGACGAGCCGGCGCCCTCGGCCTTGCGCATCACCCGTGGCGAGTTGCGCCGACTGTTGGCCGAGGTGCCGGCCCAGGCCCGAGCCCTGCTGGAAGCCGAGGGCTACTTCACCGCACAGGTGCGCATCAAAGTGGAAGATGCCGCGGCCGATGGCAACGGTGCGGCCACGCCTGCGACCGCATCGGGATCCACATCCGCATCGCCGGTGCAGGGACAGACCCAGGACGCGCAGGCCTCGCCAGTGCTCGTTCAGGTTGTGGTCGAGCCCGGGCCCCGCACGGTGATCAGCCGTGTGCAGTTCGTTTACGAAGGCCAGCTCGACACGCGCTTGTCGGCTGAAGACGCCGAGGCCAAGTCGCTCACCGAAGACATCGCCGACAACTGGGCGCTGCCGCAGGACGAGCCCTTTCGCCAGTCCGACTGGACCACGGCCAAGAACGCTGCCCTGGCTCGTTTGCGTGCCGACACCTACCCGATGGCCAGCTGGAGCGGCACATCGGCCACGGTGGATGCGCAGGCGCACACGGCCAGCCTGTTCCTGGTGGCCGATTCCGGGCCTGCCTTCGCGTTTGGCGACGTGCGCATCGAAGGACTGGAGCGACAGCCGCCCTCTGCGGTGCTCAACCTGGCGCCGTTTCGGGCTGGGCAGCCGTATCGCGAGCGGCAGGTGCTGGACTGGCAGGAGCGCCTGCAAAAGGTCAACCTGTTCGAGAGCGTGTACGTCTCTCCGGTCCTGGATGTGAACCACCCCGAGGCCACGCCGCTGATCGTGCAGGTGCGCGAGGCGCCCATTCAGGAGGCTTCCGTGGGCGTTGGCGCGAGCAGCGACAACGGACCTCGCGTGTCGTTCGAGCACCTGCACCGCAACCCCTTCGGGCAGGACTGGCAGGTGCGCACCAAGGTGCAGCTGGGCCTGCGCGTGTCGGACGGCCTGGTCGACCTGCTCTCGCACCCATGGCCTGGCCGCAAGCGTGGCCTGGCCTCCGCGCAGGTCTCCAGCATCGAGGACAACGACAACGCCATCACGCGAACGCAGCGCCTCAAGGTGGGCCGCTTGCGTGAAGGCGAACGGCTGGAGCGCACCGACTACGTGGAAGCCTTGCGCACCTCGGTGCGTTCGGCCGCTGACCTGCTGGTGGCCGACGCGACCGCGCTGAGCTTCACGTCCCAGTGGATCTTTCGCGACGTGGACAGCCAGGTTCTGCCGACCCGGGGCACGACCACGATGGTGGCGCTCACCGGCGGGCGCTCGATCTCTGCGCTCGACGAAAGCGGCTACTTTGGCCGGGTGCATGGGCGATTCACGGCCTACGTGCCCCTGCCGGCCTCGTGGCAGCTGCAGTTTCGCGCCGAGGGCGGCCAGGTGCTGGCGCGTGACAACGTCAGCGTGCCCGATGCCTTGCTGTTTCGCGCGGGCGGTGACGACTCCATCCGTGGTTATGCCTTTCGCTCCATTGGCGTCGAGCGAGATGGCGTGACCACCGGTGGTCGCGTGCTGGGCACGGGCAGCATCGAGCTGTCGCACCCCTTGTGGCCGGGCGTGCCGAACTTGTTAGGCGCGGTGTTCATGGACGTGGGCGACTCGGCCGAACGCATCGATCAATGGGCGCTCAAGCGGGGGCACGGCGTGGGCATCCGCTGGCGCAGCCCGGTGGGACCGTTTCGCATCGACATCGCGCGCGGGGTGTCCACCGATGAGTGGCGCTTGCACTTCAGCGTCGGGGTCAGCCTGTGAGTGACGTGCACCCGGACCCCGATCGCCCTGCCGGTGGTGGCCCAGTTGATGGGCCTGGGGATGGTCCAGGCATGGAGAAGGGCGTGGCCCCGAGCCTTTGGCGCTGGCTGCGTTTGCTCTTGTCTTTCACCTGGCGCCTGACCTGGGCACCGCTGTCGCTGCTGCTACTGGGGCTGCTTTCGCTGGGCGCTTTGTGGGCGCTGCTGCACGACGAGTGGCTGACCGAGCAGGTGGTGTCGCACTTGCCTGGCGTGACGGTGGTGGCACCGCGTGGGGCCTTGCTCGGTGACTTCGAGGCCGCGCGCCTGGAGGTGAGTTTGCCGCGCGAGGGGCGCCTGGTCTGGCAGCAGCCTGCCTGGCAGGGCCTGCGCCTGGTGGTGGACCGCAGTGCGCCATGGTGGCTGGGCGTGCAGGTGGACCGCCTGAGCGGGCGCCGCATTGACCTGAAGTGGGTGCCCGATCCGCAGGCGCAGCCCAGTCCGCCTCCGACCGACCTGAGCCTGCCGTTGAGCCTGACGATTGGCCGGCTTGAAATCGCCGAGCTCCATGGATTGACCGGGGGGCAGCCCCTGCGGGGCCTGGACGCAGAGTTGCGCCTGGGGGCCATGCGCCATGCGGTGCGCCTGCGCAGCCTGAGCTGGACCGATTGGCGCCTGTCTGGTGAGCTGGGGTTGGGCGGGACCGGGGCGATGCCGCTGGAGGCCGATTTGCAGGCCGAGGGCCGGCGTGAGGCATCCTCGTCGGGTGACGGCCTGCTGGCGGGCGCCGGCTTGGTGAAGCTGCGAGCGCAGGGGCCGCTCAAGGATTTTGGTTTGCAGCTGGACGTGCGCTGGCAACCCGAGCGCGGATCGGCGCAGTCTGTGCGTGCCGACGTGGGCGTGCAGCCCTTTGCGTCCTGGCCGGTTTCCAGGGGGCGCCTGGACATCGAAGCGCTGGACCTGGCGGCGTTGTGGCCTGGGCTGCCCCGTTCGGAGATCCGTGGGCGAGTGGGGTTCGAAGATCTGGCCGCGCGCGACCTGGTCGCCAAGGTGGACCTGGGCAACGGCCTGGCAGGAGCCTGGGACCAGGGGCGCTTGCCCTGGTTGGCGATGAAAGGTCAGCTCTCGATCGATCGCAAGTTGGTCGCGCAAGCCGGTGCCGACACCTGGCGAGAGGTGCGCACCGACCTGGTGGTGAGCTTGCCGGGGCGCACAGCTCAGCAACCTGCCCGGCTGTTGTTCAGCGGGCCCTTGATGGGGCGCGCGCCGCTGGTCGTTGGCGTGCAGGACCTGGCGCCCCGGGCCCTGCTGACCAGCCTGCCTGACCTGGCCTTGGCTGGCGAGTTGCGCTGGAAGCCTGATGCGGCTGCCGCCAGCCTGTCTGGGGCGCTGGACCTGCGCCTGAATGGCACGGTGCACGAGGTGGCTGGCCGCTCTCTCAAGACCCCGGTCAGCATCGGCCTGGGCAGCGAGCTCTCACCCCAGCGGTGGGCAATCAAGGCGCTGCAGCTGGCTTCCGGCGAGGCGCGGGCTCAACTCGACGACGTGAGCGTGCGCTGGGGTTTGGCCGCCGAGCAGGGCGGATGGGCGGCAATGGGGCGCGTGCGCCTGGATCGGTTCGACCCACGTGCCTGGCTGCCATGGCCGGCGGCACTGCAGGGTGAGACCCACCTGTCGGGACAGGGGCAATTCGAGGTTGACGGCAAGCTCGCAGGTGCGATGGCGTGGACCTTGTCGCCCAGCAGCCTGGCGGGCGTGCCCCTGTCTGGACGAGCCAATTGGTCTGCGCCTCGGTCTGCCCAAGGCATGACGCTGGACGCGCAGGCCACGCTGGGCGGCAACCGCCTGTCGCTCAAGGGCCAGGCCCCCCGTGGCTTGCTCAATGGGCAGCGGGTTGGCTCGGCGGGGCGTTGGGAGCTGGACGTTCAGGCGCCTGACATCGCGTCCTTGTCCCCGTGGGCGGGAGCCATGGGCGCCGAGCGCATGCGTGGCCGCCTGAGCCTGACCGCCCAGGGCGCATGGCCCTTGCAGGCGCTGACATACCGCGTCAGCGGGCAGGACATCGCCGCCACCCGAGCAGACAGAGCGATCTGGCAGCTGGCCTCGGTCGATGGGCAAGGTGAGCTCGACCTCAGCCGGGCAGACGGGAGGATGTCCGCGAAGTGGTCGCTGCAGGACGCCCGCCTGAGCAGCTGGCGCCTGGCTCGCCTGGCGCTGAGCGTGGACGGCAGCGCGGCATCGCACCGCATTCGGCTCGATGGCGAGGGTACCCCAGTGCGCGAGGGCGAGGTGGACACCCAGCGCGCGGTGCGCCTGGCCGTGGGCTTGACTGGCAACTGGCGCAGCGCTGCCGCCGAGCGAGCCTGGCAGGCGCGCCTGAGCGAGGCCCAGTTGACGTGGGAGCAGCCGCGCGGCCGCCCCGCCTTGTTCCGACTGGAGCCCACCGACCTGGGTTGGCGCGTCAACGATCGGCAATCGGAGTGGCTGGTGGCCGCCACCCGCCTGCAGGTCATGGGACTCAATGGGCAACTCGATCGCCTGGTCTGGCGCACACCTGGCGGGCAACCCGGGGTTGAGGCCATGCGCGAGGTCTCGCTGGTGCTGCCGCCATTCCCGCTGGCGCCCTGGCTGACGCTGTGGCAGCCAGAGGAAGGCTGGACAGGTGACCTGGTCTCAGGCGGCGAGTTCAAGCTGGTGCAACGGGGGACGCAGCCTTGGGAGGTGGACGCGCTGATCTCGCGACGCTCCGGCGACCTGAGCTTTTCCGAGCCTGGCATCGAGGGTGGACGTCCTCAGCGCCTGGGCCTGCGCGAGGCCCGTGTGAGCCTGCGCGCTCGCCAGGGTGTCTGGGTGGCCGAACAACGCATCGACGGGCGGGTGCTGGGTTTGCTGACTGGCAGGCAGGTCGTGCAGCCCTTGCGAGCCGATGCCTGGCCTGATCCGACCTCTTCGCTGGGCGGCGAGGTCAAGCTGGACGTGTCCAACCTTCGCGCCCTGGCCACCTGGGTGCCCGCCGGCTGGCGACTGGGGGGGCGGGCCCTGGTGCAGGCCAGCCTGGGGGGCACCTTGGGCGCGCCGCAGTTCACCGGGCGCATCGAAGGATCAGGGCTGAGTGCGTCGCAGGCTTTGTTGGGCATCAGCTTGCACGACGGCCAGCTGAACATGGCGCTCGATGGCGAGCGCATCCGCCTGACGCGGCTGGAAGCGACGGGTGGCCCCCAAGGTGGGCGCATCGGGCTCGAAGGGGAGCTGCGGCTCGACAGCCCCTTGTCCGGGCGCCTGGCGTTGACGATGGATCGCTTTGCCGCTTTGCAGCGCATCGACCGCCGGGTGGTGGTCAGCGGCCGCGCAGAGACGACCCTGTCCGACTGGAACATGGTGGTCAAGGGGCAGTTCGGGGTCGATGAGGGCTTCATCGACATCAGCCGGGGCAGCGCGGCGACGATTGGCGACGACGTCAACGTCATCAACAGACCGGGTGACGCCGACAAGCCCAAGAGCGTGGCCACATCGGGTGGTGCCCAGGGCAAACAACTGACGCTGGACACCGACCTGGCCGTTGGCATGGGTGATCGGCTCAGCCTGAAGGGGCATGGCCTGACCGGGCTGCTCAAGGGGCAGTTGCGGATCACGACGCCGCGCAACAAACCGGCTGTCCATGGGGCCATCAGGCTGGAGCAGGCCAAGTTCGCGGCTTACGGCCAGAAGCTCGACATCGAGCGCAGCGCGATCACCTTCAACGGCCTGATCGAGAACCCGCGCCTGGACATCCTGGCCATGCGGCCTCAGACCCCGACCGCCCAGGACAGCGACGTCAAGGTGGGCGTGCGCATCACCGGCACGGCGCAGGACCCGCGCATCCGCCTGTACTCCGAGCCGACCCTGTCCGAGACGGAGCAGCTCTCTTGGCTGGTGCTGGGGCGCGCGCCAACCGGCCTGGGCGGCGCCGACATCGGGCTGCTGCAGACGGCGGCAGTGGCCTTGCTCTCAGGTGATGACGGGCCGGGCGTGACCGACCGCGTGATCGGTCTGCTGGGCCTGGACACGCTGTCGGTGAGCCAGAGCGACGGGGCCGTGCGCGACACCGTGGTCAGCGTCGGCAAGCAGATCTCGCGGCACTGGTACATGGGCTATGAGCGAAACCTCAGTGCCACGGGGGGCAACTGGCAGCTCATCTACAGCCTGGCGCAGCGCTTCAAGGTGCGTGCCCAGGCCGGTGAGGACAACGCCATCGACTTCATCTGGCAGTGGCGCTGGCGCTGACGGCCTTTGCCGCAGGTGCCCTCGTGGCAACTCGAACAAGCGTCAGTGGCCGTCGTCACGCAGGCGCTTGTGCAACTGCCGGGTGCCCCACCAGATGGCCGCCAGCACGAAGGGCACGGTGGCGCCGGCCACCAGCTCGGGCTGGATCGGCAGGCCGGCCTGCTTGCCCGCCTTGCCTGCGTACAGGATCAGGCTGACCACGTAGTAGCTGATGGCCGCGATCGACAGGCCTTCCACGGTGCTTTGCAAGCGCAGCTGCAGCTCTTGCCCGCGGGTGAGCTTCTCCAGCAGCATCTGGTTCTGTGATTCGGTGGCGATGTCCACCCGGGTGCGCAGCAGGGCGCTGGCGCGCTCGATGCGTTGAGACAGCGAGCTCAGGCGTTGGGCCGCCGCGTGCACCGTCGCCATGGCGGGCGAGACCCGTTTGAGCACGAACTCGCCCACCGATTGCGTGCCCGGGATGGGTGTTTCACGCAGCTGTTCGATGCGCTGTTGCACGAGCTGGTGATAGGCCTGGGTCGCGGTGAAGCGATACAAGTGGGTGGCCGTGGCCCGCTCGACCCGTGCGGCCAGGGCGATGAGCTGGTCGAGCAACTCCTGGTCCGAGGTGTCCTTGTTTTCCATGCGCGCGGTGATGGCCGCCAGCGTGGTCTCGGCCTCGCCCAGCATGGGCAGCAGGTCCTTGGCCACGGGCAGGCCGCGCAGGGCCATCAGGCGGTAGGTCTCCAGCTCCAGCAGCCGCTGCGAGATGCGACCCACGCGCAGCTCCGAGGTCTGCGCAGAAGCGACGACCAGCAGCCGCTCGAAGCCGCTGTCGCGCAGGCGGAAGTCGGTCATGGCACAGGCGCGCTTGATGCCCAACAGCGACGCCAGCGTGTCGTGCCCTTCAAACCAGTGGCGACCGAGTGATCGCATGGCCACCGGGTCGTCGGCATCGCCATGCACCATGGCCATCATGATGGCCGCCACCGTGCGCCCCGGGATGCTGGCCAGCCAGGCCGGGTCGACCACGAGCTGCTGCATCAGCTCCTCTTCGGAGGCGTCGCGCAGGGCGTTCTCGGGCAAGGTCTGCACGATGGAGTAGCGCGTGAACTCGGTGTGGCGCTCCCATTTCAGGGTGTGCGACGCAAAGCGCAGGCGCACGAAATGGCCGCTGAGCGCTGCCATCGGCAGGTCCGACTGCTCAGGCAGTCGGCGCAGGTGGTGCCATTCGTCCTCGCGGGTCACGCCCTCGTTGAGCACGGCCACGTAGACCACCAGAGCAGGCAGTCGGATGCGCGCGGGGGGGCGCGCATGCAGCTCGTTGTGCAGCAACTCGCGCTGGGTGTCGTCGGGTGGCAGGGCGCGCGAGGGCAGGGCAGCGGTCATCCGGGGTCCTGGGTTGAGGGTCAGCGCAGCTTGCCCATCAGCCCTTCCATGTTTTCCAGGAAGGCGGTGATGCGGGCGTCGGCGTCGGGGGTGTCTGCGAGCTGCACTTGCAGGTGTTGTTCCATCTGGCAGCGCACCATGCGCAGGTAGGTGCTGTCCAGGGCCTTGCGCACGGCGGCCATCTGCATCGCGATGGCCTGGCAGTCCTCGCCCTCCTCGACCATGCGCTGGATGCCGCGCAACTGGCCTTCGGCCCGTTTGAGGCGGTTGAGGATGTCGGTGCGGTGGCGGTCGTTGTCCAGGGAATCCATGTTCACGCGGGGGTGGCGGACGGTCGGGGGGATGGGTGCCCTGTGGGGCAGACCGCGCAGTCTAGGGATACCGGGCGGGGTAAGCAAGCATCGTTCCCCCTTGATGCCCCTCGGACGGGCGCAGGGTTGGTGCTGGCTTGACGGGTGTCAACACGATGGCGAGTCAGCCTGGGATGAGGACGCTGCTTTGAGGCCGGGCCGGATCGTAGAAGACCTTGATGTGGGCACCAACGGGAAAGGGCGCCAGTTCCTGCTGGACTTCTTCCTTGGTCATGTAACGCCGCCCGAACGCCTGAAGCCGATCCCCCGTGTAGGACACGCCGTTGACCATGTAGGCGTAACGCACCTCGGCGACCCAGTCGTGCTTGGCGCTCTCGGGCTCGGCCGGGTTGTCGTGCATGGCGCGAGGCTGCGAGGTCAGCATGACGCCCTCGACACTCGGCCATTGCGGGCTTTGGCGCTTGACCTCCCAGGCACGCCAGGCGAAAAGGCCGGCGATCAGCACGATGGCCAGCAGCAGGATTTTTCCGAGGTCGTCGCTCATCGTTGGTGGTTTTCTGTGGGGCGCACCCGTTTCAGCTTGGCCTCGATTGTGCAGCCTCGCTCAGCTCTGAGGGATGATGTGGGCTTGGCCGCTCCCTGTCGATTGCTCTGTCCCATTTCGCCACCATGTCCGACGCCCCCGCTTCACCTGCCGACCAACCCCTCGGGCACAGCCCGTTCTACGCCCACATCGCCCGCCTGCGCCACATCAAGCGCTGGGGCCTGATGCGCAACGCCGTCGAAGAGGACGTGGCCCAGCACAGCTGGGAGGTGGCGGTGCTGGCGCATGCGCTGGCTGTCATCAGCCGCGACGTGTTCCAGCAGCCGGTGGACCCGAACGCGGTGGCAGCGCGCGCTCTCTTTCACGACGCCACCGAAGCCATCACGGGCGATCTGCCGACCCCGGTCAAGTACTCGCCCGCCATGCGCCATGCCACGGCCAACCTGGAAGGCGAGGTCTGCCGCGAGATGGTGGCGCTGCTGCCGCCCGTGCTGCAGCCGGCCATCGGCGAGATGATGGACCACGAGCAGTGGCCGGCCCATGAGGCGGCGCTGGTCAAGACAGCCGACCGCCTGGCCGCCTGGTTCAAGTGCCGGGCCGAGTTGCGTTACGGCAACCCGGAGTACACCCAGGCGGCGCAGCAGATCGAGGGCAAGCTCAACCAGCACATGACGCCCGAGCTGCGCTATTTCCTGGACACCTTCGGCGCGGCCTTCGACCTCACCCTCGACTCGTTGATGCAGCAAGGCGGTTGAGGTTGGTGGTGGGCCTCATCCCCCGATCATCCCGCCATCACCCCGCCATCAACCCGACGTTGCCGCCCGCAGCGGTGGTGTTGATCGTCACCGTCTGCTCGACGCAAAAGCGCGGCAGGTAGTGCGGCCCGCCCGCCTTGGGCCCTGTGCCGCTCAGGCCTTGTCCACCAAAGGGCTGCAGGCCCACCACGGCGCCCACCATGTTGCGGTTGACGTAGACGTTGCCCACGCGGGCCGCGCTGGCCAGCGCCTGTGCGCGGCTGTCGATGCGGGTCTGGATGCCCAGCGTCAGGCCGTAGCCCAGGCGATTGATCTGCTCGATGACCGCCTGCGGATCGCCCCGCCAGCGCCAGATTTGCAGCACCGGGCCGAAAATTTCCTGCCCCACGCGTGCGGGTGAATCGACCTCGAAGGCTTGTGGTGCGAGCAGTTGTTGCTCGTCGGCCTCGGTGGGCTGCATGCGTCCCCGGTTGTGGCCCTGCGTGTCACCTGGGGCGTCGTCCCACAGTGGCCTGGCTTCGCGCCGCAGCCTCTCAAGTTGGGCCAGCACGTTCGCATGGGCCTCGGCATCGATCAGCGGTCCTACATCGGTGTCGATGCGGGCCGGGTCACCCACCCGCAGCTCGCGCACGGCGCCTGAGATCATGTCCAGCACGGGCTCGGCGATGTCTTCGTGCAGGCACAGCAGGCGCAAAGCCGAGCAGCGCTGGCCGGCCGAGCGGAAGGCGCTTTGCAGCACGGCGTCGCACACCTGCTCAGGCAGGGCACTGGGGTCGACCAGCATGGCGTTCAGGCCACCGGTTTCGGCGATCAGCGGCACGATGGGGCCGTCTGAGGCGGCGAGGGTGCGCTGGATGAGCTTGGCCACCTGCGTGGAGCCCGTGAACGCCACGCCCGCGATGCCGGCTTGCGCCACCAGCGCCGCGCCCACGGTTTCGCCCGGGCCGTGCAGGCCTTGCAGCACCTCGGGCGGCACACCGGCCTCGTGCATCAGCCGGATGGCTGCCATGGCCACCGCGGGGGTCTGCTCAGCCGGCTTGGCCAGCACGCAGTTGCCCGCCGCCAGCGCCGCCGAAAGCTGCCCCAGGAAGATGGCCAGCGGAAAGTTCCAGGGGCTGATGCAGACCCAGGTGCCGCGCCCGCGCAGCGTCAGCACGTTGGCCTCGCCCGTGACGCCGGGGTAGGGGGCTGGCAGGGTTTGGGGTGCCATCACGCGCTCGGCTTCCACGGCGTAGTAGCGCAGGAAGTCGATGGCCTCACGCACCTCTGCGATGGCATCTGGCCAGGTTTTGCGGCCCTCCTGCACGAGCAGGGCGCAGAAGGTGGGCAGGCGTTCCTGCAAGGTTTGCGCGGCGCTGCGCAGGATGCGGGCGCGTTCGCTCACGGGTCGGTCGCACCATGCCGGGAAGGCAGCTTGGGCCCGCTCGAATGCGGCGGCCACGTCTTGCGGTGACGACTCGACCACATGGGGCAAAGGCGTCGAGCGCAGCGTGGCCAGCAATGCCTCGCGCTCCGACCGCACGTGCAGAACGGGCCCCGTGCTGTTGAGCCGGGCCTGGCCGAAGATGTCGGCCGGCAAGGGCTGCCCGGGTTGCGGCGAGAGGCGCAGGGGCGAGCGCAGCAACTCGTCGAGCCCGAAGCCCGGGTCGGCCAGCTGGTGCACGAAGGAGCTGTTGGCGCCGTTCTCCAGCAGCCGGCGAACCAAGTAGGCCAGCAGGTCGCGGTGCGGGCCCACCGGCGCGTAGACCCGGCAGCTCAGCAGCGGCTCGCGCAGCACCTCGCGGTACAGGCCTTCGCCCATGCCGTGCAGGCGCTGCAGCTCGAAGCGGGCGTCTCGCTGACGGGCCATCTGCAGCAGCGCAGCCACGGTACCGGCGTTGTGCGTGGCGAACTGGGGGTAGAGGGCATCGGGCGCATCGAGCATGGCGCGAGCGCAGGCCAGGTAGGCGATGTCGGTGTGGTGCTTGTGCGTGAAGACGGGGTAGTGGGGCAGGCCTTCTTCTTGCGCGCGTTTGACCTCGGCGTCCCAATAGGCGCCCTTGACGAGTCGGCACATCAGGCGGATGCGGTGCTGGCGCGCCAGCGCGATCACGTGCTCCACCAATTCCAGCGAGCGCGTCTGGTAGGCCTGCAGGGCCAGGCCGAAGCCTTGCCAGCCGGGGGCTTCGGAGGCGATGCGCGCCATCAGCGCGTCGGCCACGTCGAGAGACAGCTCCAGTCGGTCCACCTCTTCGGCGTCCAGCGTGAGGTTCAAGTTGGCGGCTGCCGCGCGCTGGCACAGCGTCCACACGCGGGGCACCAACTCCGCCATCACGCGTTCGCGCTGGGCGTCTTCGTAGCGTGGGTGCAGCGCGCTGAGCTTGATCGACAGGCCATCGGCCAGCATGGGCGTGTGCGCCTCGCGCTGGGCCTGGGCGATGTGGTCCAGCGCACCTTCGTAGGCTTGCAGGTAGCGCAGCGCATCGGCTTCGGTGCGCGCGCCTTCGCCCAGCATGTCGAAGCTGAAGCGCACGCCGGGGTGCAGGCGGTGCACCTGAGCGGCCTCACGCAAGGCCTGCTCGATGGTTTGGCCGAGCACGAACTGCTGGCCCAGCAGCTGCACGGCGCGCACGGCCGCGGCCACCACCGCTTTGGCGCCCAGCCGCGCGGCGATGCCCCCGGCGCCCAGGCCAGCTTTGCCAGCGTCACCGCTCGGGTGATGTGCCCCCGGCAGGAAGTGCTTGGACCAGGCCACCGCTGTGCTGGAGAGTCGGGCCATGGCCGAATCACCGTGCGCGCTGAAATCAGCCCTGCCGAGCTGGTCAGCGGTCAGGGCGATGGCGGTGTCCGCGTCGGGCACGCGCAGCAGGGCCTCGGCCAGGCGCATCAGGGCCAGGCCTTCCTGGCTGGAAATCGGGAACTCCTTGAGCAGCGATTCGAGCGCCCAGAACGGCGGTGGGTGATCTCGCACTGCCTGCACCCATGGGCGGGCCTGCCGCATGGCCTCGTCCCAGTTCAGTGCGCCCTCCAGCGACTGCAGGCGGTGCCGCACGACATCGGCTTCGGGGCGGCACGGGTGGGGCAGGCGCATGGCGGGCTCCTTCGGTGGCGGGTGCGTGGGCTGGGTGGCGAGCGGTGGCGACGTCCGTGGTGGGCTCAGCGAGGCGGCGCGCGCATCAGCGTGGTCTTGCCGAACAGGCTCTCGATCAGGTCAACTGCCAGCTCGGCGGTCTGGTTGCGCACGTCCAGTGCGGGGTTGAGCTCGACCACGTCCAGGGAGCCCAGCAGGCCGGTGTCGGCGATCATCTCCATGCAGAGCTGGGCCTCGCGGTAGGTGGGGCCACCGCGCACGGGCGTGCCCACGCCGGGGGCGATGTCGGGGTCCAGGCAGTCGACGTCCAGGCTCACGTGCAGGTGGGTGTTCTCGTCCAGGCCGAGCAGGGCCTGCTCCATGGTCTGACGCATGCCGTGCTCGTCGATGTGTCGCATGTCGAAGACCTCGATGCCTAAAGCGTGCACCAGGCGTTTTTCGCCTTCGTCCACGCTGCGGATGCCGATCTGGCGCAGCTCGCTGGCATCGAGCGCTGGCGTGTGTCCACCCAGGCTCGTCAGGGCTTGCGGGCCGTGACCGCACAGGCAGGCCACAGGCATGCCATGCAGGTTGCCGGTGGGCGTGAGTTCGGCGGTGTTGAAGTCGGCGTGGGCATCGAGCCAGAGCACGCGCAGGCGCTTGCCCATGGCGCGGCAGTGACGGGCCACGGCGCTGATCGAGCCGATGGCCAGGCAGTGATCGCCGCCCAGCAAGATGGGCAGCCGCCCGCTGGCCAGCTCGCCGTGCACGACCGCGTGCACGCGTTCGTTCCAGGTGGCGACCTCGCGCAGGTGCCGCCAGCCGTCGATGGCGGGCTGGCAAGGGTTGTCGGGGCCGTGCAGGTCACCCAGGTCCTGCACCTGCAGGCCGCAGCGCGCCAGGGCGTCGGCCAGGCCAGCCACCCTCAAGGCGCCTGGACCCATGCGGGCGCCGATGCAGCTGGCGCCTATGTCGGTGGGGGCACCGATCAGGCTGACGTGTCGATGGCGCGTTGGCGTGTGGGGGCTCATGCGGCGTGCCGGGGCTTGGGCTGCTGGGCGTTTGTCGGTGTGGGCGACAGCAGGCCAAGCAGGTCCTTGGGGTTGGCGGGCGCGGGCACCAGGGACAGCGTCTGCAAGATGCCGAGTGCGTCTGCGCAGTCTCGCATGAAGCGCAGCGCGGTGAAATCTTCCAGCGCGAAGCCGACGGAGTCGAAGACGGTGACGTCCTCATCGTCGAGGCGTCCTGGTGCCTGGCCGCTGAGCACGCGCCAAAGCTCTGTGACAGGGAAATCGGCAGGCATCTGCTGGATGTCGCCCTCGACACGCGTTTGCGGCTCGTACTCGACGAAGACACGCGCGGCCTGCAGCACGCCAGCGGCCAGCTCGGTCTTGCCGGGGCAGTCGCCTCCCACGGCGTTGAGGTGCATGCCGGGGCGCAGCATGTCGGCGGTGACGATGGTGGCGCAGGCCTTGTCGGCCGTCAGCGTGGTGACGATGTCGGCGCCCTGCACGGCCTCGGCGGTGCTGGCGCAGGGCGTGACCTTCAGCGTGCCGTGGGTGTGTTCGGCGAGGTTGTGCGCCAGCTTGGCGGTGGCCGCGGGGTCGAGGTCGAACAGCCGCACCTCGCGGATGCCCAACAGGTGGTGAAAAGCCAGGCACTGGAAGTCGGCCTGCGCGCCGTTGCCGATCACGGCCATGACGTGGCTGTCTGCGCGGGCCAGCGCGCGAGCGGCCAGCACCGAGGTGGCTGCGGTGCGCAGGGCCGTGGTCAGCGTCAGTTCGGACAACAGCAGAGGCGCCCCGGTGTTGACCTCGGCGAGCACGCCAAAGGCCATCACGGTGGGCAGGTGGTGGCGGTGATTGCCCGGGTGACCGTTGACGTACTTGAAGCTGTAGTGCCGCCCGTCGGAGATGGGCATGAGCTCGATCACGCCCTCAAGCGAATGGCTGGCAACCCGCGCACAGGTGTCGAACTCGGGCCAGCGACGGAAGTCGGCGTCCAGCGCGGTGACCAGGCCACCGAGGCAGCGTCTCAGGCCCAGGGTGCGCAGGATGCGGGCCACGTCGTCCACGCCCAGGAACCGGGTGCGGGTGGTAGGGATGCTCGCAGGGTGTTTCATGGTGGCCTCCGTCTGCGTTGAGGCCAGTCTCTCACCGAGCGGCGGCAATGAAAATCGCCAGAACTGAGCAAGATGTGCCAGAAAATTGCCACTTCGGCAGTGCTTTCTGGTAAATTGATCAACCATGGACACGGTTGATCAACAGCTCATCGGCCTGCTGCGGCAGGACGCCCGCCTGACGGTGGCCACGCTGGCACAGAAGCTGGGCGTCTCGCGCGGCACCGTCACCAACCGCCTGCGCAAGCTGGAAGACGAGGGCGTGATCGTGGGTTACACGGTGCGCTTGCGCCCCGATGCCCAGCCCGAGTTGATTCGAGCCTGGATGAGCATCGCGGTGGAGGGCAACCGCGCCCGCGAGGTGATCGCCTCGCTGCTGGGCGAGCCCGGTGTGGCCAGCTTGCACGACACCAATGGCCGCTGGGACCTGCTGGCCGAGTTGCAGGTGGCGCACCTTGGCGAGCTGTCTCAGGTGCTCGAGCGCATCCGCTTGATCAAGGGCATCAGCCACACGGAAACGAGCCTGCACCTGCAGACCCATCGCGTGGCTTGAGTCGCGTTGCCCGCTGAGGCTGGAGGCGGTGCAAGGGCGCGGCGTCCAGCGCAATGGCGTGACCCGGCTCAGCGAGCGGCGGCCAGCTTGATGCGGCTGACTTCCTGCGCGAACGCCGCGCTGGTGCGCAAGGCCTGGTACTTGGCCTGGGCGGCGGCGTAGGCTTCGGGCATCAGCATCTGGATTTCAGGGTCGTGGAACTGGTCCAGGCCAGCACGTTTGGCCAGGATGGCATCGGCTTGCACCTCTTCGCGCGTCAGGGACTGGGGCGCCACGTTGGCCTGCTGAGCCAGCGCGGTCTGGCTCATCAGGGCAGCGCTCAATGCGGTCAGCAGCGTGGCGGCGATGCGGGTGGTGTTCTTCATGATCGGGCCTTTCAGTCTCGGGTTTCGGGAGGAGGCGGTTTGAAGCCGCCTTGGAAGCAAGTTTGGGTTTTCCCGTAGAATCAAGCAAATCGATTGAATGCATTTTTCTCATGAACGAAATCGATATTCGTCACGCCGACTTCCGCCGCATCGACCTGAACCTGCTGGTGGCCCTGGATGCCTTGCTGAGCGAGCGCCAGGTGGGCCGAGCGGCCGAGCGCCTGTTCATTGGCCAGCCGGCCATGAGCCACGCCCTGGCCCGCCTGCGCGAGCTCTTTGGTGACGAGTTGCTGGTGCGCACAGGCCGCCAGATGGCGCTGACCGACCTCGCCGCCCAGTTGGCGCCGCGTGTGCGCGCCTGGCTGTTGGCCGGAGCGGCCCTGGTGCTGGAGGAGCCTCCGTTCGATCCGGCGCAAGCACAAGGCCTGGTGCGCATGAGCATCCCGGATGGCCTGGAATCGCTGATCCTGCCGCCGCTGCTGGCTCGCTTGCGCGCCGAGTCACCCGGGGTGCGCCTGAAAGTTCAACTCATCGAGGTCGAACGCCTGCTTGATGCCCTGGATGCAGACGAGGTCGACATCGTGGTGGTTGGGGTGCCCTTGCCCGAGCGCAACTGGCACGAGCGCATGACCTTGCTGACGGCCACGATGCAGTGCGTGCACTCGCGTGAGCAACTCGCCATCAAAGGTCCCTTGACCCTGCAAAAGCTCGCCAAGCTGGACCACGTGGTCAGCAGTTACCGAGGTGAGGCCGCGACGGTGGTGGACGCGGCCTTCGCTGCCGAGGGCCTGCAGCGCAACGTGGTGGCGGCTGTGGCGGGCGTGGCCTCGACGGTGCGCATCCTGCGCAGCGCGCCACTGGTGTCGATTCAGGTGGTGCTCAGCGGCGTGATGGAGCTGCCGCCAGACCTGGTGGTCACGCCCCTGCACACGCGTGAGCCCTTGCGCATGTCGGTGGACATGCTCTGGCACCGTCGGCACAGCCAGCAGGGCTTGCACCGGCATTTGCGGACACTCATCGGCGAGATATCTGCCTCGCTGAGCGACCTGCGCCGCGCACCGCGAGCAAAGTGATCAATCCAGTCAGAACCCTTTGTTCATCGGGTTTGTGCTGAGATGTCCCAGCCGGGGCCACAGGCTTATCCACAGAAACTGTGGATAAGCTCATCGGCCCTTGAGCTGCGCTTCTCGCCACAGCGTGGGCGTCGTGTCCGTCCAGCGGCGAAACGAGCGATGAAAGCTCGCCACCGAGTTGAAGCCCAGGCAATGCGCCACGTGCTTGATGGGCAGTTGTTCGTCGGCGAGCAGGCTTCGGGCTTTGAGGAACTGGCACTCCTGCACCAAGGCCTGGTAGCTGGTCTGCAGGTCGGCCAGGTTGCGCCTCAGGGTGCGCTCGCTCATGTTCAGCTGGCGCGCCGTCTCGGCCATGCTCGGCTGTTGCGGCAGCGCCGACAGCAGCCATTGGCGAACCTTCTCTGCCGTGTCGATGCGGTTCATCCGGGCCGACAAGGCCTGCGCGGCCCGTTCGCGTGCGCCGGCGTAGCCCACTTGGCTGTGGCTCATCATGGGACGACCGAGCGCCGCGCGGTTGAAGATGACGCGGCAATTGCGTTGCCCGAACCGGACTTTGCTCCCCCACAACGCGGTGTAGCGCGGGGTGAGTGCGGGCTCGCATTCGTGGGGCACTTCGATGGCGGTCAGCTCATCGTCGCGCATGCCGCCAAAACGCAGCATCTGCAGGATCGACGTCACCAGGAAGTCGTGGCGGTAGCGCACGCAGCCATGCTCCTGCAGCCAGGGGTGCATCAGCACCTGCGCCTCGTCATCGCGCTCGATCAGCGTGTACTCCGGCTCTTCGAAAAGCAGGGGCGTGAAGTGTTTGACGTCCTCGAAGATGTGCCGCAGGTCAGGCGAGAACAGGGCCAGCGGCGTCATGATGCTGTATCGCATCAGCGCCAGGCTCTTGCCGGCGATCAGCCCGAAAGCGGGGTCCGCCGTTTCGGCCAGGATCACGCGGATCATGTCGGCGAAATGCTCGGCCGGCACCCATTCGCCGTCTTCGTTGAGCAAGCTGGCGGGGTCAAGCTGCCCAGCCACTGAGCCATGGCGGTCACGTTGGGTTGATTCGCTGACTCGGCTTGTGCTGTTTGCGTCGCGCGAACCGGGGCAAGGGGTTCTTCAAGGAGCAGTCTGACGGGTACCGAGCTCTGCAGAGCGCCGAACAGGTGCTGCGTGCAATCGAGCTGGCAAGTTCCGTGCAGCGGATTGCGGCCAAGATGGCCGAAGGGCAGGTTGTGGCTGCGGTGGCTACAGCCAACCAGGGCACCGCAGGTGACCCGTATACGGCATGGCCGCGCATGGCAGCGATGGCGGCAACCATGGCGGCCCTGGGCTTTGCCGTGGCAGGCTCCTTCGGGAGCTCGTCAGCGCCGTTGCCCAGCAACAAGGGGACTGGGACCGTTTTGGGCGATCCTGAGGCCGCAAGCGAAAGCATCACGCGGGCAATCGATGACCTTTCGGACATCGACACGATGACGATGCGCTACTCGGCAGCCATGGCCGCCAGCCTTCGCAACATCGAGGGCAACATCGGCGGTTTGGCGAGCCTGCTCGTGCAGTCTGGAGGGGCTGGGGCGTCGGCGGCCGGGGTCAAAACCGGGTTTGAGCGCGATCTCATCGGCAAGGGCCTGGACGCCATCAACGGCTTCACCAGTCGCGCCCTTGGGACCTTGCCGGTGGTGGGTGGGTTCCTCTCTGGTCTGAGCAATGCTGCTGGCAAACTGGTCAGCGGCCTTTTCGGCACGAAAACCTCCATCATCGGTCAGGGCCTCACCGCCAGTGCGCAAGACCTTGGGTCCATCCTCGATGGCGGGTTCATCGCCAGCTATTACTCCGACATCGAGAAAAAGAAGAAGACGCTCGGGATCACGACGAGCCGCAAGGTCAGCACGGTTTTGAGCGATGCAGACCCGTTGCTGGAGCGCCAGATCAGCACCATCTTCGGGGGCTTCGCCAATGCCCTGGTGGCCGCCTCAGGGCCTCTGGGCAAAGACCTCGATCAAGTCAGCCGGGCCATCAGAGGCTTTGTGGTTGACATTGGGCGGATCGACCTCAAGGGCCTTTCCGGCGAGCAGATCAGCGAGCGGCTGACCAACGTGTTCAGCGCGGCGGGTGACCGGCTTGCTGGGTTCGCCCTGGGGGGCTTGGAGTCCTTCCAGAAGGTGGGTGAGGGCTATCTGCAGACGGTTTTGCGCACGGCTTCCGGGGTCGAAGAGGCCACGGTGACGCTGAGGCGCTTTGGCATCGAGGCGATCAACTACACCCTGATCGCCAACAAGCAGGGCGACGTGGCAGCCGAACTCGTGCGCGACAGCCTGCTGGCCACTGAGGCCCTGGGCGGTGTGGCCGACATCCTGGCCGTGATCGATGGTGACGCAGCCGACATCGCAGACGCCTACAAGGGTTTGACCGATGCGCGGCTGAGCCTTCAGCTGCTGGGTTTCAACGCCCAGGCGATCGGCTTCGATTTGCTGCAGGGTGCCGGTGGTCTGCAGGCCTTGACCGATTCGCTGCAGGCCTTCGAGGATGGCTTCTTGACCGAAAGCGAGCAGGTCGATGCGGCAACTCAGCGCATGGCCAAGCAGTTCCAGCTGCTGGGCTTTTCGCTGCCGGGATCGGGCGACGCCTTTGCGGCGCTGGTGCGGGGCATCGACACCAGCACGGCGTCGGGGCGTGAGCTGCTGGGCAATGTTCTGCAGCTGTCGGGTGGCTTCTCTGACCTGCTCAAGGCGCTGCAGGACGTGGGCTCGGGCATCGAGTCGGAGATCGAGCGGATCCGTGGGCTGGGCGCTGGTGGCGGTTCGCTGTCGCTGGCGCAGCTGCAGGCGGACTTTGCGATCAAGACCGCGCAGGCGCGTGCAGGTGACCAGGTCGCCATCGATGCGCTGCCCAAGGCGAGCAAGGCCATGCTGGACGCCAGCCAGGCCCAGGCGTCAAGCAGCCTGGAGGTGGCCCGCCTGCAGGCGCAAACCCTGGCCAGCTTGGAAGCCACGCTCAAGGGCATCACCAACCCGGCTGACCGGCTGAAGTCCATCCAGGGCTTTGCTTCTGGCGGGGACTTTGGCGGTGGCTTGCGCCTGGTGGGCGAAAACGGCCCCGAGCTGGAGGTGACTGGACCGGCGCGCATTTTCGATGCAGCGACCACGGCTCAGATTCTGGCTGGCGCCGGCGGCAGCACTGAGGTGGCTGGGCTGCTACGCCAAGTGCTGGGATTGCTGGATCAGATCCGAACTGACCAGGTGAACGGGGACGTGACCATTGCCCGCAACACCGGGAAGGTGGCAACACTGATCGAGCGGGTGACCCGTGCTGATGCACTGCAAGTGCAGAACGTGAGCTGACATGCAGATCATCAAACCAACCATGATCACCGAGGCCATGCTGGTGTCGTCAACGCTGGCCGAGTCTGAGCACCCGGCCTGGAACGCGGCGACGGCTTACGCACTTGGCGCTCGGGTGATCTACGCCCACCAGGTGTGGGAGCGATTGGTGGGCGGGGCACCGACGCCAGGCGCGCCCAGTTCGGACACCACCAACTGGGTCTTGGTCGGGCCAACGAACCGCTGGGCCATGTTTGACCAGCGCGCGGTCACGTTCAGCACGTCAAGCGCCGACATCACCGTCGTGGTCAGGCCGGGCCTGATTCGCGGTGTTGCCCTGCTCGATGTGGCCGGATCGAGCGTGACGGTCACGCAATCGCGCAGCGGCACCGAGATCTACCGGAGCGAGATCAGCCTGAACACAGGCATCGGGGTGGTGGACGCCTATACCTACTGCTTCGGCGAGATCGTCATGAAGCGCACGGTGGTGCTGACGGACCTGCTGCCATACGGCGATTCCGACGTGACCATCACCGTCAGCGGCACCACGGCTGTGGGCGTTGGCACCTGCGTGCTGGGCAGTCTGCAAGAGCTTGGCGGCACGCGCCAGGGCATGCAGCTGGGCATCTTGGACTACTCGGTCAAACAGACCAACGACTTCGGCGTCACCACGCTGGTGCCGCGCGATTACGCGCCGCGCATCACCATTCCGATCGCGGTGAGCCGCCAGTTGATCAGCCACGTGGCCCGTCGGCTGTCCGAGATCCGCGCCACACCGGTGGTGTGGATCGGCTCGGCGCTGGATGACGCATCGGTGGTCTACGGCTTCTACAAGGACTGGTCGATCGACATGCAGTACGACCAGATTGCATTTGGCTCCATCAACATCGAAGGGATGGTGAGGTTGCCCCTGAATTTCGGAGCGCTTAGCCCGGGTTTCATGCGGCGTTCTTGCGCTGAGCCGCCAGCCAGCGTTGCTCGTATTGCATGGGGCTGAGATAGCCCAGCGCCGAATGCAGACGAGAGTGATTGTAG
>NZ_LFRI01000599.1 GCF_001447195.1 Aquabacterium parvum | reverse complement strand
CACCAGGCCCTGCTGCGCATCGCCAGGGTGTTTGCCATCGAAGCGGACATCCAGGGCCAACCACCTGATGAGCGACGACGGCAGCGACAGCAACGCACGGCGCCCATCCTGGCAGACTTGCACACATGGCTCATCGAGATGCAGGCAAAGCTGTCTGCCAAGTCACCGATGTCACTGGCCATCGGCTACAGCCTGAGCCACTGGCGGGCACTCACGCGCTTCGTGGACGATGGCCTCATGGAGGCGCACAACAACATCGCCGAGCGATCACTGCGCGGCGTGGCCATCGGGCGTAAGAACTACCTGCATCTGGGCTCGGATGCGGGCGGCGAGCGTGCCGCCATCGTCTACACGCTGCTGGGTACGGCCAAGCTGCATGGGATCGATCCGTATGCCTACTTGCATCAGGTGCTGGCGCGCATAGCCGATCATCCGATCAACCGCGTTGATGAGCTGCTGCCGTGGCGGCTGTGCCCACCGCAGCAAGCCACACCTGAACAACGCCAGGCGGCGTGAGCACCCGGACCATCGGCACAATGTGGGCCATGGTCACCTCATCGAACAGGCCCTCGCTCAAGCTCGTGGGGTCACCCACCAGAAACATCAAAGTGCTGCAACTCAAGGTCGAGTTGCAAGGCGTGCGCCCCAAGGTCTGGCGG
>NZ_LFRI01000598.1 GCF_001447195.1 Aquabacterium parvum | reverse complement strand
TTTTGGAGCGGGTGAGCTTGATGAACATGCCGCAAGTATAGCGCAACACCCCAATTGCGCCACTACAAAGCATTCATGCAGTTGCCACCACAAAACTTCCGCAAAAATGTGCATAAGTCGTTGATTCACATGGAAACGGCTTCACCAAAAATGCGAAATCGGCATTTTGGTGTCGAACTCGGGGGGCCACCCCATTGCCGCACGACGCAATCACTGACGCGGGAACGGAAGGCAAGCGCGCAGGTCTGGCGGACACCTTCAAAGCGTTCTTCGTCGCACTGGAAGAGTCAAGCAGACGCAACCATGGCTTTTTGCCGAACGCATTCGAGCTCACTGACCAAAGCATGGCCAGCTTGTTGAGTTGCGCATTAGGCCTTGGCCCAGAAAAAATTGTCGACTCCACCTACGTCAAGCGACTTCGCCAACGGCAAAGAGAACGCGCCCGGCAAGCATGACGTCCTCCATCAGTGCAGTACGACAGTGCGAGAAAGCCTTGAAGCCGTTGCGGCAACGCGGCAACCCGTAACACCGTGTCCGCCGTCCGACTCCACATGTGCCGGTCATAACCTAGTGCTGCCAAATTTCTAACCTGGGTCGATGTCTAAATTTGGCTTCTTGGAGAGATGGAAGGCTGGATGACTCACTCTGCTACATCAAGGCAATGTTCTCTTCGATGCGAGCCAGAAGTGCGTCAAAGTCTGGTTGCCCTTGGTAGTACAGCGCCTGAGTCTTCCTGTACTCAGTGGCAAAGCGCTTGCGCTCGTCAGCATCCTTCAGGATGAATGCCGGATTGCTGGCAATCACCAACTCATCCCCCGTGCGAAAGCGCTGCTTCTTGCGCTCCTGGTATGCAGGATCCTTCATGAACGTCTGGATCTCATCCAACTGCAGCAAGCAGTACACATCGTAGTAGTGGCGCAAGAAGTTCGCAGGGAACGCCTGTGCCTCACCCAGCTTCCGGTACTTGGTCGAAATCGTCTGAAGCTTCTCGACAAAGGTGTGGGTGGGCGCATAGCACGGCACGTCGATGGCCCTGTTATCCATTACAGAGATGCCGCGTGCGCTTGCTGTGTCCCACGCCCAGGACGAGATCGTCACCGGGCGGTTGGGTGCCGTGTCATCAAAACCGAGCTCTAGCAATATCCCGTCTTTGACACCTGCCAATGGGGCGGTGCGCGCCGCGTAAGAAAGCCGGATGCCACCGCTGCGCATCTTCTCATCGTCGAAATCTTCATCACGAGCGACTTGAACAATGCCCGGCATTTTTATTTCGACGGCCAGCCAGTCATAGAAAGCTCGGCGGGACGCGACATGGGCGGCCTTATCCTGATTGCGGCCGGTCTTGACGTCCAAATCTGTGGGTGGCTCGATGCGGATGTCGATGTCCTCCGAGAATCGATGGATGACACCAAACCCCTTGGACAAGGATGTGCCGCCCTTGAGCTCGAAGTTGAACCCCTGAGTTCGCAGCCCCCAAAGGCAATGCATGATCCAGTAGTCCTTCTCGACCAATGTCGGATCAAGGCTTCGCTCATCAGCGACAACGGCAAGCAGGTCACTGAAGTCCTTTCGGTCATGCAGAAATTCAGGCATTCAGCCAACCTTTGGTGCGCTTGCGGGTGGCCACGGAGCCAAATGTCGAGAGTGCGCGTTTGAGCTTGTCGGGGTCAAACGATGGCAGCTTGCTCTGTGCTTGCCGCAGGACTGCGTCACGATCTTCAGCCAACTGCTCAAGATTGTTGAGTAGATCGACAAACAAAAACTCCGGCGTGAGCTTTTTGGGGAAACGTGGTTTCACCCGGAAATCGAACTGCCGATTGCCGAGCTTGAACACGCCATGCCGCTTGTGGTTGTAGACCAGCGTGCGGTTGTAAAGCTGCGTTGTACCCAGGCCCACTGCGTTGTATGCCGACGGCGAGAAAACAAGAAATTCGGTATCGCGCAGGAAACTGCCAACCACTTCAGCATCCTCGGGCGGCACGGGCCCATAGCTGGACACCTTCGGCACGTAGTACATCCCCTGCGCCAGCTTCTTCACTCGACCTTCTTTGACCAATTCGCGCACGTGACGGTCTACCGCCGTGCTCATTTCAGCCAAATCCTCCCGCCGGTACACCCGCCCAGGACGCAGCGAAGCGGCCAACCGCTCAGCGGCGCCACTCACCGGCCTCTCAGAAGCAACCGAAACAGCAGTCATGACAGAATTCTCATTGAAATTTCATGCAATCTTAGGGCTAAACTGGGGGGCTTGCAAGTTCAGGCCCGTTTGCCGGTCTGACAGCTCCCACCATCCAGCAGAACAATGGCCTCAACCGATCAGATTGACCTCGTGTGCCATCGATGCGTGTCCGATGAGATGCTCGTCGCCGAGATCAAGCAATCCGGCAGCAAAGCCAAATGCACGTTTTGCGGCCGTCGCGGCGCAAAAACCTGGAGCATCCAGACATTGGCCGACCGCATCGAACCGGTGTTTCACGAAAACTTCGTACTGAGCCCCAGCGCGCCAGAGGGATACGAACTGTTCCTCCACATGGACAAGGAAAGCACATACGAGTGGACCCGGGAGGGCGAGCCACCGAACAAGGTCATCCAGTCCATGGCGGGCATCACAGAAGAAATCGCAGATGCGGTCATTGCTGAGCTTGACAGCCGACGACACTGGCACCACCACGACGACCCGAGCGAAGAAGATCCATTCGGATATGAGGCCTGCTACGTGCAGACGGTTGCGGATGGACATCGCTTGCAGCAATGGTGGGAATCGATCAAGGAAGACGTCACCCACAAGTCAAGGTTCTTCAGCTCAGCCGTCTTGCAGTTCCTGACCACCATCTTCGATGGCCTGGAGCACCTTGAAGGCCACCATGGACCAGCCGTCATCACCAAGGGCACCGATGCCCTGCTCTACCGCGCACGAGTGGCCAAGGACCACGGTGAGGTGACGCAGTTTTTGCTGAGGCGGGAAACCGAACTGAGTGCACCACCGAGGAAAGTTGCGCCGGCTGGTCGCATGAATGCTGCTGGCATCAGCGTTTTTTATGGCGCGACCGAAGTAGCCACCTGCATTGCAGAGGTCCGTGCACCCGTCGGGTCTTCGGTGGTTGTGGCTGGCTTCAGACCACTGAGGCCCCTACGACTAGTGAACCTCAAAGCATTCGACCGCCTGTTCGCGCGGGGCAGCATGTTCCACCCAGGCTTTCAGCAAGAAGCAGAACGGTTTGCCTTCATGCGACGCCTGTCCTTGCAGCTGTCCGCACCGGTGCTGCCTTCTGACGAAGCCCTTGACTACGTGATCACCCAAGTGATTTGCGAATATTTGGCCACCCTTCAACCTCGACTCGATGGGCTGATCTACCCGTCAACCCAAAGTGGAGGAGAAGGATCCAACGTGGTGCTTTTCAGTCATGCCTGCAAAGTGATGCCACCTGACGCACAGACCACACGAGACGAAGTGACCGTCATGCAAATGAGCGACGAGGCTGATGACGTCGAATATGTGGTGCACTTGACCTCGGTGGCAGACGCTGTCCCCACGACAGGCAACGACGACTCCCCTATCGATGAAGCCCTTCTTGAACAGGGCTTCGCTGGCTGGGTTCCGCATGGGCCCGCCCGAGTTCGACACCAAATGCTGTAAGTGGTTGATTTGACTAGGTTGACCTAGTCAGCGTGCCACTACAGGAGGGATAACTGGAGTTCGTTGCTGAGCTTTTTGACCTTCAAGGCGGCCATGGTGGCGGCCTGATC
>NZ_LFRI01000597.1 GCF_001447195.1 Aquabacterium parvum | reverse complement strand
GCCGGAAGAGCTGACCGATGAGCCGCTCGATGAGCTGCCGTATGTCGAGCTGTTCTATCGCTATCTGCATGGAAAGGGCTACGCCGTTTCGCATGCGAATCGCCCCAAAGCGGCGTAGCCGCCGAGGGATCAGACGTGTAGGGGATTGGCCTGGAACGCCGCTCCCCTGCCCTAACCAAGCCAACTACACAGGAGTTGAAATGGCTGGAATGAAGTCTATCGATGAAGCGCGCAATGTCCTCGAAGAGGCTGCGCTGATGACCACTGAGACGG
>NZ_LFRI01000596.1 GCF_001447195.1 Aquabacterium parvum | reverse complement strand
GATTGGACAGGCTCACGTTGCCTCGCTGCAGTGGAAGGCAATGCTCGATGCGCGCGAATTGCTTGGGTGTGATCTCCATGTCGGGCAGTGTCCAGCATGATGCCCAGCGTTGCAATTAGTGTTAACAGCCCCTAGCCGACGTTGCCGGCTTTGGACAGCGCATCGATGTCCGGCCCGGCAACGGAGCCAGCGTGAAGCAACTGGATCATGAAGGCGAGCAGGATCAGCGCGATCAAGGCCCAGGTTGAGGCGCCTGGCATGCGCGGGGTGGGGGAGGCAGTGGGGGTGTCGGTTTGCATGGTGGGGGTCCCTGTTTGGAGTTTGGAGTTTGGTTTTTGTTGGTTTGGGTTTTCAGCTCATTGCTTGAGGCTGAAGACGCGCACGGTGAGGTCTGGGTCGTCGTACCAGTTGCCGTGGGCGCCGTACACCCGGTCGCTGTTCGGGTCCAGGCCCATCACACCGAGGTAGCCGGGCAGCCCGATCCGGGTCCAACTGCGGCCGCCGTCGAGCGAGTAGAAGGCTGCGTTCGCATCGATCTCTGCGGGCTCATCGCGAAATGGCGTCAACCATGTCGGCACGGTGTGTGAGGCCATGACGCTGACCACGATGGCGTGTTGCCCCACGAGGATGCTGTCCACCCGGCTGCTGCCGGGCAGGGGCCAGAACGGGTTGGGCAAGGCGCCCACCGGCTTCCAGCTCTGGTCTGCGACGTCGAACTCGGCGATCTCATCGCGCTCCTGGTCTGTGTGCGCCAGCACGCCCACCAGGCCTCCATCGGGACGCTGTTGCACCTTCCGCAGGCATGCGCCGAACTCTCGCTTGATCGGCCCGACAAGCCACTGCCCATCACGTTGGCGCAACTCTGTCATGGCGGTCGTGCACACAAGCCCCGAGGTCAGGCTGGCTTCCGGTCGGGCGTACATGACGCGCTGACTGGTCCATGCGAAAGCACGGTCTGCAGAGACCTGGAACACGTAGCGCTTGAGCTCATCACCCAGTGATTCGGCGATCTCCGTGCCTTGGGGCAGGTGCGGTGCAAAGCCGGTCAGGGGCAGCCGCATTTCGGCAGGCGCCGCGATGGTTTCGACCGTGCGGCCCAGGTCGCGTGAGTGGTAAATGGCGCCTGGCGTTGGCGCTTCATCGAGCCCCATGTTGGTGTCGGCGGCATCGCCAAAGACCCACATGTCGGTCTTGCCAAAGAAGCCCGGTCGCAAGCTCCATGCGACGTGCTCCGCGTGGGGGAACAGGCCCTCGCGCACCCAGTGCCACGTGTTGCCTTGGTCGTCAGACCGGAAGACGGCCAGCTGGTTGGGGGTTGTGTCTTTGAGGGCGTCCGGGTCGTTCGACGCAGGGCGGTCCAGGCCGGTCAGCAGGAAGACGGGGCTGCCGCTGGGGTGGGCCAGCAGACAGGCCCGTTCACCCACGACGGCCTTGAGCTCGAAGCGCCCCTGGGCGTTGCGCCGAGAGATGAAGGTGGTGCCTGCTTCACGGCTCAAGCCGGTGAACATCGACAAGCCGCTGTTGGCGTTCTGGTTCGCACCCTCGCCCAGCAAGGCGTCGATCAAGACAACGGGTTTGGCTGGGTCGGTGGTGAAGGAGGAGGCGACGTCACCGCTGGCGTAGCCTGCCAACCAGGTGGCCTTGGGTGTTTCGACCACCCCGGTGCAGAACTGCTCCATGGCGCGCTGCTTCACGAAGGCCAGGCTTCCTGCGCTGTCCTCGGCGGGCGTGGCGCCTGCGTTGCTGCGAGCCCTGACGATGGTGCCGAAGTACAGCAGCATGGCGAGCAGCAGCAACGCGCCGATGACCAGCTTGGGGCGTTGGTGGATGGGCTTGGGTGGGGGCATGTTGGTGTCCGCTGGATTTGTCATGGTGTGGGGGTGAGGGCCGAGGTCGAGTCGGGGGCAGGGGCACTCGGTGAGGCTTTGGTTGCCTCGACCCATGGCATTTGCAAAACAACGCAGCGTTCTGGCACGCGGCCTTCGCCTGCGCGGCATGCCACCAGCCTTGCGCCATCGGAAGAAAGACGGGCTTTGACCTGATCGAAGCGAAGCCACATGGGCTTCGACAGGATGGCCAAAGCATCCGCAGGCAATTTGGGGTCTGGCGGCAGCCAGAATGGGGCCAGGTGATACCAAACGCCACGTTGGTGGTGCAGCACCATGGCGCCAGCGTAATGACGACTCTGGAAAAAACTGACCGGGGCATGTTTCGCCTTGGCCGCGAGTTTCCAGTCATCTGCCTCGACGGGGCCAAGCGACGGGGGCTTCGGGTCTGCTGCATCGATGGTCGATGTCGATGGCGAGCCATCGACCGCCAGCACTTCAAGCCGGCCTGTTTGGTGCGTGCGCAGCACGGGTCTGGTCAACGCCAGTCCAGCACTGGACAGGGGCGTCATCGTGTGTCCGGGCTTGCAAGGCGACACATCGGCGACCCATTGCAGACCGAAACGACCCGTGTGCACCGGGATGCAAAGCGCCGTTCCTGGGTTGGTGAACGCGCGGCCAACCTTGTAGCTCTCCAGGCGCAGCGTGCGTTGCGGATCCAGTGGATGGCTCACTTCCACCCAGTTTTCTTGAAAGATGGTTCGGTGTCGTGCCGCGCTGGTGCGTGCCTTGGGAATGAAATAGTGCTTGAGCACCAAGCTTTGATGAACGCTCGTGCTTTGAACCTGGCTGGCGTTCAGCATGAGCCACAAGCCTCGGTGTTCTATCGTGGCAATGAATGTGAGCCCAATCGGGATGAACCACGCGAGGAAGAGCACATTGCACAGGGGGCGCTGCCAGCTCTTTTGCAGCAGCCAAGAAGCGGCCCCGAAGACAAGCAGGTAAAGCAATGGCACGCAGATGAGCCATGGCGGTGCATTCATCAAGACCGCTGACTTGTACCACCACCCTTCGTCAAAGAACTTCACCAAGGTAGGCAGCGGCCAGAGCATGGCCGCGATGAACGACAACGAGCACACAACGCGAGCTGTCCACAGCGCGAAGCGTGACAGCAACTTGAACGCGCTGCGTAAAAGTGAGGCGCTCGCTGACGGGGCGGTCGCAATGAGGCCGTGAGGATTTGTCATTTCAGGCGGGAGACAGGCAGGTGCTCAACCCACCTGCACAGGCTCGCCGATCTTGGCCTGAACTTCTTCGGGCCATGTGGCATCGATTTCGGTGAAGTAACTCAGCCAGGCGCAGCTGGCCACGAGCGCAAAAAATGGCAGGAACACCGGGAACAACAAATGCGCGAACATCATCCAGCCGGTGTTGGTTTTCCAGCGCTGCACATAACCGGGGCCAAAGGTGTGCGTTTGAGCCAGGCATTGCCACCATGAAGGCTGCTTGATGGGCGTGACCATGGCCTCCGGCGGAGAACCCAAAGGTGGGCCGTCTTCTTCCATGTAACGCCGGATATGCTCCCACATGGCGGACACCAGGCCCTCGTTGAGCTCGATCGGGTTGGCGATGATGAACTGATCGATGACCGTGGCGTCGGTGGCGCTGCGCCGCACGTTGAACACCAAGTGGTGATTGGTCACGAGGTTGACGCCATTGGTGCTGCATTGGGCGTAATGCACCGCGTCAACCAAATCCCACTCGTATTCGCAGGAAATGATCTTGGAGTTGGTGAGGATGTTCCACAAGGAGCCGGAGTAGTGCTGGTATTGGCGGTACACCTTGCGGTTTTTACGGTCGAAGATGATGCCTTGGTTGGTGAAGCGGAATAAGTCGGTGCGCAACAGTAATATGATTGTGTACAGGGTTATCGCCGCACCAAAAATAAAAAGTGCGCCGCAGGCCAGCAACAAGGCCCAATGATCAAAAACCAGCCCCATCCAGATAACAAATAGAAGCGCGCTGGCCTCTAACGGGACTAACACCAACATAGCCGCCAACGCAAATCCTCTAACAGGCTGCGGAAATACCCAACGGGCGCAGCTTCGCTGCTGACGCAAGGGCTCGTTTTTCGATGATGCGGGTCGACTCCGACGCCAAAACACCCCATTTCAAGCCCATTTTGGCCTGATCTGAGGCCATTTCGG
>NZ_LFRI01000595.1 GCF_001447195.1 Aquabacterium parvum | reverse complement strand
GCACATGGGGAACTGCAGCTTGAGCTCGGCGGGCATGGTGTCGACCCGCTCGACCTTGATCCTGTGAGTCCAGTTATCACCGAAGTCATATGTCCAGTTGAACGTGGCGCTGTAGCCCAGCGCCTTGTTCAACGTCACCTTGGATTCGTCATCCAGCGACTCATCGGGCCAATCTGGATCCGGCACGCCATATCTCCCTTCGGCGAACTCAAACTCATGCAGATGCCCGCCGTCCCACCCCATGGCACGCAGCAAAACCACATGCAGCTTGGGCAGGCGGATGCTAG
>NZ_LFRI01000594.1 GCF_001447195.1 Aquabacterium parvum | reverse complement strand
GTGGCGACATACCCCCCCCTTCCTGGCCGGGGGACTCCCCCGCTCCCCCGTGTGAACAGGTCACACATCACGCAACCCATGTTGCAGGGGGCCATGCCGTGATCTGACAGACGGTTTAGCCGTATTCGGCTACCCGGTTTCGACGCATACACAACGGCCTCAAATCGGCCGGAAAGCAGCGCCAGTATTGGGTTGGGCGAATTGTTTGTATGTATGAACTCTAGAGCCGCCTGCGTCGTCCCAGCGTGCGGGCTTCGCCCATCCCGCAGGGCC
>NZ_LFRI01000593.1 GCF_001447195.1 Aquabacterium parvum | reverse complement strand
CCAGATCACCGGGGACAGCTTCATCGTTGATGTGCGGCCCATCGTTGGAGATCCCGCCGAGGGGTTCATGGAGGTTTTCAAGTACGCCGTCAAGTTCAGCGATCAGCCGGTTGCCGATACATGGCATGCCTTTCAGGCGCTCAAGGGGAAACGCCTTCTTGGTTCTGCTGGGTGCTTCCGAGGTGTCGAGGTGCCGGAAGAGCTGACCGATGAGCCGCTCGATGAGCTGCCGTATGTCGAGCTGTTCTATCGCTATCTGCATGGAAAGGGCTA
>NZ_LFRI01000592.1 GCF_001447195.1 Aquabacterium parvum | reverse complement strand
CGCAGGATAGGCAGTGCCACACGAAACGCAATGCACGCGAAGACCAGCGGAGGACGGCGACCATCGCTCCGCTGGTTGGCTTGAAGGTGGACCGGTCGGGTACCCCTCCCTCTGCAACGCCCTTCGGGCTCACTGGTGTGTCCCCCAGCCCCCCGGCTTACTTCGACGCGGAGAGGCGCTCCATGTCATTGAGGACAGGCCGAGCATGCTGATGCACGGCCATCATGTAGGCCTGCGAGGCCTTGTCCCAGGCGTCGATGTGTCTGGCCAGGA
>NZ_LFRI01000591.1 GCF_001447195.1 Aquabacterium parvum | reverse complement strand
GTTGCAGAGGGAGGGGTACCCGACCGGTCCACCTTCAAGCCAACCAGCGGAGCGATGGTCGCCGTCCTCCGCTGGTCTTCGCGTGCATTGCGTTTCGTGTGGCACTGCCTATCCTGCGCGGCCATCAAAACCTTGAGCTTTTCAAGCGGCGCAGTTTCCCTTGCCTGCGATCTGACTTCCTCCTAGAATCCAAAGCATCCGCTTTTGGATTTTGGAGGAATCATGAACTTTGACGAAGTAATCCAGCTTCAGGTGCTGAAGCTCAAGGCCCTG
>NZ_LFRI01000590.1 GCF_001447195.1 Aquabacterium parvum | reverse complement strand
GAGCCCCTGTCGGAATGATGGATCAGGCCATCTTCTTCGGACGGCTTGCGGTCATACAGGGCCTGCTCCAGCGCGTCCAGGACGAAGTCCGTGTGCATGGAACTGCTCTGGCGCCAGCCCACGATGCGGCGGCTGAACACGTCAATGACGAAGGCCACATAGACCCAGCCCTGCCAGGTCGAGACGTAGGTGAAGTCTGAGACCCATAGCTGATTTGGCCGATCAGCCCGGAATTGGCGATTGACCCGATCAAGCGGGCAAGGCACCTTCGGATCAGCAATGGTGGTGCGCTGTGCCTTGCCTCGGCGCACGCCCTGCAGACCTTGCAGGCGCATCAACCGCTCGACGGTACATCGCGCCACGGTGACGCCTTCTCGATTGAGTTGCAGCCAGACCTTGTCGGCGCCATAGACCTGCAGGTTGGCGTGCCACACACGTTGGATCTGCGGCACCAGCTCCGCATCGCGCTGGGCACGCAGCGAGCGCGAGCTTGGCTGCCGCTGACGTGCAGCATGAAGCCAGTACGCTGATGGGGCGATCTGCAAGACGCGGCAGATCGACTCGACCCCAAACTGTTTGCGGTGCTGGTCGACGAAGCGCTTCAGGACTTGATGCGGCGGTCGAGCTCCGCCTGGGCGAAAAACGCGCTGGCCAGCTTGAGAATCTCGTTGGCCTTGCGCAGCTCGCGGTTCTCGCGCTCCAGGTCCTTGATGCGCTGGGCATCGGCAGTGGTAACGCCGTCACGTTGGCCGGCATCCACCTCGTGCTGGCGCACCCAGGTGTGCAGGGTTTGCGGAACGCAGCCGATCTTCTCGGCAATCGATTCGATGGCCGCCCACTGCGACGGATGTCCTGCCCGGTGCTCCAGCACCATGCGCACTGCGCGCTCACGGACCTCAGGCGAAAACTTCGGGGACTTCTTCATGGCTCCATTCTCCAGTGTTGGAGCCTCCGCGAAACCCGGGGCGCTTCA
>NZ_LFRI01000589.1 GCF_001447195.1 Aquabacterium parvum | reverse complement strand
CGAGCAGTCACCACCCTGGGTGGTGGCGTCAACAAGAAGACCGGCGAGGTGATCCCCACCCGCCCGGTTCTCCAGATCGAGGGCCTCGATAACCGTGGCCTCGTTCAACTCTTCACCCTCACAGTTCCGGACACCACGCCTTTCGAGGGCCGAGTGGGTGAGCAGGTGTCCGTGCCGGTGCGTGCGTGGGCTCCTGGCGCGTCGGTGAGCCTCGCCTATGAGGGGGGCAAGGTGTGAGGATGGATGCACGTATGAGGCCGCTGGCGGCGGCCC
>NZ_LFRI01000588.1 GCF_001447195.1 Aquabacterium parvum | reverse complement strand
TTCGGGGCTTCGGTGGTACCGACACCATTCAGGATGCCGGAGGCAGCGACTTCATCGACGGGGGTGATGGTGATGACACCATTAAAGACACCGGTGCTGGCTCGAATCACATCTATGGTGGTGAAGGCAAGGACACGATCGAGTATGGTGCTGCCAGCAGCGCAAATTGGATTGAAGGCGGCGCAGGTAACGACACGATCAGTGCGATTGAAGGTTATCACCCTGCCTCGCAGGTCAACACCTTTGTTGGCGGAGCCGGCAATGACTTCATCACTGCATACCAGTCTGCAGATACCT
>NZ_LFRI01000587.1 GCF_001447195.1 Aquabacterium parvum | reverse complement strand
ACGGGTAGGGGATTGGCCTGGAACGCCGCTCCCCTGCCCTAACCAAGCCAACTACACAGGAGTTGAAATGGCTGGAATGAAGTCTATCGATGAAGCGCGCAATGTCCTCGAAGAGGCTGCGCTGATGACCACTGAGCCGGTGAGGGCCTTCTACGGGATCGTAGCTGCTGGCCCGGATGTTGACACGCCGCCCTGGCTGTTCATCCTGGCCAGACACATCGACGCCTGGGACAAGGCCTCGCAGGCCTACATGATGGCCGTGCATCAGCATGC
>NZ_LFRI01000586.1 GCF_001447195.1 Aquabacterium parvum | reverse complement strand
AGGCAAGGGAAACTGCGCCGCTTGAAAAGTTCAAGGTTTTGATGGCCGCGCAGGATAGGCAGTGCCACACGAAACGCAATGCACGCGAAGACCAGCGGAGGACGGCGACCATCGCTCCGCTGGTTGGCTTGAAGGTAGACCGGTCGGGTACCCCTCCCTCTGCAACGCCCTTCGGGCTCACTGGGGTGTCCCCCAGCCCCCCGGCTTACTTCGACGCGGAGAGGCGCTCCATGTCATTGAGGACAGGCCGAGCATGCTGATGCACGGCCATCA
>NZ_LFRI01000585.1 GCF_001447195.1 Aquabacterium parvum | reverse complement strand
ATAGCTCGCGCTGGGCTCTATGAAGGTGCTTAAAGCGTTCAGCCAGGTCATCACCGTTCTTCACCGTCAAAGTCACCAAAAAAGGCCTCAGAGCCGTTTTCTCGGCTCGGATGACCTCCCACCTATCCAAGTAGGCCTTCATCGACTTAGCGCCCCGTCTAATGGCACACAGAGGGCAAAGCAGGTGCTTCATGCAGAAGCTGGCCGCATGCAGCCTCACAGCGTCGATGGTGAAGTAGTGCCGGAACAGCAGGTAGTCACCGCAAGTGGTGA
>NZ_LFRI01000584.1 GCF_001447195.1 Aquabacterium parvum | reverse complement strand
GGCGTTAGGCCTTTCGCGTGTTCGGGTGCGTCTTCAGCCAGTCACGCAGTGCCGTGTTGATGCGCGTTTGCCAGCCAGCACCGCGATCTTTGAAGGCGTCCAAGATGTCCGCATCCAAACGAATGTTGACGTGCTCTTTCGGTCGGCTGGCGGGCGGTCGACCTCGCTTTGGCTTGAGCATCTCCTTGGCCACATCTGCGCCCATCAGGTCGGCCAACACATCCTTCGCCGGTCGAGCTTTTGCAAACCACTCATCCGTGGCCTCGGGTGCGTCGTTGTCCAAGCGTTCAGGGTTGGGTTTGCGCGGCATAGCGAGTCCTTTCACGTTTGTTGGCCCGGCGCAAGCTGATCACGTGCACCGCGCCATCGCGCGGCGTGAACACCAGCATGCACAAATGCTCATCAATGAAGCCAAGCGCCTGGAATCGGCGTTCAGGGTAGTCTTGCCTGGCGTCTTCAACGATCAGCGCGCAACTCCAATCGAACTTCTCGGCAAGCCCAAAGGGCATGCCTCGCTCCTCTTCATTGCGCGCGCTTTTGGCTGGGTCGTAGGTCAGGCGCATTCATTTATTGTACCCACAACAAATCAGACTGTCCACCCGTCAACACCTCCTTCTTCCGCTGCGTGAACCACTCGTTCCGGGGCACGCCACTACCCCGCACGCGCCAACATCGTTTAGGCTACCTATCACACCACCACAACAGCATCATGGGAGAACAAATGCATTGCACATCAAGCACTTGCGCCACCTCGCCTGCGTGGTTACAAACTTTTAGGCCCACATCCCTTGCGAAGGCAGGTTGGTCTATTTGCAGTT
>NZ_LFRI01000583.1 GCF_001447195.1 Aquabacterium parvum | reverse complement strand
ACGCCGGCAACGTGGTCGCGGCTCTGTGCTCGATGGTGTTGTGGGCGCTGTTTGGTCATACGAAGTGAAGCGGGGAGACAACTCGGGCCAGTGGCACCCGCACCTGCACATGATCGCCTTGGCCGAGGTCGAGCCCGGCCAGGAGCGCTTGTCGCGGGATTGGCACCAGATCACCGGGGACAGCTTCATCGTTGATGTGCGGCCCATCGTTGGAGATCCCGCCGAGGGGTTCATGGAGGTTTTCAAGTACGCCGTCAAGTTCAGCGATCAGCC
>NZ_LFRI01000582.1 GCF_001447195.1 Aquabacterium parvum | reverse complement strand
GTGCGTGGGCTCCTGGCGCGTCGGTGAGCCTCGCCTATGAGGGGGGCAAGGTGTGAGGATGGATGCACGTATGAGGCCGCTGGCGGCGGCCCTGCGGGATGGGCGAAGCCCGCACGCTGGGACGACGCAGGCGGCTATAGAGTTCATACATACAAACAATTCGCCCAACCCAATACTGGCGCTGCTTTCCGGCCGATTTGAGGCCGTTGTGTATGCGTCGAAAACGGGTAGCCGAATACGGCTAAACCGTCTGTCAGATCACGGCATGGCCCC
>NZ_LFRI01000581.1 GCF_001447195.1 Aquabacterium parvum | reverse complement strand
TTTGATGGCCGCGCAGGATAGGCAGTGCCACACGAAACGCAATGCACGCGAAGACCAGCGGAGGACGGCGACCATCGCTCCGCTGGTTGGCTTGAAGGTGGACCGGTCGGGTACCCCTCCCTCTGCAACGCCCTTCTGGCTCACTGGGGTGTCCCCCAGCCCCCCGGCTTACTTCGACGCGGAGAGGCGCTCCATGTCATTGAGGACAGGCCGAGCATGCTGATGCACGGCCATCATGTAGGCCTGCGAGGCCTTGTCCCAGGCGTCGATGTG
>NZ_LFRI01000580.1 GCF_001447195.1 Aquabacterium parvum | reverse complement strand
GCTGGCCCGGATGTTGACACGCCGCCCTGGCTGTTCATCCTGGCCAGACACATCGACGCCTGGGACAAGGCCTCGCAGGCCTACATGATGGCCGTGCATCAGCATGCTCGGCCTGTCCTCAATGACATGGAGCGCCGCTCCGCGTCGAAGTAAGCCGGGGGGCTGGGGGACACCCCAGTGAGCCCGAAGGGCGTTGCAGAGGGAGGGGTACCCGACCGGTCCACCTTCAAGCCAACCAGCGGAGCGATGGTCGCCGTCCTCCGCTGGTCTTCG
>NZ_LFRI01000579.1 GCF_001447195.1 Aquabacterium parvum | reverse complement strand
GCCGTAAGCGCACCCCCGTAGAGCGTGACTTGGCGCCAGGCTCTTGTTTTACGATCGCGTCCACCATCTTCATAGTGGACGCGATCTTCATGCCGCCATCTCAACTCGGCAAGAGGGTGGTCGTCGGACTATTACCTTGAATGCGAGCATGCCACGAGACCTTGCGCGAACCAAGAGGCGCATGCCTGGCTGCGAGTAGCCACCGAGGAGGTGGCTCGCTTGGCCTGTGCAAGCGACGTATTCACGCGAGGGCCTAACGCCCAAGTTCAGGGGCGCGCGCTTGGCATGGCCGAAGCGATCAGTGGTGGAGGCGTCCCCTGCAACGCACAGTTAGGCTGGTGGCAGTGGGCCGGATGCGCGGCCAGCGAGCACGCACACGAGGCGCCAGCCTGGTGTGCGCGATGAGCTGCGGTGGCAGCCCCAACATTCATCCGTGCCATGCCGCCTCCCTTTGCGTATGGCGCCAGCCATGCGCTGACGAAGGCCTCAATTTACCCGACTTGCAACCTGCGCAGCACAGGTGCCAGCACTCAGACCGCAAGCCTCGATGTGTTCCGGCGAATGCCCCGCAAGGCCGATGAATACTGGGCATTTGCGAGAAGCCTAACGCCCAAGTTCAGGGGCGCCGGAGCACCGAAGGTGCGTAGGGCACCAACCCTGGCCATGAAGATGGCGAAGCCATGGCCAGGGTTGGCGTCCGCTGCAACGCCCAGTTAGGCGTATGGCGATGTGGGGCGTCCTCATCTTGGCCTCGGCTCCAGCTGTAGATCGTTCTCGCGCCTGCATGCAGCCTCGCTCTTTTGGAATGCGGGCGACTGCTTTGATAGGGACGCCAGGCTGGGTTCGGAAACGCCCCATTTGTTCAACTTCATGTCGAGCCTGTACTTCTCGTGGAAGTACTGACCATGGGTCCGACTCATGCATCCGATGTACCGCATGTACCGCGATGCCATGATTTCGCTTGTGGTCGCGCTAAAGCTATTTGTAGTTGCAAGAGCGAGCAGCAGGAGCGCAGCGTGTCGCATAGCGATTCCGTAGAGTGGCCTAACGCCCAAGTTCAGGGGCGCCCGCTTGGCATGGCCGAAGCGTGCACTGGTGGAGGCGTCCCCTGCAACGCACAGTTAGGCCGATGGTGGCATGAGGCGGCATGTGCATGATTCCCTGTGTGTTGAATGCTTGGCTGATGCCAGCTTGAATGCGAGCATGCCACGAGACCTTGCGCGAACCAAGAGGCGCATGCCTGGCTGCGAGTAGCCACCGAGGAGGTGGCTCGCTTGGCCTGTGCAAGCGACGTATTCACGCGAGGGCCTAACGCCCAAGTTCAGGGGCGCCCGCTTGGCATGGCCGAAGCGTGCGGTGGTGGAGGCGTCCCCTGCAACGCCCAGTTAGGCCGGTGCAAGTAGCAGGGCGCTTGCGCGGCCAGTGAGCCCGTACACGAGGCGCCAGCCTGGTGTGCGCGATGAACTGCAGCGGCAGCTTCCGAGATGAACCGTGCCATCACGCCTCCCTTTGCGTATGGCGTCAGCCATGCGCGACGAATGCCTCAATCTAACGCACGTTGAACCTGAGCGGCGAGGGCGCCAGCACACAGCCTTGGAGGCAAGAACGAATGTGCGACTGCCGCCGATGAGGCGGCTCGTGTGCGCGGATCATTTTTCGGGCCGACGTTTGAACCTTAAAAAGATGCCTGCCGCCAGTGCCAGTAGCACAGCAGCAAGAAGCAACTGACCGAGAGCTGCCGAGAACGCCGCGCCAGAGATCAGGCCTATACGTACAGCCAGTTCTACGAAGCCGTGAATGGTCCAGAGTCCGGAGTCGTCGCGGGGCTTGCTCATTGGTCGCTTGCTCTAGTAGCGCCTAACGCCCAAGTTCAGGGGCGCCCGCTTGGCATGGCCGAAGCGTGCACTGGTGGAGGCGTCCCCTGCAACGCACAGTTAGGCCGATGGTGGCATGAGGCGGCATGTGCATGATTCCCTGTGTGTTGAATGCTTGGCTGATGCCAGCTTGAATGCGAGCATGCCACGAGACCTTGCGCGAACCAAGAGGCGCATGCCTGGCTGCGAGTAGCCACCGAGGAGGTGGCTCGCTTGGCCTGTGCAAGCGACGTATTCACGCGAGGGCCTAACGAATGAAAGGGACTTCCCCGTCCCGAGCTAGCCGCATATTGCGGCGAACGGCAACGAAGTGCCACGATGGGGTTGCGAATCTCATCCACTCACTCGGAAGGGGAAGTCCATGACCATTTTG
>NZ_LFRI01000578.1 GCF_001447195.1 Aquabacterium parvum | reverse complement strand
GCTGGCGCCAGCGCATTGGTGAAGAAGGCGTGGAGTTGCTGTTGGCCGTGACCATCGAGGCGGCCCGCGCCGCAGGCATGATCAAGCGCGCCAGCCTGGACAAGGTGATCGTGGACACCACGGTGATGCCCAAGGCCATTGCCCACCCCACGGACAGCCGCTTGCTCGAGCGCAGCCGACAGCACATGGTCAAGTTCGCGCAAGACCACGGCTTGAGCCTGCGCCAGAACTACAACCGCGAGGCGCCTCGCCTGGCAACGCAGGTCGGCCGCTATGCCCATGCCAAGCAGTACAAGCGCATGCGTG
>NZ_LFRI01000577.1 GCF_001447195.1 Aquabacterium parvum | reverse complement strand
TATTTGATGCCGAGCGATTGAAGGATGGCATGCCAAGCCTGGTAAAAATTGCCGGCGAGATGTTCCCACCGAACTTCTCGCAGGCTGGCACCTGGGTCAAACCGGTACTGGATACCTTGGCCATGAGTATCGCCGGTACGGCAATCGCGGTATTGCTATCCATTCCCTTAGGAGTGCTCGCCGCGCGGAATACTAGCCCTCATCCACTCGTGTATCAAGCCACACGCGGCCTGTTAAACGCTTTGCGATCGATACCCGAACTGATCATGGGCA
>NZ_LFRI01000576.1 GCF_001447195.1 Aquabacterium parvum | reverse complement strand
GGCCTAACGCCCAAGTTCAGGGGCGCGCGCTTGGCGTGGCCGAAGCGCGCACTGGTGGAAGCGTCCCCTGCAACGCACAGTTAGGCCGATGGTGGCATGAGGCGGCATGTGCATGATTCCCTGAGTGTTGAATGCTTGGCTGACGCCAGCTTGAATGCAAGCATGCCACGAGACCTTGCGCGAACCAAGAAGCGCATGCCTGGCTGCAAGTAGCCACCGAGTAGGTGGCTCGCATGGCCTGTGCAAGCGGTGCATTTACGCGAGGGCCTAACGCCCAAGTTCAGGGGCGC
>NZ_LFRI01000575.1 GCF_001447195.1 Aquabacterium parvum | reverse complement strand
ATCGGTCAGCTCTTCCGGCACCTCGACACCTCGGAAGCACCCAGCAGAACCAAGAAGGCGTTTCCCCTTGAGCGTCTGAAAGGCATGCCATGTATCGGCAACCGGCTGATCGCTGAACTTGACGGCGTACTTGAAATCCTCCATGAACCCCTCGGCGGGATCTCCAACGATGGGCCGCACATCAACGATGAAGCTGTCCCCGGTGATCTGGTGCCAATCCCGCGACAAGCGCTCCTGGCTGGGCTCGACCTCGGCCAAGGCGATCATGTGCAG
>NZ_LFRI01000574.1 GCF_001447195.1 Aquabacterium parvum | reverse complement strand
AAGAAACGCTTCACCAGCGGCTCACCACTTGCGGTGACTACCTGCTGTTCCGGCACTACTTCACCATCGACGCTGTGAGGCTGCATGCGGCCAGCTTCTGCATGAAGCACCTGCTTTGCCCTCTGTGTGCCATTAGGCGGGGCGCTAAGTCGATGAAAGCCTACTTGGATAGGTGGGAGGTCATCCGAGCCGAGAAAACGGCTCTGAGGCCTTTTTTGGTGACTTTGACGGTGAAGAACGGTGATGACCTGGCTGAACGCTTTAAGCACCTTC
>NZ_LFRI01000573.1 GCF_001447195.1 Aquabacterium parvum | reverse complement strand
AGGGCCCGACGATGAGCACGGGCGCCTTCTCTTGCAGATACCGTCCGGTGGCCAGGTCGTGAACCAGGCTGCGGTTGAGGTTGGGCAAGCGCTCGAAGTCGAACTGGTCCAGCGTCTTGGTGGTGCGGAACTGGGCTCGGCGCAGGCGCGAGCTGAACTTCTTTTGTTCGCGCCGGGCCACCTCGTCGCTGATGAGCAGGGCCAAGAAGTCGGTGTAGGCCAGCTTGCCCTGGATGGCTTCGCGGTTGCGGGCCTCCAGCGAGTCGAGGATGCCTGAGAGGCGCAGCTGCTTGAGTTGCGGGCCCAGTTCTGGGGCGGGGTTCATGGCGGTCATGGAGATCTCCTTGGGGATGGTCAATGCAGCGTGCTGGGCTGCGGGGTGGGGAAGAGTTCAGCGGCTGCCCGCGTGAAGCGGTTGGTGCCGGCGTAGGCAGGCGGGGTGTGGTTGTCGGCTTGAGCGCCCTG
>NZ_LFRI01000572.1 GCF_001447195.1 Aquabacterium parvum | reverse complement strand
TTCTATCGCTATCTGCATGGAAAGGGCTACGCCGTTTCGCATGCGAATCGCCCCAAAGCGGCGTAGCCGCCGAGGGATCAGACGGGTAGGGGATTGGCCTGGAACGCCGCTCCCCTGCCCTAACCAAGCCAACTACGCAGGAGTTGAAATGGCTGGAATGAAGTCTATCGATGAAGCGCGCAATGTCCTCGAAGAGGCTGCGCTGATGACCACTGAGACGGTGAGGGCCTTCTACGGGATCGTAGCTGCTGGCCCGGATGTTGACACGCCGCC
>NZ_LFRI01000571.1 GCF_001447195.1 Aquabacterium parvum | reverse complement strand
GCTCCGCTGGTTGGCTTGAAGGTGGACCGGTCGGGTACCCCTCCCTCTGCAACGCCCTTCGGGCTCACTGGGGTGTCCCCCAGCCCCCCGGCTTACTTCGACGCGGAGAGGCGCTCCATGTCATTGAGGACAGGCCAAGCATGCTGATGCACGGCCATCATGTAGGCCTGCGAGGCCTTGTCCCAGGCGTCGATGTGTCTGGCCAGGATGAACAGCCAGGGCGGCGTGTCAACATCCGGGCCAGCAGCTACGATCCCGTAGAAGGCCCTCACC
>NZ_LFRI01000570.1 GCF_001447195.1 Aquabacterium parvum | reverse complement strand
GGATCGTAGCTGCTGGCCCGGATGTTGACACGCCGCCCTGGCTGTTCATCCTGGCCAGACACATCGACGCCTGGGACAAGGCCTCGCAGGCCTACATGATGGCCGTGCATCAGCATGCTCGGCCTGTCCTCAATGATATGGAGCGCCTCTCCGCGTCGAAGTAAGCCGGGGGGCTGGGGGACACCCCAGTGAGCCCGAAGGGCGTTGCAGAGGGAGGGGTACCCGACCGGTCCACCTTCAAGCCAACCAGCGGAGCGATGGTCGCCGTCCTCC
>NZ_LFRI01000569.1 GCF_001447195.1 Aquabacterium parvum | reverse complement strand
TCGCGCTTGCTCATGTCGAGCAGGTTCGTCACTTGATCGAGGCGCTCGATCAGCGAGGGATGCACCTTGGCGCACATCTGGCGCAGCTCGGTGAGCTGGCCTTGATCAATGGCCTGATCGACCAGCCGGCCCATGTCGGCACCGTGGCTCAGGGCCTTGAGCTTCAGCACCTGAAGCTGGATTACTTCGTCAAAGTTCATGATTCCTCCAAAATCCAAAAGCGGATGCTTTGGATTCTAGGAGGAAGTCAGATCGCAGGCAAGGGAAACTGCG
>NZ_LFRI01000568.1 GCF_001447195.1 Aquabacterium parvum | reverse complement strand
CTGCTGGGTGCTTCCGAGGTGTCGAGGTGCCGGAAGAGCTGACCGATGAGCCGCTCGATGAGCTGCCGTATGTCGAGCTGTTCTATCGCTATCTGCATGGAAAGGGCTACGCCGTTTCGCATGCGAATCGCCCCAACGCGGCGTAGCCGCCGAGGGATCAGACGGGTAGGGGATTGGCCTGGAACGCCGCTCCCCTGCCCTAACCAAGCCAACTACACAGGAGTTGAAATGGCTGGAATGAAGTCTATCGATGAAGCGCGCAATGTCCTCGAA
>NZ_LFRI01000567.1 GCF_001447195.1 Aquabacterium parvum | reverse complement strand
ACTGCGACGGATGTCCTGCCCGGTGCTCCAGCACCATGCGCACTGCGCGCTCACGGACCTCAGGCGAAAACTTCGGGGACTTCTTCATGGCTCCATTCTCCAGTGTTGGAGCCTCCGCGAAACCCGGGGCGCTTCAAGGTGCTTGGTGTGCGAACGTTGTCCGGCGACTATCTGGCCGGTCTGATGCAAGAATTCGAGCTGCTTGGTCAGAACGCACCGACGCAATAGATCTCAACAGCGAGGCCCGACATGTCGGTCATGCGAGCGCTAAACATCAGCCAATGTTTCGAGGCTTGCATGTCCTCATCGCCCTCTACTGCGCGCCGCAGCCTAACTGGGCGTTGCAGGGGACGCCTCCACCACTGCGCGCTTCGGCCAAGCCAAGCGCGCGCCCCTGAACTTGGGCGTTAGGCCCTCGCGTAAATGCACCGCTTGCACAGGCCATGCGAGCCACCTACTCGGTGGCTACTTGCAGCCAGGCATGCGCTTCTTGGTTCGCGCAAGGTCTCGTGGCATGCTTGCATTCAAGCTGGCGTCAGCCAAGCATTCAACACTCAGGGAATCATGCACATGCCGCCTCATGCCACCATCGGCCTAACTGTGCGTTGCAGGGGACGCTTCCACCAGTGCGCGCTTCGGCCACGCCAAGCGCGCGCCCCTGAACTTGGGCGTTAGGCGCACACATCTCACACGCATGTACACCTCTACGTTCACCTTCGCCAAGGGCCAGTACGACGACGAGTTCCACGCCCTGGACAGCGTCATCGCTCAAGTCGCCAAATCCATTC
>NZ_LFRI01000566.1 GCF_001447195.1 Aquabacterium parvum | reverse complement strand
TCATTGAGGACAGGCCGAGCATGCTGATGCACGGCCATCATGTAGGCCTGCGAGGCCTTGTCCCAGGCGTCGATGTGTCTGGCCAGGATGAACAGCCAGGGCGGCGTGTCAACATCCGGGCCAGCAGCTACGATCCAGTAGAAGGCCCTCACCGTCTCAGTGGTCATCAGCGCAGCCTCTTCGAGGACATTGCGCGCTTCATCGATAGACTTCATTCCAGCCATTTCAACTCCTGTGTAGTTGGCTTGGTTAGGGCAGGGGAGCGGCGTTCCA
>NZ_LFRI01000565.1 GCF_001447195.1 Aquabacterium parvum | reverse complement strand
TCCTCACACCTTGCCCCCCTCATAGGCGAGGCTCACCGACGCGCCAGGAGCCCACGCACGCACCGGCACGGACACCTGCTCACCCACTCGGCCCTCGAAAGGCTTGGTGTCCGGAACTGTGAGGGTGAAGAGTTGAGCGAGGCCACGGTTATCGAGGCCCTCGATCTGGAGAACCGGGCGGGTGGGGATCACCTCGCCGGTCTTCTTGTTGACGCCACCACCCAGGGTGGTGACTGCTCGAATGGTGCCGGTCAGCGTGAGCATCACAGGCTC
>NZ_LFRI01000564.1 GCF_001447195.1 Aquabacterium parvum | reverse complement strand
CTTCTGCATGAAGCACCTGCTTTGCCCTCTGTGTGCCATTAGACGGGGCGCTAAGTCGATGAAAGCCTACTTGGATAGGTGGGAGGTCATCCGAGCCGAGAAAACGGCTCTGAGGCCTTTTTTGGTGACTTTGACGATGAAGAACGGTGATGACCTGGCTGAACGCTTTAAGCACCTTCATAGAGCCCAGCGCGAGCTATGGAAACGCCGGCAACGTGGTCGCGGCTCTGTGCTCGATGGTGTTGTGGGCGCTGTTTGGTCATACGAAGTGAA
>NZ_LFRI01000563.1 GCF_001447195.1 Aquabacterium parvum | reverse complement strand
TCTGCTGGGTGCTTCCGAGGTGTCGAGGTGCCGGAAGAGCTGACCGATGAGCCGCTCGATGAGCTGCCGTATGTCGAGCTGTTCTATCGCTATCTGCATGGAAAGGGCTACGCCGTTTCGCATGCGAATCGCCCCAGAGCGGCGTAGCCGCCGAGGGATCAGACGGGTAGGGGATTGGCCTGGAACGCCGCTCCCCTGCCCTAACCAAGCCAACTACACAGGAGTTGAAATGGCTGGAATGAAGTCTATCGATGAAGCGCGCAATGTCCTCGA
>NZ_LFRI01000562.1 GCF_001447195.1 Aquabacterium parvum | reverse complement strand
CTTGAAGGTGGACCGGTCGGGTACCCCTCCCTCTGCAACGCCCTTCGGGCTCACTGGGGTGTCCCCCAGCCCCCCGGCTTACTTCGACGCGGAGAGGCGCTCCATGTCATTGAGGACAGGCCGAGCATGCTGATGCGCGGCCATCATGTAGGCCTGCGAGGCCTTGTCCCAGGCGTCGATGTGTCTGGCCAGGATGAACAGCCAGGGCGGCGTGTCAACATCCGGGCCAGCAGCTACGATCCCGTAGAAGGCCCTCACCGTCTCAGTGGTCAT
>NZ_LFRI01000561.1 GCF_001447195.1 Aquabacterium parvum | reverse complement strand
AATGGGGTTTTGCAGGGCGCCTGCGGCCACTGCGGGCCTTGTCACGTCCTGCCTGCGTCCTCAAAACCCTCTGACTTGGCACTTGTGGGTCACTTCGCGCCGGATCGCCGCGAAGAACGGGTTACGCGAAGTGCCCTGAAGCCTCTTCCTGCTGATCGACATGGGAATGCAGATCACAACCGTCGTGCTCGACGAAGCAGGAGAGCCCCGCTTCAATGCTGAGGTCCAAGTTGACCCCATTTCCCTGATGGTACTTGCCGAAACCAAAGAGGATCTGGTGCGTAGCAAGGGAGCGGAATGGGCTGCTGGCGCCATCCCTTTCTGGGGCAAGCAATTGGCCGATGCCGCGGTAAGCGCGCGTCCGCAAGCAGAGATTGAGCAGGTGGCCATCCAGGTGGCCATTGCTGCATGGCTGTTCGATTCGGTCTATGGGGGAATCGAGGCGGAGCTGTTCGCACACAGTAACCTGCATTTCACCGTGACGCCGCAAGGCGCGGTCAAGTATGACCGCTACCTGAGGTCCTGAGCTTCGCACCGGGCAGTCCGTTCGCGCTCTTCCAGCATCGCTACACTCACAGGTCCAATGGCATTCGAATTCGAAAGGTAGGTAGAGCGATGAGTGATCCCAAAATCAAGGAAATTCGGCGGACGACTGATGTTAACGAGGCCAACAAGTACTTGGCCGCTGGATGGGTGCTGCTGGCCACTGCTACAGGACAGGATGAGATGAACTATCCACTGACGGTGTATTCGCTGGGCCGGCCCGCCGAATCCCAAGACCCGGCGGACAAGGGGTAAGCCAGAACTCATGAGAGCGAGGCCGCCGAGGATTCACCCCCTTACTCACGTTGGGCCGTCAATTCGACTTGGTAGGTTTGAGCCCCAGGGGCATGGGTGACCTTAGCCGTGCCTCGCAAAATGGTGCCGTCAGGCTGAAGGACAGCTGCCCAGGTTTCCTTGGCAGCCGTCTGGCTGTTCGCTCGAAGAGACGGGGGCGCTTGGCCAGGGGTCGTGCCGACGCCCATCATGATCAGCACTCCGACCAGTAATACACATAGCACCGCCATCACGGCTGTGTGCTTTGTGCTGTCGGAGTATTGACCAGGCATCAGTTGCATCAGCCGGAGGCGGACCCGGTCGGCTGGTTCATTGACGGCTGGTCCAAAGCCACCCACAGCAATGAAAACACAGAGTATGAGGAAGACCAAGCCGATGTACATCGCCTTGAGGTTGTAGAAGGCGCTGGCGATGCTTGCGTCATCTGCAACGACCATGCTGGTGCCGATGCTGCGCAGGTCCTCGACGCTGAAATTCCCCATCAGGCACAGGACACCGATGAAGTTGAACGGGAGCATCAGCGCGAAGGCCGTCGCCTTGACGATTGGCCAGAAAGACGCCCAGAACGCCCTCAGGCGTGTAGCAGCGGTTGGAGCTTGGGTTTGGTCGGTCATGGTTTCCTCTGCAGGAAGTCGGTGAAGTGGTCAGGCCCGAGAACGGCTGTGTCAGCATGCTCATCCGGGTGCACGTCGAACTCGCCGCAATCAGGGCAGGTAAAGCAGGCGGCACCTGCAGGAAAAAATGCGGTTTCGGGTCCTCGGTGGCCGCAGCTGTCGCAGAAGAGGTTCATGGGCGCTCCAGAGGGTGGTGCTCGACGTCGACGTCGCCAAAAGGGATGGCGAGGGCCAGCTCATCTACCTCGTTCACGCCATGGCCCACGCAGGTGAGCTGCTCAAGCTCGGGGAAATGGGTGAAGTGGCTGATCGGCAGTGCCTCTTGCTTGTAGTCGTCCAGGTTGACCGGCGTGGCCACGTCGACGCCGGCTTTCAGCCGGAACACGGTGATGTTCTCGTCGTACGCCTCGCCGAGCTCGACGCCGGTTTGGGCTGTGAGAAGCACAAGGCGGTCGTGATCCCGCTCGAGCCGCATGGGAAGCAAGCCGAAGGCCTCGGCCGAGGCCCGGTTGTTGGTAAAGCCGGCCTGGACGCGGACCAGCCAGGCGCCGGAGCGCCAGTACGTGACGGACTCGAAAAGCATGTTTCTCTCCTGGAACAGGCGCGGGTCACAGGCCCCCCACGCGCGGGCGCAAGGGGCTGGAAACTGCTTTTCCCCCGTGGAAAACTGAATTTGGTATGATGAAAATGCGCTTCCTGGTCCTCACGGCGCCCAGGAAGTGGCCGAGAATGAATTTTGGGAACTGAAGGAGCACGCCATGGATGCATGGGACTACCTGGTCGCTGTAGTACGCGAGGCCTTGCAGGGCCTGGGCCGCGGCATGGCCGGGGCAGTACATGCGTACAGGGAGTCGGTGCAAATGCGGCCAGCTGTCGCGGACGGCTATCCCTATCACTGGACCAGGGCCGATGCCCGGCGAGTGGACGAGACGCTCTGGCAAGAGGGCGAGCAGATAGCCGATCATCCGGTTGGTGATCGTTCGATGTCGGACGACGAGGGCCATGGTCGGTGGACCGATCCCTCTTACGCTTACGAACCAGACAACATCTACCACGGCTCTCTTGTGGATCCCACGAGTGACCATCGTCAGTGAGCAGCAGTTCGTGGCTGAGACTGGTGAGCGTGGTGGCGTCCACGATGAACGTCCCGTTGGCTAGACGGTGGCCGTTCATTTTGGAATCCGATCGACTGCTGAGCGGTCGGGGACTGGGCCTTTCGGAATCAGGTCGACCGCACTCGGCGCCGGCGGAGCTGGAGGTTTGACGTCCGGCATCGGCCGATGGGTTCGGTCGATCTTTGCGATGTCGTTGGGACCGGAGGAGAAGCCGTCCGTGGGCGCGTTCTTCAAGCCCCGATCCATCAGGCCATCCAAGCGGGCCTTCTCGTCGTCGTTTTTCGCCTTCACTGAGCCCGAGCCAGCCATCGCGTCCCGCTGGATCTCAGCCGCGTCGCGGGTAGCTTGGCCTTCCAGTGGCGCCAGGTCAGTAGGCCGCTCCAGTGGGGCTGCCATGTCGACGCCCCCAGCGCCGGCCGCTCCCCCAACTGCTGCACGATTGCCAGCCCCCGAGCCACGAACAGTAGCGGCGCTCGCATTGCCGGGAGTGATGGCAGTTTGCGTGGCCAGGTTTTGGGTCCGATCCTTTGTGAACTGCTGATCCAGTCGACCATCGCCAAAGGCATCTGCTGACCGGAGGTGCCCACCACCGGCCAGGTAGTCGGATACGTCGTTGAATTCTCGCAGGGCTAGGAACGAGCCCTTGTCGTCCTGAGCAAGTTGGGTGCGGTTCAAGAAGAAACTCTTCATGGTCGCCGCGTGCTCTGCTGCGCTCATGTCGTTGGGGTCCTTACCCAGCGAAGACCACGCGTAGGCGTTGTACTCGCGCACGAAGTCGAAGCCGATCTGCTGAGTCGCGCTCTTGGCGGACTCGGCGGCCTGTGCGTACTCTTGGGACGATCGAAGTGCCACATCAGCGCTCTTCACGTAGCCGCGAGCTCGTGAAACGTCGGAGGAGATCCGTTTGGAAAGCTCTTTCGACTCGGTATCCCCTTCAGCGAACCCCTTTTGCTGGACAACAGATTCCAGTGTCGCCGCGCGGTTCTCAAGGCTCATGGTCCTGGCTTGATCGGTTGTACGCCTCAGAGCGTTGTCGATTTGCTCCGAATTGGCGCGCGAGCCAGCATGAGAAAGGCTTGTTCGAATACTGGCGCTGACCCCACCAAAGAATCCCTTCGCAGGGGAACTCACTGAGGCGTCAAGCGATGCATCCACCGCACTCCTGAGTTCACGTCTATTCGCTTCCGTGACGGAGATGCCAAGATTCTGAGCCAGGCTATCAACCAGTCGGTCCTGTTGGGCTGAAGAGAGCGCGTAGCTATCGCTCCGTCCGGCCTGCGTCAGGCGATCGAGGGATGTGCGATCACCTCGAGATTGCGCCCAAGCAATGGCTTCCTGGTAGTTGGCATTGAGAGATGACGACGCGCTGTCCAGTTGCCCATGGGCCAAGCTCTGCTGCTCCCGGGACATTTCGCTCCAGCGCTGGGTGCTTTGGAACACATCGGATACTTTGACAGGACTGCTGCCGAGCCTCGCCTCCGAGCGGCGAGCATCCGCATTGAAGGGGTTCCGGGCATCGAAGTAGGTAGAGCCGGCCACATTGTCCATCCGGACCATGTTGGCGTCGGTCTTCTGCATGGCCAGGCTGTAGTTGTCGAAACTGGCCGAGCCACCGCTAACGGTGCCGGTCATGGCTTCCGCTGTCTTGCGCCCGATCGTCGCGGCCATGCCAGAGGCACCGCTGGCCATGGCGCTGACGGCCTTGTCCATGCCGAAGAACAATCCGAAGCAGATCACGGGAACGAACTTCATGGCCATGCCAACCATGGCCAGGTCCGAAATCGCACCGGAGTAGATGGCGTCGGCATTGATCAAGGCCATGCCACTGCCTCCACCCGGGAGCGCACCTGCCATTGCCATGCGATGCGCAGCATAGGTGTTGCCCACGAAACTCACGGCCGCGTTCATGAACGGCCATGCTTCGATGCATACCAGGGCAAGGATGTACTTGATGCCCAGGGACCTCAGCCCTTCACCTTCGGTAGCAATCAGCAGCAGTGCCACGATGGGAAATGCAGCAATGAGGATGACATCGAGGATGTTCTTGAGGATGGCCAGCGAGGCGCTCACAGACTCGCCCTCGGCGATCAGCGAGGAATTGACCTGCACGGTGCCTTGCTGGCGCGCGAAGGCCTGCAGCACGGCCGCCGAGTCGCCCATCTGGGTGGCCATGGCCGCAGAGGCGTCGCTCATGACGTTGATGAGGGCGTTCTGGAGGATGATCGCGTTGGCATCAGCGCTCGCGGCCGCGATGTTGGCCTTGGAGTAGGCCGCGACCAGGCCGGGCTGGAGCAAGGCATTGGCAGCTGCTGCGTCCTTGGCCTGAGGGAAGACCATGGTGCCGATGCGCGTGAGCACGTCGTTGGTGGCTGCCGCAATCTTCAAGTCCAGGATCGCATAAACGGTGGGGCAGGTGGCGTACTTGTACTCGCCGCTGTCCCAGTAGGAGGCGAACAGTGCGTTGTTGGTGTTGGCGAACAAACCCCAGAGGTTGGTGGACTTCATCAGGTCGTCCATGCTGATGAGATGGCCCACAGAGGGGATGACGCAGTCCTTGACGTAGTTGGTCAGGTCGGTGCGCAGCACTGCATCCGGGATGTTCGCGCTTCGCGAGGCGTCGACCAGGCGGGCGCCGAACATCATCCCGTTTTGCAGGTAGCTCAGCTCCGACGGAAGGACGAAGTCGGGAGCACCACTGACGCCGGAGGGGATGGTCTGAAAACCGGCCTCACCCATGACCGTGAGGTCGTGGCCAAAGCCTGATTTCGTGCCAAACAGGAAGGCGAGGGCGTAGGGGACATTGGCGACCACGGCCGGCGAGCTGTGCCCCGTCGCATCTTCGATGATGACGTTTGCCTTCGGCGTGAAAAGGATGGACGACATCAGCGCGACCGTGACCAGCCACTTCCAGCCGCGGTGAGCATGAACGCCGGCGTGCATCATGTAGAGGATCATCGTCATGGCGCCGAAACCCAGCATCATGCGAATCATCGTCTTGTAGACGTCGTCGCCCATGATCATCACGACGCCGTTGAGCATCCCGTAGAGGGCGCTCACATCGCCGTAGGTGTAGATCGTAAAGTCCATGGCCTGGCTCAGCGACCGCGCATTGCGCTCATGTGATTGGAGAAGGTCATCATGTTCTGCAGTCCTTGTGGCAAGGTCGCGTACATCTGCCGCTCGGTGTCAACGATGTTGGTGACCATGGCCGACATGCCGATGTTGTCGGTGGCCTTGATGTGGCGCTGGCCCTCGAGCTGGTTGATGAGGGCATCCATGCGCGAGATCATGTTGTCGACCTCGATGTCCTCTACGCCGCGGCGATGCGCGCCGTTGGCGAGGTAGACCTTGGCGTCGAGGATCGACCGGGAGAGGAAGTTGTAGGCGAAGTCGTAGCCGATCACGTCGGCATAACGATTCGTCAGCGAGCGAGCCAGATCGTCGCGCCGAGACATGTAGCCCACGCGGAGCATCATGCCTATCGGCAAGGACGAGTAGTTCACGAAGTTCTGGTCGGAGAGGGACGGCTCCTTGTTGTTCCACAGGGCGTTCAGCAGCGCGGTCATGCGGTTGAACGCCTGTTGGGCGAAGGGGGTGAACACTTTGGTGGTGGTGTTCTTGGGGTTGAGGCATTCGGGGTCGGCGTCCTCATCGCAGCTCCACCAGCCCGCGATGGCCACGTCACCTGGCTGAGCGCTGGAGGGAGGAGTGGTGTTGCCCTTCTCCAGAACGTTCAAGCTGTCCAAGACCGGGGGAATGGTCTGATTGGTGTCGCCGCTGCTGTCGCGCTTGGCGCGCACGATCACGGTGCCCGTGACGTTCATGTAGAGCTCGCGCTGCTCATGCGTGAGCTTGGTCTTCTTGAGCGCGTCCCAGATCAGGTTCACATCGCGTTGGGCAACGGCACGGACGGCGGGGTTGCTGTCACTGGCCGCTGCCTGGTTCACGTCGGGAGCCTGGTCCTGGCACTTCGTGCGGGCCTCTTCCTCGTCCTTGGCAAACAGCCGCTGAACCTTCATGCACGCGCTGTAGGTATCGGCCGTCTTCTTTCCCATGAGGCCATCGAGTGCCATCTCTGCACTGCGGCAGGTGTTCGAGAAGAAGTTGGACGCGTCTTGCACCTGCTTGAGCAGCATTTCGATCTTGCCGCCGATCAGCGGTGTGATCGTGCTGATCGCGGCAGAGAAGAGCAGGCCCACGGAGTTGTTGCCGATCTGCTGAAGCATCTGCTTGAACTTCTCGGTGTTGATCCACGAGAAAGAGCCCAAGCGCAGGTCGACGCCGCCACAGCCCGCCTTCATGGACGGCAGGTCGTAGCTCATCATCTGGTAGTTCTGGACAGGCGTGCGGACCTGCAGGCCACCCAGGGCGGCGATGTTGCTGCTCTGGGAGTGGTAGACGTTGGGGGGCGTGTCATTGGCCATCATTCCCGAGGCCTTGAACATGTCCGCCATTTCGGTCTGCAGACTTGCCTGCGCGGGCGTCAAGCCGGCCGGTGCGGCCAGCAGCAGGGTGAGAGAGCAGGCGACGGCGACGGATCGGCGAGAGGGCAGTTTCCGGGTGAGATGGCGCATGGGGCCTCCGTGGTCTTGTTGGGGCTGTTGATCAGGGGCGGACAGGCGTGACGCCGGCGGCGGCGGCCGTGCGTCCCAGGGCTGCCGCCGTGCCTGCAGGAGCTTGCCAGCCCGGCGATCGGGCATCGGATCGAGCGCGGGTTGCCTCCCGGGCGAAGAGGTCGAGGCGTTCGCTCAGCTCGTCCTCGTTCATCACACCAAAGCCGACTGGAACGATTTCCTGGGGTGCTGTGGGCTTGGCCAGAACGGTGAAGGGCACGACGAACTGTTCGCGTGGAATGCCCAACTGGTCGACGAAGCGCCCGGCGATGCCGTTGTTTGGGACAGCGTCCGGGAAGTCGGGGATGGTGGCGCCATCCATCGTCACCGGGAAGATGGTCAGACCATGGCGGAGCGCGAAGCGCTTGAGCAGAGGGGCGTAGGCGTGGCAGTAGGGACAGTCGCTCTTGAAGAAGAAAAAGATGCCGTGCGTTTTCGCCAGGGCCTTGATGTTGGCTTCTTGGGATTGGCGAGAGGCCGCGTCCCATGCGGCCGTCGCCGCCGGATTCGGGGGACGTACGTTCTGGCCGTTGTAGCGGTCATCGACCATGGGATTGAGCGCAGCCACGCGCATGCCGGCGTCAGTGAAGACGGCGGCCTTGCGCCTGGTCTCAGCCATGAGCGTCAACACTCGAACGATGTTCTTGTCGCTCGGGTTGATGGTGGCGATCTTCATTGCATCGTCCAACTGCTTCTGGAATGAGGAGAACTTGGCCAGGTCCAGCTCATCCTCATTCGGAGCCGGTGAGGCTGCCGGCGGGTTCTTTGCCTGCTCCGGCTTCTTGTCCTTGGGCTCTGGAGCCTTGTCCTCGTACCAGAACCAGCCTTCGCCCCGACGCTCGTAGAAGGGAAGTTGCTCTGACGAGGTGGCCTGGGCAAACGCGGGCGTTGCGCTGGCCACCGCCAGGAAAACGACGAGCATCGCTTTGATGCGCGCGGCGATGAGCTGGGTCACTGTTGGCATTTGCCTGCTCCGTAGTAGCACTCTGGGGCGCTGCTGCCTGCCTTGTCGATCAGGCTGTCGGTAGAGGGAATCACGGGCTTGATGTCCGCATAGAAGTCGCTGAAATCGATCTGGGAGAAATCGAGGCTCTGCAGCTGCTCCACGGTGAAGCCCGTGCAGTCCGGGTTGTCCGGATTGCTCTTGCTGCCCCAGCCCTTACCGATCTGAGCCCGGCCTTGCTCGTTGATGATTCGCCCCAGCTTCGAGTTGAAGCAGCAGTAGGACTCGGACTCCTCGATCGTGATACCCAGTGGCCCTTTCTTGGAGGTCCACTTCCAGTTCCAGTGGCACAGTCCTTGTTCGCGCTTCTGAGACAGTTCCATGACCTGGTCCCAGTCGGACTTGCAGGCCAGCAGCAAAGTGCCGCCGCCGCCCACCGAGTCGAGGATCGTTCGGCTGTCGCAGCAATCGACGAAGCCCAGGACGTAGTTCTTGCACTTCAAGGCCTTGCCCTTGAAGATGGTCATGGTTGCTGTGTCCAGGTCTTCGGATGCCTCGGCTGCTGCGGCGAGCTGGCTCACAGAGGTCACAAACTGAGTGGGCGGCTGGCTGGCCTGGTTGGTGCTGTCGTAGCAGGAGCCGCCAGAGCAGAACGTGCTGGGGCCGCAGTTGACGGCAGCGTTGTACTTGGCTTCGGCGGTGGGGCACTGAAGAGGGAAGCTGACGCTGGAACATGAGCCGCCAGGTCCTGCCACGCTGCACACGGAAGGGTTGACCTGGTTGCACTGGGTTGCGTCGGACGCCGAGCACGTCGAGCTCGTCGCAAGGTCAGAGCATGAGAAGGTGTTCTGGTAGCGCCAGCAGCTCTTGTAGACGGCCTTGCCGTCGAACACTCGCGTCTCTGGACCCTCAAGGCAGACGCTGTTCGTACGCGCGCACTGATGAGGCATATTGAGCGCATTCAGTGGTAGCGAGTAGCTGGTGTGTGCTGTGTTGTCGCCATCAGGTGGCAGCGCTCCGGCGGGGACCATCTTTTCATAGGGCTCGCACTCATTGATGGTCATTTCCTGAGCCTTCTGGGTCATGTGGGGCTCTTCGAAAGACAGGGTGCCCCAATGCTCCTCACGACCAGGCCACACAAAGTGGAACGATTTCGTGCACGTACCACCTTGGCACCCGGGACCGTATTCGTAGACTTGGACGCCCTTGCAGCCGCCGCCCCAATGGGGCGACAGGTCTGCGACCTTGTGGGCCCATGGGTCCGAGGTCGGGGTGTTCATGTCGACCTCGAACTGTTGCCAGCCCATGCATGCACCCTTGCCACCATAGGCCCAGACGCGATACGTCCTGCGTCCGTCCAGGCGGGTTGGTTCGCACAACGCCTGAATCTCCATCTTGTCGGCGCCGTTGCGGAAAACTGTGGTTGCTGAGAACCAGGTTCCCGGCGTGCATGAGTACCGATCCGAGCCGAGTATGTTGAAGCTCTTCTGGCAGCTTGCAGTGCTGGTGTTGGTGAAATCCAGGCTGCAGGTCTTCTCAGCGAACTGGGCGGCCGATTGCACTTCCGGGGTGGTGGTGGTGCAAGCGTTGTAGGTGGTAGAGAAGTCACCCAGGATTGCTTGAGGGTTCGTGACAGCGGTACGGCCCGCAAGGGCCTTGTCGTCCAGACGGATGTAGACCTTCTGGCGGTTCTGGGTGCCTGAATTCACGCCTGCGCAGGTTGCGTCGTTCGGGTTCGCGGTGCACTTGGCTCGCAAGGCTGCGGTCGCTGCAGTGGGGTTCTGTGCGTAGGCCTCCGTCTCTGGGGTGGATGTCTGGCCCTTGTAGGTCGGCAGATTCTGTTTCGCCGTGTCGTTGTTGATGGTGCCGGCCAGATCGCTGTTGCGAGCCTTGCCCAGCGCCTTCGCATCGTTGAAGATCTGCTGGGGATCGTTGTCAGCTGCTCGAACTGGGGGCGGACTTGTCAGGACCAGGAAGGAGACGAGTACGAGCACCACCCACGGCAAGCCGGCGAGCGACTTGGGCGTGGCCCAGGTCGCTCTGATGCCGCGGGAGCGGCCCTCGGTCGGGGCGTGGGCTTGCTGCCTCATTTTGCAAAGCCCTCCCGGTCGCTCAACTGCTTGAGCGAAGTGGTGGCCTGGGCCGCCAGGTATGGATGGGCTGAACGCTCGATCTCCTCCAGTGCGTAGCGCAGTGAGACATCTCCGGCGACCTTGGCGAAGTTGGCCTGGCCGTTGCAGCGTTGATCCTGACACGATTGCATGGATGCACCAGGTTCAACCATCACGGTCACAGGAACTGCAGTGATCCCATAGAGCTTGAACAGGCGAGGGTCGATCATCCAAGACACCTTGCGTTCACCGATGACGTCTTTCACGGCCATGGCTGTAGCGGTCAAGGACTTGTCCACCAGACCCCGAAGAACGAGCGTTGCGCCAGCGCGTTCGGCCTGCTGGACGATCCGTGCCAACGCGTCCTTCGGCATGCCCAGGCTCACGAAGACGAAGAGCCCGTCAGGGATGCGGTTGTCGGCCGTGCCTGACTGCTGTGCAGCACCTTTGGTCGCCTCGAAGCGCCTGGCCAGGCCTTCGAGATCGATCGGCGGCTGCGCACCCGGACGAGTTGCTGCGCTGGGAAGTTGGACCTGGCCCGGAACGCCGGCGGGTGCAGCCGGGACGCGCGGGATGGTCTGGGCCCGAGCTGCAACGCACAGCACACCCAGGATCAGAACCAGGCTCAAGCGGTATCGATCACTTTTGGACATAGGAGGCGCAGCAGTTGCGTTTGCGGAAGATCTGGTAGACGTAGTCCTCGCCCCGAACCGGGAATTCCATGCCTGCACCCCACAGGACGGATGAACGCCCAAGGGGCGAGCAGCATTGGCCTGCAATCGTGGTCTGGTTGAGGGGGTAGACGAGGCTCTTCTTGTAGGCCGACTTCGTCATCAAGGGGGCGACCTTGGGGCCGCAGACGGCCTCCTCGCCCCAATACTGGCGGGCGAGGAACTCGCGGTGCATCTTGAAGAGCATGCGGGTGACGATCAATGCTGACGCTTCGATACCACCGATATGTTCCTGAACGTGGCCGTTGGCGGGGTACATGATCCCGTTGCAGCCGGCGCACCACATCATCAAATCGATCGGCATACCGACCATCGAAGCCACGCAGTCCGCCACGCATGTCATGGCAGCCGGAAGGCTCGCGAAAAGCACGGCCTCTGGGTTGAGCAGCAGGGTCGTTTCATCGCTGTTCCACATCGGGTCCAGCTCGGTCACGTAGGCGACGTCGAAAGCGCCGTCCTCGAGGCAATCCAGGCCGGACAACAGGCCAAGGATGTAGAGCAGGGGGTTGACGTAGACGTGAGCCTGATAGAAAGATGCATTGGCACCGCCTCCGATGACCGTGCGCGAGTCCTGGCCCGCCTCTGGGGCCGTGCTGGTCATGCCGATGGAGACACCGCCAAGGCCCGGGAAGCAGTTGGGTGTGCGAACGACCTCGACCATCCGTGCTGGCTCCCAGAAGCCGATCTCCAGACCGATCTTGACCCAAGGAAACATTGATGTTGGGCAGATGCAAATGGGGCTGCCCGGGTTGGGGCGGTCGTCTTGCTTGGGTGTGGGCGTGAGGTTGGCTGCGCCGATGGTGATGGGCAGCATGCAGGACCAGCAGATGTCCGTGATCGGGTTGGCCATCCGGCCAAAGCAGGTGCCTGGAGCCACCGCATTTGCATGGGTGGCCAGTAGAAGCAGGACGACCGCGCCAAGGCTGCGCAGCCAGCTGTGGAGGCGGTGCATCATGACTTTCCGTCTTTCTCTGCAGCTGGCGCGATCACTTCGTCGATCCGCATGACCTTGCCTTCCTGGTAAACCCAGGCAGGCACTTGCTGGATGCCGAAGCGTTTGACCAGCAGCCCTTGCTGGTCAAAGAACAGCCGGACCTTCCACCGATCCATGAGGTCGTACACCGCGCCGCCGACGAGGATGGGCGTGACACCCGATCCGAGCTTGGCGATGGCCTGTTTCGCATAGGCCAGCTGCGCAGGATCCCTGGCGTCGAAGAACAACATGCTGCGCTTGAGCTGGACGTGGTCCAGGGGGTTCGTGACAGTGCCTCTGGGCACAACGACACGGCCCTTGTCATCGATGATGTTCTCTTCGATGGAGATGGAGGGGTTCCAGTAGCGGGTGCGCGCCACCATCGTGCGATTGAGCCCTTGGACCGGCTTCGGTTCGCGGATGGAAGCAATGGCGCGCTGCCGTCCCTCAGCCTGGATTCGAGCGAGCTCACCGCTGGCTTCCTTCTTTCGGAGCGTGGCAGTGATGTCTTCAAGCAGATCGGGTTCCTTGATCTCGTAGGTCGGGCCCAGTGTTCCAAGGTCGCTCGAATAAGTCTTGGCCCCGCCGGTGGAAGCGATCGAGGCGAGCGACAGCGCCAGGACCAGCTTCGTGAGGTGCGCGACGGCGTTGGATTGGCGCAAAGGAAGGTGTGCCATGGACGCCTCAGAAGATCTTGATGGCCCGGCCGAGGAACGTGTTCACCGGCACCAGCCCCATGGCTGCGTACCGCGAGTCCAGGGCATCGCGGTCAGTGCCCTGAACCCAAACATGGCCAGGAGGAATCACGCCACCTTCAGATGCCTGCAGCGGCACGCTCTTCAGAGGCTTGGCCCAGCCCAGCTCTTCCAGCTTGCGGGTGGTCCAGCTCTTCTTGGCTACTCCCGATCGTTCCTTGGCGTGCCCCAGGGGGTGACCATCAAGGAAGAAGTCGCGGCCCGAGCGTTCGATCCGATCGCCAGGGATACCGGCCAACACCTTGACGATGCCATCGCCCGGACTGTGTCCGCCGATGTCTTGTCCGGTGTAGATGAACGCCACAAGTTCCCCCTTCTTCGGCGTGGTGCCTTTGAGGACCAGGACCAGGTGGGCATCGATGCTCTGTGTTGTCACGAACCCGATCGCAAGGTGCTGTGAAGTCACCCAAACAGCCAGAAAGAGAGCGATGACCCACGGCAGCCGGCGGCGCGCGATGGCGGGCTGGGTGGCTTTGTACCTGCTCCAGCGCTCATCCCAGCCAGGGCGGCGGGTCACGAGATCCACCAGAAGGGTGGTGAGAGCGATCGGCTGGTGCGGGCCCTGTGGGCTTGGTGCCGTGGTCATGGTGCGTTTCCGGGGGAGGTCTGGGGAGCGAGCTGGCCGGCCCCCAGCCCTTGCTGGGGAACGGGCACGCGGAACTCGGCCGGATCCACCGTCAGCCCGTAGGCGGCCTTGATCGCAACGGTGTAGTCGGGCACGGCCAGGGTGCTTCCGAAAACTGCCGGGCTGGCGATCAGCAGGCAACCGCAGCGACGTGAGAAGTCTTGCAACTGCTTGGACATGTCCTGGCCAGCCTGTGCTCCCAGGGCATCGGCTGGCATGTTCGAGGAGCCTGAGAGCAGCTTCTTGATGGCAACCGCCTGGTTCGCTGCAAAGATCTGCCCGATATCTACGGTTCCGAGCCGGGGGGTACGTGGATCACGAACAAATCGGTCGTAGACCAGAAGCGCACAGGCTGTCAGAACGATGGAGGTCATCGCAGCGATCAGGACGATGCGGATGCCGGTCGAGGGTTGATCCTGGCTGGTCATCGCGCTGTCGTCAGGAACAGAGGCGGAATGGGCATCGCCTCCTTGGGGGGATTTGGTGGTCGTGTCACTCATGCGGGCTCCGTGATGCCTCGGGCGGCGAGCAGATCGTCGATGGCCTGGGCTGTGCTCATGCCCGCCGCCATGCGCTCGTCAAGCGGGTTGTTGTCTTCGGCACGATTGCTGAACAGCAGCACCTTCGAGGGGTTGAGCAGCAGGCGGATCACGCCCTTGTAGATCTTGGAGTGCAAGTACCACTCCTTGTAGTAGCCGGATTCGCCGGAGAGCGTGCCGATGAGGCGCTTGAGCTGGTCGTCCATGATGAAAGACTCGGACTTTGCAGCTGCGGCGATGGAGGTCTCTGACTGCGACCCCATGAAGATGAAGTCCGACTGGTTGAAGATGCTGCGTCCTGCCGCAGACACCATCCAGTGCGCAACGTCCTGAGATGCGGTGATGGCCGAGCCACCGTACTTGCGCACGCGCAGGTACATGTTTTCCAGGAACTCGCCAGAGGCCTGGTCGTCGGGGCCGTGGCCGGCCAGGTCGTCCTTGGCCTCGTCCAGGATGAAGATCTTGCGGCGCTTGCGCTCGACCAGGAACTCCTGTGTCGTCTTGTACATGAGGATCTGGCGAATCACCCCGTGGAGGTGCTGGTTGGCCTCCAGATCCTGTGTTTCGTAGACGATGAAATCGTTGCTGAAGTCGATGTTGCAAACGCCGTTGAACCACTTCTCGTAGACGCCGCCAACACACCAGGGCGCGAGCATGTCGTAGAGGTCCAGGTAGCGCTGATCGACGGGGCGGTCCTCGTAGATGCGGCCCGTGCGGTATCGCTCGCGCACGTCCGTGATGGTCATCTCGCGACCCTTTTTGATGAACTCTTCCTTGATGACGGTCGCGATCGTTGCGTAGACGGCGGGATCGAGGTCCTGGCTCGGGGATGCCATCTTGGCCACCATGGGCTGCAGCAGCGCCACGTCGTCGTCAATGCCGCCGCACATCTCGCCATCGATCTCCATGGGCTCACTGACCATGGAGAACGGGTTGACGCAAATGCGGGATTGGCTGACGAAGCGAATGAACTGGCCGTTCAGGCGTTCGGCGATTTTCTGGAACGAGCGGCCTTTCTCGGAAACACGGACCTTGGCGCCGCAGCTGTAATACGACTCGGCGATCTCCTGCAGGAGCGTGGACTTGCCCGAGCCGGTGGCTCCGACGACGGATGCGTTCTTGCCGCCAAACTCATTGTCGAAAAGGTCGATGGGCGCAATCTGCCCGCGTCGGCCTACGCCGAGAAGGACGGGCGTGCCAGTGCCACGGCCTTCAGCAATGAGCGGAGCCAGGTGAATGGCGTTGCCGCTGTGCTTGGGCGTGAGCTGCTTGTTGAAGCGCATCTCGTCGGCGAAGCCCTTTGACATGGTCATTGGCAAGCTGCCATACCAGTATTGCTCCTGGCGACGCAGGGCCACCTTCAGCTCGAAGCCGCGGCTGTAGAAGATGTTGCGCATCGCGTTTTGAGCGCGGTTTGCCAGCTTCGGATTGGCATAGAGGCCCACGCACATGTAGGCATCCAGCATCTTGCGACCATCGTTGAGTGCCTTGCGCGTCGCAGCCCACTCCTTGGCCTTTTTGGTCATGCCGGGGTCGATCTGGGCCATCTCAGACTGGGCATCCTTCTCGGCCTTGATCGAGTTGACAGTCGCGCCGGCCTTCTCCTTGTTCTGGTCGCCGATCCAGGTGCCAAGCGTGATGCTGTAGGGGCAGGGGACCTGCAGGGCGGGTTGGAACAGATCTCCGATCAGCATGCCCATGTTCCAGAGCGCGTTTCGCTCGGGGTACTTGTCGACCACCATCATGCGCAGATCAATGGTGTGCTTCTCCTCGGCTCCGCCCTGGGCCAGGATGGCCCGGCGCGGATCTCGCCAGTTCGAGTAGGCGTCAGGGCCCACGCATTGTTCGTTGATGAGGCGGCTCTCGTCGTAGGTGAGGTGCGCGCGCTCGCCATAGAAGCGCTGCGCGTTGCAGAAGTCAGCAGTCCAGTTGATGAGCTCTGTGGCATTCCAGTTGCGCACGTGGAACCCAGCCGTGCGGAACGTGGACATGATCTGATCGCGCAGTTCGGAGAGCTCGCTCACGCGGCTCGTGTCGTCAACCCCGCCAGGCAATGTGAAGCAGAAGAAGCCCTTGTAATCTCGAATCATGAGGGGAACCGAGGGCACCAGCGACTCCATGACACCGGACTTCATGAACGCGAAGCGGCTCCGTGCCATGGACCGTGAGATGTTCTCGTGGCGGCCTGGTCGACCGAACTGGGCCATGACACCCGAATGGTTCAGATCGTTTCTTCGCATGGAAGCGTAGCGCTTCAGCAGGTCATCGATGTGTGGCGATGCGAAGAGGGTGAACTGCTGGCCGGTGTTGTCTGGCAGGATGGAGTAGATGCCCTTCAGGCTGTCGACCATGGACTGATCAGCACCCGTCTGTGGGGTGAAGCCGATCACGCAACCGATGGAGTCTTCGTTCACAAAGACCTCGTTTGCCTTGTCGTACGCTCGATACGGCAACCAATGGGCCAGCCGGTCGGATGGGTCGGAAGGGTCCACCTCCACTTCGCCGCTGGCAAAGTGCTGGGAGACATCGAACAACTCGATGGGCTTGGCAGCCATCAGGCGCTTCAACTGGTCCAACATTTGGGCTTCCTGATCAACGCGTGGGCTTGGGGCTTGTCTCATCCGCGTCTGCTGGCGGATTCGAACCAGGTTGACTGGCGCGGCGCATGGCCTCCTGGATCCTCTGGATCATGGAGGCGGGGTCCTGGGTGTTGTTTTGTTCAGCTGGCGTGCTGCCTGCTGCCGTGTCCTGGCCTTTGTCGGCTGCGTCGGAAGGGAGCACAGATGTCGGGCGATTTGCGCTGGACCCACTGCCTGCGGTGGGCAGGCCCGTTCCCATGGCCCTGACAGGGCGGGAAGGGGCATAGCTGTCTCGGACGAGCTGCTGCGCGTGCTCGATCATCCAATGGCCGGAGTCCAGCGCCATGTACACGTAGAACTGGTCGACGATGTCACCATCGGCGTCCTTGTACGACATAACCCACGTGCGAATGGTGGTCGGCTCGGAGCGGATCGCGCCCGAATAGGTAGGAGGCAGGCCTGCCCCCATGTTTCGGGCAGCGGGCAAGGGCAGGGCGCCCGAGGTCGAATCGGTTGCACGGCGGCCTTCCTGGGGGGCTGCCTGGTTCGATGCAGAGGTGCCCCCCTGGGAGTTGGCATAGACACCGCTGATCGACTGGCACTGCACACCGGGAGGGGCCTTGCACTTGAACTGGTTCTCGGCGTCGTAGCCGTTGAAGAATCCAGCGCAACCCGAAAGAGCACCCCCAGCGATCACGGCCACAGTGATGCCGCGGAGCAGAGGATTGAGAATGGGGCGCATGAGCGATGAGGTCATCATGCTTATTCCTTCGTGGACTTGAGAGAAACAGCCTGTCCTGCGTTCGTGGGCTGATTGCCCAACCAGGCGGATAGCTCTGCCGCGGAACGAGCACCTGCGCGCTTGCGGCCATCAGTTGCGATGAACGTCGGGGTGCCTTCGACTCGAAGTGACTTCGCCAGTTGGCTCAAGCGTTCGACGGGGGCAGCTGCGATGCAAGCCGCCGAAGCTGCTGGAGGTTGGACGGCCTTGGTCATCCAGGCTTTCCACGCAGCAGCTCGATCAGCGCTGCACCAGATGGCCTGTACCTTGCTCATGGAGTCCTGGCCGAGGATCCCGACTGGGAACACGTAGATCTGCGTGTCCTTGAGCTGGGGAAGCTCCTTTTCCAGCACCTTGCAGTAACCGCAGTTGGGATCGGCAAAGATGGCCAGGGTGCGCAGTGGCTTGCCGTTGATGAAGCGAATGGCCAGCTCGGTGGGCAACTGGTTGAAGTCCACTCGGTCGAGATCGGCCATGCGTTCTTGGGTCATGTCGGTTTGACTTTGCATGTCCCAGACGTGGCCAAAGACCCAGTAACGACCGCTGGCGTCCACATACGCCAGATTGCGTCCCATGGCCACCTCGAACAGGCCCGGCAGCGGCGAGGTCTTCACGCTGTCGAACTTGGTTGCAGGCTGCAGTTGACGCAACTTGGACAACACCTTTGTGGCCTCATCGTCCTGGGCGTGCGCCCCCGTGGCAAGGCTCAGCGCCAGGCCGATGGTCACGGCTTTGATCGTTGTGAGGATGGTGGCGTGTCTCATGAGGTCACATGTCCTTGAATAGAGCGGAGATCTCGGCGCTGCGGTCCAGGTTTCGACCGGAGGCAGCCTGGAGGGCTTCAACGTCGTCGTCGCCGGGCACGATGTCGATCTCGATGCCCTTGGTGAATGCCAGATCAACCATGCGTCCTGCATCGATCTCGATGACGGGGTACATGCGGTCGGCACGTTCGATCCAATACTGGGCAAGTCGGTCCATCGCGCTGCCGAAGCCTTGCGCCATCGAGTTGTTGAGGATGGTCTTGGCGTCTTGGGACTGCTGGGTCGTAACGCCCAAGGGTGATTGCGAAACTGTCGTGCCCTGGTTCCCGAAGCCCTTGCCAATACCTGACGCAATGCCAGCCATGGCGGCATTTGCGAGGATCTGGCCTTGCTTGGTGACCAAGCGGCCTCTCATGCCGTTCTTGCCGTCTTCGCCGAACACGGACCCTTTGACGGAGGCTTCCAGGACATCGCCGTTGTGCTTGACGCAGCTCAGGGTGAGCAGGCGGATGTATGCACGTTCGGACGAGATGTCCCCCACACCGCCGCCCACGATGAAGCAGTTGCGCACTTTGGAGCGCCAGCCGTTGGGCAGGATGGCATCGTCTTGGAGTAGGAAGAGAACGGGCTGGGGATCGCTTTGCGATTGCCCCCCTGTTGCCGCGTCGATGCCGCCAAGCAGCTTTGCTCGGACAAATCCCACGGGCAGGAAGTTGCGGGTCACGTTCCACTTTGGCCCTGCTGCCTTCTGGCCATCACCTGCGGGTTTGTCGCCCTGGGCGCCGCTGGCGCCGGCTTTCACAGAGATGATCACCGGAGCACGAGCGGCGCTGGCGTCCAACTGGGGGCCGCTGCCAGCGTTGGAGTTGGGAGAGCCTGGTGGGTACTGCGTGAGGCCGAGGTGTGCACCAGGTGCATTCGGATTGACCCGTTGAGGATCAGGAATGCCGTTTGTACCTGTGCCAGCAATCTGGCTTTGCTTGGGGTATGGCGTCGGTTTGCCACCCGCACGATCATTGCTCTCGACCACGACGACTGCTGGCTTTCCTGTCGCAGGTGTCTTGGCTTCACCTGGAGCAGGTGCAGATGCGCTGGATGCCGCTGGGGCAGCCGTCTCGGCTTGGGACGCAGCAGAGGTGGCGGCCGGTGTGGGGGCACCTCGGCCATCGCGCTCTTGCTTGATCTTGTTGACGAATTCCTCCAGGTGGTCCAGGCGCTTGCGCTCGGTCGCCATCCAATACTGCTGAGGGTCAACCTTGTTCGATCCGGGGGCGCTGAGCTCGGCCGGCGTGACGTTCTCGAGCTCCGGAGGTGGGGGAGGCGGGGCGCTGCTGCTCAGCACCCAGGACACGAACGACACGAGGATGACGCTGGCCAGGCCACCCAGCACCATGTTCGCCGTCTTCTTCTGCTTGGTCGAAAGGTTCCGGTATAGAGACAGGCCGGGGAGTTTGATCTGTTTCAGGCTCATGATGGCTCTCAGTCCTGCTCAGAGCGTGTGCGCAGAACCCACACGGGCGTGCTGGTGCCGGGTTCGACTTGGTGCTTGAAAACCGTGACTGCAAGGACGCCGTTTCGATAGAACTCACGCTCGTCCAGAATCAGCGTGCGATCGGAGACATTGGTCAGCGTGAATCGGTCGCCGACCATGGCCTTGCCGACCCAGCTGTCGTCCAGAGTGAAAGTCACCTCGCTCCACAGCGCGATCCGCTTGTCAACCCGACGAACATCGACGGCCTCGGGCGCGCGATTCGATGCCATTGCCAGCATCCATCCTTTGATGCTTCGAACATAGGATGAGCTGGTGAACTCCGGCGTCTGCCCACGGGCTGGTTCCTGCGAGTAGCTGCTCGCAGCGCGCGCGGCCCCCGGGGGCTGGGCCTTGCCCCTCGACTGCATGACGATCGCATCGGCGGGCATATCGAGAGGCTTGAGCAGAAGCGAGTAGGTGCCCAAGTCCGTTTTGAGCGTCAGCGTCACGGCCTGGTAGCCGGCACCGCCAACCAGTACCGGCTGCACGAAGATCTCACCCGATTCGGCGTCCGTCATCACGGTGATACGGCCATTCGGATTGCGCGTTTGGTCGTAGACATCGCCAACCACGTCAACGATCTTGCCGCCCTGCAGGGTGATCCTCGTCGGGTCGCGCAGTGACATGCTGGCGATGGAGCTGTCGCCGTCTCGCACAGTGATGAACTGTGCGGCTTGCACGACGCTGAGAGCGGATGTGCTGATCAGGCCGGCGAGCAGCAGGGCGCGCAAGGTGTTCAAGGGTGTCGTCATGGCTGTGTCCGTTTACTTTCCGGCCGTCTCGTCGTTTTCGGTCTTCAACTTCTCGAAGGGCTTGTCCTTGCTCGATTCGAACCAGTCAGCCAGATACAGCCGCGAGCCGTCCTGCGTGAAGATGTAGGCGTAGGTGCGGGTCTCGGTGGGAATGGGGACCCCGTTGACCCATTGGCGGAACTCGCCTGTCAGCGCGATGCGCAGACGCTCAGGGTCTGGCGTGGCGAAGAGGGGGTTGAAGCTTTGAACGCCGCCGATCCGCTCCAGTGCGAGTGAGGCCTTCTGGATCTTGCGGTTCATGACGTCCCAGCCGGAGGCAGGGATCCATGTCTTGAGAAGTTCGCCCTTGGTTTTCACGGATCCAGGTGACACGTCGAGCGTCAACGAGCTCATGAAGAAGCCCGTGTCGATGATCTTCTGTCGTGATGGGCCCGAGCTTTCGCTGATCCAACGGCTGCGGTCGCCATCAGGGGTTTGCTGGACGATCTTCTCGGCCTTCCTGGCCGACATGAACATGAATAGGAGGACGATGATCGCCAAGGCCTGGGCGGCGTTGACGAGCAGGGACACCGAGAGCCAGGACTTGGTGTCGGCGATGGTGTTTTTGGCTGCTATGGGCGAAGTCATCCGATGAACTCTCGCTTGTGAGAAGGTGGGCAGACATGCTTGAACAGCGTCCACAAGGAGGCGGGGGTGTGCCACCACAGCCAGCGGAATGCGAACCCCTTCGGGTTGTTATTGCGAGAGGTCTGCCACTTGTATGCAACGGCCACTGCGATGGCCAGCCCGATGAGCTCGTGCTTGAGCATGAAGCCCATGAATGCCGTGGGCGCTACACCCATGGCGATGTCAAGATCGAGGACCAGCAGCTTCCAGGGATCCTTGATGCTGTTGATGATGATCGTGTCCGGATCTTCTGTTTGTTGAGTCATGGGCTGGTCATGCAGTGGTGTTGCTCAGTGGCGCTTCTTCAGATCAGCGCGCCGCCCAGGGCGAAAGCGGCGCCCAGAGCCATCGACGCGTAGATCGCGATACCGATGTACTTGAGGACCGGGCCGGTGGCTTGCGAGGCCAGGATGCCGAAGACCGTGACGATGAAGCCGATCGACAGCACCAAGGCCTTGCCGTAGCCACCAGTCAGGTCATCGACGGCGGTGTAGGCAGCTTTCAGGGCCTGGCCCTTGGCGGTGGCATCCAGGGTGCCGACAGCGTGTGCGGCCTCCATCAGGCCGATGACCGCGAGCATGGCGATCAGGGCGTAGGGCAGGTACTTGAAGAAGGTCTGCAGGAAGGCCTGTGCCTTCGTTTGGTTCGCGGCGACAGCAGCGTTGATGGTCAGGGAAGTCATTGCTTGAAGCTCCGTAGAAGAAAGGTCATGTGTTGTGCTTGTCCAGCTGCTGACGCAGGCGCTGGCGAGCGTGTTCAGCCACCTTCTCCAGACCACCGGGGCTTGCCAAGAGCGCCGAGATGGCGCCCTCGACGAGATACCGCATGTCCAGTCGGGGCTGGGTCTTGCGCTGGAGCTCACCCAGGTCGTCCAATAGGTCGTTGGAGAGCAGGATTCGCCTGCACCCTTCGACCATATGGACGCCTTTGGCTCCGCTGTGCTTACGTCCTTCTTCGGTGCCTTCATTGCCTGAATTCATTTGTCGGTTCCCCAGTTACTGATCGGCCTGCCTGGTGGGCAGGGCATTGGCCGCTTGCTCAACATCAACTCTTCGATTCATCGCACGGCCTTCGGGTGAGTTGTTGGGTGCGACATAACAGCAAGCGCCCTTGGCTTGCTCGTCGACATGCAGTGCTGTGCCTTGCTGTTCAGCGCATGCGCGTAGGAACTGCGATGTGGTCCTTGCCCGCTGCTGGGCAAGTCGATGATTGCGAACTGGGGCACCAGTGCTGTCCGTGTGGCCGGTGACGGTCAGGCCGTCGAGCTGCATGCGGCCTTGGCAGAAGGCCTTGAGGCGAGACTTGGCAGTGGCATCAAGCGCAGCCGAGTCGGAGGCAAAGTGCACGCTCGTGGCGACGATCGTTTCCTTGTCGACCTGGGGCTTTGCTGGGGAGGCTTCTTGGGCTGGGGCAGCGTTGGTGCTTGCTGCGGGCTGCCGTGAAGGCGCTGGGGCAGTCCAAAGCGTCTTCTGCGTTGGTTGGGCGCAAGGCTGGCATGTCACGAAGGTCTGGGACAGCCCCTTGTCGAGTTGCTGGAAGCCGACTGGGACAGGCGGAGCTTGCGGCGGGGTTTCTTGTTGAACGGATGAGCAGCCGCACAAAGCAACTGCGACACCCATGGCCATGAACTTGAGCTTGCTGATCATTGCGGAGCCTGCGTGGGTGCTGTATGGCCCACGTCTTCTGGTGTGAGGTTGGCCATGGCCTGGTAAACCTTCCAGCTGTACCAGGCGCGTTGTGAGCGGCATCGCGCTCCTTTGAGCGTCGTGCAAGCGGCGTTGAGAGCGCCTACGGCTTCCCAGGTGTCGCCCTTGGCTTTGAGCTCATGAGCCAAGATCCAGGCCGCGACATCGATGTTGGTGCAGGGCTCCAAGAGGTCGCTCTTGGTGAAGCCGAACCGTTGTTTGAGCTTGGGAAGCCAGCTGTGGTCTACCTGCAGCAGGCCATATGCGGGGGAGGGGGAGACGGCCGCAGGGTTGCCTCGGGATTCAACAACGGAGATCCCGGCCAACAGGTATGGGTTGATGTTGTAGCGCGCACCGCTGATCGAGAAGCACCTGGCCCACGTCGCAGGAGCCTTCTTCTGTTGTGCACGCTTGGAGGAGGCATGAACTGATGGGGCGATGAGCGCGCACGCGAGGGCGACAGTGCATGCGACTGTCGCCCCAACGATCCGCCGATTGATCCACCTGTGCTTCTGCATCTCTTCGTGTCCTCAAGCGGAAAAGAACCCGGGGCGGCTGGCCCCGGGTGAACGCTTGACAAGGGTGTGTGGCCGAGGAAGTTGGCCAACACGGGGGCGACTCTAGGAAATCGATGCAGAAAAGTCGCGTTTCAAAGCAGATGTAACGGGATGTCCTTTTGCCTTGACGAATCAAAGCAAGTCACAGAAGATGAAAGGTTTTTCGCTTTGCCAAAAGCTGGCGGAAAGGGCCAGTTGCGACGGAGAATCAAGCACTTGCCGCATATTTGTGCGTAACCCTGGGTTACGAATAGACGCAAATAGGCTCGTGCTTCGGGCGCATGAGGAAATGCCTGCGAGGGCCTTCTGTAACAGATAACGGCCCTACCCAAAGGGCCGGCAGCCGCTGCCGCTAAGCCGCTCCGCGGCTGCCTAAATGGCATTAATGGGCAATGGGAATTGCCTTAAAGGCTAATCAATTCAAATGGTTAGCGGCTTCGCGCAAATGGCAGAAGGGCTGTCGCGATGGAGGCTGCCGCAGGTCATTCTGTGCGTGTGCGATGCAATCGAAACGTCGCGCAAACCGACCAGTATATCGGGAAAGGCTTTTCCTACGGAAGCTTAAACACCTGCCCGTTACGTTTGCCTTTTCGCTGGACTGCGGCGATGCACATCAATAGTCTGCGGCGGCTCCCATCCCAGAAGCCATCTGCCCTCTATGACGTCTGTCCAACTCCAGCCCCTGCGTTGCCTGCTCGAAGAGCGAGGCCTGGCACATTGGCATGACGTGGTGGTTGACTTTGCCTGCAGGTGGGATGGTTGGCAAGCGCACTATTACGCAGATGACGCGATGTCACCAGACCATGAGCCCCTGCAGCAGGTCATGGAAGCCGTCAGAACCGTGCCGGTGCTGGATGGTCCGCCTGGTCAAGGTCGTCGCCGGGAAATACAGGATCGGGAGCTGGCTTGCGCCGAAGCGTTGGCCTGTGTCGACATGACTGCCTGGCAGGCGATGGTTGACCAGCAGGTGCCACAACCATGGAATCCCCTGGAGCAGCCGTTCCTGAGCTTTCGGCAGGCGCGAGGCAGGTTGCTCACCTGGGAGGATGTGAAGACTCTCTGGCCTCGTACGGTGCTTCGGACCTGGTTGCTCGGTCGCGTGAAAGAGCACGAGCTGGGCTTTGCCGTGTCGGAGGTCTGAGCCATGGCCATGAGCCCGACTGCCGAACACATGTTGCTGCTGTCCGCTGCATTCATCGGCGGTCTCAGTGTGGTGTGGGCCTTGCAAAGGCGATCAGACGTTCGAGCGATCAGCAAGAAGCCCGCCGGCGGCACGGTGCCCGTGATCAGCAGGCCTGCGTCGCACATTCGCGTCCAGTCATTCGAGGAGATCGTGGCCGCGACGAGCACCAGCTCGTTGCTCGACTCCATCGAGCGGCGCACGCGCCTTTCGCAGAAGGCGTACAACTCGGATTGCCTGCCGGTGCTTCGGTTGCTGGCCGAGTTCGTGCAGATGCTGCCCGCGAGCGAGAGCCATCACCACGCTCAACCGGGTGGCCTGTGGATCCACATGTTGGAGGTTGCCGATGCGGCGCTGGCTTTCCGGGCTGGGCTTGAGTTGCCGCGCGGGGTAGGCACAGAGGATCGCAAGCGGCTGGAACATCGCTGCACCTACATGGTCTTCATCGGCGCGTTGCTGCACGACGTGGGCAAGCCTGTCGCAGATCTTCGCGTTACCGTTTTCCCGGACGATCCTAGGCTTGGCAAGCCATGGGCCGCTCTGGCAGGGCCCATGGAGGTGGGGCAGTATTACCGGGTGGAGTTCGCCCCAAAGGACGAGCGCGAGTATCAACTGCACCAGCGTCTGCCAGCCATCCTGGCGCAGCGATTTGTGCCTGAGCACACCATCAAGTGGCTGGGCGATGAGCCGCAGCTGCTCGGCGAGCTGTTCAAGTACCTCAGCAGTGAGGATGCACCGCAGTCGTTTCTGCCCGACATCGTCAGACAAGCTGACGCTGCGTCTGTGAAGCGTAATCTGGCTTCTGGTCCAAGAACAAGGTTTGCCACAGCCAAGGTGGTTCCCTTGATCGAGCGCCTGATGCAGGGGTTGCGTCGAATGCTGGCGCAAGGTGGGCTGCTGCCCTTGAACAAGCCTGGTGCAGTAGGTTGGGTCTACGACGGGGCAGTGTGGTTCGTCTGTGCTCGCCTGGCTGACGAAATCAGGGACTACCTGGCGCAGCATGAATCGGCCGAAGGCATTCCCAGTGCTGCGAAGAATGATCGCATCTTCGATGAGTTCCAGGACTACGGTGCATGCGAGTCCAATCCTGATGGCTCTGGCGCAGTGTGGAAGATTGAGGTGGAACTTGACGTGGGCTGGAAGTCCCCGCCTCTGACGGTGCTGAAATTTCCACTGGTCAAGCTGTTTGGTGCTGATCAATCGACCTGGCCAAGCCCGATAGTCGGCAGCCTCAAGGTGTTGGGGTCAGCCTCCAAAGCTGCCGCAGCCAATGTGGTTGTAGCTCCCGCGCAAACCAGCGAGCAGGGGACTGGAGCAGTGCCTCAATTGACCCAGCCTGCCGCAGTGTCGAATGCCTCGCCTGGGCCAGCCGTCAAGCCTCTGGCTCAACCCTTGACGACAGCTGGAGCAGCGATAAAGCCCGTCCCTGTTCAGCCTGGGCCAGCCATCACCACAGTTCCCTCTGCAGGGGAGAGTGCTGTCAAGGTTGAGGCGCCGCAGCCCAAGGCAAAGGCTGCGCCAACTTCTCCGCAGGAGCTGCCGCATGACCTGGCCCAGTCTTCATCGTCATTGGACATGATGGCGATGCCTCCCGACGAGGAAGACGCCCCTGCTGAAACTGTTCGACATGGTGGCCTGCCACAGCCTGAGGGGGGCGATACCGATGTAGCCGAACCCGGCAAAGGTCCTGTCTCGTCACCTCAGCCATCGACTGCCCAGGAGCAGTCCGATCAACCGAAGGATGGTGAGGGGGCGCCGTTCCTGCGCGAAGAGGACCAGGCTGATCTGTCAGCGATGGCCGGCGCCCCGCGACAGACGGCCAAGGCCGTCAACAGCGTGCCTCTTGCGATGCCGGTGGTCATGCGTGATGAGGCCATCGCGGCTCCGCAGCAACCTCACCAGAAGCTCAAGAAGAGCCCCAGGCCTGCCAAGGATGCGACGCCTGCTGCAACTGCCTTCTTCGTGTGGCTCCAAACGTCTGTCGCAACTGGGCACCTCAAGTACAACGAGCCACAGGCTTTGGTGCACTTTGTGCCAGAAGGCATGCTGCTGCTTTCCCCTGGGGTGTTCAGGCGCTTCCTGGAGGACCACGATGGCGTTGAAAGTGGCCCTGTGGCGGCGTTGAAGCAGACCTATGGCGAGAAGGTCATGCATCGCCTGCAGAACGAGGTTGCCAAGTCCCCTTACACCTTGCGCAACGGGGATGAGAACCTGCACTACTACGCGTTCACAAAGCACGACGGCGGCATCTCGGCCACGTCGAGCTTTTTTCTGGTCCCACAGCCACAGCTCTTCTTCAATCCAGTTCCTGCATTGAATTCGCGCATTGTCAAAACCGGTCGACCAGCTCGCAAGCTCAAGCCTGTTGGAGCTCAATCGAAGACCTGAAACAGGAGAATCCGGATGTTTGATTACGCAGACGCATATGCAATCTCGCTGTTGTTGGCAGTCGTTGCCTGGCTGGGCTTTGCTTTGGTATGCCCGCCGAAATTCTTGCGATCTGAAGAACCTGCAGCGCTGGCGCCGCCATCTAACAACGTGGTGATGGCAGCCCAAGGCAGTCTTGTGGACCTTGGTCTGCTTCAACTGCTCGAAAGAAGCCAAGGGGGCGTTCATAAGCGGATATCGGAGGTACGGGAGGTCACCGAGGTCATACGGCTTCGGCACCCTGAACTCTTCAAGGACGAATTTGGCCTCACTCACTGGCTGAGCGCAACGGACGACTTCTTGTGTGAATTGCGTGACGCTGCATGGCCAGAGGGGACATCACCTTCGCATGATGAACTGCGTCGACGCTTCGAGCGACACCAGCCCAGGCCCGACTATGACGCGCTGCGTTGATCACTGAGCGAGGTGGCCCATGCAGGTCAAGATCGAGAACGTCTATCGACGTCCTTATGAGATCCTTCCGGCAGCAGGCGCGTTGGCTGCTGCCATCGCGTTGAAGACATGGCCAGAACTGTTCGTCATCCCGACACAAGCGGCCATGGCCTGCTCAGCAGGCCTGGCAGGCCTGGCCGCTGTGCGCGGCATGCAGGCACGCAGAATCGTGCGCTATCGGCGCAGCCTGCGGCGTCTTCCCGCCTATGCATTGGAGCCGAAGGACATTCCTCACGCTGGTGATGGCCTGTTCTTCGGCCGAGGGTTCGAGTGGACGCAGGTGCATGCCCAGCGCCTGCACCAGGCGCGCATGCCCTACAACGCCCATCTTCTCAAGTTGGGGCGTCTCTACAAGTTCGCACGCGACTACGAGCGAAAGCACCCACAGGGCGACTGGCTGACCAGTGTCACCCAACGCAGTGCCTGGTGGAATCCCGTCGAGCCCCTGGCGCCTCTCGGGGGCAAGCCCGAAATCCATGGCGTTGAGCCGGATGAGGAGGAGATCTGGACGGCCCTGGCCGAGCTGACAAACCACGTCATCGTTTATGGCACGACCCGGGTGGGGAAGACCCGCCTGGCCCAACTGCTCGTCACGCAGGACATCCGGCGGGGAGATCCCACCTTTGTCTTCGACCCAAAGGGTGACGTCGAGTTGCTCCTGTCCATGTACGCCGAGGCTGTCCGAGCTGGGCGTGAGAAGGACTTCGTCGTGTTCCACCTCGGCTTCCCTGAGATCTCGGCAAGGTACAACCCCATCGGCTCGTTCGAGCAAGAGTCCGAGGTGGCGAGCCGCACGACAGGCCAGCTTCCCGACGAGGGCCAGTCGGCGGCGTTCAAAGCATTCGCTTGGCGCTACGTCAACACCATCGCGCGTGCAATGGCCGCTACCGGGGAGAAGCCCGACATGGCCAAGATCTACGCGTACGGCGTGAACGTCGACAAGCTGGCGCGTGACTACCTGGAATACTGGCTCGACAAGCGCAGCCCGAATTGGCGGGCCACCTTCGATCCAAACCCGACGAAGGACATGAAGGATCTCGTCGCGAAGACCGAGCGCAATGGGCGCGACATCACGGTCGTGCTCTTGGCCAAACACTTCCGCGAGCTCGGACACAAGGATCCTGTTGCAGACTCGTTGACAGGTATCCTGTCGAACGACCGGACCTACTTTGAAAAGCTGGTCAACAGCCTTTATCCGTTGCTGGAGAAGATGACCACGGGCAAGCTCGCTGCCCTCATCTCTCCCGACTACATGGATTCGATGGACCCGCGCCCGCTCATGGAGTGGCAGTCGCTGATTTCGCGGAACGCGATCGTCTACTGTGGTTTCGACGCGCTGTCGATTCCAGACGTGGCCGAGGCCGTCTCGGCGTCGATGCTCTCCGACCTGACGTCGGTGGCTGGCGCCATCTACAAGCATGGCCTGGGATACGGTCAGTCCGTTTCCGAGAAGGTGAGGCGCATTCGGCTACACCTGGACGAAGTCAACGAGCTCATCGGCCCGTACTTCAAGCAGCTTGCCAACAAAGCTGGCGGCGCCGGCATGCAGATCACGGCTTACACGCAAACCGGCCAAGACATCGAGGTCAAGACGGGCTCTCCTGCAGCAGCTGGTCAAATCGGGGGCAACCTGAACACGATGATCATGCTGCGGGTCAAAAACGAAGACACGGCGAAGCTGCTGACCTCCCAGCTCGAGGAGGTCCCCGTCTGGTCTGTTACACCGGACAGTGGGGTCACAGACACCAACGATCCCGGCGACTTCGCAGACTTCAGCAGTCGGTCGGGCGACAAGCTCAGCTCTGAGAAGGTTCCGTTGGTGACCCCCGCCATGCTGATGTCCCAGCCAAAGGGGCAGGCCTTCGCGTTGCTGGAGGGAGGGCGCCTGGTCCATGTCCGGATACCGCTTGCGCTGGCAGAGAAGGACCTCGTGGTGCCGAGCAAGTGGGAAGAGATGCTTCAACACATGAGGCGCCAAGCTGCAGAGCTCTCATCGCACGAAGATGCGATGGAGGAGCTGACGGTGGAGGGGGCGGGGATTGGCTTCTAAGAACGCTTCAATGACCGATGGTCAGGCGTTCTCCGCCCTGATCTGGCCTATTCGTGCCGCGGCGTGGACAGCACTTCTGCTGGCCGTGTTCTGGGTATATGGCGTCGTGGCTCTTGCCGGCGTAGCCCTGTGGCGTCAGCACGATCCCGTCTGGGCAATGCAGGAGCTCGCGCAGCAAGAGATCGTGCACTCGGCTCAACTGAGCACGCCGGTCTTGGATCCCACGAGCTTGTCCATCGAGTTCGGCGATGCTGTCCGTAGCGGCGTCATCGGATTGATGACCAAGGGGATGCGCAGCCTGCTCAACCTGCCGTCGCATTTGCCCGGCCGTACAGCGAGTCCTGAGGATGATCCAGACCCGGGCAAGACGTTCTTTGATCGATGGTGGGCCAACAACGGCGACATCGTCGAAACATGTCTGTGGGCGAACTACGTGCTGGCGATCCGGGCATTGGCCCTTCTGACGGGCGCCATTCCGATGCTTGCCCTGGCGTATGCCGTGGGCCTCACGGATGGGGCATCCGCTCGGGCGATTCGACGTGCCGACGCAGGGCGCGAATCGGCGAATCTGTACCACCGTTTCAAGATCGCGCAGCTCCAGATCATCGCAGTCACGTTCATGGCCTATCTTGCTTGGCCCACGGCAGGTGTCCGCGTTGAATGGGTCATCGTCGCGATGGTGCTGCTGTGCGCAATTTGTGCGCGGATGCAACTGACCTACTACAAGAAATACGCCTGAACACCAGCCTGAATTCTCCGGCCCCCATCTTGTGGGGGTGCTAACCCTAAGTCCTCTCTCTCAGAATGATTTGACGTGCCTGACCGGCACGTGGAAACGATGACAAGTGAGAGAAGAGGAAGCCGATGAAAGTGCGTGAGTTGATGGAAGAGGTTCGCCAGCTGAGTGTTTGGACGCCGGCCACCTACAAGACCTACAAGTATTGCGTGGATGTGCTGTGCGCAGAGTTTGAGCATGGGAACCCTGACTTGGAAGAGATCACCGTTGGCTGGTTGACCGGCTACCGGGCCCGGTGTCTTGCCAGGCTCAGTCCTGTGACGTTCAACTCTCGTCGCAGGCACTTTTGTGTGCTGTGGAAGCATGCGGTCTCGCGAAAGTACATCGAAGAGAACATCTTCCGCTTGGTGAGGCCCGCGCCGGTGCCCAGGAAGCCGAAAGCGATCCCTCGCGAGGTCCTGGCCCGCTACGTCCAGGTCCTGTCGTCAGCCAGGCGTGAACTGCGCGACGGCACCGAGGTCGACATGTTCCCGCCCCAGTTCTTCTGGCTCGCAGTAGTGAAGACGCTCTACACGACCGGCATGCGCCTGCGTCAGCTGGTGGGGTTGAAGTGGAAGGACATTGACTGGGGCGCGCGCTCCATCCGCTTGCGAGCCGAGACGAGCAAGACGAAGCGTGAGTGGGATGTGCCCATTTCGGACGCACTCTTGCCTACGCTAGAGGACCTTCGCAGGCGGACCAGGGAGATTGTGGGATACGACCTGGCCGATCGACAGGTGTTCTGCTTGCCGCTGTTCTCCACGAGACCGTTCAAGCACGACGTGATGACTGGTGAGCGTGTCATCAGGTTCTTTGCACGCTTTCATAGCAAGCAGGACGAGGATTCTGTTCGCATGACTGCGCACAAGATCCGGCACACCACAGCAACGCAGTTGCTACGGGGCAACAGGTCGAGCCTCAAGGTGGTGCAAGAGCTTCTTGGCCATACGACGCCCTACACCACGCTGCAGTACGTCCATCCGGATCTTGAGGACATGCGCGCGGCGGTCGACCTTCTGTAACACATCACCATGCAAATGTTTGACACATGATTTTTCCCGTATAAACTAGGTACTTGAGAGGGCTTTGCAGCGAAGGGTTCGCCGCAGGGGCTTTAAGCATGGCTTAAAGACCTCTCAACCTTGTGTCTTCGGTCAGGCGCTGGCCGGCTAGGGGTGGACGGACTCTTAATCCGTTGGTCGAGTGTTCGAGTCACTCAGGGCCCACCAACATTTTCCAGGTGCAACTTGCACATGGTTCGAAAGCCACCCAGGCATGCCTGAGGTGGCTTTTTCTTTTGCCCTGCTCGTTGAGCAGGTGGCATGGCCCGTCCGGATCAAGGTGCGTCTGCGATTTCGGCACTTTGACGCGATCTGACCCCGCCTCGGGGCCCGTGTTCATCGGAGTTTCGGTCGGGCATGGCCTTGGATGCCCGATGAACAGTGGCTTTCAGGGCAATCGATTGATCTGAGGCCGTGCCAAATGGCCTTCTTGGTTGCACAATACCTTTGCCCGTCATTTGCGGGAGCCTTCCAGAAACTCATTCATGAACAAGACTGACCTCATCCAGCGTCTGGCTGACCAGCACGCCCTGTCCAAGGCCGAAGCAGGCCGCGTTCTGGACACGCTGCTCGACACCATCGTCACCGCCGTGAAGAAGGGTGACTCTGTCACGGTGCCGGGCTTCGGTACGTTCAAGCAGCACGCACGTGCCGCCCGCAATGGCGTGAACCCCAGCACCGGCGAGAAGATCAAGATCGCCGCAGCCAAGCTGCCCAAGTTCACCCCTGGCGCCACCTTCAAGGCCGCCGTTGACCCCAAGGCTGCCGCTCGCAAGGCTGGCGCCGCTGCCAAGCCGGCTGCCAAGAAGGCCGCTGCCAAGAAGGCCAAGAAGTGATGTGAAGGCCCCGGGCTCTGGCCGGGGTCTGTTCGTCACAGCAACGCGCCGCGCTCCCTCACGGGAGGCGGCGCGTTTTGTTTTTTGGATAGGGTGAGTCGAGTCGACGCTTGCTGAACGGTTCGACTCACGCCGGCTCAGCTTGGTGAGCTTTCGGCCACTGCCATCGGTGTGGACTGGCCGCGCTGCTTGCGCCGCTGCGCCATTTCGCGGCCCATGCCTTTGAGGTCCCACTCGTTGATGCGTGTGCGGGCCTCGGGGTAGATCAAGGACTCCTCCAGCGCAATGTGGTCCTGGTAGAGCGCCTGAAAAACCGGCACGGCCAATCGCAGTTGCTCCAGGTTGAACCAGTGGTAGCCCGCTGCGATCGACTCGAACTGAGGCGCCAGCTCCAGCCAGTCTTCCTCGATCCATCCGTGGTCTTGCTGCAGGCGAAGGGTCGCGTCGATCAGGTCTGCTCGGCCGCTGCGCAGCAGGGCAGGAAAGACGTGCCGCTCCTCGTCCAGGTGGTGCTCGCGAGCGGTGTTCATGAAGAACATGAAGATCGACCTGGCAACCTCCTGTGCGTGCCCATCCACACCCTTGTCGGCCAAGTGCTCGATCAGCTGGTCCATCTGCTGCAGTGCGGTCACGACTTGCCGATGGCAGCTGTCCAGGACGTCAAAGGGTTGCACAGCACGGCCCCGGGGGGTGGTGGTGTCATGGCTTTGGAGGATGGCGGACATGGCGGGCTTCTTTCTCGGATTTCCTTTGTGGGGACTGCATCCGATTCTGGGCGCCCGCCAGGGCAAGGGCTTGCGCCACATCAAGGGCCTGGCCACATCCCGGCCTGTCCGTTGATCAAGGTCAGGGCTTGTAAGGCTTGGTCGAGACGGCCTTTTTGCGCAGCTTGACGTCCACCGCGATGCGGATTTCGCCAAAGTCGATGATCTCTAGCGGTGCGGACATCACCTCATTGAGCTGAAGGCCATCGGTGAAGATGGCTCGGGCGGGCAGGGTCAGGAACAGTTGATCCAGTGTCTGGTGGGCCCGGATGCTCAGGGGGAACTGGTATTTGATGGCCAGTGCGGTCTGCTCGCGGAACTTGAAGATGGGGGCGTCGGTTTGGGGTGGGCCGCTGCGCGGGAAGGCGTCCGCGTGAATGACGTGCGACTTGAAGTCGATGCGGAAGTTGGCCAATGTCACCACCTCGGTGACACCGGTCTCCTCGTTGAGGCGCTCGAATCGCAAACCTGCGCCAGTGGCTTTGCCGCCGATCACCTTGAGTCCGTCGATGGTGATGCTGGTCACGGGCAGGGTGTAGGCGCCTGTCAGGCCTGCTGTCGCGCTGGCCTGGCCCACGGGTTTGATGCTGATCTCGGCCAGCTCGAACGCGCCGAGCGCATCGCCGGAAAAGGCCTGCACCGCATCGGCCTGCAGTGCGTTGGTGGGGATGGTGAGGGTGGGCCAGGCCAGCGCCGTCAGGGGTGTCGCCGCGAGCGTCAGCGGCAGGATCAGAGAACGGAGCGAGGGAAGCAGTCGGTTTTTGTTCATCTCGGGTCTCCTGTCAGGTTGAGTGACCCCACCCGAATGGGTAGGTCAGCTCAGCGTAGGAGTCCGAAACCGACGGGGTGAAAGGGAGAAACGCCCGCTCCAGGCCGGCAATCAGGGGCTTCCAAGGGGAAGCACTGAGGCTTGACGTGGGTCAATCAAACAGGGTTGCCCCGAGGCCTTGACCCATCGAGTCAATCGTCATGCAGGATGACGACTTTTGGCATCAAAAGGTGATTCCAGGAACGCAGTTTGCTGATTTTGCAGGCAATTGACGCAACTGATGTTTTGGGAAGTCAGAGGAACCGTTCCAGCAGCTTGCGCGAGTGCTTGTCCAGTTCTGCCGTCTGGGCGATGCCGAACTGCAGCCCTTGCGCCGTCGAAATCAGCAGCCGACCCTGGCCCAGGCGACGGATGTCGTCCTCGCTTTTGAGGATGAGTTGCGTGGGGCCTCTGTCCGTCTCCACGGTCCAGGTGCTGGGCGTCGAAAACGTCGAGACCTCGGTGATGCGGCGAATCTTGGGCGTGAACTCGCGGATGGCCAGCTCGGCCTGGATCAGGTCGCGGGCGTGACCGGGCAGGTCGGCCACACGGTCGATCCACTGCAGCTCGTGGCCTTCGGCGCTGACCAACGACAGCCCGCCATCTGGCGCGCTGATGGGGAAGGCGCGCACGGGTACAACACCTTCGTGCACGGTGCCGTCGGCCAGGGTCAGTTTCAGGCGACCGTGGCCGTCGCGGGCGAGGGTGAAGTCAAGCGTGTTCATGTGTGAATCCCGTTTCAGCCATCCAGCAGGGCGTCCTGCTCGGCCTTGCGGGCCTGGGCTTCATAGAGGCGCCAGTAGGCGCCGCGTCGTTCCATCAGCTCGTCGTGCGGGCCGACCTCGACGACCTGGCCCTTGTCCATCACCACCAGGCGGTCGGCCTTGCGCAGGGTGGACAGGCGGTGGGCGATGGCGATGGTGGTGCGGCCCTTGACCAGGTTGTCCAGCGCCTTCTGGATCTCCTTCTCGGTCTCGGTGTCCACGGCGGAGGTGGCCTCGTCCATGATCAGGATGCGCGGGTTGATGAGCAAGGCGCGCGCGATGCTGATGCGCTGGCGCTCGCCGCCCGAGAGGCCCTGGCCGCGCTCGCCGACCAGCGAGTCGTAGCCGTGTGGCAGGCGCAGGATGAAGTCGTGCGCGTGGGCGGCGCGGGCGGCTGCGACGATCTCTTCGCGCGTGGCCTCGGGCTTGCCGTAGGCGATGTTCTCGGCGATGGTGCCGAAGAACAGGAAGGGCTCTTGCAGCACCAGGCCGATGTGGCGGCGGAAGTCCGCCACGGCGATGCGGCGGATGTCGACCCCGTCGACGCGGATGGCGCCGTCGGTCACGTCGTAGAAGCGGCAGATCAGGTTGACCAGGGTCGACTTGCCCGAGCCCGAGTGGCCCACCAGGCCGATCATCTCGCCGGGGCGGATGTCCAGGTTCAGGCTGCGGATCACCGAGCGGCTGCCGTAGCGAAAGCCAATGCCGTCCATCTCGATGCGACCCTCGAGCGACTTCACGGCCACCGGGTTGACCGGGTCGGGCACGTTGGAGACGTGGTCGAGGATGTCGAAGATGCGCTTGGCGCCGGCCGCGGCCTTCTGCGTGACCGAGACGATGCGGCTCATCGAATCGAGCCGGCCGTAAAAGCGCCCGATGTAGGCGATGAAGGCCGTCAGCACACCGACGGTGATGTCGTGGTGCGAGACCAGCCAGATGCCGAAGGCCCAGACCACCAGCAGGCCGATTTCGGTCAGCAGCGAGACGGTGGGTGTGAACAGCGACCAGGTCTTGTTGAGCTTGTCGTTGACCTCGAGGTTGTACTGGTTGGCGGCGCGAAAGCGGTCGGCCTCGCGCTTTTCCTGGGCGAAGGCCTTGACCACGCGGATGCCCGGGATGGTGTCGGCCAGCACGTTGGTGACCTCGCCCCAGACGCGGTCGATCTTCTCGAAGCCGGTGCGCAGGCGGTCTCGCACCAGGTGGATCAGCCAGGCGATGAAGGGCAGGGGCACCAGGGTGACCAACGCCAGCCAGGGGTTGATCGAGACCAGGATGACGGCCGTCATGGCGATCATCAGCACGTCGGTGGCGAAGTCGAGCGCGTGCAGCGACAGGAAGACGTTGATGCGGTCGGTTTCCGAGCCTACGCGGTTCATCAGGTCGCCGGTGCGCTTGGAGCCGAAGTAGTCCAGCGACAGGCGCATCAGGTGCTCGAAGGTGGTGGTGCGAAGGTCGGCGCCGATGCGTTCCGATACGAGTGCCAGCAGGTAGGTGCGGGCCCAGCCCAGGGCCCAGGCGAGCAAGGCAGAGGCCAGCAGGCCGGCCAGCAGCAGGTAAACCTTCTCGGTGTCGATGGCCTGGCCGTTCTGGAAGGGGATCAGCACCTCGTCCATCAGCGGCATGGTGAGGTAAGGCGGCACCAGGGTGGCGGCGGTGGCGGCCAGGGTCAGCAGGAAGCCGGCCAGCAGCTTGCCCTGGTAGGGGCGGGCAAAGCGCCACAGGCGCAGCAGCACCCAGGTGGACGGCGGCGCCTGGTTTTCGCGGTGGCAGACCGGGCACTCTTCGGCGTCGGGCGGCATCTGGGCCTTGCAAGCGGGGCAGCGGGCGCTGTCGTCTTCTTCTTCGGCGATGCCGGTCTGCAGGGCTTGCTGGCGGCGCTCGAACTGCTCGACCAGGCGCAGCACGGGGGCGTGAAGAGCCAGGGTGAAGCGCCACTGGGCGAGCCGGCCGTTCGCATCGTGCAACGACAGCGTGCCGACGCCGGCGTGGTCGTGGTGGCGCAACTGCAGGCCGGGCTGGATGGCCCAGCTCTGCCAGTCCGTCGTGCCCTCTGGGCGGGTCAGCAGGCGGCGGTCGGTCAGCACCAGGGGGCTGGTGTGAAAGCGCAATTGACCGTCGAGGTCAACCTCCAGGCGACTCAGGACGTTTTCATCGGCAGTCAGCGGCAGATCGGCGCTGACGTGTGCTGGTTCAGCCGGGTGCCCGGCGGCCCCGGATGCATGGTGTGGGTGCATGGCGATGTCGGTTCGCGTGGGAAAAATGAAGATCTCCCAACGCGCAAGCCCGCATTCTCGCCCAAGCCCGGCGCACAATGTGGGGTTTGGTCCTTGGCGGCCGGCACTGTCGAGCATGAGCAGGACGCAACACCGGCTGGTGACATGAGCAAAAAGAACGACCTGAAACTGCTGCGCATCAACTACCTGCGCGGCCCCAACATCTGGACCTACCGCCCCGTCATGGAGGTCTGGCTCGACCTGGGCGAGCTGGAGGATTGCCCCTCCAACCTGCTGCCTGGCTTCAACCAGCGCCTGACCGCCTGGCTGCCGGCCCTGATCGAACACCACTGTGGGGTGGGCGAGCGCGGCGGGTTCGTTCAGCGCCTGGAAGAGGGCACCTGGGCCGGGCATGTGCTCGAGCACATCGTCATCGAGCTGCTCAATTTGTCGGGCATGCCCACCGGCTTCGGTCAGACCCGCAGCACCTCGCAGCACGGTGTCTACCGCATGGTGTTCCGCGCCCGTGACGAGCAGGTCGCCCGTGCCGCCCTGGAGCAAGGCCACCGCCTGCTGATGGCCGCCATCAACGACGAGGCTTTTGACGTGCCCGCCGCCGTCGAGGCCATTCGGGCACAAATCGATGACTGCTACCTCGGCCCCTCCACGGCAGCCATCGTGGGCGCGGCCACCGACCGGGGCATCCCGCACATCCGCCTGAACGACGGCAACCTGGTCCAGCTGGGCTACGGCGCCGCGCAGCGCCGCATCTGGACGGCCGAGACCGACAAGACCAGCGCCATCGCCGAAGGCATCGCCGGCAACAAGGACCTGACCAAGACCTTGCTCAAGGCCTGCGGCGTGCCCGTGCCCGAGGGCGAGGTGGTCGACAGCCCCGAAGCCGCCTGGGAGGCCGCCGAAGACCTGGGCCTGCCGGTGGTGGTCAAGCCGTTGGACGGCAACCATGGCCGAGGCGTGTCGCTCGAACTCAGCACGCGCGCCGACGTGGAGGCCGCTTTCAAGGTGGCCGAGGCCGAGGGCAGCGACGTCATCGTCGAGCGCTTCATCCCCGGCGACGAGCACCGCGTGCTGGTGGTCGGTGGCAAGGTGGTGGCCGCAGCCCGTGGTGAGAGCATCTGGATCGTGGGCAATGGCCGTGACAGCGTCGTCAAGCTGATCGACGAGCAGCTCAACAGCGACCCGCGCCGCGGCGAAGCCGAGGAGTTCCCCCTGGAGACCATCATCCTGGACCGCGAGCCGGCCATGCGCTTGTTGCTCGAGCGCCAGGGCCTGACCGGTGATTCGGTGCCCGCCGACGGCCAGCGCGTGCTGGTGCAGCGCAACGGCAACGTCGCCATCGACTGCACCGACGACGTCCACCCAGATGTGGCGCACGCCGCCTCACTGGCCGCCCGCGTGGTGGGCCTGGACATCGCCGGCATCGACCTGGTGATCACCGACGTCTCCAAGCCGATGGCGCCTCAGCGTGGTGCCATCGTCGAGGTCAACGCCGGCCCTGGCCTGCTGATGCACCTCAAGCCCGCCGAAGGCCTGCCCCGCCCGGTGGGCAAGGCGATCGCCGATCACCTCTTCCATGAAGACGAGACGGGCCGGGTGCCCATCATCGGTGTGGCGGGCTCGCTGGGCACCACGTCCATCGCTCGCCTGGTGGCCTGGCTGCTGCACCTGAGTGGTCGGCACGTGGGCCTGGCCTGCCGCGACGGCCTGTTCCTGGGCAGTCGCCAGGTCGAAGCCGGCAACCGCGCCAACTTCGCGTCCGGTCAGCGCTTGCTGATGAACCGCGAGGTCAACGCCATCGTGCTGGAAAACGGCGCCGAGACCATCCTCGAAGACGGCTTGGCCTACGACCGTTGCGCCGTGGGCGTGGTGACCGACCTGCGTGGCGCCGAAGCGCCTGTGGCCCCGGGGCTGGCCCGCCACGACATCCACGAGCCCGAGCAGATGTTCAAGGTGCTGCGCACCCAGGTGGACGTGGTCCTGCCCGATGGCGTGGCCGTGCTCAACGCCGCCGACGCTCGCCTGCTCGAGATGGCCGATCTGTGCGATGGCGATGTGATCCTCTACGACACCGACCACGACAACCCCGCGCTGGTGGCCCACCGTGCCAAGGGCGGTCGCACGGTGTCGGTACAAGGTCACCACGTGCTGCTGACCCACGACGGTCACGCCCCGATCCGCTGCGCCGACCTCGACAGCGCCGCTGCTCGCCGCATCACGGCTGGCATGGGCGAGCAGCCCGTGGCTGGCAGCAGCGTTCGGGCCTTGCTCGCCGCTGCCGCCGTGGCCTGGTCGCTGGGCATTTCGCCCGAGCTGATCGCCGCTGGCCTGGAAACTTTCGACCCCTCGCCCAAGAAGTAAACGCGAGCAAGCCCCGCACACGAGAGACCGACATGGACGTTTCCCGCATCCGAGCCCTGCGTGGCCCGAACCTCTGGAGTCGCCACACCGCCATCGAAGCGGTCGTGAGCTGTGAGCCCCAGGAGCGGCAGATCGAAGCCCTCGACGGCTTCGAAGCCCGCGTGCGCAAACTCTTTCCCAGCATGGGTGCGCTGCGCCCGGACGGCCGCCCCGGCCAGATCAGCGTGGCCCACGTGCTTGAGACCGTGGCCCTGGCCCTGCAAGCACAGGCCGGCTGCCCCGTCACCTTCAGCCGCACCGCCGAGACGGTCGAGGCCGGCACCTACCAGGTGGTGGTGGAGTACAGCGAAGAAGCCGTTGGCAAGAAGGCGTTTGACCAGGCCATCGCGCTGGTCGAGGCCGCGCTCAAGGGTGAAACATTCGACGTCCAGGCTGCCTTGGCGGAATTGACGGAGCTGGACGAAGACGTGCGCTTGGGCCCCAGCACCGGCTCCATCGTCGATGCGGCGATCGTGCGCGGCATCCCTTACCGCCGCCTGACCCAGGGCTCTTTGGTTCAGTTCGGCTGGGGCAGCAAGCAGCGCCGCATCTGGGCCGCAGAGGTGGACAACACCTCCGCTGTGGCCGAATCCATCGCACAAGACAAGGACCTCACCAAGCGCCTGCTGGCCGCCGCTGGTGTGCCCGTGCCCATCGGCCGCCCGGTCACCGACCTGGCCGATGCCGCCAAGGTGGTCGAAGAAATCGGCTGGCCCGTGGTGGTCAAACCGCGCGACGGCAACCAGGGCAAGGGCGTGACGGTCAACATCGTCAGCCACGACCACCTGGCCATCGCGCACAAGGTGGCCGCCGAGTACGGTGAGGTCATGGTCGAGCGCTACCTGCCGGGCAACGACTTCCGCCTGCTGGTGGTCGGCGACCGCCTGGTGGCAGCCGCTCGCCGCGATCCGCCGTACGTGATCGGCGACGGCGTGCACACCGTGCGCCAGCTGGTCGACAAGGTCAACGAGGACCCGCGTCGGGGCGAAGGCCACGCGACCTCACTGACCAAGATCCGCATCGACGAGATCGCCATCGTCCGCCTTCAGGTGCAGGGCCTGACGGCTGACGAGGTGCCCGAGCAGGGTCGTCGCGTCATCCTTCGCAACAACGCCAACCTGTCCACCGGCGGCACCGCCACCGACGTGACCGACGACGTGCACCCCGAGGTGGCGGCGCGCGCCATCGCTGCTGCTCAGTGCATCGGCCTGGAAATCTGCGGCGTGGACGTCCTGGCCGAGAGCGTGCACCGCCCGCTTGAAGTTCAGAACGGCGGCATCGTCGAGGTCAACGCCGCGCCGGGCCTGCGCATGCACCTGTCGCCGTCGTACGGCAAGGGGCGCAACGTGGGCGAGGCGGTCATCAGCAACCTCTACAAGTCGGGTGACGACGGACGCATCCCCATCGTGGCCGTGACCGGCACCAATGGCAAGACCACCACCGCGCGACTCGTCACGCACCTGCTGGCCACCAGCGGGCTGCGCGTGGGCATGACCAACACAGATGGCGTCTACGTCAACGGCCGCCAGATCGACAGCGGCGACTGCTCCGGCCCGCGCAGCGCGCGCAACGTGCTGGTGCACCCCGATGTGGACGCGGCGGTGTTCGAGACCGCCCGCGGTGGCATCTTGCGTGAAGGTTTGGGCTTCGATCGCTGTGGCACGGCCGTGGTCACCAACCTGGGCGCCGGCGACCACCTGGGCCTGAACTACATCACCACCGTGGAAGACCTGGCGGTGCTCAAGCGCGTCATCGTCATGAACGTGGCGCCTGAAGGTTACGCGGTGCTCAATGCCGCGGACCCCATCGTCGTGGCCATGGCGCCGAAGTGCCCGGGCGGCGTCATCTTCTTCGCGATGGACCCGCACAACCCCGTGCTGACCGCGCACCGCGCCCAGGGCAAGCGCACCATCTGCGTCGACGGAGATGCCATCGTGGCTGCCGAGGGCAGCTGGCGCGAGTTCCTGCCCCTGCGCGACATCCCGCTCACCCGTGGCGGCACCATCGGCTTCCAGGTCGAGAACGTGATGGCGGCCGTGGGCGCCGCCTGGAGCGCGGGCCTGGACTGGGACGTGGTCCGCAATGGCCTGGCCAGCTTCGTCAACGACTCGGACAACGCGCCGGGCCGCTTCAACGTGATGAGCTACAAAGGCGCCACCGTGATCGCCGACTACGGCCACAACCCGGACGCCATGCGTGCGCTGGTGGGCGCGGTCAACGGCATTCCGGCCAAGCGCCGCTCGGTGGTCATCAGCGGTGCAGGTGACCGCCGCGACGAGGACATCCGCGAGCAAACGGCCATCCTGGGCGATGCTTTCGACGATTTCTTCCTGTACCAGGATGCCTGCCAGCGAGGTCGCGAAGACGGCGAGGTGCTGGGCTTGTTGCGCGAGGGCCTGAGCAAGGCCCAGCGTGCGCAGCACGTTGAAGAAATCCGTGGCGAGTTCGTGGCCATCGACACCGCTTTGGCGCGGCTGCAGCCAGGTGACCTGTGCCTGGTGCTGGTCGATCAGGTCGAGGAAGCCTTGGCGCACCTGGCCAAGCGCTGCGCGGACGCGCCGACTGTGGCTTGATTCACCCGGCTTGTTGGCTGAAAGGGGCGCCCTGCGGGGCGCTCTTTTTTTGCCAGAGCAGCCCGCCGTCGGCTTAGTAGCTGATGCTGTAGCGGTGACCCTTGTAGCGCAGCACCGCTGACTTCAGCCGGATCTCTTCCAGCACCACGCCGGGTGCCGGTTGATCGCCCTCGCGAAACACCCCACCGTTGAGCACGAGCATGCGGTTGGAGGCCACGTCCGAATGCATGGCGCCCCCCACGGTCAACTGCGGCAGCTCCCGACGGATGTCATCGGGCAGCTCCTGCATGGACACAACCTTGGGCCCGGTCTCGCGCAAGGACGGGTCGACCCGCAGCGGGTCCGGGGCGACCGTGGCGGCGCGTGCGTTCGACGAGCTTGATGCGGTCGTGCGACCAAGGGCCGCATTGGGCGGCGCGGCGACCACGGCCGGCTGAGGCGCGGTCGGCTGTGTGACCTGGGGGGTGACCACCTGGGTCGTTGCGGGTGGCACGGTGGCTGGCGATTGAACCGGCTGAACCGGCTGAACCTGCTGACTCGGCGTGGCGGGCGCGGCAGCCATGGCGGGAGGGCTCACCGTGCCCTGAGGCGCGGGGGCGACCGGGTCGTGGGCCTGGGCGAGAGGGGCGGTTGGCAATGCCCCTGGTGGTGACGGCGGCGCCTCACTCACCTGGCCATGCATGGGCATCGGTCGTGTTTCACCTGCGGCGGGTGCATCCGGCCCCGAGCGGCCCAGCAGCCAGAACAAGGCCCCTGCGATCACCACGCCACCGGCGATGCCACCGATCAGCCAGGGCGTGCGCGCAGCAGGCGCGGCATCACCGCGTTCATCGGCCTCGTCGGGCAAGGCATGGTCGTGCCGGCTGTGCAACCCGGGCACGGCCTCGCGTTCGCGCTCGCGTGCGGCGTCGGCCTTTTTCAGCGCTTCAAGGATGTAGGACATGGTGGACTCGATCCTTCAGCGGGGGGCGTTGGCCGGCTCGGTGGCCGGCTTGAGGCGAGGCTCGGGCACGCCCGTGACCTGGTTGATCAGCATGAAGGTGGTGGCACCAGCCACCCCGTCGGGCTTGAGGCCTTGCGTCAGCTGGAAGGCCTGAAGCCTGGCCTGCATGGCGCGGTCGAAACGCGCCGGGCTGCCGGCCGCCTGTTTGTCGATGCGACCGAGTTGTTCCGCCAGCCAGTCCACCACCGGGCCTGTCTGGCCGAGCTGAACTTTGGCTCGGTAGCCTTCGGGGGCGAGCCAGAGGGTGGCGAAGTCTCCGCGCCACAGGCCCGAGAGCACCGCCAGCGGCACTCGCACCTTGTTGCTGCCCAATTGCAGCCAGGCCTCGTCGCCCACCAGGCGCGTGAGCACCGCATGGCGCGTGGCGCCGCTGGCATCTTGCAGGGCCAGCAGGGCAGGGCGGTCGAGTTGAGCCAGCAGGCTCAAGCCGCCACTGTTGCGAAAGCAGACCAGGCGTGCACGAAAGAGCTGGTTGCAGGGGTCTCCCGCCTTGAGGTCGAACTGCCACAGCGCGGCCAGGTCTTGCCAGGCCAGGGCCTCGGTGGGTGCGGCCTCTTTCATGAGCGCGGCCGCATCGACCAACGTGGGGCGTGGCGCGGTGGGCGCGCTCAGCTTGGGTTGGGACGGAGCTTGCGAGGCGGCCTGCGACGCTGCCACGGCTTTGGCAGGTGCCTTGGCGGGACCTGCCCAGTGCAGCCAGGCGCTCAGGCCGGCACCGGCCAGGCTCAAGGTCACCCCGGTGCCAAAGAGGGCCCAGGTCCAGTTCGGCCAAGCCGAGAAAGCGCTGCCATCCCGTGGGGCTTTGGGGTCTTTGCGCGAAGGGGGTTTGGGTGTGGCTTCCGGCGCGGCCAGCGACTCGAACACCTCTTCTGCCGCCTTCTCCACGACGGCCTTGTCCACCCGCGCCTTGCCTTCGGCGTAGGCGCCCAGCAAGGCCCGGTCGCACAGCAGGTTGATGCGGCGGGGCACGCCCCGGGTCAGTTCGTGGATGCGCTTGAGCGCTTTGCGCTCGAACAGGCTGCCGCGCTTGAGCCCGGCGGTCTCCAGCCGGTGCTGGATGTACTGGGCGGTTTCCTCTTCGGACAGGGCGTCGAGGTGGTAGCGGGCGATCACGCGCTGGGCCAGTTGCTCCAGCTCGGGCTGGGCCAGCATCTGGCGCAGCTCAGGCTGACCGATCAGGATGATCTGCAGCAGCTTGCGCTCGCTGGTCTCCAGGTTGGTCAGCAGGCGCAGCTGCTCCAGCACCTCAGGCGAGAGGTTCTGGGCCTCGTCGATGATCAGGACGTTGTTCTGGCCGACCGCGTGGGTCTTGAGCAGGAACTCGTTGAGAGCGTCGACGTGGGCCTTGAGCGAGGCCTCGGGGCCACCCGGCAGCGGGATGCGGAACTCGTCGCAGATGCTCTGTAGCAACTCGGCGGTGCTGAGTTTCGGATTGAAGATGTAGGCCACGTTGCAGCGCCGTGGGATCTGCTCCAGGAAGCAGCGGCAGACCGTGGTCTTGCCGGCCCCGATCTCGCCCGTGAGCAGCACGAAGCCCCCGCCACCGCCCACGCCATAGAGCAGGTGAGCCAGCGCCTCGCGATGGCGTTCGCTCATGAACAGGTAGCGCGGGTCGGGCGCGATGGAAAACGGCGCCTGCTTCAGGCCGAAATGCGACGCGTACATGGCGGCCAAGCATACCCGCCCTGGCGGGCGCTTCATGCCCTGAAAAAACCGGTGTTGTTCAGGCCTGTGCCAGCCAGCGCTGCACCAGCCTCACCCACAGCGTGGCGCCCAGGGGCAGCAATTCGTCGTTGAAGTCGTAGCTGGGGTTGTGCAGGGTGCAGGGGCCCAGGCCATGGCCGCCCTCTCGGTGGGTGCCGTCGCCATTGCCGATCACGAAGTAGGCACCCGGCTTGCCCTGCAGGAAGTAGCTGAAGTCCTCGGCGCCCATGGTGGGCTCGAACTCCTGCACCTTGCCCTCGCCCACCAGTTCGACCATGACCTGTCGCACGAAGGCAGACTCGGCCGGGTGGTTGACCGTGGGCGGGTAGTTGCGGCTGAACTCGAAGTCGGCCTCGGCGCCATGGGCGGCGCACAGGTGGCGCGTGATCTCACGCATGCGGTTCTCGATCAGGTCGAGCGTTTCAGTGGTGAAGGTGCGCACCGTGCCCTGCATCACCACCGACTCCGGGATGACGTTGGTGGCCTCGCCCGCCTGGATCATGGTCACCGAGATGACGCCGGTCTCGACCGGGCGCATGTTGCGCGTGAGGATGGTCTGAAAGGCCTGCACGAGCTGGCAGGCAATGGGCACGGGGTCGATGCCCAGGTGCGGCATGGCGCCATGGCAGCCCTTGCCGCGGATGGTGATGTGGAACTCGTTGCTCGAAGCAAAGCACGGGCCGTTGCGAACGGCGAAGGTGCCAACCGGCATGCCCGGCCAGTTGTGCATGCCGAAGATGGCGTCCATCGGGAAGCGCTCGAACAGGCCGTCCTTCATCATCTCGCGCGCGCCGCCGCCGCCTTCCTCAGCCGGCTGGAACACGAGGTAGACGGTGCCGTCGAAGTCGCGCGTGGCGGCCAGGTGACGGGCGGCCGACAGCAACATGGCAACGTGACCATCGTGCCCGCAGGCGTGCATCTTGCCGTGGTGGCGGCTGGCGTGCGCGAAGGTGTTGTGCTCGGTCATCGGCAGCGCATCCATGTCGGCGCGCAGGCCGATGGCCCGCTTGCCGGGACGCCCCTGGATGACGCCGACCACGCCCGTCTTGCCCAGGCCCCGATGCACCTCGATGCCCCAGTTCGCCAGCGTGCGCGCCACGAGGTCCGACGTGCGGTCCTCTTCGAAGCAGAGTTCGGGGTGGGCGTGGATGTCGCGCCGGATGGCCCGCATCGCCTCGGCGTCGTCGAGCAGTTCGGGCAGGACGTTGTGGGCAGCAGCGGAGGTCGCGGTCATGGGGCGAATTCGTTCATGGCGAGGTCCTTGATCTTAATGCGCTCATCGCGCCCCTGTCGGGTGCATGGTGGCAGGTATGGGGCTTGCGGTATCCGCGCCCATGCTTGAATCTGCTGTTTTGGATAAGGGCCTGGCCGAAGCCGTCAACATGTTGTGGCTGGTGGTGGCGGGCGCATTGGTGTTCTTCATGCAGGCGGGTTTCGCCTTCCTTGAGTCGGGCATGGCCCGGGCCAAGAACACCATCAACGTGATCATGAAGAACTACTGCGACATGTGCTTTGGTGCGGTCGCCTTCTGGCTGGTCGGCTACGGCCTGATGTTCGGGGCCAACCACACAGGCTGGCTGGGCACCTCGGCGTTCGCGCTGCAGGGCGTGCCGGAATCGCAATACGGTGGGCTCTTCTTCCAGATGATGTTCGCGGCCACCTCGGCCACCATCGTCAGCGGGGCCATCGCCGAGCGCACGCGCTTTTCGGCCTATGTCATCGGCTCGGTCTTCATCACCGCGCTGATCTACCCGGTGTTCGGCGCCTGGGCCTGGGGTGGGGCGCATGGCGGCGAGGGCTGGCTCAAGCAGATGGGTTTCATCGATTTCGCTGGCTCGACGGTGGTGCACGCCATCGGAGGCTGGGCTGCCTTGGCCGCTTTGCTGGTGGTGGGCCCCAGGCTGGGTCGCTTCGGGCCGGACGGGCGCCCGCGCGAGATCCAGGGCCACAACCTCACCCTGGTCGCCATGGGCGCCTTCATCTTGTGGCTGGGCTGGTTCGGTTTCAACGCGGGCAGCACCATGTCGGCTTCCGTCAGCTTGGGACGCATCGCACTGAACACCCACCTGGGCGGTGCGGCCGGCGCCATCGGTGCCATGGTCACGATGGCGCTGCTGCGCAGCAAGCTGATGATGACGCTGACGCTCAACGGCTCGATCGCCGGGCTCGTGTCGGTGACGGCGGGCTGCCATGTCATGGAGCCGGGGTTCGCCGTGCTGGCTGGTTTGATTGGCGGGGCGTTGAGCGTGCTGGTGGCCCCTTTGCTGGACCGCTTGCGCGTGGATGACGTGGTGGGGGCGGTTTCGGTTCACGTGGTGGGCGGCGTGTGGGGCACGTTGGCGGCAGGCCTGTTTCGCAGCGGGCACCTGTTCGATGTTTCGCAGTTGGGTGTGCAAGCGCTGGGCTGCCTGGCGGCGTTCGTGTGGGGTTTTGGCGGGTCCTTGCTGATGTACTGGTTGCTCGACAAGTTCGTGCCGCTGCGTGCCTCCACCCTCGATGAGCAGAGAGGGTTGGACTTCAGTGAGCACCACGAACTGGGCTATCCCGAGTTCCAGCAGGAAGCGGTTCACCGTGGGGTGCAGCATGGCTGAGCAGGACCTGGCCATCGAAGCCGTCCAGCAGGTGCTGGTCGCCTACCTGGAACCGGAAGCAGCCAGGCAGGCTGCTGCCTTGTGGCAACCCTTGTCGGCCACGCCGGCCGGGCCACCCAGCCTGGCGGGACTGAGTCGCTATTGCCGGTTGGTGGCGCAGCAGTTCAACCTGCAAGGGCGCGAGGCTGAAATCCACCTGCAGATCATCCGCTCCTTGCAGCGCGTGGCGTCTGGCAGGCCAGCCGCGCCAGTGGTGGCGCCGGTTGCCCCCGGCCACGATGCGCGCGTCGTGCAGGGCATCATCCACGCGATGGAGCGCCACGTGGAGCGGGCGCTGGGCCCTGCTTTCCTGGCGGTGCGTTGGCGCCAGGGCCTGGCCCACCACGTCGGCCAGTCGCGCCTGAGCTCTGCTGAGCAGCAAAGGGCGCTGAGCTGGATCCATGCGCATGGCGCGAACCTGGTCGGCGAATGGCCGGCTCGGGGTGCGGGCACCCGCTTGATCAACGCGGCCTACGTGGTGCTGGCGCAATGGCTGGGGCCCGTGCAGGCCGACGCCTGCCTGACGCGCATCGTGCGCGAATGCGAGCAGAGCGCAGACGCCTCGCTGCACCGGGTCAGAACTTACTTATAGTGGCGGCTTTGGCATCGGCGCCCGATGTGCGCCGCCCCGAGGAGCGACCATGAGCGACGTCAACTACCAGCAATCGCACACCCTGGGCCTGGACAAGGCCCGCACACTGGCCAAGGAGTGGGTTGCCAGCGCAGCCAGCCAGATGGGCCTGCAATGCGACTATCAGGAGGGCGCCGAACAAGACACCGTCTCGTTCGAACGCATGGGCGTCAAAGGCACGATGCTGGTCTCGGGCACCGATTTCGACCTGAAGATCAAGCTCGGCATGATGATGGCGGCCTTCAAGCCGATGATCGAAGCCGAGGTCAGCAAGAGCCTGGGGCGCATCATCGAGAAGGCCAAGGGCCAGGCCTGAAGCCCGGCTCGAGCGCAGGGCGCACGCCAGCCATCGCGGCTTGGCGCCCCGCCTGAATCACTTCTTGAGCGATTCGATCAGATCGATGTAGGCCTGCTTGGCGGCGTCCTGGCTCTTGCCCTTGAGCTCGGCCCAGGCGTCGTATTTGGCGCGGCCGACAAAGTCCATCATGCCGGGGCGATCGCCCTGGACGTCGCCCACGCTGCCTTGCTTGAAGAGCGAGTAGATCTTCAGCAGGGTGTTGTTGTCGGGCTTGGCGGGCAGCAGCTTGGAATCGGCCAGGGCCTTCTCGAATTGAGCTTGCAGGTCGGACATGTCGGTCTCCTAGTTGTGAAAATGAGGCAGCGCGCGTCCGGTTGCGGTCACCGGTCTGGCGGTGCGTCGGATGTTAGCGCCCGTTGCATGCCCGGCGAAGACGCTGCCCCCTCAAAACAGGGCCGCAATGCCCCCTGTCCGGCGCCATTTCTGCCCCCTCCGTACAATCGGCCGCTCCATGAGCGCCGTTTCCTTCCAACAAGTCACCAAGACCTTCTCGTCCGCCGGACGCGAGGTGCGGGCCCTTCAGGGTGTCAGCTTTGACATCCAATCAGGTGAGTTTTTCGGCTTGTTGGGCCCCAATGGCGCCGGCAAAACCACCCTCATCAGCATCCTTGCCGGTTTGAGTCGGGCCACCTCGGGCCGGGTCACGGTGCAGGGGCACGACGTGGTGAGCGACTACGCCCAGGCCCGCCGCGCGCTCGGCGTGGTGCCGCAGGAACTGGTGTTCGACCCCTTCTTTTCGGTGCGTGAAACGCTGCGCATCCAGGGCGCCTACTTCGGCCTGCGCCGCAACGACGACTGGATCGACGAATTGCTGGCCAACCTCGGCCTGGCGGACAAAGCCGATGCCAACATGCGCCAGCTCTCCGGTGGCATGAAGCGGCGCGTGCTGGTGGCCCAGGCCCTGGTGCACCGCCCGCCCGTGATCGTGCTCGACGAGCCGACCGCCGGCGTGGACGTCGAGTTGCGCCAGACGCTGTGGCAGTTCATCGCCCAGCTCAACAAAGCGGGTCACACCGTGCTGCTGACCACCCACTACCTGGAAGAGGCCGAGGCCCTGTGCCACCGCATCGGCATGCTCAAGCAGGGGCAATTGGTGGCGCTCGACCGCACCTCGGCCCTGTTGGCGGGCACCGCGTCGACCATGCTGCGGTTCAAGACCGATACGGCCTTGCCGGCTGAGCTGGCCGCTCGCGCCCGTGTCACTGGCCGCATCGTTCAGCTGACAGCGCACGACGCCGCCGAGATCGAGCAGAGCCTGGCGCTGCTTCGTCAAAGTGGTTGCGCCATCGAAGACCTAGAAATCGGCCGCGCCGACCTGGAAGACATTTTCCTGGCCACCATGCAGGGCCGCCTGACGCCACCGCCACCGGCGGTGGCCGGCTCGCAAACGGGGAGCGTGGCATGAGCTGGCTCGCCTCGTTCCAGGGCGCCCGCCCGCTGTTCACCAAGGAAGTGCTGCGTTTCTGGAAGGTGAGCTTTCAGACCGTGGGTGCCCCCGTGCTCACGGCCGTGCTCTACCTGCTGATCTTCGGGCACGTGCTCGAGGACCATGTTCAGGTCTACAAGGGCGTGGGCTACACGTCCTTCCTGGTGCCTGGCCTGGTGATGATGTCGGTGTTGCAAAACGCGTTCGCCAACAGCTCCTCGTCTCTGATCCAAAGCAAGATCACCGGCAACCTGGTGTTCGTGCTCCTGAGTCCGCTGTCGCATCGCGCGTGGTTTTCGGCCTACGTGGGGGCCTCGCTGGTGCGGGGCCTGCTGGTGGGCGCTGGGGTGTGGCTGGCCACGCTGTGGTTCACGCCTGCGCAGTTCGCCCAGCCGCTGTGGGCGCTGGTTTTTGGCCTGCTGGGTGGCTGCCTGCTGGGCTCGCTGGGCCTGATCGCCGGGCTGTGGGCCGACAAGTTCGACCAGATGGCGGCTTTCCAGAACTTCATCATCTTGCCCATGACCTTCCTGTCGGGCGTGTTCTATTCCGTGCACTCGCTGCCGCCGTTCTGGCACGGCGTTTCGCGCCTGAACCCCTTTTTCTACCTGATCGACGGCTTTCGCCACGGCTTTTTCGGCCAGAGCGACGTCAGTCCCTGGCTCAGCCTGGGCGTGGTCGGTGCGGCCACGGCTTTGGTCGCGGCGCTGGCCTTGCACCTGCTGAAGACCGGCTACAAGATCCGACATTGAGCGCCCCGATCAGCCTCTCGGCGCACCCACTGCAACCCGATTCCCGCACCTTTTACCGAGTCCGCCATGGCCAATCCCACGCCTGACCAAGTTCAGCAGTACATCGCCGCCGGCCTGCCCTGCGCCCACCTCAGCGTCGAGGGCGATGGCCAGCACTTCTTCGCCACCATCGTCTCGGCCGAGTTCGAGGGCAAGAATCGGGTCGCCCGGCACCAGCGGGTTTACCAAGCCCTGGGCGATAGAATGCGCGCTGAGATCCACGCCCTGTCGATGAAGACCTTGACGCCGGCCGAGTGGTCGCAACAAGGTCAGCAGGCCTGATCCTTTCCTCGACGAATTTTTTGCATGGCGCATCGTCACCCGCGGTCGGGTGGCCGTGCGCCCATTGTGTTTCATGGACAAACTCCTGATCCGCGGCGGTCGCCGCCTGCAAGGCGAGGTCACCATCTCTGGTGCCAAGAACGCAGCCCTGCCTGACCTCTGCGCCACCCTGCTGGCCGCCGAGCCCGTGACCCTGCACAACGTGCCGCGCCTCAAAGACGTCGGCACCACGCTCAAGCTGCTGGGCAACATGGGCGTCAGCCACGTGGTCGACGAGCTCGATGCCACCCGCATCACGCTGAACGCCGCCGACGTGCACACCCCCGAGGCGCCGTACGAACTGGTCAAGACCATGCGCGCCTCCATCCTGGTGCTGGGCCCGCTGCTGGCGCGATTCGGCCGCGCGCGCGTGTCGCTGCCCGGCGGTTGCGCCATCGGTTCGCGCCCGGTCGACCAGCACATCAAGGGCCTGCAGGCCATGGGCGCCGAGATCACCGTCGAGCACGGCTACATCGAGGCCCGCACGCCGCTGGGCGCCAACGGTCAGCCTGGTCGCCTCAAGGGCGCGCGCATCACCACCGACATGGTCACCGTGACCGGCACCGAGAACCTGATGATGGCCGCCACCCTGGCCGAAGGCGAGACGGTGCTGGAGAACGCCGCGCAAGAGCCCGAGATCGTCGACCTGGCCAACCTGCTGACCGCCATGGGCGCCAAAATCGAAGGCGCCGGCACCCACCGCGTGCGCATCCAGGGTGTCGAGCGCCTGCACGGCCTCACGGCTGACAACGCCCACCACATCATCCCCGACCGAATCGAGACCGGCACCTTCCTGTGCGCCGTGGGCGCCGCCGGTGGCGACGTCACGCTGCGCCGCACCGACGCCGACCAGCTCGAAGCCGTCATCGAGAAGCTGCGTGAGGCCGGTGTGCAGATCGACATCGGCGAAGGCTGGATGCGCGTGGTCGGCAACGGCCGCCCCAAAGCCGTGGGCTTCCGCACCAAGGAGCACCCTGGCTTCCCGACCGACATGCAGGCCCAGTTCATGGCGCTTGACTGCATCGCCGAAGGCACCGCGGCCATCCACGAGACCATCTTCGAGAACCGATTCATGCACGTCAACGAGCTGATCCGCCTGGGCGCGAAGGTCGAGGTCGACGGTCACAGCGCCATCGTCACGGGCGTGCCGCGCCTGTCGGGCGCCATCGTCATGGCCACCGACCTGCGCGCCTCGGCCAGCCTGGTCATCGCCGGCCTCGTGGCCGAGGGCGAGACCCTGGTCGATCGCATCTACCACCTCGACCGTGGCTACGACCGCATGGAAGAAAAGCTCCGAGGCATCGGAGCCGACATCGAACGCGTCAAGGAAAGCGCTTGAGCATGATCACCCTCGCTCTGTCCAAAGGCCGCATCTTCGAAGAGACCCTGCCGCTGCTGGCTGCCGCCGGCATCCAGGTGCTCGAAGACCCTGAAAAGTCCCGCAAGCTGATCCTGCCGACCAACCGCGACGACGTGCGCGTGGTGCTGGTGCGCGCCACCGACGTGCCCACCTACGTGCAGCATGGCGGCGCCGACATCGGCGTGGCTGGCAAGGACATCCTCATCGAGCACGCCGGCAGCCTGGACGGCAGCGACGGCCTGTACCAGCCGCTGGACCTCAACATCGCCAAGTGCCGCATGAGCGTGGCCGTGCGAGCCGACTTCGACTACGAAGCCGCCGTCAAGCAAGGCGCCCGCATCCGCGTGGCCACCAAGTACACCAGCATCGCGCGCGAGCACTTCGCCAACAAGGGCGTGCACGTCGACCTCATCAAGCTGTACGGCTCGATGGAGCTGGCGCCGCTGACCGGCCTGGCCGACGCCATCGTCGACCTGGTCTCCACCGGCAACACGCTCAAGGCCAACAAGCTGGTCGAGGTCGAAGAGATCATGCAGATCAGCTCGCGCCTGGTGGTCAACCAGGCCTCGCTCAAGCTCAAGCGCGAGGCGCTGCGCAGCCTGATCGACGCCTTCGACTCGGCCATCCCCGCCTGAGCAATCAGGTCGGGCGTGCTGGCCACAGCGGCGCGCTATCGACACCATCGAGACAAGCCATCACCCGGACGACCCGCTCAAAGCGATTTCTGAGATCCTCAGGCCATGATAGTTCAGATCCGCCACCTCGCCACCAGCCAGCCCGACTTCGATGCCGCCTTCCAGAAGGTGCTGCACTGGTCGGCTGAAACCGACACGGCCATCGAGCAGCGCGTGGCCGACATCCTGGCCGATGTGCGCACCCGGGGCGATGCCGCCGTGCTCGAGTACACCGCTCGCTTCGATCACCTGCCGGCACAAGGCATGGCCGAACTGGAGCTCACCCAGGTCGAGCTCAAGGCCGCCTTCGACAGCCTGCCGGCCGTGCAGCGCGAGGCCCTGGAGAACGCCGCCCGGCGCGTGCGCAGCTACCACGAGCGCCAGAAAGAGGCCTGCGGCCTGAGCTGGCAGTACCGCGACGAAGACGGCACCTTGCTGGGCCAGAAAGTCACCCCTCTGGACCGCGTCGGCATCTACGTGCCTGGCGGCAAGGCGGCCTACCCGTCGTCCGTGCTGATGAACGCCATCCCTGCCCACGTGGCCGGGGTGGGCGAGATCATCATGGTGGTGCCCACGCCCAAGGGCGAGAAGAACCCGCTCGTGCTGGCCGCCGCCTACGTTGCTGGCGTCACCCGTGCCTTCACCATCGGTGGCGCCCAGGCCGTGGCCGCACTGGCCCATGGCACCGCCACCGTGCCCAAGGTGGACAAGGTCACCGGCCCGGGCAACGCCTACGTGGCCAGCGCCAAAAAGCACGTCTTCGGCACCGTCGGCATCGACATGATCGCCGGCCCCAGCGAGATCCTTGTGCTGGCCGATGGCTCCACGCCGCCCGACTGGGTCGCGATGGACCTGTTCAGCCAGGCCGAGCACGACGAGCTGGCGCAAAGCATCCTGCTCTGCCCCGACGCGGGCTACATCGCCAAAGTGCAGGCCGAGATCGACCGCCTGTTGCCGACCATGCCGCGCGCCGACATCATCCGCACCTCACTGCAAGGGCGGGGCGCGTTGATCCTGACGCGGAGCATGGAAGAGGCCTGCGAGATCAGCAACCGCATCGCGCCCGAGCACCTGGAGGTGTCGAGCAACGAGCCCCACAAGTGGGAGCCGCTGCTCAAGCACGCCGGTGCCATCTTCCTGGGCGCCTACACCAGCGAAAGCCTGGGCGACTACTGCGCCGGTCCCAACCACGTGCTGCCCACCTCGGGCACGGCGCGCTTCTCGTCGCCGCTGGGCGTCTACGACTTCCAGAAGCGCTCCAGCCTGATCGAGGTCAGCGAAGCGGGAGCTCAGGTGCTGGGCAAAATCGCCTCCGTGCTGGCTCACGGCGAAGGCCTGCAGGCCCACGCCATGGCCGCTGAGTTCCGACTGAAAAAGTGATCTCCCCCACACGCACAGCCATGAGCCTGCTCGACGTCTTCCGCCCCGATGTGCTGGCCATGCACGCCTACCACGTGCAGGATGCGGCCGGCTTCATCAAGCTCGATGCGATGGAGAACCCCTTCACCCTCCCGCCCGAGCTGCAGGCCAAGCTGGGCGAGCGGCTGGGCAAGGTGGCGCTCAACCGCTACCCGGGCACCCGCATCAACGATTTGCATGCGGCCTTGCGTTCCCACGCCGATGTGCCTGCCGACATGGGCCTGGTGCTGGGCAACGGCTCCGATGAGCTGATCTCGCTGCTGTCCGTGGCCTGCGCCAGGCCTGGCGCCGTGGCCCTGGCGCCGGTGCCCGGCTTCGTCATGTACGAGGCTTTCGCCAAGCAGACGGGCATGAAGTTCGTTGGCGTTCCGCTGACCGCCGATTTTGAGCTCGATGGCCCCGCCATGCTGGCCGCCATCCGCGAGCACAAGCCGGCGCTGACCTACATCGCCTACCCGAACAACCCGACCGCTAACCTCTGGGACAGCGCCGTCATCGAGCAGATCGTCCAGGCCGTGTCGGCCAACGCCGAGGGCGGTCGCCCTGGTCTGGTGATCATCGACGAGGCCTACCAGCCCTTCGCCAGCCAGAGTTTCATCGCTCGCTTGAAGGCTCACCCCAACGTGCTGCTGATGCGCACGCTTTCCAAGTTCGGCCTGGCCGGCGTGCGCCTGGGCTACATGATGGGCCGCGCCGACCTCATCGAGCAGGTCGAGAAGGTGCGTCCGCCCTACAACATCAGCGTGCTCAACACCGAGGCGGCCCTGTTCGCCCTGGAGCATGCCGACGAGTTTTCCCGCCAGGCAGGGCTCATCAAATCCGAGCGCGAGCGCTTGATGGACGCCCTGGCCGCCATGCCGGGTGCCAAGGCCTTCCCAAGCGAAGCCAACATGATCCTGGTGCGCGTCAACGATGCCGCTGGCGCCTTTGCCGCCCTCAAGGCGCAGGGCATCCTGATCAAGAACGTTTCCGGCCTGCACCAATTGCTGGCAAACTGCGTCCGTCTGACCGTTGGCTCGCCAGCGGAGAACGACGTGCTGATCGCAGCCCTCACCGAGGTCCTGCGCGAACCCCTGCGAAACCCCCAAGCATGAACGCCCCCACCGCCGGCAATGCCTGTGCTCCGCGCACGGCCGAAGTCACCCGCAACACCGCCGAAACCCAGATCACCGTGCGCGTCAACCTCGACGGCAACGGCACGGCCAAGCTGCACACCGGCATCGGCTTCTTCGACCACATGCTCGACCAGATCGCCCGCCACGGGCTGATCGACCTCGACATCCACGCCGTGGGCGACCTGCACATCGACGGCCACCATACGGTCGAAGACGTGGGCATCACCCTGGGCCAGGCCGTGGCCAAGGCCGTGGGCGACAAAAAAGGCCTGCGCCGCTACGGCCACGCCTACGTGCCGCTGGACGAGGCCCTCTCGCGCGTGGTGGTCGATTTCTCCGGCCGTCCGGGCCTGACCATGCACGTGCCTTTCACGTCCGGCAGCATTGGCGGCTTCGACACCCAGCTGACCTTCGAGTTCTTCCAGGGCTTCGTCAACCACGCTGGCGTCACCCTGCACATCGACAACTTGCGCGGCGTCAACGCCCACCACCAGTGCGAGACGGTGTTCAAGGCCTTCGCGCGTGCCCTGCGTGCCGCGCTGGAGCTCGACCCCCGCATGGCTGGCGTCATCCCATCGACCAAGGGTTCGCTGTGAGCGCTGTGTCGACCGTTGCCGCGACCGTTGCCGTGATTGACTACGGCATGGGCAACCTGCGTTCCGTGTCGCAGGCGGTGGAGCACGCTGCCAAGGACCTGAACCTGCAGGTGGTCGTCACCAACGACCCCAAGGTGGTCAATGCCGCCGAGCGAGTCGTGCTGCCCGGCCAAGGCGCCATGCGCGACTGCATGCGCGAGCTGCGCGAAGCCCATGGTGGCGACCTGTTCGGCGCGGTGCTGGACGCCGCCGCCAACAAGCCCTTGATGGGCGTGTGCGTGGGCATGCAGATGCTCCTGAACCACTCCGAAGAGCAGGACACCCCTGGCCTGGGCCTGATCCCGGGCCGAGTTGTGAAATTCCGCCTCGAAGGCCAGATCCAGCCCGACGGCAGCCGCTACAAGGTGCCCCAGATGGGCTGGAACCGCGTCAGCCAGGCCCGCCACGCGGGCGCCTGGGGCGGTGAGCCCCATCCGTGCTGGGCGGGCATCCCCGACGAAAGCTGGTTCTACTTCGTTCACAGCTACCATGCGCGTGTGGACGATGCCCAACACAGTGCGGGCGAAACCGAGTACGGTGTCCGCTTTACCAGTGTCGTGGCACGGGATAACATTTTCGCCACACAGTTCCACCCGGAAAAGAGCGCCGAGCACGGCCTGGCCCTGTACCGCAATTTCCTGCTCTGGCGGCCCTGAGCAGGGCCGGGTGCCTGCGAGGGCGTCCGGCGCCGCACGCATCCTTCCCGCCTGGCCCCGCCAGGCTTCTTCGACGACTGACCCACACGCGTCCCAGCCATGCTGCTGATTCCTGCGATCGACCTGAAAGACGGCAAGTGTGTTCGCCTCAAGCAAGGCGACATGAACGACTCCACCACCTTCGGTGAGGACCCGGCGGCCATGGCCCGCCGCTGGCTCGATGCCGGCGCGCGCCGCCTGCACCTGGTCGACCTCAACGGTGCGTTCGCCGGCAAGCCCATCAACGAGGCCGCCATCAAGGCGATCATCAAGGAAGTCGGCTCCGAGATCCCCGTTCAGCTGGGTGGCGGCATCCGCGACCTCGACACCATCGAGCGCTACCTCGACGATGGCCTGAGCTACGTCATCATCGGCACCGCTGCGGTCAAGAACCCCGGCTTCCTGCGTGACGCCTGCACCGCCTTCGGTGGCCACATCATCGTCGGTCTGGACGCCAAGGACGGCAAGGTCGCCACCGACGGCTGGAGCAAGCTCTCCGGCCATGAAGTCATCGACCTGGCCAAGAAGTTCGAGGACTACGGCGTTGAAGGCGTGATCTACACCGACATCGGCCGCGACGGCATGCTCACCGGCATCAACATCGACGCCACGGTGAAGCTGGCCCAGGCCCTGACCATCCCGGTCATCGCTTCGGGCGGCCTGTCCAACATCCAGAACATCGAAGAGCTCTGCGCCGTCGAAGGCGAGGGCGTCGAAGGCGTGATCTGCGGTCGCGCCATCTACAGCGGTGACCTGGACTTTGCCGCTGCGCAAAAGCGCGCCGACGAACTCAACGGCGGCGCCTGATGCTGGCCAAACGCATCATCCCCTGCCTGGACGTCACGGGCGGGCGGGTCGTCAAGGGTGTCAATTTCGTTGAACTGCGCGACGCCGGTGACCCGGTTGAGATCGCCGCGCGCTACAACGAACAAGGCGCCGACGAGCTCACCTTCCTCGACATCACCGCCACCAGCGATGGGCGAGATGTGATCCTGCACATCATCGAGGCCGTGGCCTCGCAGGTCTTCATCCCGCTGACGGTGGGTGGGGGCGTGCGCACGGTCGACGACGTTCGCCGCTTGCTCAACGCGGGCGCCGACAAGGTCAGCTTCAACTCGGCCGCGATCGCCAACCCGCAGGTCATCCGCGACGCCTCCGACAAATACGGCTCGCAGTGCATCGTGGTGGCCATCGACGCCAAGAAGCGCCAGGGCGATGACCTGGCCGCCAAGGGGCCAGGCTGGGATGTCTACAGCCACGGTGGCCGCAAGAACGTCGGCCTCGACGCGGTGGCGTGGGCCAGGCAGATGGCCGAGTTCGGTGCCGGCGAAATCCTGCTGACCAGCATGGACCGCGATGGCACCAAATCGGGTTTTGACCTCGAACTCACGCGCGCGGTGAGCGACGCCGTGGGCGTGCCTGTCATTGCCTCGGGCGGCGTGGGCAACCTCGACCACCTGGCCGACGGCGTGCAGCAGGGTGGTGCCGATGCGGTGTTGGCCGCGAGCATCTTCCACTACGGCGAATACACCGTCGCCGAAGCCAAGGCCGTGATGGCCGCGCGCGGCATCCCCGTGCGCACCTGATGCGGCGCAGACTTGCCAGCTGCAACAACCCCCAGCCAAGGGTGAAGTGCAGGCGCTTGGTGCGCCTTTGATCACACCCTTGCCGGCAGGGGCATGCTTTTCCCTCGATGCAAGGCCTTGCGACAGGCGTAACCTGACGTTGGGACGTGTCCCGCCTCTGTGCCCGTGCCGACGCGCAAGCCGGTCGGGCCGCCAGGGCGGGGACCGACATCGAAAGGAGCGTGTCATGCCCCAACGTCACGGCTACAAGCCTTTGTCCGTCCAGGCCCTCGCATTGGCTCCCAGCCTGCCCAAGGTGCAGCGCTCGGCTCAGCCGCACGACCCGGCGCTCAGCCTCTTCACCGACCTGCACCACAGCCCCTGCGTCATCGCGAGCCACCGCGATGGCTTGGATCAAACCCTGCACGTGATGCGTCGTGCCGGTGTTCGCATGGTCTTCGTGGCTGGCGCCGACGGCGAGCTCGTCGGCATGGTCACGGCCGAGGTGCTGCAAGGCGAGCGCCCTGTTCAGCGAGCTTCGGCCCACCACGTGCCTCATCACGAGCTGACGGTGGCCGACATCATGGTGCCCATCACCCAATGGGACACCGTGGACATCGCCCATGTGCGCGTGGCCCATGTGGGCGACATCGTGGCGACCCTGCGTGAACACAACCTGCGCTACCTGCTGGTCACACAGAAGAAGGATGGCGCGACCGTGCTGCGTGGCCTGTTCTCTGCCAACAGGTTGGAGCAGGCGCTCAACACCACCATCGAGCCCGATCTGCACTCGCGCAACTTCGCCGAGCTGGAGATGGTGCTGGCGCACTGAGGCCGCGGGCGTTGCAGGCGCCTGGTGAGAGTTGGCCGCTCAGGCCGGGTTCGGCAGGTCGATGAAGGTGTGCGCCACGCCCATGCGTTGGGCGAGGTGCTCTCCCACGGCCTGCACGCCCCAGCGCTCGCTGGCGTGGTGGCCGCAGGCGATGAAGGCCACACCGGTTTCTTTGGCGTAGTGGGCCTGGGGCTCCGAGATTTCACCGGTCAGGAACACGTCTGCGCCGGCGGCGATCGCCTGCTCGAAGTACCCCTGCGCGCCACCGCTGCACCAGGCGACGCGCTGGATGGGGCGCCCATCTCCCGGCACCCCGGTCACCTCTCGCCCCATGACCTGTCGCAGTTGTTGCACCAATGCATCGAAGCCCAGGTCTGCAGGGGCCGAGCCCATGAAGCCCAGGTTCTGGTCGCCAAAGCGGGCGTCGGCCACCCAGCCCAGGCGCTGCCCCCACTGCGCGTTGTTGCCCAGCGAGGCGTGGGCGTCGAGTGGCAGGTGGTAAGCGATGAGGTTGATGTCGTGCTTCAGCAGCGTGGCCAGGCGCTGGCGCATCCAGCCGGTGACGCGGCCATCCTGGCCGCGCCAGAACAGGCCGTGGTGCACCAGCAGGGCGTCGGCGCCTTCGGCCACAGCGGCTTCGATCATCGCCAGGCTGGTCGTCACGCCCGTGACCACCTTGTGAATGCGCGCCTTGCCCTCCACCTGCAGGCCGTTCGGCCCATAATCCTTGAACCGGTCTGCCTCCAGCATTTGGTGGAGGTGTGACAACAGCGTATCCCTTTCGATCACGGCAGGCCTTTCTGGCTTGTGGATGTTCATGCGCAAAACTTGGCTCTTATTTTCTCAGGCCGTGACGGTCGCGGTGGCCATTCTGTTCGTCGTGGCCACGTTCAAGCCGCAATGGATCCAGGAGATGCCTTGGCGGCAAACCCTACCCGATGCCACCCTCAGCACGGCGCCATTGCCTGCTGGCCGGGCCAGCCAGCCTGTGCTGGGCTTCAGTGATGCCGCGCGTCAGGCCGCCCCCACGGTGGTCAGCGTGATCACGGCCAACACGCAGCAGCGCAACGCTCGGGGACGTGACCCCTGGTTCCGCTACTTCTTTGGCGAGCCCAACGAGCAGCCGCAGTCGGGCATCGGCTCGGGCGTCATCGTCTCGCCTGAAGGGTACGTGCTGACCAACAACCATGTGGTCGATCGCATGAACGAGATCGAGGTGATGCTCTCCGATGGCCGCCGTGCGCGCGCCAAGGTCATTGGCACCGACCCCGAAACCGACCTGGCCGTGCTCAAAATCGACCTGGAGCGCTTGCCCGCCATCACCCTGGGCAATTCCGAGGCCCTGCAGGTGGGCGACGCGGTGCTGGCCATCGGCAACCCCTTTGGTGTCGGCCAGACCGTGACCAGCGGCATCGTCAGCGCTCTGGGGCGCAACCAGTTGGGCATCAACACCTTCGAGAACTTCATCCAGACCGACGCGGCCATCAACCCGGGCAACTCGGGCGGAGCGCTGGTCGACGCCAATGGCCACCTGATCGGCATCAACACGGCCATCTACTCCCGCTCGGGCGGCAACATGGGCATCGGTTTTGCCATCCCCGTTTCCACCGCCAGGCAGGTGATGGACAGCCTGATCCGCGAAGGCCGTGTCACGCGGGGCTGGATCGGTGTCGAGCCGCGTGACCTCACGCCCGAGATCGCCGAGACCTTCAACCTCCAGACCCGCGAGGGTGTGCTCATCACCGGCGTGCTGCGCGACGGCCCGGCGGCGCAAGGTGGGCTCAAGCCAGGCGATGTCGTCACCGAGGTGGGCGGCGCCAAGGTGGGCAACACGGCGCAGTTGCTCAACGCCGTTGCGGCGCTCAAACCGGGTGCGCCGGCGCAGGTGAAGGTGCAGCGCGGCGATCAGGCGTTGACCATCTCCATCGTCACGGCGCGCAGGCCGCAAGTGGCCAGCCGTGAGCAGCCGGAAGAAGACCCGGCGGACTCCGCCGACGAGGAATGACAAAGGGCCCCACGGGGCCCTTGTTGTTGGCGCGGCGCTGTTGCGAGTGCTCAGCCTTCGGCTGTCCGCCAGCCCTGGGGCACTTCGGGGCGCCTCAGCAGGGGCAGGGCAGGTGCCGGGCCCGTTCAGGTGGCCGGCCCTTCGTTTGAGGCGTCGCTGTCTGGTGCCTGCGTGTGCTTGACGAACAAGCCCGCGGCCACGATGCCCACCTCGTAGAGCAGGCACATCGGGATCGCCAGCGCCAGTTGCGACACGACGTCGGGCGGCGTGACCACCGCAGCGATCACGAAGGCGATGACGATGAAGTAGCTGCGGAAGTCCCGCAGCTTCTCGACCGACACCATGCCCATGCGCACCAGGATGACCAGCACCACCGGCACCTCGAAGGCCGCCCCGAAGGCGATGAACATGTTGAGCACAAAGCTCAGGTAGGCCTCGATGTCGGGGGCAGCGGTGATGCTTTTGGGCGCGAACTGCTGGATGAAGGTGAAGACCTTGCCGAACACGAAGAAGTACGAAAAGGCCACACCCAGGAAGAACAGCAGCGTGCTGGAGATGATCAGGGGCAGGACCAGCTTCTTTTCGTGCGTGTACAGACCGGGCGCCACGAAGGCCCAGACCTGGTAGAGCACCACCGGCAGCGCCAGCATGAACGCGGCCAGCATCGTGACCTTGATCGGCACCATGAATGGTGAGATCGGGTTGGTGGCGATCATGGTCGCGCCAGCCGGCAGGTGCTGGATCAGTGGCATGGCCAGCCAGTCGTACAGGCCGGAGGGCGATGGGTAGATGGCCAATGCCACGAAGGCGATGGCGATGGCGATGACGGCGCGGATCAGGCGATCGCGCAACTCAATGAGGTGGGCGACGAAAGGCTGTTCGGTGCCGTCCGTGCCGTCCGGGCTGGGGGGAGGGGTGCTCACGGGGTATCAGGGTTGGCGGTTCGGGCGGAAGCGGGCGACGCGCGCGGCACCCGACTGCACATGGCGACGCACGCCGTTGCGCTGCTTGTACCAAAGCGGCGTGGCCCCACGCTTGAGGCGCCAGTTCTTGCGCGGCGGGATGTAGGGGGTGGCCGGCAGGTCGTTGTAGAAGCTGGGGTAGTCGGCCGTCGTGCTGTCCGACAGGGCCTGGCCGGCTTCGTCCAGGCTGCCTTGCACCGTCTGCCCGATGTCTTGGGCGGCGGTCTGCAAGTTGTCCTTCATCTTCTTGAGCTCATCGAGCTCCATCGACCGGTTGACCTCGCCCTGGACCTGCGAGACGTAGCGCTGAGCCTTGCCGATGAGCACGCCCACCGTGCGCGCAACCCGGGGCAGTCGCTCCGGGCCGATCACGATGAGCGCCACGGCCCCGATCAGGGCCAGCTTGTCGATGCCGAAATCAATCATGCCCTGGAGATCAGGACTTGGTCTTGGCGTCGACGTCGACGGTGTTGCTGTCCTGGCGGGCAGCGTTGGTCACCTGCTGGGCCGGGGCCTCGGGGGTGGTGCCACCGTCTTTCATGCCGTCCTTGAAGCCCTTGACGGCCGAGCCCAGGTCGCCGCCGATGTTCTTGAGCTTCTTGGTGCCAAAGACCATCACCACGATGAGCAGCACGATCACCCAGTGCCAAATGCTGAACGAACCCATGATCACACTCCGAGCGGGCTGACTGCCCGCGTTGATTGAAAGAAAGATGTCGGGGGCACCGGCATCGACATGGGTCGATGTGGGGGCGCCCCCCGGGAATTCAAGAACGAGGGACGCTGCGACGCGCAAACTCCTCCAGGCCCGACAGGCCTTCGCGCTTGGCCAGCTCGGCCACCACGTCCTCGGGGCCCAAGCCCATGTGCGACAGCGCCACCAGCGAATGGAACCACAGGTCGGCGAACTCGCCCACCACCGCCTTGCGGTGTTCAGGGCTGTCCTGCGCGGCCAGGTCCTTGACGGCGATCACCGCCTCGGTGGCCTCTTCGCCCACCTTCTTGAGGATGGTGTCGGTGCCCTTGTGGAAAAGGCGGGCCACGTAGCTCTTGTCGGGGTCGCCGCCCTTTCGGGATTCGATGACCTCGGCAACGCGGGCCAGCACGTCCAGTTGATTGTGCGCACTCATCATGAATAGATGGATTTCGGGTCTTTGAGGACGGGCTCAACCGTCACCCACGCGCCATTGTCGTACTTCTGGAAGAAACAACTGTGACGGCCCGTGTGGCAGGCGATGCCGGGTTCGTGTCCCTTTTGCGTCACGCGCAACAGCACCACGTCGTTGTCGCAGTCCATGCGGATGGCGTGCACTTTTTGGGTGTGACCGGACTCTTCGCCCTTGTGCCACAGGCGTTTGCGCGAGCGGCTCCAATAGACGGCTTCGCCCGTTTCGGCGGTTCGCGCCAGCGCCTCCCGGTTCATCCAGGCAAACATCAGCACGTCACCCGTGCTGTCTTCTTGGGCGATGACGGGCACCAGCCCGTTTTCGTCCCACTTCACATCGTCCAACCAAGTCATGTCTGCAGTGTAGCAACCGGGCGGCTCGGGCCCCGCGCATCGGTCCGATCCGACCGACAATCGGGATGTAGCAATGTCCGTGCCCCCGGAGGCGTTTCCAACATGTTTTCCCACATGCCGGCATCGGCGAGCGCCAAGGCGCCCCACGCGTCCTGCCCGACTGTTCCAGCCGTGGGCGATTGGTTGGCCCTGACCATGGGCGACGCCTGCGGCATCGGCCCGGAAATCATCGCCAAATGGTGGGGGCGGGGTGACCGCGCCCTGGTGATCGGCTGCCCCCAGGTCATGCGCCGTGCTGTGGCCTGGCTGCCTGCGAGCCAGGCGCCCGAGGTGGTCGCCTTGGGTGATTGGCGTGATGTGTCCAGATTGCCGCCGGAGCAAATGGGTGTGTGGGCGCCACCCGGTCTGCCTTCCGATCTGCTCGAGGCGCCGCTGGGCCGGGTTGACTGGCGAGCCGGGCAGGCCGCAGCGGCCTGCATCCGCGCTGCGGTGCGCCTGGCGCAACGGGGCGAGGTCGGCGCCATCGTCACCGCACCTCTGCACAAAGAAGCCCTGGCCTTGGCAGGCGAGCCTTACCCCGGTCACACCGAGTTGCTCCAGGCCGAAGGTGCGCCGCCGGGCCAGCCGCCGGCGCCGGTGCGCATGATGCTGGCCAATCGCCAGCTTCGCACGGTGCTGGTGACCATCCACGTGTCTTTGCGCCAGGCCATCGAGCAAGTGACCTTCGACAGCGTGCTGGAGACCTTGCGCATCACCCACCGCAGCGCGGCTTTGTGGGGGCAGCCCAGGCCGCGCATCGCGGTGGCGGGGCTCAACCCCCACGCGGGCGAGGGCGGCTTGTTCGGCAGCGAGGAGGTCGAGGTCATCGCACCGGCCATCCGCGCGGCGCAGGCCGAAGGCATCGACGCGTCAGGCCCATGGGCGCCTGACACCATTTTCATGCGCGCTCGCCACGACCCGCCCTCGCACGCTGGGGAGTTCGATGTGGTGGTGGCCATGTACCACGACCAGGGCCTGATCCCGGTGAAGTACCTGGGACTCGATGAGGGGGTGAACGTGACGCTGGGCCTGCCATTCGTGCGCACCAGCCCGGATCACGGCACCGCGTTCGATCTGGCCGGCACGGGGCGTGCCGACGAGGGCAGCTTTGCCGAGGCCGCGGCCATGGCCCGCTTGCTGCTGGCGGGGCGCCTGGCGCAGGCCTGATCTGATCGGGCTGGCAGGCGGGCGGGCGGCAGGGCTCGCCGTTTTCTCGTGCGCGGCGATTCGCGGCCGATTGCCGTCAGGCTGCGGTGCGCTCGCGTCCGCCCGAGGCCAATGCGGCGAGCTGGCGGCGAGCGCGCAGGGTCGCACGTTCGATCAACTCGGCCTGCTCGAATGCCTTGAACCGCCCGGTCTCGCACATCTTGGCCAGCGTGCGAGCGGTCAGCGAGATCGTTTGCTTGTGCGTGTGGCCGTGCGTGAAGATGAAAAAGGTGCGGCCTTCTGACACCCAAGTCAGTCGAACTTTCTTCCACTGGTCCTGCATCAACATCTGGTAGGCCGTGCCCTTCTGGATGTGGTGCACCAGCTGCATCCCAGCCGAGGGTGTCGGCGGCGCGTCCAGGTTGATGTCGATGTCTGCCAGGCTGGGGTCGGCTGGCGCATCCAGGTCGATGTCCAGCGGGGCGTCGGCACCGATGGCGGCCTCGGGCACGAAGCCGGCGGCTTTGACCTCTTCCACGCTCAGGGCCGAGACCACCGTCAGGGTCGGGGCGGCGCCCAGGTCGGCCAGGGGCGAGGGCAGGGGGTCGTTGGCAGCTTCCTCGCGCGAGGGGATCGCCAGGTTTTCCACCTTGGTCAGGCGCTGCTCCAGCATGCGCTGGGTCAGCTCGTGGTGGGGTGCAGCCTTGAGGCATTCGGCGTGGGCGGGCAGCAGTTGCGCGAAGAATGCTTGCTTGGCTTCCTCTGGCCACTGGATCATGCCCAGCCCGTCGTTGAGGTCGCGCATGAGTTGCGGCAGGCCCAGCAGGAAGTTCTTGCGCAACTGGGGCTGGCCTTTGGGCTGAACGCTCAGCGCCAGGTCGTGGCCCGCTTTTTTCATCCGCTGGGCCATGGCCGAGTCGGCGCCGTGGCGCGCGGCGGTCATGACTTGCACCTGGCTCCAGATCTGGGTGAGGAAGTCGCGCAGGAACTCGGGGATCTCGACGTCAGCCAGCTCGCGCTTGAGGATCTGCATGTAGCGCTGCTGCACCCGCAGATCGGCTTCCTTGCCGTTGAGCAGCTCCGCCACGGCGGCCTGCTCGGCAGCGTCGCGCGACGTGGTCTGTTCGATGAAGCTCTCGAGCTCGCTGAGCTTGCTCTCGTACAGGCCGGGGTTGTCGAAGTCCCCCTCGACGATGCCATCGACCAGCGCGGTCACGCGGGCCAGGCAGGCCTGGCAGGCGCTGGCGTCTTGCTCGTCGATGGTGCCCGAGAGGGTGGCGATGCGGTTGACGAAGCGGCGGACCGGGTGCTTGCGCGAGCTGAAAAAGCTGATGTCGCCCAGCGCCACCCGCAGCACAGGCATTTGCAGCCGTGCGATCTGGCGAGCCATCTCCGGCGCCACCTTGGGGTCGGAAAGCACTTGATCGAACAGCGCCGCGACGATGTCGATCACGATCTGGTCGATGGGGGCGCCACCACTGGCCCGCACCAGCTCATCTCGGTGGGCCCGGATCAGGTTGGCGGCCATCAGCGGGCCTGCGAAGTGACCCTCGGCGAAGCCGTGTGCCTCCACCGAGTCGATCAGCCCCATGGGTGCGGTGTCTGCTCCTGGGGCCACCAGCGCTTCGCCCATCCCGGGGGCGGGCATGGCTTGGGCGGCCAGCTTTCGCAACAGCTGCTGGAAATCGGTGCGGGCGGCTTGGGCAGCTGCCTGGCTGAGCGGGCTCTGGCCGCCTTGCACAGGCATGAACGAGCCCTCCAGCCCCATCGGTGAGGTGGGCAGCGCCACCCCGAACATGTTGCTCAGGGCCTGTGCCGCGCGCTGGTGGGCGTCGATCTGGGCGAAAGCCGAACCGCCAGGCATGCCCTGGAACGCGCCCGCCTGTGAATGGCTCGTGGCATGGCTGGCTTGGCCGGAGGTGTTGGCGAACTCGCCAGCTTCGGAGGTGGATGCGCTGAACGGCGCGTGCCCGCTGCCGCCGGTGGGGCGTGGACGCGACAGCACCATGCCGCGAGGCTCGATCCCTTGTTGGCGCATTTCCTGCACCACGATGCCGTAGGCGGCGTTCAACTCGGCGCCCAGCAGGCGGCCGACGTGCGTGGTCAGCGTCTGGATGGTGTCCTGCGGGCACTCGGCATCCGCCAGGCTGCCCAGCAGGGCCTTGGCAACCGACTGAGGGTTCAGTGGGTTGCGCTCTGCAACATGCTCCTCGCCCATGAGGGCGCTGAATTGCGCGTAGATGACCTTGAGGTGTTCGTCGCAATCGGGCAAAAGCGTCTGCCCCAGCCGGTCGGCCATCACGCCGCGCTCGACCTCGTCGTCCCCCACGAGTGACAGGGCATCCCAGTCCAGTTCGCCCAGGCCGGATGTGGTCGCCGTGGTTTTCTGGTTGGTCGATTTCTCGATCTGGGTCTGCAGGTGCTTCTGAAATCCCTGGAGGATGCGACCGGATTTCGTGCGAAGTTCACGCTCGGCGTTCATCAGCTCCATGCGCACCGTGCCGCTGGTGGCGGACAGGGCCAGCGGCGCCAGTTGCACAGCGGCCTTGTCCACGGCAGCCGCGATCGCCGCCTGGATGCGGCCAGCGGCGGCCTGCAGCACGGATGCGAGTCGGGGGTCGTGCACGGCGAGCGGTCCTTGTCTGGCGATGTCTGCGTTCCAGGGGCCTCATGGAAACCCCTTCCTACGCTGGATATCGGCACAAACCCGGCAAGCTTTCGGCCTGTTTGCAAACTGTCACGATTGCATCCAGGGGCGCTGACGCATGCCTGAACCGTGAGGGCGCTCGGGCGTCCGTTACAATGCGCAATTGACCCTTTTTACGTCATCGTCCCACCAGTCCCTGAGGATACCCATGAGCAATCAGCCAGTGGATCAAAGCCGTCGGACCTGGGTGACCATGGCCTGCGCCGTCGGCGGCGCAGGCGGCGTGGCCACCGCCATCCCCTTTGTCTCGACTTTCCAACCCTCTGAACGTGCTCGCGCCGCTGGTGCCGCCGTCGAGGCTGACATCAGCGCCCTCAAGCCCGGCGAGATGATGACCGTCGAGTGGCGCGGCAAGCCCGTGTGGATCCTCAAGCGCACCGAGGAACAGCTGGCCGCATTGGCCAAGCACGATGGCCAACTGGCCGACCCGAACTCCGAGCGCAAGCCCGCTGAGCTCACGCCCGAGTACTGCCGCAACACCGCTCGCTCGATCAAGCCTGACGTGCTCGTGGCCGTGGGCATCTGCACCCACCTGGGCTGCTCGCCCTCGTCCAAGTTCCAGGCCGGTGCCCAGCCCTCCTTGCCGGACGACTGGCCGGGCGGCTTCCTGTGCCCTTGCCACGGCTCGACCTTTGACCTGGCCGGCCGCGTTTTCAAGAACAAGCCCGCTCCGGACAACCTGGAGATCCCGCCCCACATGTACCTGTCTGACACCAAGCTGTTGATTGGTGAAGACAAGAAGGCCTGAACGGAGACACCACGATGGCTGAAATGAAGCAAGCCCCCGCCGACGCTTCTGCTGGCGAAAAGCTCCTGACCTGGGTGGACAACCGGTTTCCGGCCACCAAGCTCTGGAACGAGCACGTCGGCGAGTACTACGCCCCCAAGAACTTCAACTTCTGGTATTTCTTCGGCTCGCTGGCCCTGCTGGTGCTGGTGATCCAGATCGTGACCGGCATCTTCCTGGTCATGAACTACAAGCCGGACGCCGAACTGGCGTTCGCCTCGGTCGAGTACATCATGCGCGATGTGCCCTGGGGCTGGCTGATCCGCTACATGCACTCCACCGGTGCCTCGGCGTTCTTCGTCGTGGTCTACCTGCACATGTACCGCGGCATGATCTACGGCTCCTACCGCACCCCGCGTGAGTTGGTGTGGGTGTTCGGCTGCCTGATCTTCCTGTGCCTGATGGCCGAAGCCTTCATGGGCTACCTGCTGCCCTGGGGCCAGATGTCGTACTGGGGCGCCCAGGTGATCATCAACCTGTTCGCGGCCATTCCGTTCGTCGGTCCTGACCTGGCCATCCTGATCCGCGGCGATTACGTCGTGGGCGATGCCACGCTGAACCGCTTCTTCGCGCTGCACGTGATCGCCGTGCCCCTGGTCCTGCTGGGTCTGGTGGTGGCTCACATCATCGCGCTGCACGAAGTGGGCTCGAACAACCCTGACGGCGTCGAGATCAAGCAAGGCCCCAAGGACGCCAAGGGCAACCCGCTCGATGGCGTGCCGTTCCATCCCTACTACTCGGTGCACGACCTGCTGGGCGTGGGGGGCTTCCTGTTCGTCTTCTCGGCCGTGATCTTCTTCGCGCCAGAGCTGGGCGGCTACTTCCTGGAGCGCCCGAACTTCATCCCGGCCGACCCGTTCAAGACCCCGGCGCACATCGCACCGGTCTGGTACTTCACGCCGTTCTACTCGATGCTGCGCGCCACCACCGATGACCTGGTCAACGTGTTCGTCGGGCTCATCGCCTTGGGCGCCGTGCTGAACCTGGTCAAGGGCAAGGGCGACGGCAAGACCAAGGTTGCCGGCCTGGTGATCGCCGCCGTGGTGATCGCCCTGCTCAAGGTGTTCGAAGCCAAGTTCTGGGGTGTCGCCGTGATGGGCGGCGCCGTCGTGATCCTGGCCTTCCTGCCCTGGCTTGACCACAGCCCTGTCAAGTCGATCCGCTACCGTCCTGACTGGCACAAGATCGTCTACGGCGTCTTCGTCGTGAACTTCTGCATCCTGGGCTACCTGGGCGTGCAGGCTCCGTCGCCCATCGGTGAAAAGGTCAGCCAGGTCGGCACCTTGCTGTACTTCGGCTTCTTCGTGCTGATGCCTTGGTGGAGCCAGCTGGGCACCTTCAAGCCCGTGCCCGATCGCGTCACCTTCAAGCCCCACTGATCAAGGCAGGACTCACAACCATGAAAAAACTGCTTGCTTCCCTGCTGGCCGCCTTTGCCGTGGTGACTGGTGCCCAAGCTGCTGGTGGCGCTGCCATCGCGCTGGACAAGTTCCCCACCGAACGCGTCACCGACCTGGCCGCACTGCAAAACGGCGCCAAGCTCTTCGCCAACTACTGCCTGAACTGTCACGCCGCCGCCTTCATGCGATTCAATCGCCTCAAGGACATCGGCCTGACCGACCAGCAGATCAAGGACAACCTCCTGTTCCCGACCGACAAGGTGGGTGACGTCATGAAGGTGTCCCTGAACCCGAAGGACGCCAAGGACTGGTTTGGTGGTGTGCCGCCTGACCTGACGCTGGTGGCTCGCTCGCGCGCCAGCCACGATGGCTCGGGTGCCGATTACCTCTACACCTACCTGCGCACCTTCTACCGCGACGACACCAAGGCAACGGGCTGGAACAACCTGGTCTTCCCGAACGTCGGCATGCCGCACGTGCTGTGGGAGTTGCAGGGCCAGCGCGCGGCCAAGTTCGTCGAAGCGGCCGACCCGCACGATGCCTCCAAGAAGGTTCACATCTTCGAAGGTTTCGAGCAGCTCACCCCGGGCAAAATGTCGCCCCAGGAGTTCGACAGCGCCATGGCCGACCTGGTTGCCTACCTGCAATGGATGGGCGAGCCGGTTCAGAACCAGCGCAAGCAGATCGGCGTTGGTGTGCTGATTTTCCTGGCCATCTTCACTTTCATCGCATGGCGCTTGAACGCCGCGTTCTGGAAAGACGTGAAGTGATGCGTCGGTCCCTGAAGGCGTGAGCCGGCAGGGGCCTCAGGCGCAGTGGCCTGCCCTCGGGCAGCCACTGCGCTTCGTTGTTTTTCAGCGGGCGAGCTTCTTTCGCCCCCTTTTGCCCACTTTGAGGAGCTCACCGCCATGATGGTGCTGTATTCCGGAACGACCTGCCCTTACTCGCACCGTTGCCGTTTTGTCTTGTTCGAAAAGGGCATGGATTTCGAAATCCGTGACGTCGACGTTTTCGCCAAGCCCGAAGACATCGCGCTGATGAACCCGTACAACGAGGTGCCCATCCTGGTGGAGCGTGACCTCATCCTGTACGAGTCGCACATCATCAACGAGTACATCGACGAGCGCTTCCCTCACCCGCAGCTGATGCCGGGTGACCCGGTGGCCCGCGCCCGCGTGCGCCTGTTCCTGCTGAACTTCGAGAAGGAGCTGTTCGCTCACGTGAACCTGCTCGAAGGCCGTGGCGGCTTGAAGGGCAACGACAAGCAGCTCGAGCGCGCGCGCTCGCAGATCCGCGATCGCCTGACCCAGCTTGCCCCGATCTTCCTGAAGAACAAGTACATGCTGGGCGACGACTTCTCGATGCTCGACGTGGCGATCGCACCGCTGCTGTGGCGCCTCGATTACTACGGCATCGACCTGTCCAAGAATGCGCTGCCGCTGTTGAAGTATGCTGAGCGCATCTTCTCGCGCCCTGCCTACATCGAGGCCCTCACGCCCTCGGAAAAGGTGATGCGCAAGTGACCTTCCTGCCGGCCTGATTGCGCATGTCCACCGAACAAGACTCCCAGGGCACTTCGACCCGACCGTACCTGATCCGTGCCCTGCACGACTGGTGCACCGACAACGGCTTCACGCCTTACCTCGCGGTGTACGTCGATCGCTCGGTTCAGGTGCCCCTGGAGTACGTCAAGAACAACGAGATCGTGCTCAACGTCAGCTTCGAGGCCACGAGCCAGCTGCAGTTGGGCAACGAGTTCATCGAGTTCAAGGCCCGCTTCGGTGGTGTGGCGCGTGACATCAGTGTCCCGGTGGACCACGTCATTGCCATTTACGCCCGCGAGAACGGGCAGGGCATGGCCTTTCCGGTGCCCACGCCAGCGGGCGGTGACGCCACCGATGCGCCAGCCTCGGCGGTCCAGGACATCGATGACGCAGGCGTGCCGGAACCGGTCATGGCTGAAGTGCCTCGGCGCACGGGAGGGGGCCTGCGCCTGGCCCCCCAGGCTCAGGCGGCTGACAGCGGCAAGGGCTCGCGCCCAAGCGCCGAAAGCACAGAAGGTGCGGACAACGAGCCCACGCCCGATGGCCCAGGTGGTGGCGGCCGCCCGACACTGCGTCGCATCAAGTGAAGCGTGGCGCTAGAATGCGCCTGCAAATTGACTTTCGCCGGCTTAGCTCAGTTGGTAGAGCAACCGCCTTGTAAGCGGTAGGTCGTCAGTTCGAACCCGACAGCCGGCACCAAACAAGCCCAAGCAAAAGGGCCTGCATTCACGCAGGCCCTTTTCTTTTGTCTGGCTGCTTTGAGTGCGTGGTTCAGTTCGCCAACAGCTTGTTGAGCTCGGCCAGGTCATCCTGGGTCAGCACGCCGCTGGCTTGGCGCAATTTCACCGAGCCCACGATGACGTCGTAGCGCGACTTGAACAGGTCTTTCTGCGTGTTGGCCAACTGGGTTTGCGCGTCCAGCACGTCCTTGTTGATGCGCACGCCAACGCGGTAGCCCAGTTGTGTGGCCTCCAGGGCCAGCTTGGCCGACGATTCAGCGGCCTCGTAAGCCTTGACCTGCGCCAGCCCTGACTGCACGCCCAAATAGGCCTGGCGGGTGCCCAACGTGACCTGGCGCTTGGCATTGTCGAGGTCGTGCTCGGCCTTCTCCTGGAGCTTGAGCACCTCGGCGATGCGGTTCTGCACGGAGTTGCCAGCGTACAGGGACATGTTCATCTCCAGGCCGATCGCGGCGGAGGTGCCAGCGCCACCAGATGTCTTGGCCAGCTGGTTGGAGGAGTCGATGTCGGTGCGCTGCAGGCTGGCCACCGCGTCCAGCGTGGGCAGGTGACCTGCGCGGGCGCGCTTGATCTCGAGCTTGGCGGCTTCCAGTCCTGCCGAGGCTTTGAGCACGTTGGGCGAGGCCTGGGATTGGTTCACCCACTCTTCCATCTCGCCAGGGGCCAGGCTGTCGAGCGTGGCGGGGGTGCGAAGTGGGTTGGGGATCACGTTGGCGCGTCCCACCAACTGGTCGAGCGTGATGCGCTTGATGCGCAATTCGTTGGCGGCGGCGAGTTCCTGGGCCGTGGCCAGGTCATGGCGAGCCTGGGCTTCACGCGTGTCGGTGATGGTGGAGTTGCCAACTTCGAAGCTGCGTTTGGCCGCCGCCAGTTGCTCGGCCAGCGCGGCCTTGTTGGCTTGTGCGGTGCTGAGCACGTCCTGGGCGCCCAGCACATCAAAGTACGCCTGGGTGACGCGCACCGCGAGGTCTTGAGAGGCGACCTGCAGGTCGGCGTCCGCCACCAGGCGCGACTGGTCGGCCTGGTCCAGGCGCGCGAAGCTGTCGGCGTTGTAGAGGGTTTGACGCGCCTGGATGCCGGCGCGTTTGTTGGTGGTGTTGCTGTCGTAGGACGCGGCAGCGCCTGGCACGGTGGTCTGAGCGCTCGCGCTGGAGTTGAAGTCGGTGCGGGTGATGCTGGCCTGCAGGTTCAGCGAGGGGCGCACCAGCGCCTTGGCCTGATCGGCCTTGCTGTAAGCCGACTCGGCTTGGGCGCGAGCCGCCAGGTAGGCTGCGTCGTAGAGCTTGGCTGCTTCGTAGAGCTCCAGCAGGTTGTCGGCCTGTGCCATGCCCGAGGCAAGTGCACCCGCTGCCATCACAGCGATCGCCCGGGAGACGGCAGAGCGGCGGCGGCGAACCGACGGTGCGCGTTGGGGCAGGGGCGTGACGGCGAGCTGGGACATCTTCGATCCTTGAAGTGGGTAGCGCGAGGTGAGGGCGACCGCAATCGGTCAGAACTTGAAGCGGCTGGGCTCCGCAAAACCTGGCAGCCGGGCTGCCACGGTGTCGAACAGCTCCTGGCGGCTGAACTGGCTGGCGGCCACACGCGTGAACAGCGTGGCCTGCATCACCGGTTCCTGGCCGAGGATGGCCAGCAGGCGGCCGCCGACCTTGAGCTGGTCGAGCAGGGCTTGAGGTGCTTCTGCCAGCGAGCCACACAGCAAGATCGCGTCGAACGGCCCTTGCGAGGCGAGGCCGGATGTGCCATCGGTCTGCACGATTTCGGCGTTGTTCACGCCGGCCTTGCGCAGGTTGGCTCGGGCCTGGGAGGCCAGCGCGGCATCGGCTTCCAGGCCGATCACGCGTTGGGCCTTGCGGGCCAGCAAGGCGGTGACGTAGCCGGTGGCCGCGCCCACCTGCAGCACGGTGTCGCGCTTGCTCAGGTTGAGGTCTTGCACCAGGCGGGCTTCGACGCGCGGAGCCAGCAGGCTGCGGCCACCGCCCAGGGGCAGCTCCAGGTCCATGAAGGCCTGAGCCTGGTGTGCGGCGGGGACGAAGTCTTCGCGTTGCACGGCCGACAGCAGCTCCAGCACCGAGGTGTCCAGGACATCCCAGGGGCGGATCTGTTGCTCGATCATGTTGAAGCGGGCTTGTTCGACGTTCATGCTGGGCATCCTACGGGAGACGGTAAGGGGAAGGTATCCGGGGAAAACTGAGATTTTAAGAAGACCCACCCGACTCGGGGTGGATTGCCGTCGCGCGGGGCGGCATTTGTGTCGGCTTCACGACTGCGGTGGGTGCTCCAGGCCTTTGAGGATCAGCTCGATCTGGGTGTGCATGAAGCGCTGTGGGTCCAGCGGCGCGGGGTTGGACGAGCACACCGAGGTGCATTGGCGATAAAGGATGAGGAACTGCGCCGGGGCGATCAGCCCGTGGACCACGGAGGTGACGTCCATGTCTCTGAACTCGCCACGCTGGATGCCGCGCCGGATCACGCGCGACAACAAGGTGTGGCTGGGGGCCACCACCTCGTCGAGGTAGAACTGCGCGACGTCCGGGAAGGCGCGGGCCTCGCTCATGATGAGCAGCAGCAGGCCGGCGGCCTTTGACGAGCCCACCTTGGTCCACCAGGTCTCGGCCAGCAGGCGCAGCAACTCCGAAGTGGAGCCCTCGAAGTGATCGGCGAGCTCGTCACCGGCGCTGATGGCGTCGATCAGGTGCGCGCGCACCACGGCCTTGAAGAGCTCGTCCTTGCTGGGGTAGTACAAGTAGAGCGTGCCTTTGGAGACGCCCGCCCGGTGGGCCACTTCTTCGGCGCGCGTGGCGGCCAGTCCTTTTTCAACGAAAAGGTCGAGGGCTGCGTCCAGCAATTCTTGCGGGCGCGCGGCTTTGCGGCGCTGCCGGCCGCGTGGCAAGGCCTGGCTGAGCGCGGCCATGGCTTCGCTCAGCGGGCAGCCCGTGGCGGGCGGGTCGGCGGGCAGGGCGCCGCCAACGGGGGGCTGGACTCGTTTCAAGCGGGTGGCAAATAACTGACTCTTGGGTCATTAATGTAGCTGTCGCCACCGAAACAGGTCAACGCCGAGGGGCGGCCCGATCGGTTATGGTTTCGGCATGAACCGCCCTCAAGCCCAGCCTCGCGAGGCCTATGCCCACTTCAGCACCATCACCACGCGGTGGATGGACAACGACGTCTATGGGCACGTCAACAACGTCACCTATTACAGCTACTTCGACACGGCGGTGAACCGCTACCTGATCGAAGCGGGCGTGCTCGACATCCACGAGGGCGAGGTGATCGGCCTGGTCATCGAGACGCATTGCAATTACTTCGCGCCACTGGCCTTTCCACGCAACGTCGAGGCTGGCATCCGCGTGGCCCACGTCGGCAAGAGCAGCGTGCGTTACGAAATTGGCCTGTTTGAGCAGGGTGAGGCGATGAGCGCGGCTTGTGGGCACTTCGTGCACGTCTACGTGGACCGCCAGGAGCGCAGGCCCACGAACTTGCCCGAGGCGTTTCTTCAGGCTTTGAAGCGGCTTCAGTCGCCCGATTGATTCAGTTCACGCGCAGGGTGGGCATGCGCCATGCGGGTATTCCCTGGCGCTGGTCGCGAAATCGCACGTGCTCGGCCGTCTATGATTTCTGGGTGCATCTGATATCTGGTGTTATCAGATAAAGGGTGCCACACCAGTTTGTCTTTCTTTGAGCCGTTTCCTCGGAGGTTTCCATGAGCCTGATGGGCCAGATGATGCACATGCCCCTGCTGATCTCGTCGCTGCTGACCCACGCAGCGCGCCACAACGGCGACACCGAGATCGTTTCCAAGCGCGTCGAGGGCGACATGCATCGCACCACCTGGGCCGAGGTCGAGCTGCGTTCGCGCAAGCTGGCCCAAGCCCTGGAACGCCTGGGCGTCAAGGCCGGCGAGCGCGTCGGCACCCTGGCCTGGAACGGCTACCGCCACCTCGAGATCTATTACGCGGTGTCGGGCTCGCAGCGCGTCTGCCACACCATCAACCCGCGCCTGTTCCCGCAGCAGGTCGCCTGGATCGCCAACGACGCGCAAGACCAGGTCATCTTCGTTGACCTCAACATCTTCCCGCTGGTCGAGAAGCTGGCGCCCATGCTGCCCACGCTCAAGCACGTGGTGCTGATGTGCGGCCGCGAGCACATGCCCAAGGAGTCGGCGCTCACGAACCTGCACTGCTACGAAGAGCTGCTGGCCGCCGAAGACGGCAACTACCAGTGGCCTTCGTTCGACGAGAACGCCGCCGCCAGCATCTGCTACACCTCGGGCACGACGGGCAACCCGAAGGGCGCCGTGTACTCGCACCGCTCGACCGTGCTGCACGCGTTCGCCGCTGCGCTGCCTGACGCGATGTGCCTCAAGGCCACCGACACGGTGCTGCCGGTGGTGCCCATGTTCCACGTCAACGCCTGGGGCCTGCCGTATGCCGCCGCGATGGTGGGCTGCAAGCTGGTCATGCCCGGCCACCACCTTGATGGCGCCTCGCTGTACAACCTCTTCGAAGAAGAGAAGGTCACGATGTCGGCCGGCGTGCCCACCATCTGGCTGGGCCTGCTCAACCACGTCAAGGCCAACGGCCTGAAGTTCAGCACCTTCAAGAGCACGGTGATCGGTGGCGCGGCCTGCCCGCCCGCGATGATCCGGGCCTTCGAGAACGAATACGGCGTCGAAGTCATCCACGCCTGGGGCATGACCGAGATGTCTCCCCTGGGCACGCTGGGTCGCCTCAAGACCAAGCACGCCGAGTGGTCCACGGAAAACAAGCAAAAGCTGCTGGAAAAGCAGGGCAAGTCGGTGTTCGGTGTCGACATGCGCATCGTCGATGGCGACGGCAAGGTGCTGCCCTGGGACGGCAAGGCCGCAGGCGACCTGGAGGTGCGTGGTCACTGGGTCATCAACAGCTACTTCAACATGGACAAGTCGCCGCTGCACGACGGCTGGTTCCCCACTGGCGACGTGGCCACCATCGATGCCGATGGCTACATGCAGATCACCGACCGCTCCAAGGACGTGATCAAGTCGGGTGGTGAGTGGATCAGCTCCATCGACCTGGAGAACGTGCTGATGGCCCACCCTGCGGTGCACGAAGCCGCTGCCATCGCGTGCTTCCACCCCAAGTGGGACGAGCGCCCGCTGATGGTGGTCGTCAAGAAGCCTGGCGCCGAGGTGTCGGTGCAAGAGCTGATCGCTTTCTACGAAGGCAAGATCCCGAAGTGGCAGACGCCGGATGACGTTGTGTTCGTTGATGAGATCCCTCACACGGCGACCGGCAAGATCTCCAAACTGCAACTGCGCGAGCGCTTCAAGGAGCACAAGTTGCCCACGGCTTGAGCCGGTTGCGGACAGCTGGAGCGAGGCCACTCGATGGCCTCGTTGATGCCATCGCATGCGTTGTTGTGTGCGCTGAAAGGACCATTCCGAAAGGGGTGGTCCTTTTTTTTGTTCATCGCCCGCAATGCCCCATTTGATCGGCATCTCCGGCCGATGACCGTTTCTGCAATGAAGGCGTCCGAACGTTCGTTTGAAGTGTGTGTTGTTGCGGGTCATCCCTGAAGCTCCCCCCAATGCAAGGGGGGTAAATTGTGTTTGGTTGTGAGCATCGATTCAAAGGAGAAAGCAATGAGATTCCCCGTTCGTGCACTGAGCGTGCTGGTCATGACTTCCCTGACCGCCGGTGCCGCCCTGGCCCAGAAAGGCGAGACCGTCAAGGTCGCCTGGATCGATCCCCTCTCGGGCCTGATGGCCAGCGTGGGCCAGAACCAGCTCAAGAGCTACCAGTTCGTCGCCGAGAAGCTCAACGCCAACAACCCCGCTGGCGTGAAGTTCGAAATCATCAGCATCGACAACAAGCTGAGCCCTGCCGAGTCTCTCAACGCCTTGAAGTCGGCCGTTGACCAGGGCGTGCGCTATGTGGTGCAGGGGCTGGGCTCCGGTGCCGCAGGCGCGCTGGTGGACGCCATCAACAAGCACAACGAGCGCAACCCCGGCAAGGAAGTCGTTTTCCTGAACTACGCCGCGGTGGACCCCGACCTGACCAACAGCAAGTGCAGCTTCTGGCACTTCCGCCTCGATGCGGACACGTCCATGAAGATGGAGGCCATGACCACGTTCATGAAGGACCAGAAGGAGGTCCAGAAGGTCTACCTGATCAACCAGAACTACGCGCACGGCCAGCAGGTCTCCAAATACGCCAAGGAAAACCTCAAGCGCAAGCGCCCCGATGTGCAAGTGGTGGGCGACGACCTGCACCCGCTGGCTCAGGTGCGTGACTTCGCGCCTTACGTGGCCAAGATCAAGGCCTCGGGTGCCGACACGGTCATCACCGGCAACTGGGGCTCGGACCTGGCCTTGCTGGTCAAGGCCGCCAACGATGCAGGCCTGACCGCCAAGTTCTACACCTACTACGCCAACTTCGGTGGCACCCCGACTGCGTTGGGCAAGGCCGCCGATGGTCGCGTGTTCCAGGTCGGCTACGGCCATTACAACCTGGGTGGCACAGCAGGGCAGTTGGTCAGCGAGTTCAAGAAGCGTTTCAACGATGACTACTACTCGCAGGCCACTTACACCTCGCTGACGATGCTGGCGCAAGGCATGGCCAACGCCAAGTCGACCGACCCGGTCAAGGTGGCCAAGGCCATGGAAGGCATGAAGTTCAAGTCCTTCAACGGCGAGGTCGAGATGCGCAAGACCGACCACCAGTTGCAGCAGCCCCTGTTCATCGCGCAGTGGGCGCCGCTGGACGCCAAGAACACCTACGACGTCGAGAAGACCGGCATGACCTTTGTGCCCGTCAAAGCCTTCGATGCGTACGTCTCGAGCACGCCGACCTCTTGTCAGATGAAGCGTCCCTCGTGATGCGCCATCTCTGAGGCTGGATCGCCTTGAGAAGTACCCGACCGATCGTTTCCTGCATGGGGGCGATCGGTCGTTTCGTGTTTGACGTGGCTCGCCCGGCCTGACCGGTCGGAGGGCCTTTCCGGTTCCGTGCGGTTGCAGCCGCCGGGGCTCCGCATGCCCGGTGATCCCGCTGGCATGCATCACGCTTGCCTGACATGGAAACCTTTTTCGTCTTCTTCCTGAATGGCATCAGCTACGGGCTGCTGCTGTTCATGCTGAGTTCGGGCCTGACCCTGATCTTCAGCATGATGGGTGTGCTCAACTTCGCGCACACCAGCTTCTACATGCTGGGTGCCTACATCGCCTACGCGCTGACGGGCATCATCGGCTTTTTCCCCTCGCTCGTGCTTTCGCCGCTTTTGGTGGGCTTGCTCGGGGCGGCCTTTGAGCGCTACAGCTTGCGCAAGGTGCACGTGTACGGACACGTGCCCGAGCTGCTGGTGACGTTCGGCCTGTCTTACGTCGTGCTCGAGGTGGTGCGCCTGGTCTGGGGGCCGGCCAACGTCGACTACCGTGTGCCCGAGTCGCTCAGCGGCCCGCTTTTCACGCTGGCCAGCGTGAAGGACCAGGGCCTGAGCTGGATGGCCGGCGCCGGTGATGCCGCGCTGTGCGCCACGGCAGGTAACAGCTGCACGCAGTTCCCGATCTACCGAGGCTTCATGGCCCTGGTGGCGCTGTTCATGCTCGGCTCTTTGTGGCTGCTGCTCACGCGCACCCGCATCGGTCTGATCATCCAGGCCGCGCTCACCCACCCGGACATGACCCAGGCGCTCGGGCACAACGTGCCGCGCGTGATGATGGGCGTCTTCGGTGGGGGTTGCGCGCTGGCCGGCCTGGCAGGTGTGATCGGCGGCAACGCCTTTGTCACCGAGCCCAACATGGCGGCTTCGGTGGGCGCCATCATCTTCGTGGTGGTGGTGGTGGGCGGCATGGGCTCGCTCGCCGGGGCCTTCCTGGCCTCGCTGATCATCGGCCTGATCCAGACTTTTGCCGTGGTGATCGACGTCTCTGGCCTGACCCTGCTTGAGAAGCTGGGCAGCCCGGTGGACTTCGAACACTGGGCGTACCCGTTGCTCAAGATCTCGGTGTCGCAGATGGCGCCCATCCTGCCTTACCTCCTCCTGGTGCTGATCCTGATCTTCAGACCCAAGGGCCTGCTGGGCACGCGCGAGGAGTAAACACATGTCAACACAAGCCTATACCTTCCGACCCTGGAACGTCGGCCGCATCATCTTGTGGTCGCTGTTCGCCCTCGTCCTGCTGGTGGCCCCCAAGCTGTTCACCAGCAGCCTGGCCATGACCATGCTCACGCAGATGGGCATCGCCATCGTGGTCTGCCTGTCCTACAACATGTTGCTGGGGCAGGGCGGCATGCTCTCCTTCGGGCATGCGGTTTACTCGGGCCTGGGCTCGTTCGCCGCCATCCACACGCTCAACAAGGTGGGCGCAGGCGAGTGGGCCATTCCGGTCAGCCTGATCCCCATCGTGGGCGGGCTGGCAGGCCTGCTCGTGGCCGCGCTGCTGGGCGCGGTCAGCACCAAGAAGTCGGGCAACACCTTCGCCATGATCACGCTGGGTGTGGGTGAGCTGGTGTGGTCGATGTCGCTGATGCTGCCGGAGTTCTTTGGTGGCGAGGGCGGCGTGTCGAGCAACCGCGTGGTGGGTGAGCCTGTCATGGGCATCACCTTCGGGCCGCAGATTCAGGTTTATTACCTGATCGCGTTCTACTGCTTCGTGTGCACGGTGCTGATGTTCGCGTTCACGCAAACGCCGCTGGGGCGCATGCTCAACGCGGTGCGCGACAACCCGGAGCGCGTCGAGTTCATCGGCTACGACACGCAGCGCGTGCGCTACATCGCCTTCATGATCGCGGGTTTCTTTGCGGGCATCGCGGGTGGCCTGTACACGATCAACTTCGAGATCGTGACGGCCGAGGTGGTCGGGGCTCATCGCTCCGGCGCCTATCTGTTGTTCACCTTCCTGGGCGGGGCGCTGTTCTTCTTCGGTCCGATCATCGGCGCGGTGCTGATGGTGCTGGCCACGGTGCTGCTGTCGGAGCTGACCAAGGCCTGGTTGCTGTACCTGGGTGTGTTCTTCCTGCTGATGGTGATGTACGCGCCGGGCGGCATCTCCAGCCTGATCATGATGAACCTGCGCGTGGCGGCCTATGGCTTCCTGCGCAAGCTGTGGACGAGCTACCTGGCCTTGGCGGGCACGGGCTTGACGGTGATCATCGGCTTGTCGGTGATGGTCGAGATGGTCTATCACATCAAGCTCAACGAGGCCCTGGGCCCCGAGATGAGTTTCATGGGTGTGACGCTGGACACGCATGGGGTGGATGCCTGGGTGGGGGCGGTGTTCCTGCTCATCACGGGCGTGGGTTGTTTCGAGGTGGCGCGGCGCGAGTTCATGCGCCAGTGGGGCCACATCCAGGAGGAGATCGAGGCCGAGAACCTTCGGCGCGATGGCCAGTGATGGCCTGCGTGCCCACTTCCATCGATCGCCCCCCGTGTGTCCCTCTATCGGAGCATTGAGAACATGAGTTCCGCATCCTCATCGAATGGCTTGGCCCTGGAGTTGCGCGACCTGCGCAAGTCCTTCGGCAAGACCGAAATCATCCGTGGCAGCAGCCTGGCCGTCAAAGCCGGTGAGCGCGTTGCCCTCATCGGCCCGAACGGCGCGGGCAAATCCACGCTGTTTAACCTCATCAGCGGCCGCATGGCCCCGACCAGCGGGCAGATCCTGCTCAACGGCGAAGCCATCCATGGCATGAAGCCATATGAGATCAACCGCCGCGGCCTGGCCCGCAGCTTCCAGGTCTCCAACCTGTTCCCGCGTCTGTCGGTGTTCGAGAACATCCGCTGCGCGGTGCTGTGGTCCATGGGTCAGCGCTACAGCTTCTGGCGTTTCCTGTCCGACCTCACGGCCGTGAATCAGCGCGCCGAAGAGGTGCTGGACATGATCCGCCTGCGCCGCAAGCGCGACACCCACGTCGCCAACCTGACCTATGCCGAGCAGCGTGCGCTCGAAGTGGGCGTGACCATCGCCGGTGGCGGCAACGTCATCCTGCTCGACGAGCCGACCGCTGGCATGAGCAAGTCCGAGACGGCCAATTTCGTCAAGATGATCCGCGAGGTCACCGAGGGCAAGACCCTGCTGACCGTGGAGCACGACATGGGCGTGGTGTTCGGCCTGGCCGACCGCATCGCGGTGCTGGTCTATGGCGAGGTGATCGCCTTCGACACACCTGAGAACGTGCGCGCCAACGACCGCGTCAAGGAGGCCTACCTGGGGTCGGTGCTGGCCGAGAGCCAGCGAGCCGAGGCGCAAGCCGCAGAAGCTGCAGGAGCCTGACATGCTGAAGATCCAGAACCTGCATGCCTTCTACGGCAAGAGCCACATCCTCCACGGCGTCGACCTGGAGGTGAACCCCGGCGAGATCGTCAGCCTGCTGGGCCGCAACGGCTCGGGGCGTTCCACCACCATCAAGACCATCATGGGCCTGGTCGATGGCCATGGCTCGATCAAGTGGCAGGACAAGGAGATGCTGGGCGCCAAGCCTTACGACATCGCCCGCCATGGCATCGGCTACGTGCCCGAGAGCCGCGATGTCTTCCCCAAGCTGACGGTGGAGCAGAACCTGCTGCTGGGCCAGCAGTCGGGTCGCAAGAAGGGTCGCTGGAGCCTGGACGACATGTACCAGATGTTCCCTCGCCTCAAAGAGCGCCAGCACACCGAGGCCGGCGTGATGTCAGGGGGCGAGCAGCAGATGCTGACGTTGTGCCGCACGCTGATGGGCGACCCCGACCTGATCATGATCGACGAGCCGACCGAAGGCCTGGCGCCCAAGATCGTCGAGCTGGTGGGCGAGTACCTCAAGGAGCTGCAAAAGCGCGGCCTGGGCGTGCTGCTGGTCGAGCAGAAGCTCACCATCGCGCTCGACATCTCGCAGCGTTGCTACGTGATGGGGCACGGCGAGGTCGTCTTTCATGGCACGCCTGACGAACTTCGCGCCGACAAGTACGTGCGGCGCGAGTGGCTCGAGGTCTGACCGTTTGCAGCGCTCCGGCCTGCCTCAACGCAGGGCCGGGGTGTTGCTGCGATCGAGGAACTTGTCGAAGTGAATGCGGGTGGCTGCAACGCCCCCATTCTGCAAGGCGTTGACGCAGGCGTCGATCATGGCGGGTGGGCCGCACAGGTAGGCGCTGTGCTCGGCCATGCGCTCGCCCAGCAGGGCAGGCAGGTGTTCGGTGACCAGGCCCCGTTTGCCCTGCCAGCTGCTGCCTTCGGGCTCTGCCGACAGGATGGCCTCGAAGTGGAACCGCCCGCCCCAGGCGCGACGGATCTGGTCGATGGCGTCCAGGCCGTACACGTCTGCCTGGGTCCTGGCGCCCATCACAATGACCAGCGGTCGCATGGCTTGCTTGTCGCGGATGGCTTGCTCGAGGATGGACTGGATGGGCGCCAGGCCGCTGCCGCCCGCGATGCAGGCGATCGGCCCCACGTCAGGCCGCAAGGCAAAGCTGCCGTGCGGCCCGATCAGGTTCAAGGTCTCGCCCGTGCGGTCTTGCGCGAACAGCCACTCCGTGAAGGCGCCACCGGGCACCTTGCGGATGCAGAAGTCCAGCAGGGTTGGCGTGGCGCCGGCTGGCGCGCGCGCGAACGAGTAGCTGCGCACCTCCTTGCCGGTGCCGCCCGCGGCCGCTGGCAGCGCGATGTCGACGTACTGGCCCGCTGAGTGGGGCAGTGCCTGTTCGGTCTCGATGCTGAGGTGAAGGATGTCGTGGGTCAGTGCGCGGCTGGCCGTGATCCGGCCACGGGTCTCGGTGACCGGGTGGGCGGCGGCCTGCTCGCGCAGCTTGACCTCGATCACCACGTCCGAGCGTGGCTGGCTCTGACAGGCGAGGATGTAGTTCTGCTGGAGTTCTTCGGCAGACAGCAGGTAGGTCTTGTCGGTGAGCTCCTTGACCTTGCCTGAGACCAGTCGGCATTTGCATTCACCGCAACCACCGACCCGGCAGTTGTGCGGAAACGCGATGCCGTTTTGCAGGGCGGTCAGCAACAAGCTGTCTTTGGCTGCAGCGGTGATGGGCACGCCCGTCGGGTTGACCTGCAGCTGAAACTCGCTGGGGCTGCGTCGGAAGAATCGTTCGAACACGGGATGGCCTTGTCGGATTGAAACCGCAGCGACCCACGCCGCTTTCGGCAGGGTCGCGTCTGGGGATGGGTGGACGTGGGGCTCAGCTCAGTTTGGCCTGGGCGATCTTCAAGCCCGACATGCCACTTTGCTGGCTGGCTTGCTTGGCCAGCTTGCGCTCGGCGGGCGAGGCGTGCCGCTCATCCCATTCGTTCAAGGCCGGGGTCATCATCTTCTTGAACAACGGTGGCACCAGGGCGATCAGCAGCATCGACAGGTAGCCATTTGGCAGCATGGGTGCGTTCGGGTAGGCCGAGAGCGTCCAGTAAGGGGCTTCGCCTTCGGCGTGGTGGTGCGAGTGACGGGCCAGGCTGAACAGCACGTTGGTGCTGGCCCAGTGATTCGAGTTCCAGGAGTGGCGAGGCTGGACCGGCTCACCGGGCACGCGCACCAGGCCGTAGTGCTCGAAGTAATTGGTGATCTCCAGGTACTGCTTGCCGACGAAGGCAATGAGCGCCCAGAACCCCACGCCGGGCCAGCCTGCGATCGCGTAGGCCGCCACGAAGAGCGCGATGTTTTCCAGGTTGCCGCGCAGGAAGGGGCTGGCAAACGGGTTCCACACCGACTTGCCGATCTTCTTGAGGCGGGCGCGCTCGACCTGGTAGGCGTGCACGTAGCTCATGATGGTCGAGCGCACGGTGAACTTGTAGAAGCTCTCGCCGCGGCGGGCCGTGGCAGGGTCTGCTTCGGTGCCCACTTGCACGTGGTGGCCGTAGACGTGTTCGATGGCGAACGAGGTGTCGCAGGTGAAGGCCAGCATCCAGCGGCCCATGAACAGGTCGAAGGCGTTGCCTGTGCGGTGGGTCAACTCGTGACCGGTGACGGTGCCGCCCACGGCGTTCATCAGGCCCACGGTGATGACGCAGCCGGCCCATTGCACCCAGTGCGTGGTGGCTTCGCGGCCGGCGAACAGGTCCAGGCCGGCGTGCTCCTTCATCCAGGCGCCATAACCCAGGAAGTCGCCCGAGCCGAACATCCACAGCACCGTGAAGTTCAACAGCGCCAGCAGGGGCAGCATCAGGTAGAGCGGCAGGTTCAGCAGGGCTGCGAACTGCATGCGTGGTGGCTCTGACAGGTCGCGCGGCAACAGCGCATCGGCGCCGATGAAGAACACGATGGCGGCGGCAAATGGGGCCCACATCCACCAGCCGCCTTGCAGCAGGGTGAGGAAGAAGAAGGCGCCCAGTGCTGGCATCAGCCAGCCCTTGAGGTACTTGGACATGTTGCTTGTCTCCTTGCGGTGCGTTGAAGGCGATCGAGGCGCGGATGCGTCTCAGACCCTGGCGGCAGTGTGCAAAGGGGCGTCTTGGGGCGCCCTGATCTGATCGGACCTCGGTGCATGCGCGGCGATTCGCGATGACGAATTAGCGCTTTGAGAAAGCGATCAGGGCTGCAAGAAATCAGCTGCGACAGCCCTGTCGTCAGGCATGCCCGACATCGGCCCGCAGAGGTCAACCGGACAAACCGAGGTGCCAAAACGGAAGTGCTTGTGCGAGGCTTGTGGTTCGGCGCGCAAGGGCACCGAGCAAGGCTTCTCGAGCTGTGTCAGAATCTAGTTCAATTCTTACAAGATCCATTGTCAGAATTGCGGATTGCTGTGCGGACGCCGCCAGCCTTCTTCTCCCAGCCGGGGCAGGGGCGGTGTGCGCGTGTTTTCAATTCACTCACCGACATTGCCATGAGCGCTACCTACCAAGTCACCGACGGCGTGGCCGTCATCTCCCTGGACAACCCGCCTGTCAACGGCCTGGGTCAAAGCACCCGGGCAGGCATCGTGGATGGCATCCAGAAGGCTCAGGCTGATGCCTCCGTGCAGGCGGTGGTCATCATCGGTGCTGGCAAGGTGTTCTGCGGTGGCGCCGACATCCGCGAATTCGGCAGCCCCAAGGCTTTTGCCGAGCCCAACCTGCACGTCACCATCGAAGCGGTCGAGCGTTCTGCCAAGCCCGTTGTCGCCGCCATCCACGGTGTGGCCATGGGCGGTGGCCTGGAGCTGGCGCTGGGTTGCCACTACCGCGTGGTCGCCAAGGGCACGCAAATCGCGCTGCCCGAGGTCAACATCGGCATCGTGCCAGGCGCCGGTGGCACGCAGCGCCTGCCGCGCGTGCTGGGCGTTGACACCGCCCTGCAGATGATCACCACCGGCGCCTCGGTGATGTCCGAGAAGCTGGCCGCAGCGCCGGGCCAGAAGCTGTTCGACAAGCTGGTCGATGGCGAGCTTCTGCCCGCTGCCATCGCCTTCGCCAAGGACGTCGCCGGTGTGCGCCCGCTGCCTTCGGTGCGCGACCTGAAGGTGGCCGCACCGGCTGATGCCGAGGCCTTCCACAAGGCCCGCGCCGAGCTGGCCAAGTCCCGCAAGAACCTGATCGCCCCGCAGCGCTGCGTGGACTGCGTCGAAGCCGCCACCCAGCTGGACCTGGACGCAGGCATCAAGTTCGAGCGCGAGGTCTTCGAAGGTCTGGTGACCGGTGACCAGGCCCGTGCCCTGCGCCATTCGTTCTTCGGCGAGCGCGCTGCCAGCAAGATCCCCGATGTGCCCGCCGACACCCCGCTGCGCGACATCAAGAACGTGGCCGTGATCGGCGCCGGCACCATGGGTGGCGGCATCACCATGTGCTTCCTCAACGCCGGCATCCCGGTCAAGCTGCTGGAGATGAAGCAGGAAGCCATCGACCGCGGCGTGGGCATCATCCGCAAGAACTACGAAGCGCAGGTCGCCAAGGGCAAGTTGGCCCAGGACAAGTACGAGCAGCGCATGGGCCTGCTCACCACCACGCTGAGCTATGACGATATCGCCCAGGCCGACATGGTCATCGAGGCCGTGTTCGAAGACATGGGTGTGAAGTCGCAGGTCTTCACCAAGCTCGACAGCATCATGAAGCCCGGTGCCATCCTGGCGTCCAACACCTCGACGCTGGACGTGGACAAGATCGCCGAAGTGACCAAGCGCCCCGCCGATGTGGTGGGCCTGCACTTCTTCAGCCCGGCCAACGTGATGCGCCTGCTCGAAGTGGTGCGCAGCAAGCACACCGCCAAGGACGTGATGGCCACCGTGATGGCCGTGGCCAAGAAGATCAAGAAGGTGGCCGTGGTCTCGGGTGTGTGCGATGGCTTCATCGGCAACCGCATGTTCGAGCAGTACGTGCGCCAGGGCTTCTTCCTGGTGGAAGAGGGCGCCACGGTGCAGCAGGTGGACAAGGCCGCCGAGGCCTTCGGCTTCGCCATGGGCCCCTTCCGCGTGGGCGACCTGGCTGGCAACGACATCGGCTTTGCCATCCGCAAGCGCCGCAAGGTCGAGCGCCCTGACGTCATCTACAGCCCTGTGGGCGACGCCATTTGCGAGCTGGGTCGCTTTGGTCAGAAGGTGGGCAAGGGCTGGTACGACTACGAAGCAGGCAAGCGCGAGCCCATCCCCTCGGCCGAGGTGCAAGGCTGCATCGACAAGGTGCGCGCCGACAAGGGCGTCACGCCCCGCCAGATCAGCGACGAAGAAATCGTGCAGCGCCTGGTGCTGGCCATGGTCAACGAGGGCGCGCTGATCTTGGAAGAGGGCATCGCCTCGAAGGCTTCGGACATCGACATGGTGTACCTCACGGGCTACGGCTTCCCGGTCTACCGTGGCGGCCCGATGCTCTACGCCGACATGCTGGGCCTGCCCAAGGTGATCGAGCTGATGAAGGGCTTTGCTTCCAACGGCGGCTCCGACCCCGCTTTCTGGACCCCGGCGCCCTTGCTCGCCAAGCTGGCTTCAGAGGGCAAGGGCTTCACGGGCTGATTGATCGCTTTTTCCTGAAACGGCAAGGAGCCCGCCATGGCGCACATCGAAACCCTGGTCAACGGCCACATCCTGGAGATCAAGGTCAACCGGGCCGACAAGCACAACGCGCTGTCTCCCGAGATGTACCTGGACCTGGCGCGTGCGCTGGGTGAACTCAACCGCAACCCCGAGCTTCGCGTGGCCCTGCTGCACGGCGAGGGCAAGCACTTCACCTCGGGCGTCGAGCTGGACAAGTGGGCGCCCATCTTCGGCAATGGCAAGGGTTTCGAGGTGCCGGCAGGCGAGGTCGACCCGTTCGGCCTGTTCGGCGAGCGGCACCGCAAGCCCATCGTGATGGCGGTGCAGGGCAACTGCTTCACCTGGGGTGTCGAGATCATGCTCAACACCGAGGTGCGCGTGGCCGCTGATGACACGCGCTTTGCGATGCTCGAGGTCAAGCGCGGCATCTTCCCGTGTGGTGGCGCCACCTTGCGCCTGCCCAAGCAGATGGGGTGGGGTGCCGCACAGCGCTACCTGCTGACGGGCGAGTTCTGGTACGCCGAAGAAGCCTTGCGAACGGGCCTCGTGCAGGAGGTGGTGCCAGCTGGGCAGCAGCTCACCAAGGCCCGTGAGATCGCCGAGCAGATCGCCAAGGCTGCGCCGCTGGGCGTGCAGAACATCCTGAAGTCCAGCCGCCTGGCGATGCACGATGGCGATGCTGTGGCAGCCCAGCACCTGTTCAAGGAGATGCTTCCGGTGATGCAAAGCGAAGACGCAGCCGAGGGCGTGCGCTCCTTCATCGAGCGGCGAGAGGCCGTTTTCAAGGGGCGCTAACGGCCGCCGTGCAGTCGCCCCATGGCGATCAGGGGGCGGAGCGCCTCGCCATGTGTCCCCGTCAACCTGTTCAACCCGTTCCCACGAAGTTCCCAAGAGCCGAACCATGACCCACCGCGCCACCGTTGACTTCCTGCTGCACGACTGGCTCAAGGCCGAAACCCTTTGCCAGCGCGAACGCCACGCCGAGCACAGCCGCGAAACCTTCGACGCCGTGCTCGACCTCAGCGAGAAGATCGCCAACGAGCAGTTCGCCCCCATCAACCGCCTGACCGACGAGCACGAGCCCACCTTCGACGGCGTCACCGTGACGCTGCCCAAGGAAACGCCCGTGGCGATGGCCGCCTTCAACGAGGCCGGTCTGATGGCCGCCAGCAAGGACGTTGAACTCGGTGGCATGCAGCTGCCCACCGTGGTCGAGATCGCCTCGATGAGCTTTTTCTACAAGGCCAGCGTGTCGCTGGCCGCATACCCGATGCTCACGCGCGGCAACGCCAACACCATCCTGGCGCACGGCACGCCCAAGCAGATCGAGGTGTTCGCCAAGGGCGGCTTCGAAGGCCGCACCTTCGGCACCATGTGCCTGAGCGAGCCGCAGGCCGGCTCCAGCTTGTCCGACATCTCCACGCGTGCCGTGCCCGATGTGAAGGGCGATGGCACGGGCGTGGACTGGCTTGAGGACCCGCTGGGCAAGCGCTACCGCCTCAAGGGCAACAAGATGTGGATCTCGGGCGGCGAACACGAGATGGGCGAGAACATCGTCCACCTGGTGCTGGCCAAGATCCCAGGCCCCGATGGCAAGCCGGTGCCGGGCGTCAAGGGCATCTCGCTGTTCATCGTGCCGCGCAAGCTGGTCAAGGCCGATGGCTCGATCACGCAGCAGCGCAACGACGTGGCGCTGGCGGGCCTGAACCACAAGTGCGGCTACCGCGGCACCGTCAACACCTTGCTGAACTTCGGTGAAGGCAAGTTCCCCGTCAACGGCGAGGCCGGCGCGGTGGGCTACCTGATCGGCAAGGAGGGCGAGGGCCTGAAGTGCATGTTCACGCTCATGAACGAGGCCCGCATCAGCGTGGGCGTGGGCGCGACCATGCTGGGCTACGCCGGTTATGAGTATTCGCTGCAGTACGCCAAGGACCGCCCGCAAGGCCGGCACATGGGTGCCGGTGGCAAGGACCACAGCGCGCCGCAGGTGCCCATCATTGGCCACACCGACGTCAAGCGCATGCTGATGATGCAAAAGGCCATCGCCGAAGGCGGCCTGGCGCTGGGCCTGCTGTGCGCGCAACTGGTGGACGACCAACACACGGGCAGCGGCGAAGAAGCCGAGAAGGCCGGCCTGCTGCTGGAACTGCTCACCCCGATCGCCAAGAGCTGGCCCAGCGAATGGGCGCAGGAAGCCAACTCGCTGGCCATCCAGATCCTGGGCGGCTACGGCTACACGCGCGACTACCCGGTCGAGCAGTACTGGCGTGACAACCGCCTCAACATGATCCACGAAGGCACGCACGGCATCCAGGGCCTGGACCTGCTGGGTCGCAAGGTGGTGATGAACGGCGGCACGGCCCTGAGCGTTCTGGCCGAGCGCATCAGTGAAACCATCCAGAAGGCGGGGCATGTGAATGGCCTGGCCGAGCACGCCAATGCGCTGGCCCAGGCCCTGCAGAAGGTGGGCGCCACCACCAAGGCGGCCTGGTCAACCGGCGTGCCCGAAGAGGCTCTGGCCAATGCGACGCCTTACCTTCAGGCCTTCGGCCACACCGTGCTGGCCTGGATCTGGCTGGAGCTGGGGCTGGCCGCCAAGGCCGCGCAAGCGCAAGGTCAGTGGGACGCGTCGCCGCTGGGCCCGGGTTTCCTCAAGGGCAAGCAGGCCGCAACCGACTACTTCTTCGCCTATGAGCTGCCCAAGATCGACGCCTGGCTGGGCGTGGTCTCGCGCCGCGACCTGACCTGCGCGCAGGCACAAGCCGATTGGTTCTGATTCACCTTTGATCCTCAAAAAGAAAGCTCCGTACACCATGCTGCGACACATCGTCATGTGGACCCTCAAAGACCCGGCCGACGCGCCCCAGGTCAAGGCCTTGCTCGACAGCTGCAAGGGCCTGGTGCCCGGCATGCATGAGTTCGACGTCGGCATCAAGGCCGAGGGGCTCGAAGCCAACTGCGACGTGGTGCTGGTTTCGACCTTCGAAGACGCCGCCGCGCTGGCTGCCTATGTGCCGCACCCGCACCACCAGGGCGTGGTCGCGCAGATCCGCCAGATGGCGGCCACGCGCCACGTGCTCGACTACCTCGTCTGATCCCCCAAGAAGGCCCAACGTCATGACCGCCCCCCGCATCGTCCAGCAACTCTTCGACCTCACGGGCAAGACGGCCCTGATCACCGGCGGCTCGCGCGGCCTGGGACTGCAGATGGCCCATGCGCTGGGCGAGGCCGGCGCCAAGGTGGTCATCAGCTCGCGCAAGGCCGCTGACCTCGAACAAGCCGTGATGGCCTTGCAGGATGCGGGCATCGACGCGCGCTGGATCGCCGCCGACGCCGGCAACCCGCAGGACATCCAGCGCCTGGCCGATGAAACGCTGGAGCGCGTGGGCGACGTGGACATCCTCGTCAACAACGCCGGCGCCACCTGGGGTGCGCCCGCGGCCGATTACCCGCTCGAAGCCTGGGACAAGGTGATGAACCTCAATGTGCGCGGCTACTTCCTTCTGTCGCAAGCCATCGCCAAGGCCAGCATGATCCCGCGCAAGCAGGGCCGCATCATCAACGTGGCTTCCATCGCCGGGCTGGGCGGCAACCACCCCTTCATGCAGACCATCGCTTACAACACCAGCAAGGGCGCGGTGGTGAACTTCACCAAGGCGCTGGCTTGCGAGTGGGGGCACCTGGGCATCCGCGTCAACGCGCTTGCGCCTGGCTTCTTCCCCAGCAAGATGACGGCCGGCACGCTGGCTGCGGTGGGTGAAGATCGGCTGGCCGCCAGCGCGCCGCTGCAGCGCCTCGGTGACGACGAAGACCTCAAGGGTGCGACGCTGCTGTTCGCGTCCGACGCGGGCAAGCACATCACCGGGCAGGTGCTGGCGGTCGACGGCGGCGTGAGCGCCGTGGTGGGCGGCTGAGGCTCGCGCGCCGCATCACACCCTCTGCACCCACGGCACCCCAACACGGGCACTTGACCATGGCCATCCCGTTCCCGGTCCACATTCCGTTCCTCGTTGGCATCGGCGCCGAGTTGCAGCGCTTCGCCGATGGCGAGGCCGAGATCACGCTGGGCGTGCAGGAGCCGCACACCAACTCCTTCGGCGTGGCCCACGGCGGCTTGCAGATGACCCTGCTCGACGTGGCCATGGCCCATGCGGCGCGCAGCCGCCACATCGACCAGCCTGGTGGTGGCCCGGGCCTCGTGACGGTCGAGATGAAGACCAGTTTCATGCGCCCGGCGCAGGGCCGCATCCGCGTGATCGGTCAGGTGCTGCACGCCACCGCCTCCATGGCCTTCACCGAAGGCCGCGTGCTCGATGAGCAGGGTCGCATCTGTGCCCACGCCACGGGCACCTTCAAGTTCCTTCGCGCGTTGCCCACGGCCGACCGAGAGGTCAAGCCGCTGGCACGCCACGCCGGCTCGGACTGATCTCCAGCAGCCGGCTCCCTTGGCAAACCAGGAGTCCACAAGATGAGCCTGATCAATCACCAGATCCTGCTGGCATCGCGCCCTGCGGGCGAGCCCACCACTGACAACTTCAAGCTGGTCGAAACGCCTGTGCCCACGGCCGCTCAACTGGCAGACGGGCAGGTGCTTGTGCGCCACCATTACCTGTCGCTCGACCCGTACATGCGCGGCCGCATGAACGACAGCAAGAGCTACGCCGAACCGCAGCCGCTGAACTCGGTGATGATCGGCGGCACGGTGGGCGAGGTGATCGCCAGCAAACACGCGCGCTACGCCGTGGGCGACTCGGTCGTGGGCATGGGAGGTTGGCAGGAGTACAGCGTGGTCGATGCCAACCAGCGCGGCATCCTCAACAAGGTCGACACCCGCCACATCCCGCTGTCGGCCTACCTGGGCTCGGTCGGCATGCCGGGCGTGACGGCCTGGTACGGCCTGATGAAGATCATCGCGCCCAAGCCGGGCGAGACCATCGTGGTCAGCGCCGCCAGTGGTGCGGTGGGCAGCGTGGTGGGGCAGTTGGCCAAGGTGCACGGCTGCCGCGTGGTCGGCATCGCCGGTGGGCCCGACAAGTGCCGCTACGTGACCGAGGAGCTGGGCTTCGATGCCTGCCTGGACCACAAGCAACTGACCGATCTGCGCAGCTTCTCGTCCGCGCTGAAGGCCGCTGCGCCCAATGGTGTCGACGGGTGCTTCGAGAATGTCGGTGGCATCGGCCTGGACGCCGTGATGCTGCGCGCCAACGCCTTCGCCCGCGTGGCCTTGTGCGGCCTGATCGCTGGCTACAACGGCGAACCCCTGGTCATGCAGAACCCATCCCTGATCCTGGTCAATCGCATGAAGTTCGAAGGCTTCATCGTGAGCGAGCACCCCGAGGTCTGGCCCGAGGCCATGCAGGAGCTGGGGGGGCTGGTGGCGTCCGGGCGCATGAAGTTCCGCGAGTCGGTGGCGCAAGGCATTGCCAGCGCGCCCGAGGCCTTCCTGGGCCTGCTCAAGGGCCGCAACTTCGGCAAGCAGCTGGTCAAACTGATCTGAACACCTCATTCAAGAAGAACCCGACATGTCCGCTCAACACCTCACCATCCGCCCTGGCCAGACGGCCGTCATCACCGGCGCGGCCAGCGGCTTCGGCCTGGAGCTGGCCCGCCTGGGCGCCAAGCAGGGCTTGAACCTCGTCATCACCGACGTGCAGCAGGACGCGCTCGACGCCGCCCTGGCCGAGCTCACCGGCATGGGCGCCAAGGTGGCCGCCCTGCGCGGCGACGTCTCTCGTGCCGAAGACGTGCAGGCCCTGGCCGACCTTTGCATGGAGCGCTTTGGCGCGCCGCACATCGTCATCAACAACGCGGGTGTGGCCCACGGTGGGCTGATCTGGGAACACACCCAGCGCGACTGGGAGTGGGTGCTGGGCGTGAACCTGTTCGGCGTGGTGCATGGCGTGCGCGTGTTCACGCCCCTGATGCTCGCGGCGGCTGCGAAGGACGCTTCGTACCAGGGCCACATCGTCAACGTGGCTTCGATGGCCGGGCTGCTGAACTCGCCCAACATGGGTGCCTACAACGTCAGCAAGCACGCAGTGGTGAGCCTGTCCGAGACGCTGTACCAGGACTTGTCTTTGGTGACCGAGCAGGTTCATGCTTCGGTGCTGTGCCCGTACTTCGTGCCCACTGGCATCCACCAGTCGCACCGCAATCGGCCCAAGGAGCTGCTCAGCGAGGGCAAGCCGACGGCCAGCCAGATGATCGCGCAGGCGATGAGCACCAAGGCGGTCACGTCGGGCAAGGTGACGGCGGCGGACACGGCGCAGTTGGTGTTCGACGCCATCAACCAGGGCAAGTTCTACGTGTACACGCACCCGCAGGCGCTGGGCATGGTGCAGACTCGGCTGGAAGACGTGGTGCAGGGGCGCAACCCGACGGATCCGTTCGCGGGCAAGCCGGAGATTGGTGAGCAGTTGCGGGTGGCTTTGAGGCAGGCTGCTCAGGGTTGATTTTTTTGTGCGGCGGGTGTTGCGTGGTCCGGTGGGTGGGGGGCGTGTGAGCCGGCCCTGCGCGGGGCATCACCGAGCTGGTCGGACCGTCACCCCTTGAACACCAGTCAAGTGGTTGCCGAGCCATGACACCGCACATGTCGGGCCGGCTCACACGCCCCCCACCCACCGGACCCGAATCACCGAGCACGGCGTGGGTTGCGGAAGAAGAAAGGCGACGCTTGCGTCGCCTTTCTTCTTCCTTCTTCGCATGCCACGGTTTGTCGCGGGATGGGGGCGAGGGGTGCCTGCGCAGGCCCGACATGTGCGGTGTCATGGCTCGGCAACAGCCAGGCTCGTGTTCAAGGGGTGACGAAGGCGGCGCTCGGTGATGCCCCGCGCAGGGCCGGAGCAGGCACCCCTCGCCCTCAGCCCGTTGCTCAAACCGTGGCACAACACCTCAACCCACTAACTCAACTACTCTGCACAAGCGCGAGTCGTGGCCAGAAGGTCAGTCCATCAACTGGATCACTTCGCGTCCAACTCACGGTGCCGCGACAGCACCACCCCCCGCTGTGCAAAGCGCTGGGTCAGCTGCTCCACGCAATACACCGAACGGTGTTGCCCGCCCGTGCAGCCAATGGCCACCGTGACATAGCTGCGCTGATCGCCCTCGAGCGTTGGCAGCCAGCGCAGCAGGAACGCCTCGATCTGTGCGATCAGCTCGGCCGACTCGGGCTGCTGACCGAGGTACTCGATGACCGAAGGGTCCCGTCCCGTCAAGGGCTTGAGTTCCTTGATGTAGAACGGGTTGGGCAGCATCCGCACGTCGAAGACGAAGTCCGCGTCCATGGGCACGCCCTGCTTGAAAGCAAAGGACTCGAACACGAGCGTCAGCTTCGAGGGGGCCGCCTGCACGATGTTGCGGATCCAGGTTCGCAACTGGGCAGGCCGCAGCAGCGTCGTGTCGATCACGGTGGAGACCTCGCGCAGCGGGCTCAGCAACTCGCGCTCGGTGCGGATCGCGTCGATCAACACCTGGTCTGCCGTGGAGGTCACGCTGGCGTCGTGGTCGCTGGCTCGGCGGCGAGGTGCGCCGATCACCGCCGCCGGCACCGCACGCACCTGTGAAAGGGGGTGAGGACGGCGGGTTTCTGAAAAACGCCTCACCAGCGCGTCGGTGCTGGCGTCGAGGAAGACCGAGCGGACCTTGTGACCATCCGCGCGCAGCTCTTCCAGCATCGGGGTGAGGTGCGGCAGGGTGTCAGCGCTGCGCACGTCCACCGAGACGGCCACACGCCGGCGGCGGTCGGGGTCGCGTTGGACCTCGAGCTCGATCATGCCGCGCAGCAACTCAGGGGGCAGGTTGTCGACGCAGAAGTAGCCTGCGTCTTCCAGGGCGTTGAGCGCCACCGACTTGCCCGAACCGGAGATGCCTGTCAGCAGCACGATGTCGAGCGTTTTCATGCAGGTTCCTTGCGCGCTTTGTTGCGCGTGGCATGGGCCTGGGCGGCAGGTTCACCCTCGCTTTGTGTGGCGTGCGCGGTTTGCAGCATCACACGGGCATGGGCCAGGCTGGTGTCGCTGATGGCGCCGCCGAGCATGCGGGCCATTTCGGCCTCACGCGCCTGTCCGCTGACCTCGCCGATGCGGCTGGTGGTCTGCTCGCCGTGCTGCGATTTGGCCACGAGCAGGTGATGGTGTGCGCAGGCCGCGACCTGAGCCAGGTGGGTGACGGCCAGAACCTGGCGGCCCTCCTGGGCTCCGCCCAGGCGCTGCATCAGGCGTCCGACGGTGTCGGCCACCGCACCGCCGACACCAGAGTCGATCTCGTCGAATATCAGGGTGGCAACGCCCTGGCCACCGCGCTGCTGCGTGGTCGTCACGGCAATCGCCAAGGCCAGGCGCGAGAGTTCGCCGCCCGAGGCGACCTTGGCCAGCGGACGAGGCGTGCTGCCCGCGTGGCCTGCCACCAGGAAGTCGATGGTCTCCAGGCCGCCGGGCTGCGGTTCTTCAAGGGGCGACAGCGCCACCTCGAAGCGGCCACCGGCCATGCCCAACTCCTGCATGGCTGCGCTGACCGCGTCGCTCAGGCGAGGCGCAGCCTGCTTGCGCTGCTTGGATGCTTGCTGGGCCTGCTTGAGCCAGGCGGCGTGCGCCTGCTCGGCGCCACGCTCCAGCGCAGCCAGGTCGGTGGCGGCGTCCAGCTCGGCGAGTTCGGTCTTCCAGCCTTGCAGCAGCTCGGGCAGTTCGGCGGGCGGGCGGCGGTGGCGGCGCGCCAGGCTCATCCAGGCCGACACGCGGGCATCGAGCTCGTTCAGGCGGTCGGGGTCGAGCTCGGTGTGGCCCAGCACGCCGTGCAGGCTGTGGGCGGCGTCATGCAGCTGAGCCTGCGCTTCCCGCAGCACCTCCAGTGCGTTGCCCAGTCGGGGTTCGTAGCTGGCCACCTCGTCGAGCGCGTCGATGGCGCGTGCTGCCAGGCTCTCGGCGTTGACTTCGGCCTCGGAGATGGCGTCCAGCGCCAGTTGGGCCGCGTCCAGGATGGACTGGCCGTGGCTCAGGCGGGTGTGCTCGGCGTTGAGCTCGTCCCATTCGCCGGCCTGCGGCGAGAGCTTGTCCAGCTCGGCGATCTGCCACTGCAGGCGCTCGCGTTCGCGCTCCAAGTCGGCTTGTTTCGTGCGGGCGTCGTGCAGGCGCTTGTGGGCCTCGCGGCGCGCCACCCAGGCTGCTTGCAGGGCGGCGGTGTCCACGCCTGCTTGTTCGTCGACCAGCTCGCGCACGCTGTCGGGGCGGGTCAGGCTCTGCCAGGCGTGCTGGCCATGGATGTCGACCAGGTGCTCGCCCAACTCGCGCAACTGCGTGAGCGTGGCCGCGCCGCCGTTGACCCAGGCTCGGCTCTTGCCCTGAGCGTCGACCACGCGGCGCAGCAGCAGGCTGCGCGTGCCGGTCGGTTCATCGGGCCACTCGCTGGTGTCGAAGCCGGCTTCGTCCAGCCAGGGGCGCAGCCGCTGGGCCAGCGCGGGCACGAGGTCGAACTCGGCGCTCAGGTCGGCGCGGGCTGCGCCTTCGCGCACCACACCGGCATCACCACGGCTGCCCAGGGTGAGTTGCAGGGCGTCGATCAGGATGGACTTGCCGGCACCGGTCTCGCCAGTCAGCGCGGTGAAGCCGCTGTCCAGTTCGATGTCGAGTTCGGTGACGATGACGAAGTCACGCAGGCTCAGGCGGCGCAGCATGGCTTTCAGCTCACTCCTTCATTCCAGCGCAGCTTGCGGCGCAGGGTCGCGTAATAACTCCAGCCCTCGGGGTGCAGGAAACGCACCTTGTGCGCCGAGCGCCGCACGGTGATGCGGTCGCGGTGCAGCAGGCTGGCCAGGGACTGCATGTCGAAGTTCATGCTGGCGTCGCGGCCGGCCACGATCTCGATGCTCACCGTGCCCGTGTCGGGGATGACGATGGGCCGGTTCGACAGCGTGTGAGAGGCGATCGGCACGATCACCCAGCCGCCGAGCGCGGGGTGCAGGATCGGGCCGCCGGCCGACATGGCGTAGGCCGACGAGCCAGTGGGCGAGGCCACGATCAGGCCGTCGGCACGGTAGTTCGCGATGAATTGGCCGTCGACCTCGGCGCGCAGCTCGACCATGCTGGCCGTGGCGCCGCGGCTGACCACCACTTCGTTGATGGCGTGGCCTTCGTAAATGGTTTCCAGCTCGCCATTGCGGTGGGGGCGCAACACGGCGCCTTCGAGCATGTGGCGGGTTTCGGCCTCGTACTGGCCGCTGAGGATCAGGGGCAGGGCGGTGGCGACGTCTTTCAACTGGATGTCGGTGATGAAACCCAGGCGCCCCTGGTTGATCCCCACCAGCGGGATGTCGTAGCGGGCCAGCTCACGGGCGGTGGCCAGCATGGTGCCGTCGCCGCCGAGCACGATGGCCACGTCACACTGCTCACCGATCTCGCGCATGCTCAACGCGGGGTAGTCGGTCATGCCGGTGTTGAGCGCGGTCTCGGCTTCCAGCGACACGTCCAGTCCGGTGCGGGCCAGCAGGTGGGCCACGTCTTCCAGCACGGCGCGGATGCCGCGGGCCTGGAATTTACCGACCAGGGCGGCGTGGCGGAATCGGCAGGGAAGCTGATTGGGCATGCGCGGAATTACACCACAGCGGTGTGTCGGCCAGCCCCGCGAAATCGGACGCCTGCCCAGGGGGGAGCAGCGAGCCCGTGCGCAGTCCTTAGAATGGACGAACCATGCTGGATGACCGTGCCAAGATCCTGTTGAAAGCGCTGGTCGAGCGCTACATCGCCGACGGGCAGCCCGTCGGCTCGCGCACCTTGTCCCGGGCCTCGGGGCTGGAGCTTTCCGCTGCCACCATCCGAAACGTGATGGCCGACCTCGAAGAGCTCGGCCTGATCGTCAGCCCGCACACCTCGGCCGGGCGCGTGCCCACCGCGCGCGGCTACCGATTGTTCGTGGACACCATGCTCACGGCGCGTCCGCTGAACATGGGCGACTTCTCGGCCGAGACCCGCGACCAGCTCCAGCCCGACCAGCCTCAGCGCGTCATCTCCAACGCGGCGCAGATGCTCTCGAGCTTGTCGCAGTTCGTGGGCGTGGTCACCGCGCCGCGCAAGGCCACGGTGTTTCGCCACATCGAGTTCCTGCGCCTGGGCGAAAAGCGCCTGCTGGTCATCCTGGTCTCGCCAGATGGCGACGTGCAAAACCGCGTCATCTTCACTGCGCAGGACTACAACCCCGCCCAGCTGATCGAAGCCAGCAACTTCCTGACCGAGCACTACAGCGGCCTGACCATCGAAGAGATGCGCGAGCGGCTCAAGCGCGAGGTCGACCAGCTGCGCACCGAGATCGGCAGCCTGATGCAGGCGGCGGTGCAGGCAGGCAGCGAGGTCGAGGCCGAGTCGCAGGAAAGCGTGGTCGTCTCTGGCGAGCGCAACCTGCTGACGGTGCAGGACTTCTCCAGCGACATGGGCTCGCTGCGCCGCATGTTCGATCTGTTCGAGCAAAAGACGCAGCTCATGCGCCTGCTCGACGGCTCCAGCCGCGCCGAGGGCGTCAACATCTACATCGGTGGCGAAAGCCAGGTGGTGCCTTTTGAAGAGCTGTCGGTGGTCTCGGCCCCGTACCAGATCGACGGGCGGGTGGTGGGCACGCTGGGCGTGATCGGCCCCACCCGCATGGCTTACGACCGCATGATCGAGATCGTGGACATCACCTCGCGCCTGGTGTCGAACGCCTTGAGTCAAAAGTGATTCGGGCGTGAACGCGAACTGAGCGGGTGAGGGGGCGTCGCTCGGCCCGCCTACAATCGCGCACTGATTTCTCAGGGGGCCTCTAGCTCATGCTTGGTTAGAGCAGCGGACTCATAATCCGTTGGTGCCGGGTTCGACTCCCGGGGGGCCTACCACCCTGACCAGGGGCGTCGCTCGGGAGAGCGGCGGTTCGAGCGGTCATTTGCCCGTTTTTCGTGGCACCGCAGCCCGGCGTTTTGACGCACATTGTCACAATTCGGTGTTGTCCTCAGCGCGGACAACCCGCGAAGGCCGTCGCTTGTTCGGGATGCCCCGGATGCCATGCCAAGGCGCGACCTTTGCAATGCGCTGACACCTTGCCCACCCAGCTGCATCAACGACCTGGGCTGGGACCTCTACTCCTTCGACCACGAGGACGCCAACGGCCAGTTCGAGTTCGACTTCAACTACAGCGACGCGCTCACGAGCTGCGACCGCCTGACCTTCTTCCGCATGATGGCCAAGCACTACGCGGAAGAAGAGGGCCTGCTCGCCACGATGATGCCCAAGCCCTTTGCCAACAAGACGGGCACGGGAGCGCACTTCAACATGTCGCTGTATGACCTCAAGACGGGCAAGAACCTGTTTGCTTGCGACCCGAAAGAAGACCCTCGCGGCATTGGTCTCACGCCCCTGGGCTACCAGTTCGTGGCAGGCATCTTGAAGCACGGGCGGGCGCTGTGCGCAGCCTTCGCGCCCACGGTCAACAGCTACAAGCGGCTGGTGCGCCGTGGTGCCATGAGCTATTTCTCGTGGGCGCCGGTGTTCAACTCGTATGGCTCGAACAACCGGACCAATTCGGTGCGCATCCCGGCTGGTGGTGGCCGCTGCGAATCGCGCAACGCCGATGGCGCGGTGAACCCTTACCTGGCGGCCGCGCTGGCCCTGGCCGCTGGCCTGGAAGGCATCCGCGAAGGCCTGGACCCGGGCCTGCCTAACGAGGACAACCTGTACGAGCTGAGCGACGCGCAGCGCCGCGAGCGCGGCATCGACTTCCTGCCTCAGACGCTGCAGGAGGCGGTGCAGGCCTTCGCGGCAGACCCGCTGGTCGAGCGCACGCTGGGCAAGGAGCTGCGCGACGAGTTCATCACCTACAAGACGCAGGAGTGGGAGGCTTATCACCTGTCGGTCAGCCAGTGGGAGGTTGAGCGCTACAGCCACATGTTCTGATGTCGGCCAGGCCTGGGGTAAGCGATGCCCTGGGCCGCAAGACACCTGTCGCAGGCGACCTCAGCGCCACACACATCAGATCAAACCGGGACCTCACCATGCCAAGCAACCTGCCATCCACCGTGGCCCTGGCCGCCGACCAGCGCAACAGCCCCGTGGCGCGCATCAGCGTGTCCATGCCTGAAGACCTGCTGGCCGAGCTCGATGGCATGGTGTCAGCCCGGGGCTTCGAGAGCCGCTCGCAGGCCATCTCGGAGATGATCAACCTGCAGCTGCTGGAGCACAAACGCCTGCTGGGTGACGAGGTGATGGTGGGCACCATCACCTTGCTCTACGACCGCTCGGTGCGCGGCCTGCAAAAGGAGCTGGCCGACCTGCAGTGCGACCACATCGACGAGGTCATCAGCTCCTTGCACGTGCACCTGATGGGGCAGCAGATGATGGAGGTGATCCTGGTGCAAGGGCCGGCTGCTCGGCTGCAGGCCATCGCCAACCGCATGACCGCGCTGCGGGGCGTGGTCACAGGACGGCTGCAGCTCATGGCAGCGACCATGCCGCCATTGCACCCGCCTCATCCCATGTCAATGGGCAAGGGCTGACAGCCTGTTGTCCTGAGCGGATCGTTGCAGACCGTTGCCCACGGGAAAGGCTCCGCGCACTCAAGGGTTGGGGTCCATCGGCCAGAGAAAGCGCGTGCCGTTTGGCCGACCCGGCAGCGCCAGGGTCGTCTGCACGGGTTCGCTGTGGGCCAGCAGCTGCCCGCGTCGGTACACCCGCAGGCGGTGGGCGCGCAGTCGCAAGGCCTCGATGGGGTCGCGCGCTTGCAGCAACACGAAGCTGGCTTCGCAGCCCACCTGCAGGCCGAAGTGCTCGAGCCCCAGGATGCGTGCTGGCGTGCTGGTGACGGCTTCGAAGCATTGGCGCATGGCAGCCTGGCCCGTCATCTGGGCAACGTGCAGCCCCATGTGGGCGACCTCGAGCATGTCGCCCGAGCCCAGGCTGTACCAGGGGTCCATCACGCAGTCGTGGCCGAAGGCCACGGGCACACCAGCGGCCAGCAGCTCGGGCACGCGGGTCATGCCGCGCCGCTTGGGGTAGGTGTCGTGGCGGCCCTGCAAGGTGATGTTGATCAGCGGGTTGGCCACCGCGTTGACGCCGGCTTCGGCCATCAGCGGGATGAGCTTGCTGACGTGGTAGTTGTCCATGCTGTGCATGGAGGTCAGGTGAGAGCCCGTGACCCGGCCGTGCAGGCCCAGGCGCTGGGTTTCGGCGGTGAGCGTGTCGATGTGGCGCGACATCGGGTCGTCGGACTCGTCGCAGTGCATGTCGACGCGCTTGCCTTGGGCGGCCGCGAGCTCGCAGAGCATGCGCACGCTGGCGGCGCCGTCGGCTTGTGTGCGTTCGAAGTGCGGGATGCCGCCCACCACGTCCACGCCACGTCGCAAGGCCTCTTGCAGCAGATCCCAGGCGCCAGGCGAGCGCAGCACGCCGTCCTGTGGGAAAGCCACCAGCTGCAGGTCGAGCCAGGGGGCCACCTGCCGCTTGACTTCGAGCAGCGCGTCCACGGCCAGCAGGCGCGGGTCGCAGGTGTCGACGTGGGTGCGGATGGCCAGCAGGCCACGGGCCACCGCCCAGTCGCAGTAGGCGAGGGCGCGTGCCATCACCGCTTCCTGCGTGAGGTCGGGCTTGAGTTCGCCCCACAGGGCGATGCCTTCGAGCAAGGTGCCACTCTGGTTGACGCGTGGCAGGCCGTGGCTGAGCGTGGCGTCCATGTGGAAGTGGGCGTCGACGAAAGGCGGGCTCAGCAGCATGCCGCCGGCGTCGACCACCTCGCGGGCAGGGGCCTGCTGGGTGGTCAGGCCTTCGGTGAGCGCCACGATGAGGCCGTTTTGCACGGCCACGCCCACGTCGGTGCGCCCATCGGGCAGGTTCGCGTGCTGGATCAGGAGGTCGAGCATGGCCTGTTTCTTGGTGGCGCCCGAGGGCGGTTTCAGGGGGTACGGTTGGCCAGGTAGGCGCGCCAGCCGCCAAAGTGCGTGATGTCGGTGGCGCCTTCGGTGCCGATGCCTTCGCAGATGAAGCCAGGCACCACGCGACCGTCTGCCAACTCTACCTTGCCGATGCCCAGCGGCGCGGGGATGCCGGCCACGAAGCTGCCGAAGTGCTCGGCAGGCACTTCCCACACCTCCAGCGGAACGGCCTGACCGCCCTCGGGCACGCGGACCATGCCGGGCCGGGCGACGGGGCCTCCAGGCAAGGCGAAGAGCTTGTAGCGCGGTGCCGAGTCGATGGCGCAGAGCAGGCGCGCGCCGCGCGAGGTCAGCTGGGGGTTGAGCGGCAGGCCGCTGAGGTGAGCGCCGCACACGGCCACAGGGATGGTGCCGCTGCGCGCGGGGTTGTCGGCCAACAAGCCGACGGGCTCACCCAGCTTGTCCACGTCGGCCAGTGACATGGTGGTGGCGCCCAGTGCGTAGCCGCTGACCTCCACCGAGAGGCAGCGCTGGAATCGGTCGGCCAGGCGCAGCAGCGTGATGTCTTTGTGCGCGGGGGCCGCCAGGGTCACGCCCCAAGGCAGGCCGGCGGCATCGCCATCGGACAGGAAGCCTGCGGGCACGGCCACGGCGGCGTAGTCCAGCAGGTTCATGTGGTTGGTGTAGTGGCCCAGGTGGCTGTTCAAGCGGATCGGGTCGGCCTGCATCTCGGCGATGCGGTAGATCGTGCCGGCCGTGGGGGTGAGCAGGCAGTCCACGGTTTGCCAGACCTGATCGCACACGCGCTTGAGGGCCTTGAGCTGGTGCTGTGCCGAGAACAGCTCGGCGGCGGTTTTGGATCGGCCGGCTTCGATGATGCTGCGCACGGGCGGGAACACGGCCTCGGGCTGTTCGTCGATGAAACCGCGGATGGCCTGGTAGCGCTCGGCCACCCACGGGCCTTCGTAGAGCAGGCGCGCGGTTTCGAGGAAGGGCGAGAAATCGACCTCGACGGGGGTGCCACCGAGCGAGATGGCGCGCTGCACCGCCGCTTCAAACAGTTGGTGGGCGGCGTCGTTGCCGAAGAAGGCGAGGTCCTGTGCGCGCGGCACGCCGAAGCGGAACGGCCCGCCCGAGAAGTCCACGCCATGTGGCGCCGCGGCACGACTGAACGCGTCCTTGTTGTCGAAGCCGGCGGCCACCTGCAGCACGTCGTGTGCGTCACCCGCGTGCAGCGCGAAGATGTTGACCGTGTCGAGCGAGCGGCATGCAGGCACCACGCCGGTGGTCGACAGCAGGCCACACGTGGGCTTCAGACCGATCAGGTTGTTGAACGCGGCGGGCACGCGACCCGATCCAGCCGTGTCGGTGCCCAGCGAGAAGCTGACCCAGCCTTTGGCGACGGACACGGCCGAGCCGGAGCTGGAGCCGCCGCTGATGAAGTCCGCATCGAAAGCGTTGGCGCAGGCGCCATACGGCGAGCGCGTGCCGTTCAGGCCCGTGGCGAACTGGTCGAGGTTGGCCTTGCCCATGGGGATGGCGCCCGCATCCAGCAGGCGCTGAACCACGAAGGCGCTGGCGCTCGGGGTGTGCGCGAACTCGGGGCACGCGGCAGTGGTGGGCTCCCCCGCCAGGTCGATGTTGTCCTTGATGACGAAGGGCACGCCGTAGAGCGGCAAGCTGCTGGCGTCCAGGCCTTCCAGCCGAGCCAGGTGGGGCTCGAGTTCGGCCTCGCTCAGGCGGTGGATGAAGGCGTGGTGGGCATCGCTGGCACAACGGCGCGCGGCCTCGGCGATCACATCGCGCAACCTCAGTCCCTGGCGGTAGGCGGTGCGCAAGCTGGCGAGGTCGAAGCTCAGCTGGCTGAGGTCGGTGGCGGGCGGTTGGGTCGCGATCTCGGTCGGGGTCATCAAAGGGCTTCCTTCCTGGTGCGGGGCGTGTGCTGGGCGGCGCTCATGGGTTCATTTCGGGCCTGATTCGATCAGGATCAGCGTGTCCTGGCCGGCCGCAACCGGCGCGCCTTCGCGGCACAGCACGCGGTGGACGGTGCCGTCGCAAGGCGCGGCGATGGCGAACTCCATCTTCATGGACTCGACCACCACCAGCACCTCGCCGGCTTTCACGCTCTGGCCGTCCTTGACCGCCACTTGCCAGACGTTGCCGGGCACGCTGGTGGCCACGAAGCGGCCGCCTGCGGGCAGGTCCAGCTCGGCGTCGGGTGCGGCGCTGGCCACGTCGCTTTCGCTGCCGAAGTCGGCCTGGCCGCTGGCGATCCAGCGCTGACGCTCGGCCTCGAACGAGGCCTGCTGGCGGGCCTTGAAGGCCGCGATGCTGTCGGCCTGTTCGGTCAGGAAGCGGCGGTAGTTGCGCAGGTTGAAGCTCGAGTCTTCGACGCGCAGCGCGTACCCGCCGTGCGGGAAGGTGGCGCGGATGCGCAGCAGCTCGGCCTCGCTGACAGGGTGGAAGCGGATCTCGTCGAAGAAGCGCAGCAGCCAGGGCTGTTCAAACGCCGGGTGCCCCGCCTCGGCGCCATGCCGCCAGCGGTTCCACATCTGCAGCGTGCGACCGACGAACTGGTAGCCGCCGGGGCCTTCCATGCCGTAGACGCACAGGTAGGCACCGCCGATGCCCACGGCGTTCTCGGGCGTCCAGGTGCGCGCGGGGTTGTACTTCGTGGTGACCAGGCGGTGGCGTGGGTCGACCGGCGTGGCGACGGGCGCGCCCAGGTACACATCGCCCAGGCCGAGCACGAGGTAGCTGGCGTCGAAGACGATGTTGAAGACCTCTTCGAGGCTGTCCAGGCCGTTGATGCGGCGGATGAACTCGATGTTGCTCGGGCACCAGGGTGCGTCGGGACGCACCGATTGCATGTACTTCTCGATTGCCAGGCGCGTTTGCGCGTCGTCCCAAGACAGCGGCAGGTGCACCACGCGGTTGGGGATGGTGATGTCGTCCAGCGGCGGCAGGTGGTCTTCGACGTCGAGCAGCACGCGCAGCAGCTCGTCGCGCGGCAGCACGGCCGGGTCGAAGAGCACCTGCAGCGAGCGGATGCCAGGGGTCATGTCGATGACGCCTGACAGGCCTTTTCCACCATTGAGCTTCTTGAGCTCGGCCATCAGCGCGTGCACGCGGAAGCGCAGCTCCAGGTCCAGCACCAGCGGGCCGAACTCCATCAGCACGTAGCGATCGCCGGCCTGGCGCACCACCACGTGGGGCTTCTCGCCATCGGCGGGCACGTCGGCCAGGATCGGGCTGACGCAGGCGTGCGCGTGGTCGTGCGGCGCCGCGGGCAGCGGCGTGTTCAGCGTGCGGACGCTGGCTTCGAGCACGGCCTCGCGCTCGGCGGCCTGCGCAGCCGAGATGCGGTGAAAGCGCACCGTGTCACCTGGGCGCAGCTGGCCCAGCTTCCACAGCTCGGCGTTGACCACCACGGCAGGGCAGACGAAGCCGCCCAGGCTCGGGCCGTCGGGGCCGAGGATGACGGGCATGTCGCCGGTGAAGTCGATGGCGCCGATGGCGTAGGCGTTGTCGTGGATGTTGGAGGGGTGCAGGCCGGCTTCACCACCGTCGGTGCGGGCCCATTTCGGTTTTGGCCCGATCAGGCGCACGCCGGTGCGGCTGGAGTTGTGGTGCACCTTCCAGTCGGCGGCGAAGAAGGTGGCGATGTCCTCGTCCTGAAAGAAGTCGGGAGCGCCATGCGGGCCGTAGAGCACGCCGATGTCCCAGTGCTGGCCGATGTTGGGGAGGGCCTCGGCCGCGACCTGCTGGCCCGATGTACCGACGCCAGGGGCAGCCAGGTGCAGCACGTCGCCCACGCGCAGGTTGCGCCCGCCGTGGCCACCGAACTGGCCGAGCGTGAAGGTGGCGCGGCTGCCCAGGTAGGTGGGCACGTCCAGGCCGCCGCCCACGGCCAGGTAGCTGCGCAAGCCGCTTCCGGCGCGACCCAGCGTGAGCACGCTGCCGGCGCGCACGGCGTGGCTTTGCCACAGGGCCAATGGTTCGCCGTCGAGTTCGGCTGGCATCGGCGCACCCGTGAGCGCGATGACGGTGTCGACGTGGAACTTCAGCGTCGGGCCGGCCAGGGTGCATTCCAGCGTCGCGGCATCGGGCGCGTTGCCCACCAGCCGGTTGGCCAGGCGGTGGGCGAGGGCGTCCATCGGGCCCGAAGGGGGCACGCCCACGTCCCACAGGCCTTGGCGGCCGGGCCAGTCCTGCACGGCGGTCTGCACGCCAGCGGCCAGCACCTCGATGGTGTCGGGGCGGAATTCGAATGTGCTCAGAAAGCGCGTGACCTGGCGGCCTTCGCGGAAAACCGGGTGCTTGACCACCTGGCGCAGGTAGGGCAGGTTGGTCTCGATGCCGGCCAGGCGGGTGCCGGCCAGGGCCGCGTCCAGCCTGGACAGGGCTTGCTCGCGCGTGTCGGCGGTGACGATGAGCTTGGCCAGCATCGGGTCGTACCAGGCGGGCACCTCGGTGCCGCGCTCGACCCAGCCGTCCACGCGGGCCGCTTCAGGGAACACGACCTCGGTCAGCAGGCCCGCACTGGGCTGGAAGTTGCGCGCCGGGTCTTCGGCGTACAGCCGCACCTGGATGGAGGCGCCTTGTGGCTTGGGCTGCAGCGAGGCCAGGTCCGGCAGTTCACCTGCGGCCAGCTTCACCATCCAGGCCACCAGGTCCACGCCACACACCTGCTCGGTCACGCCGTGCTCGACCTGCAGCCGCGTGTTGACTTCCAGGAAGTAGAACTGCGCCGTGTCGGCGTCGTAGACGTACTCCACCGTGCCGGCAGACCGGTAGTTCACGGCCTTCGCCAAGCGCACGGCGGTGTCCAGCAAGGCCTGACGCTGGGCGTCGGTCAAACCTGGAGCCGGCGTTTCTTCGATGACCTTCTGGTTGCGGCGCTGCACCGAGCAGTCGCGCTCACCCAGGGCGATGACCTGGCCGCGCCCGTCGCCGAACACCTGCACCTCGATGTGCCGCGCGTTCTCGACGAACTTCTCCAGGTACAGGCCCGCGTCCTTGAAGTTGGCCGAGGCCAGGCGCTGCACGGCGGCGAAGGCGTCGGCCAGCTCGGCGTCGCTGCGCACCAGGCGCATGCCGATGCCGCCGCCGCCCGCCGTGCTCTTGAGCATCACTGGGTAGCCGATGCGTGCGGCTTCCAGCTGCGCGTGGGCGATGTCGTCCAGCAGGCCCGAGCCGGGCAGCAGGGGCACGTCGCTGAGCTGGGCCAGCTCGCGCGCGGTGTGCTTGAGGCCAAAGGCCCGCATCTGATCGGCGTTCGGCCCGATGAAGGCGATGCCCGCCGCTTCACAGGCTTCAGCGAAGCCGGGGTTCTCCGAGAGGAAGCCGTAGCCGGGGTGGATGGCCTGGGCGCCGCACTCGCGCGCGATGCGCAGGATCTCGTCGGCGCGCAGGTAGCTCTCGGCGGCCGGGGCCGGGCCCACGCAGAAGGCTTCGTCGGTCTCGCGCACGTGGCGCGCGCTGGCGTCGGCTTCGGAGTAGACGGCCACGCTGCGCACGCCCAGGGCTTTGAGCGTGCGGATGATGCGGCAGGCGATGGCGCCTCGGTTGGCGATCAGGACCTTGTCGAACATGGGGGCGCTTCCGGGCGGGCCGTCCCGCGGGCGTGTGTCGCGCAGCGGGCCGTCCCGCTGGCCGTCAAGAACAGGATGTGATCGACTTGGTGCTGAGACAGCAAGGCTTGGGCCAGCCGCTCAGCTCGCGGCCTCAACCGGGTCCCACACCAGCAGCTGGATGGGCGTCGGGTTGTAGGCGTTGCAGGGGTTGTTGAGTTGTGGGCAGTTCGAGATCAGCACCCACACGTCCATCTCGGCGCGCATCTCCACGTACTTGCCGGGGCCCGAGACGCCGTCGGCGAAGGTGAGCTGGCCGTCGGCCGTCACCGGCACGTTCATGAAGAAGTTGACGTTGGGCACCAGGTCGGCCTTGCCCAGGCCGATGTCGGCGTGCTGGATGGCCAGCAGGTAGTTGTCGCGGCAGCTGTGCATGAACTTCTTCTGCAGCGCGTAGCGCACGGTGTTGCTCTCGGCTGCGCAGGCCCCGCCCAGCGTGTCGTGCCGGCCGCAGGTGTCGGCCGTGATGGTGAGCATGGGGCGGCCTTCGTTGCTCACCAGCACCGAGCCGGTCGTCAGGTAGATGCCGCCCTGGTGCAGCAGGGTGTCGGTGGCGCTGTAGTGTTCGGCCAGGTCGCTCGCGTTGTAGAAGATCACGTCGGCGGCCTGGTTGCCCTCCAGGTCGACGATGCGCAGCGTCTGGCCGCGCTTGACCTGAAAGAGGACGGGCTCGCCCGCCGGGTGGCGCTGGTTGAGGATGGCATCTGCTTCAAGCAGGGGGCTGTGCTGGATGCGGATGGCGGTCGCTTGGGTTGCGTTCATGGCGTGGGCTCCTGAGTCTCAGAGCGCGAACATGTCGCTGTTGTGGTGGGCGCGGGCGTTCTCGCCGCGGAAGGTGCGGCAGAAGTCGTCGGCCGGGGCCGGGCCGCTGCGCCAGGCCACCACGCCGACCTGCGGCGGCGCATAGGACTCGCTGGGGTTGAGCGGGTGGGGCGCTGTCGAGATGGCCACCACCAAGTCCATGTCCAGCCGCAGCTCGACGAAGTCACCCGCTTGGCTGTGGCCGGCCGCAAAGTGGAATCGCCCCTCGTCATCGACCGTCACCTTGCTGAACAGGTTGACCGGCGCGATCAGGTCGCGCCGGCTCAGGCCGTGCTTGCCGATCTCGATCAGCAGGCCGTCCTTGCCCGAGCGGTGCATGCCGTTGCGGTGGGCCTCGAAGCGGTGCTCGCCAAAGCGCCGCTGCATGGTGGGGGTGTCGAGCAGGGCGCCAAGCGGGTCGTGCCAGCCCAGGCTGTCGGCGGTGAAGCTGGCCATCGAGCGCCCCATGTCGCTCATGAGCACGTGGCCGCGGCGGTAGTGGGCCGTGTGCTGCGCCTTGAGCGAGTCGGGCATGTTGTAGCGCTCGAGCGTGTGGTGCGCGGCGTAGAGCACCAAGCTCACGTTGGCGTCGGCACCAAGGCTGACGAAACGCAAGGAGGTGCCACGCTTGAGGCGCCACGACCAGTGGCCACCTCCCGGCACGCGTTCGGACCACAGGATGTGGTCGGTGCTCACACCAGCCAGTGAATCAGCGGGCAGGCGCTGCCAATGAGCGACGGCGTCAACCGGGGCCGAAGCGGGTGGGTTGTCGCGGGTGTGTTCGGGGTGGTGGGCTGACATGGTCTGACTCCTGGAGGGGCGGGACAAGCACGAGAGACTCTGGTGTCGGCTCTTCGCCTTCATCAGGACCTCCCGGGCTTTTGTCCCTCCGTGGAGCCGCCACCGCTGTTGCCGTTGCGACCGAGTGCTCTCGGACCAGACAGCCGGCGTGACACCGACTCGGAACCCTAGCGCTCATTCAGCCCTGAAGCGGTGACCGCGGTCCGAGCTGCTCTCGCAAGTCAGTAAGCAAATTGAGTGCCAGTGCCAGCGCGGGCTCGGCTGGGCAGCCTGCACCACCATCGTGCGCGCACGGGCCAACGTGCCGAGCTGGTCGCCCAGGTGCGTGCGCAGTGAGCATCAAGGGGACTGTTGCTGCGCCAGATCGGGGCGCCTGAGCACCCGGGGTGGCGGCCAGGCGCTGGTGTCCACGCAGTAAAAAGCCAGCAACTCTTCGAACAGCGCTGGGTGGTGCGTGCGCAGCTCCAGCCCTTGCTCGAAGAAGGCTTCTGTCACCACCGCAAAGAACTCGGCCGGGTTGCTGGCGCCATAAGGGTCGAGGAAGGTGTCCTCCTCCCCGCGATCCAAAGCGGCCAGCAGCGCCTCGAACTCTGACTGCATCACCTTCGACCAGCTGGCTTGCCGGGCTGCGCTGGGCAGCGCCGGGATGCCATCGGTCAGTCCCGCCTCCGAGTCCAGCTGGTGCGCGAACTCGTGGATGACCACGTTCCAGCCATCAACGGGGTCGGCGGCGCCAACCAGCACGTCCTCCCACGACAGGATCACCTGTCCCTCCTGCCATGACTCGCCTGCCCGCCAGTCGCGGCCCGACTGCACCACGCCGATCTCGTCGGTGTGAGCGATGTCGACTTCGAACGCACTCGGGTAGACCAGCACCTGCCTGAGAGCCGGGTAGTAGTCGTTCGGCCGATTGAGCAGCAGCAGGCAGGCCTGCGCCGCGATGGTCACGCGCACCTCGTCGTCGATGACCTGTCCCTGGCAACCGACAAATGCCTTTTCCGCCAGGAAGACCTGGATGTGGCGCCGAAGCTGAACCTGCAGGTCCGCAGGCAGGGACGCTGCCAGGGGCACATTGCGCCGGATGATCGCCCGCCAGGCCGGGGGGAAAGCCTGGCCTTGCTGGCGCACACGCCGTTGTGTGACCAGACGTGGCTGCCAGATGAGCCAGGCAATCAGCAACAAAGCCAGGATGGTGACGATCAGGATGGGCAAGAGGTCTGCGAGGGCGTTCGGCGTCGATGCACAAGCATACACAGCGGCCACAGCCGGGGCAGGGTGTGGCGCCCCGCACAAAATCAGGGCATGCTTGCGTTTACCGGTGCTGTTTTGCGGTTTCAAACCGGGCAGGATTCCTAGAATCGGTGCACTCATTGCCACTGACCATGTCCGCCTTGCCGAAAAGCACGAACGATGACGAGGAACGCCGGCTGGCGTCCTTGGCTCGCCACGGTGTTCTCGACACCCCCCCCGAACAGGCCTTCGATGACCTGACGCAGCTGGCTGCCCAGGTCCTGGGCATGCCCATTGCCCTGGTCAGCCTCATCGACCGCGACCGGCAGTGGTTCAAGTCCCGAGTGGGCATCGATGTCTGCAGCACCCCGCGCGACTTCGCCTTTTGCGACCACGCCATCCGGCAACCCGATGTCATGGTGGTCGAAGACGCCAGCGCTGACCCGCGTTTCGCCAGCAACCCGCTGGTCACGGGCGATCCGTTCATCCGCTTTTACGCCGGGGCGCCCCTGGTCGCCGACGATGGTTCGGCCCTGGGTACCCTGTGTGTCATCGACCGTCAGCCCAGAAGTCTGCTCCCTGGCCAGCGCGAGACCCTGGCCCTGCTTGCCAGGCAGGTCATGGCCCAGCTCAATTTGCGCAGGCAGGCGACGCGCCTGGAGGCCTTGCTGCACGAGCTGCAAGACCGCACCCAACTGCTGAGCCAGCTCTCGCACCGCGTGCCAGGCGTCATCTACCAGTTCAGGCTCTACCCGGACGGCCGAAGCTGCTTCCCGTACGCCAGCGAGCGCATGTGGGACATGTACGAAGTCCACCCGGAAGAGGCCCTGCATGACGCGTCCTGCGTCATCGCGCGCATCCACCCGCAGGACGTGCAAGCCGTGCTCGATTCCATCGAGACCTCTGCCACCAACATGCTGCCGTGGCGACACGAGTACCGCGTCGTGCTGCCCCAGCAGGGCACCAGGTGGCGCCTTGGTGACGCGGTGCCGGAGCGCCTGCCCGATGGCAGTGTGCTGTGGCACGGCTTCATCACCGACATCACCGAGCGAAGGCTGCACCAGGAGCGCACTCACCGCCTGGCCTACTACGACCCGCTCACCGGCTTGCCCAACCGCCGCTTGCTGATCGATCGCCTCGAGCGCGAACTGGCGCACTTGCGGCGCTGCGGCCGACTCGGGGCCTTGTTGTTCATCGACCTGGACAACTTCAAACAGATCAACGACGCGCGCGGCCATGCCGTCGGCGACGACCTGCTCAGGCAGGTGGCCCAGCGTTTGTCCAGCGTGCTGCGCCAGGACGACACCGTGGCCCGGCTGGGCGGCGACGAGTTCGTCGTGCAGGTTGGCAACCTCGACCCCGATGTGGAGGTCGCCGCCAGGCAGGCCCGCCTGGTGGCCGAGAAGGTGCGCACCGTGCTGGAAGGGCGCTACGAGGTTTCGGGGTTCCCCTACAGCAGCACCGGCAGCATCGGCTTGACCTTGTTCCCGCGCGGTGACGCCACCACCGTCGACGACCTCCTGCGCGAAGCCGACACCGCCATGTACCGCGCCAAGTCGGGCGGGCGCAACCGCATCGAGTTCTTCGAGGCGACCATGCAGTCCGAAGTCGAAGAGCGGCTGGCCATGGAGCAGGACCTGCAGCTCGCCCTGGCGGGTGAGCAGTTCGATGTGCACGTGCAGCCCCAGGTCGACGCCCAGGGCCGAATCATCGGTGGCGAGTTGCTGATGCGTTGGCAGCATCCCCAGCGCGGCAACGTGCCGCCCAACGTCTTCATCCCCCTGGCCGAAGAATCCACGCTGATCCTGCAGTTGGGGCAGATGGTGTTGCAGCGAGCCTGCGAGGCTTTGGCTCGGCTGCAGCAGGCGGGCCGGCAGTGGACGCTGTCGGTCAACGTCAGCCCGCGCCAGTTCCGCAGCCCCGATTTCGTGGACTGCGTCTCGCACGCGCTCAAAGAAGCCGGCGCCGATGCGCGTGGCCTGATCCTGGAGGTCACCGAAGGCCTGTTGATCGAGAACTGGCAAGACACGGTCTCGCGCATGGGCGAGCTGGTGGCCTTGGGCCTGCGCTTTTCGATCGACGATTTCGGCACGGGCTACTCCAGCCTGGCCTACCTCAAGAAGCTGCCGCTGTACGAGCTCAAGATCGACCGCACATTCGTGCGCGACACGCCGTCGGATCCCAACGACACGGCCATCGTCGAAGCCATCCTGTCGGTGTCGCAACACCTGGGTCTGCGCGTGGTGGCCGAGGGCGTCGAGACCGAAGAGCAGGCCGCTTTCCTGACCAGCCACGGTTGCCAGTGCCTGCAGGGCTACCTCTTCGCCAGGCCCATGCCCCTGGCCGGTTGGCTGGACGACGTCATGGCCTGAGGCCTGGGCACGTCAGCAAGCCAAGGAAGGCGCGAAACGAGCGTCTGCTGGCAGCTCGACCCGCCAGGCTTTGGCGTGCACCAGCAAGGCATCACCCAAAGCTGTCTTCAATGTCAGCGAGGTGGGCGAATCACCCCGGGAGGGTGCTTCGAGGACGACGCCTGTGACCGTGTGCGCATTCGAGCCATCGCACCATTCGGCCTCGTCGATGCGACCGATCAATCTGGATGGCAGACCCTCCCAGCTTGCTTCAATCAGGTGCCACCTCACGCCCAGCAGGTGACCGCCACTTCGTGTGGGGTCCAACTGGCGCCGATCCCCGCCGACCTTGGCCGCAGCCAGGACCACCACGAGGTCTGCGCCATGCTGCTCCACCCGAGCGATCTCGGACCCCGCCAGCTCGATCAACCATGACGCCTCCTCGCTCATGGCATGTGACCCGGGCGGGCTTCATCCCCGCCCGGTTCTTCGGTGGGCGCCTGAAAGATCAGCACCTTCAAGGCGCGCTCGGGTGAGGCGTCGTCGAACGCTCGCGGGTTGGCCAGGCGCTCGACAAAGCGCAGGGACGGTGCAGCCTCCTGCATGAGGTCAAGCAGAAAGCTTGTCTCCAGCTTGGTTGAGTTCAAGCAGAGCATCGCGTGGCCTCCTGGGGCCAGCAAGTCAGGCAGGCGGCGCATCAGGCGCACATAGTCCTTCTCGGCCACGAAGCTGCCTTTTTGGTAAGCAGGCGGGTCCACGATGACCAGGTCATGAGGGCCGCTTCTGCGCAACTTGCCCCATGAGCTGAAGATGTCGTGCGGCAGGAAACTCGCACCTTGGCCCAGGCCATTGAGCGCGTGGTTCTGCTTGCCGATGTTCAGTGCACTGCCCGCCATGTCCACGTTGACCACCTGCGAGGCGCCTGCCTGCATGGCCACCACCGAGAAGGCGCAGGTGTAGGCGAACAGGTTGAGCACCCGCGCACCAGGCTGAGCCTGCATGCGATCGCGAACCCATTGACGGCCAGCTGCCATGTCCAGGAACAGCCCGTGGTTCAGGCCCCTTGGCAGGTGCACACGAAAGCGAACCGGGCCCTCGCTCACGGTGTGCGGGTCGGGCACATCGCCAGACAACACCCGGGTCTCCGATCGAGCCTCCTGGCGAAGCTGAAACACGCAATTGAGTGGCTCTGACGGCGCCAGCACCGACCAGCGTCCACGCAGCGCCTCGAGCACGGCGTCGAGATCGCTATCAGAGACGGGCTGGTGGCTGGTCAGCAACCAGACTGGTGCGTAGGCGTCCAGCGACCATTGCTCGCTGCCAGGGTGCAAGCCCCCTCGACCATGGAAGACGCGCTGGGCATCGGTTGGGCGTTCGAGTCGGGAGATGGCGTCCAGCAAGGCATGCATGGCCGCGATTCTGACACTTCAGGGCCAACAGGCCTGTCCGAAGCTATTTGTTCTTCAACTTGCCCTTGGGCATGACCGTCGTGGTCGGTGCAACGGGCCGGGTCGAGACGGAAGCCGAATCTTTGGGCGCGCTGGTGTCCTTCTTCGGCTTCTTGATCATCTTGTTGCTGCGCTGTTCGCCTTTGGCCATGGTGCACTCCTTTTCAAAGACCTGTGTTCATTCGGCGGCAGGTGCCTGAACAGGGAAGTCGGTGGCTGATGGCTCGGTCTGTGCCGGAAGGGCTTTGCGCTGGGCTTTTTCGGCCTTCTTCTGCTTTTTTTGCTGTTCCCGCTGACGCTTCTCGAACTGGTAGTTGGGCTTGGCCATGGGATGCTCTCCGGTTGGTGTCCCCCACCTTACCACTGCAGCGGGCCCGCGCTGGCGCCGCTCAGTTGCTGATGGGGGAGCAAAGCTCGACGAGCACCCCATCTGGGCAGCGCACATACGAGACCGTCTGACCCCAAGGCTTGAGCTTTGGTGCAGCGAGCTCGGTGGCCCCGGCGAGGAGCGCGCGAGCGTGGGCTGCTGACACCTGCTCGGTCACCAGCGCAATTTCAAAGCCCAACGGCTGCAAGGATTTGTCCGCGTGCACGTGACCGCCAGGAAAGTTCATGTCACCCAGCTCGTGCGCGGCGAAAGACAAGGTGGTGGCACCGGTGTCCAGCTCACCGTAGGTGCCGCTCTCGTGGAGAAACTTTCGCTTCAGACCAAATGCGTTCTCGAAGAACGCCAGCGAAGCCGACACATCCGGCACATAGACGATGGTGTAGCCAAGCTTCATGAAAGACCTCTGACTGGGGTGAATTTGTGCGCGGTGTGCGCAGGCTCATCGTTTGTTGGCAGCCGGCACGACCCCGACCTGCGCCTCGGTGCCCGTGGCATCTTCGATGGCCATGTGCATGTTTGCCACGGCCTCTCGCTCGCCTTTGATGGCATAGGTGTCGTGTGAGCAATGCGGGCAATGTGCGGCGAATGCCGCCTCGATGCCGCGCATGCCCGAAATGTCCATCGGGATCATTTCGGTGAGCTCCGCCTTGCAGTTGTTGCAGACGATGTGTTTCGGCCGCAGTGACAGTTGCCGCTCGATGGCAGCTTGTTTGCGTTGCTCTGGTGTGCCGCGTAGCTTGGCTTGTCCCATGAAGTTTCCAGGTATCTTTGAGTTTTCGGCGTGGACCGGTCAGTGCGAATCAAGCACGAAGACCATGCCCAAAAGGCCAACCGAGACGGTTTTGTCTTGGATGCTTGTGTAAGAGGCCACGCCAACCGAGTGATAGTTGCTGGCGAACGCCGTCAACGCCCCGACGCCCAGGATTCCCGCCAAGGGGCTGCGCTCTGCGACCGCCGCCTTGATCTGATCTCTGTGCCTTTGGGCAGAGGGGTTGAGGGCAATTGCCGCAAGAACGATGGCGCCAGTCATCGCGGCTGCCTTGATTGCTGGGTTCATGAATCCACTGCCCTTTTGTGTTGGTCCAGTGCGAACGATAGCTGATGAGGCGTTGCCTGTATTGACCCAGCGGTTTCTGCACAGGTCAGGCTGCTAAAGCATAAGCCTCAGCGGGGGTCTTCATGCCCAGCGCTTGGTGAGGGCGCCGGTGGTTGTAAAAGCCGATCCAGTCTGCGATCACGCGGCTGGCGTGTTGCAGGGTCTCGAACCGGTGGCGGTGCACGCACTGGTCTTTGAGCGTTCTGATCACGCGTTCGACCATGCCGTTTTGCTCCGGGCTGTACGGTGTGATGAACTCCTGCTGCAGCCCATAGCTCTTGACCAGGGCCGTGTAGCTGCGGCTGGTGAACACCAGTCCGTTGTCTGACCTCAGCAAGAACGGGTGCCTGACTTTGCCCAGGCAGCCGTAGCGAGCAATCAACGCCTGCTCCGGTAATCCCCCCTCAAAACCAGCGCAGTGAGAAGTAGAAGTTTTCGAAGGAAAATTTCTACCATGAAGAAGTCCCGATTCACCGACAGCCAGATCATCGAGGCGCTCAAGCGCGTACCGCATCTACAGGGAGCTGGAGCTGAACCTGCGCATCAAGCCACGCAAGCGCCTGGTGCGCGACAAGCCACAGCCGCTATCGGTACCAGAGGCCATCAATCAGGTGTGGTCAATGGACTTCATGCACGACCAG
>NZ_LFRI01000560.1 GCF_001447195.1 Aquabacterium parvum | reverse complement strand
GTCTGCTTGGACACATACATCCGGTGGTACAACGAGGCGCGGATCAAAGTTTCCCTTGGTGCTCGCAGCCCTGTCGGGCATCGCCAAAGCCTGGGAATCGCCGTTTAACCAGTCCAAGTTTTCTGCCGCACCCCCGGTGGGTCAAATTTAGATCGGCGCCAACACGCCTTGCTCAGTCGCCGATAGCTCGACTCAAGACCCGGCACCAGCGACTTCAGGGCTTGGTCATGAAGCCGCTTGGCAATCAGGACGCGACGATGCGCGCGCAGCAATGGGCTCGCCTGCATAACAGACTCCCTTGGCGGATTGTTTGCCACCAAGCCTAGCGGGTTTTTCGCTGGATCGGGAGGCCATGTTTCAGCCCATGGTTCACATGCTGCTCGAAATTCCCGCGGTTCCGCTGACTGCGGAAGTTCCCCATTCTGCGGGAAGACCGAGTCTTGTTCGGGCTGGGCTCAGCCGATCCTGGGACGCTGGGCGCTGGAGATCGAGATCTTTCGAGTCGAACATCAGATCAGGGTTACCCCTGATCTGAAAGCGTCAGTTTTGGCATGCAAACCAACGTCTCCACATCAATGCAAGGGAAGGCGGATGAGGGCGCGCGCGAAGTGTGAGGCGTCAGCTCATTATTCCAACTTCCTGGATTGAATCAGTTTCTTAGATCAGATTGGCTTATGTAGGATTTTAGCCCGTATCCCGGCAGACCCTCCGCACGGCTGCGGCCGTGCTTCGGAAGTGCCTTGAATTTTGTTTGACAAGGCAATCTGGCGTCCACCTAACAGCCATTAGGTGGACGCATTTTTATTCGCTTAACTCGTCACTTTCCAGTTGAGCCAGAGCAAAAGGCCTGCCACCGAGGCGATGCGCGCTCTGGCGGTTGGTCGTCACGAGGAGCTCGAAGCCGCCACGCGAGCGTGTCTTCGCGCAACATGCGCCAAGCCCTCTTGACTTGATTTATTTAGTATTACTAAAATGAGGACGCCAACAGGCTCGAAAGCGATCGAGCTGGGCGAAGGACTCAGGACCAACGGGGGTAGACCACATGGCATTGAAGCTCGATCTCAAACCAGAACAACGTGCTCGCATCGAGCGGGTCACCTGCGAGGTGTTGCGCCTCTACGCGCTGACGCCGCGCTGGCTGGCGCGCTACTTGCTGACCACCGCGCGAGATCTCCGGCGCTTCTGCGCATGGGGTCCGATGGACTGCGTCTACGATGCCAGGCTGCTCTGGCAGCTGATACCCGAGTTGGCCTACCGGCTCGGAGAGACCAGGTTTCTCGCCGACGAGCGGATCGATGGCGAGGTGCGCTGCATGAGCGACGACATGCTGCGCTGTCAGGTGCTGATGGCATTGCGCAATGTGTCCATCCATGCCTACTGGCACAGCCCGTCGGCGCATGTCTTCTTTCACGAGGTGGCCAACGGCAACCCCGTGGTGTTCGGCGTAGATCCTAGTGGCTCCTGGTCCAGGGGATTGGGCTGCCCAGTACCTCGCGGAGATCGCGTTGCGTCGAGGCGCACGGGATTTCCACGGCAAGTGGACTCCGGGGTGGGGCGATCAGGGTAAGGGGGGACTATGGGTTTGAGAGCAAGGCAGGGCTTTGGGCTGCTGAAGCCCAAGCGACTGACGTGCCCAGACTGTGGGCAGCAAGGCATCCCACAATGGATGCCTAGTATTCAGGGGCGTGATTTAAGGAGATCCTCATGGGCATGACACAACAGCGGATAGAAGAACAAGGCTTCGAAGCCCTGCAGAGGCTTTATTTACTGGCCACGGATTTCCACCATGACCATGGCGTTGTTGCCGCACGCTTTTTGCTCGGCCTCTACAACGGGTATCGCTTCCCATTCGACCTCACGGATCTGCGCCTGCTTGATGCCGCATCGTTCCAAGATGCGATGGCCGTCCTCGTCATGGACGCCAGGCTCACTCGCAAGGAGGTGCACAACTACTTCGCCGAGGGAGGCAAGATGTTCGAGCGCCTGGTGCAAGACTGGAACATCACTGACATTGCGAGATTGAGAGAAACCGGCGATGGATCTCCCACGCCGCGAGCGCAGCGCGGAATGCTTCGGCATGAAGACGACGTGTCCGCCAAGCTTGTGACCTTCGGCAACGCGCCAGGTTATCGCGACGTGCGACTGACCTTCGATTGCGAAGTCATCGGCTCTGATCGCCAGGATGTGGGCCAGGTTCGTCTGTGCATGAGCATCAACGTCGAGGATGGCGTGACCATGATGAACCACATCAGAGACGTTCATCAGTCTGCATGGTCCCGTGGGCGACCCATTGATGCCAAGGTTGATGAGCATGCCCCACGCTGGGCTTTATGGGCGGCGACCAACTGAACGGGGAATTCATGGCTGATCGTTACACCCTTCGGTATCTCTGCGATGGCTACATCCTGGCCGATGCCTTCAGGCCGATCCTGCATTACGGCGAGAGGATCTTCAGCGTTGACGGGAGCGCACTGCCGGATCACACAGAAGACGACATCGTGAAGCTGGCCAGTGAAACGGCGCCGGATGGCTACTGGCTTCAGCGAGTGACCGCCATCGAACACGGCAAGCCGGAGCGGACGATCTTCGGCAGGCAGGTGCCCACACATAGGTCTGCTTACGCAAGCTACCACCAGAGTGGCGCCAGCGGTTTTCACCAGGCTGAAGCCTGACAGAGATCATCGGCTGGATGTTGAGCGTCTCCGCAGTGCAACCTGAAAGTCGAGGAGAGATTGAATGTTGAATAAGCCCAACCTGATTGTCGTGATGATGCTTCATTGCACGCTCGAGACTGTGTTCGGTGTTGCCATGCTTGCCATCGGGATCATGAGTATTGATGCATCGCAGGCCCCGGTGCCGCAACAGGTTGATACGGTCAGTTCCCTGTACGGTATGCCCCTCGGTTGCTTGGCAGTTTTGATGGGCGCAGGCCTGCTGCTGTTTGCGGTGTCGAAGGCCAAGAGCCTTCGCGGTTAATCGAACGGAAAATCAAATTCGAAGCGAGAAGGAGCGTGCGTGAGCAAGTCGAGTGTTTTTATCAACGGTGTTGTCGTCAGTGGCGGGCGAAACATCAGGATTCATGGCGGCCGAATCATTGTGGATGGGCAGGATGTGACGCCTGACACCAAGGTGATCACCGTCGAGGTTCACGGTGATGTCGATCGCTTGGAGGCGGAGGTATGTGACAGCATCGTGGTGCACGGAAGTGCCCGGGACGTGGCGACGCAGTCTGGCGACGTGACATGCGGAGATGTTCATGGCTCGGTTCAGACCATGTCTGGGGATGTTCGCTGTGGCAATGTCCTAGGCAACGTGAAGACGATGTCTGGCGATGTGCGAAAGGCCTGACAAGAAGAAATCCTTGACGCTTGACCGCGCCAAGGCGATCTACCGCGCTGCAGTGGATCCGAAGGCCTCGGACGCTGAAGGCGATGCTTGGTGGGGCGCGGTGCACGTTGAGATGATCCAGGTGCTGGCGGCTCGCACGCTGCCCGAGGCAGCCCAGATCATTGCGTGGTGGCATTACGATTGGTCGATGGTGGGTGATTCAGCCAAGGCTGCAGCACAACGAATCCGCGCAGCAGCTCGCGCTGCCGCGCACTGATGGACAATGAACGGGTATCGACGTGGACTTTATTGATTCAATGGAAGCATTGCTGCGCTGTTCGCGCATGTACGGGGTCAGGCTGGTGTGCGTCGCGCCTGAAGGGGTCGTCTCAGAAAACGGAAAATAAAGCACGCTAAGGCATAGCCGAACCTGCCAAGCTTGCTCCACCCTGTAGTGACGCGATCAGCGGGCAGGAAACGTTCCCCCTTCGCGCATGGCAGGCGCACACCAACTCA
>NZ_LFRI01000559.1 GCF_001447195.1 Aquabacterium parvum | reverse complement strand
GACTGGCATGGTGTTTCAACAGCATCAATTGATTGGCCGACTGACGGCTTTGCAAAACGTTTCGATGGGCCGAATGGGCTACCACACGGCATTACGCAGTCTATTCCCCCTCCCGGCGAAGGATCAATCCATATGCTTGCAAAGTCTGGACCGAGTCGGCTTATTGCACAAAGCCTTAAGCCGTGTCGACGCATTGAGCGGCGGCCAGCAGCAACGCATCGGTATTGCCCGGGCTCTGGCTCAGCAACCTAAACTGGTGTTGGCTGATGAACC
>NZ_LFRI01000558.1 GCF_001447195.1 Aquabacterium parvum | reverse complement strand
GCGCCTCGATCAAGTGACGAACCTGCTCGACATGAGCAAGCGCGAGTTCATCGAGGCTGCTGTGTCTGATGCGCTGGCCCGCGCCGAGGAAGCTATCGAGCGTTCCGGTGCCCTGGATCAAGGGAGCCTGTGATGCACACGCTGACCGGCACCATTCGAGCAGTCACCACCCTGGGTGGTGGCGTCAACAAGAAGACCGGCGAGGTGATCCCCACCCGCCCGGTTCTCCAGATCGAGGGCCTCGATAACCGTGGCCTCGTTCAACTCTTCACC
>NZ_LFRI01000557.1 GCF_001447195.1 Aquabacterium parvum | reverse complement strand
AAGAGCGAGTTCGAGCGCGTCATCGTCGACACCACGGTGCAGGAGAAGGCCATTGCCCACCCCACCGACAGCCGCTTGCTGGAGGTCGCTCGCGGGCAACTGGCCGAGCTGGCCAAGAAGCTGGGGCTGGCGCCCAAGCAGACCTTTGAGCGAGAGGGCCAGACGCTGCGGCGCAAAGCCGGGGGCTACGCCCATGCCAGACAGTTCAAGCGCCTGAAGAAGGTGCTGCGCCGCCAGCGCACGATCCTGGGCTCTCTCATGCGCGACGTGCAGCGCAAGATGGTGGACTTGAGCGAGACAGCCCAGGCTCGGTTGCAGGAGCTGCTTGATCGCGTGGCGCGCATCCATGCGCAGACGGCCAGCAAAGCCAACCCCAGCGGGCGCGGCAAGCTCTACGCACTGCACGCCCCCGAGGTAGAGTGCATCGGCAAGGGCAAGGCCCGCAAGCCCTATGAGTTCGGCGTCAAGACCAGCCTGGCCATCACGCATGGCCAGGGTCTGATCGTGGGCGCTCGCACCTTCCCGGGCAACCCGTATGACGGCCACACCCTGGCCGCACAACTGGAGCAGACCACCACGCTGTTGCAAGACCTGGAGGTCAGGCCCACCACGGCCATCGTGGACCTGGGCTTCAGAGGTGCGGATGAGGACATCGCACCCATCGGGTTGATCCACCGGGGCAAGTCCAAGCGGCTGAGCGATAAACAACGACGATGGCTCAAGCGGCGCCAGGCGGTCGAACCAGTGATCGGCCACGTCAAACAGGACCACGGCATGCAGCGCTGCTGGCTCAAGGGCTCAGAGGGTGATGCCCTGCACGCGGTGCTGTGCGCGGCGGGCTACAACCTGCGCTGGCTGCTCAGGGCCATCGCCCGCAAGGGCCTGAAGGGCCTTTTTGCGCCCGCCTTGTGGCTGGCCATGTGGGGCATGTGGGTCCGAGCAAGCCTTGAACGCAGCCACGATCATGCACTCAAGGGCTCAAATTGAATTTTGCAAGGCCGAC
>NZ_LFRI01000556.1 GCF_001447195.1 Aquabacterium parvum | reverse complement strand
ACCGTCTGTCAGATCACGGCATGGCCCCCTGCAACATGGGTTGCGTGATGTGTGACCTGTTCACACGGGGGAGCGGGGGAGTCCCCCGGCCAGGAAGGGGGGGGTATGTCGCCACCCGACCTTGAAAAGGAAAGCCACGAGTCCTGGTCAGAGGAGTTCGGGGCTGATGGAATCGAGACGCTACCCAGGCGGGTTGATCGGTACGGTAAGGCAAAGAGTCGTGCGCTCGATGTAGCGCAGTTTATCGGCGACCACGTTGAAGGTCAAGAAACG
>NZ_LFRI01000555.1 GCF_001447195.1 Aquabacterium parvum | reverse complement strand
GGGTCAGTGCTGGATTCATGCGTCTCGTTGCTGCGCGACTTGCCTCGGAAGTCGCCGCCATCGTCGTCGTCCTTGCCGTCTTTGCGCACGAAGCTCTTGTGGCCCGCCCAGGCTTGAATCAAGGTGCCGTCCACGCTGAAGTGCTCCTTGGACAACCACCGCTTCTTGTCTGCCTGCTTGAGCACGGCGTTGAAGAAGGCCACCACAGCATCGTGCTCAATCAGCCGCTCGCGGTTCTTGGTGAACACTGTTGGCACCCACACCGAGTCGTCCATCGACAGGCCGATGAACCAGCGAAACAGCAGGTTGTATTGCGTCTGCTCCATCAACTGGCGCTCCGAGCGAATCGAGTACAGCACCTGCAGCAGCATGGCGCGCAGCAGCTTCTCTGGCGCGATGCTGGGGCGACCGCCTTTGGCGTCTTCCTCGTACATCCCGGCGAACAACTCGCCCATCTCGGCCAGGGCCTTGTTGACCATCGTGCGGATGACCCGCAGCGGGTGGTTGGCTGGCACGAAGTCGTCAAGCTTCTTGAGGGTGAACAGGCCTTCGGTGAAGGTGTCGGCGCCGCGCATGGTGGGTGTCGCTTCAGGTCGTTGAGGTGCTACGCTGATAACGCATCACGCCACTGGGGCGTGGACTTGGCTGTTGGGTATTTCCGCAGCCTG
>NZ_LFRI01000554.1 GCF_001447195.1 Aquabacterium parvum | reverse complement strand
CGGCAACGTGGTCGCGGCTCTGTGCTCGATGGTGTTGTGGGCGCTGTTTGGTCATACGAAGTGAAGCGGGGAGACAACTCGGGCCAGTGGCACCCGCACCTGCACATGATCGCCTTGGCCGAGGTCGAGCCCAGCCGGGAGCGCTTGTCGCGGGATTGGCACCAGATCACCGGGGACAGCTTCATCGTTGATGTGCGGCCCATCGTTGGAGATCCCGCCGAGGGGTTCATGGAGGTTTTCAAGTACGCCGTCAAGTTCAGCGATCAGCCGGTT
>NZ_LFRI01000553.1 GCF_001447195.1 Aquabacterium parvum | reverse complement strand
AACGTGGTCGCCGATAAACTGCGCTACATCGAGCGCACGACTCTTTGCCTTACCGTACCGATCAACCCGCCTGGGTAGCGTCTCGATTCCATCAGCCCCGAACTCCTCTGACCAGGACTCGGGGCTTTCCTTTTCACGGTCGGGTGGCGACATACCCCCCCCTTCCTGGCCGGGGGACTCCCCCGCTCCCCCGTGTGAACAGGTCACACATCACGCAACCCATGTTGCAGGGGGCCATGCCGTGATCTGACAGACGGTTTAGCCGTATTCGGC
>NZ_LFRI01000552.1 GCF_001447195.1 Aquabacterium parvum | reverse complement strand
ACTTGGATAGGTGGGAGGTCATCCGAGCCGAGAAAACGGCTCTGAGGCCTTTTTTGGTGACTTTGACGGTGAAGAACGGTGATGACCTGGCTGAACGCTTTAAGCACCTTCATAGAGCCCAGCGCGAGCTATGGAACCGCCGGCAACGTGGTCGCGGCTCTGTGCTCGATGGTGTTGTGGGCGCTGTTTGGTCATACGAAGTGAAGCGGGGAGACAACTCGGGCCAGTGGCACCCGCACCTGCACATGATCGCCTTGGCCGAGGTCGAGCCCA
>NZ_LFRI01000551.1 GCF_001447195.1 Aquabacterium parvum | reverse complement strand
ATACGTGCATCCATCCTCACACCTTGCCCCCCTCATAGGCGAGGCTCACCGACGCGCCAGGAGCCCACGCACGCACCGGCACGGACACCTGCTCACCCACTCGGCCCTCGAAAGGCTTGGTGTCCGGAACTGTGAGTGTGAAGAGTTGAACGAGGCCACGGTTATCGAGGCCCTCGATCTGGAGAACCGGGCGGGTGGGGATCACCTCGCCGGTCTTCTTGTTGACGCCACCACCCAGGGTGGTGACTGCTCGAATGGTGCCGGTCAGCGTGA
>NZ_LFRI01000550.1 GCF_001447195.1 Aquabacterium parvum | reverse complement strand
ATGAAGGTGCTTAAAGCGTTCAGCCAGGTCATCACCGTTCTTCACCGTCAAAGTCACCAAAAAAGGCCTCAGAGCCGTTTTCTCGGCTCGGATGACCTCCCACCTATCCAAGTAGGCTTTCATCGACTTAGCGCCCAGTCTAATGGCACACAGAGGGCAAAGCAGGTGCTTCATGCAGAAGCTGGCCGCATGCAGCCTCACAGCGTCGATGGTGAAGTAGTGCCGGAACAGCAGGTAGTCACCGCAAGTGGTGAGCCGCTGGTGAAGCGTTTC
>NZ_LFRI01000549.1 GCF_001447195.1 Aquabacterium parvum | reverse complement strand
GTGCCAATCCCGCGACAAGCGCTCCTGGCTGGGCTCGACCTCGGCCAAGGCGATCATGTGCAGGTGCGGGTGCCACTGGCCCGAGTTGTCTCCCCGCTTCACTTCGTATGACCAAACAGCGCCCACAACACCATCGGGCACAGAGCCGCGACCACGTTGCCGGCGTTTCCATAGCTCGCGCTGGGCTCTATGAAGGTGCTTAAAGCGTTCAGCCAGGTCATCACCGTTCTTCACCGTCAAAGTCACCAAAAAAGGCCTCAGAGCCGTTTTCTC
>NZ_LFRI01000548.1 GCF_001447195.1 Aquabacterium parvum | reverse complement strand
GAGGCCGTTGTGTATGCGTCGAAAACGGGTAGCCGAATACGGCTAAACCGTCTGTCAGATCACGGCATGGCCCCCTGCAACATGGGTTGCGTGATGTGTGACCTGTTCACACGGGGGAGCGGGGGAGTCCCCCGGCAAGGAAGGGGGGGGTATGTCGCCACCCGACCTTGAAAAGGAAAGCCCCGAGTCCTGGTCAGAGGAGTTCGGGGCTGATGGAATCGAGACGCTACCCAGGCGGGTTGATCGGTACGGTAAGGCAAAGAGTCGTGCGCT
>NZ_LFRI01000547.1 GCF_001447195.1 Aquabacterium parvum | reverse complement strand
CTTGGCCGAGGTCGAGCCCAGCCAGGAGCGCTTGTCGCGGGATTGGCACCAGATCACCGGGGACAGCTTCATCGTTGATGTGCGGCCCATCGTTGGAGATCCCGCCGAGGGGTTCATGGAGGTTTTCAAGTACGCCATCAAGTTCAGCGATCAGCCGGTTGCCGATACATGGCATGCCTTTCAGACGCTCAAGGGGAAACGCCTTCTTGGTTCTGCTGGGTGCTTCCGAGGTGTCGAGGTGCCGGAAGAGCTGACCGATGAGCCGCTCGATGA
>NZ_LFRI01000546.1 GCF_001447195.1 Aquabacterium parvum | reverse complement strand
TGCACGGCCATCATGTAGGCCTGCGAGGCCTTGTCCCAGGCGTCGATGTGTCTGGCCAGGATGAACAGCCAGGGCGGCGTGTCAACATCCGGGCCAGCAGCTACGATCCCGTAGAAGGCCCTCACCGTCTCAGTGGCCATCAGCGCAGCCTCTTCGAGGACATTGCGCGCTTCATCGATAGACTTCATTCCAGCCATTTCAACTCCTGTGTAGTTGGCTTGGTTAGGGCAGGGGAGCGGCGTTCCAGGCCAATCCCCTACCCGTCTGATCCCT
>NZ_LFRI01000545.1 GCF_001447195.1 Aquabacterium parvum | reverse complement strand
AGCTGTCCCCGGTGATCTGGTGCCAATCCCGCGACAAGCGCTCCTGGCTGGGCTCGACCTCGGCCAAGGCGATCATGTGCAGGTGCGGGTGCCACTGGCCCGAGTTGTCTCCCCGCTTCACTTCGTATGACCAAACCGCGCCCACAACACCATCGAGCACAGAGCCGCGACCACGTTGCCGGCGTTTCCATAGCTCGCGCTGGGCTCTATGAAGGTGCTTAAAGCGTTCAGCCAGGTCATCACCGTTCTTCACCGTCAAAGTCACCAAAAAAG
>NZ_LFRI01000544.1 GCF_001447195.1 Aquabacterium parvum | reverse complement strand
GCCTAACGCCCAAGTTCAGGGGCGCACGCTTGGCGTTGCCGAAGCGCGCAGTGGTGGAGGCGTCCCCTGCAACGCCCAGTTAGGCCGGTGCCAGTAGCAGAGCCGATGCGCAGCCAGCGAGCCCGCACACGAGGCGCCAGCCTGGTGTGCGCGATGAGCTGAAGCGGCAGCACCTGATGTGATTCGTGCCATCACGCCTCCCTTTGCGTATGGCGTCAGCCATGCGCTGACGAATGCTTCAATCTAACCCACCTGCAACCTGAGCGGCAGCGGTGCCAACACACCAACTTGGTGGCAAGAACGAATGTGCGACTGCCGCCGAGGAGGCGGCTCGTGTGGCCTGGGCAAGCGGCGTATTCCGCGAGGGCCTAACGCCCAAGTTCAGGGGCGC
>NZ_LFRI01000543.1 GCF_001447195.1 Aquabacterium parvum | reverse complement strand
CATGTTGGCACCGTGGCTCAGGGCCTTGAGCTTCAGCACCTGAAGCTGGATTACTTCGTCAAAGTTCATGATTCCTCCAAAATCCAAAAGCGGATGCTTTGGATTCTAGGAGGAAGTCAGATCGCAGGCAAGGGAACCTGCGCCGCTTGAAAAGTTCAAGGTTTTGATGGCCGCGCAGGATAGGCAGTGCCACACGAAACGCAATGCACGCGAAGACCAGCGGAGGACGGCGACCATCGCTCCGCTGGTTGGCTTGAAGGTGGACCGGTCGGG
>NZ_LFRI01000542.1 GCF_001447195.1 Aquabacterium parvum | reverse complement strand
TGAAGTGTGGTGCGATATTTGCAAGGAAACAAATACCGGCCCCGCGCTTTCTTGCAAATTTGGCAGCCCATGAAGCCCCACACCCGCACCGCCCAGACCGCCGAGATGTTCCGTCCGCGCTTGGATGAGCAGCTCAACATGAAGCATCCGCTGATCCGCCTTGCCGGGCTGATGGACTGGGAGTTGATCGAGCATCACTTCGCGGGCCACTTCACTTCAGGCCGAGGTCGGCCAGCCTTGCCACCCCGCTTGGTGGGCGGTCTGCTGTACTTGCAGCACGCCAACGATGCCTCTGATGAGATGGTGGTCAACACCTGGCTGGAGAACCCGTACTGGCAGTTCTTCACCGGCGAGACCTACCTGCAAACCGAGCTTCCCATTGACCCGTCGAGCCTGACGCGCTGGCGCCAGCGCATTGGTGAAGAAGGCGTGGAGTTGCTGTTGGCCGTGACCATCGAGGCGGCCCGCGCCGCAGGCATGATCAAGCGC
>NZ_LFRI01000541.1 GCF_001447195.1 Aquabacterium parvum | reverse complement strand
TCTTCAGAGATCTGACCTGCGAGCGCCTGCGTCGAGGCGTGTTCACCAGCGTGCCCGAACTGGTCGCTGCCATTGATCAATACGTCCAGCACCACAACACAGATCCCAAGCCGTTCATCTGGACCAAGAGCGCCCGCGACATCCTGCAGAAGGTCATCCGGGCGAATTCCAAGATAAGTTCCAAACAGAACGAAACACTACACTAGCATCCGCCTGCCCAAGCTGCATGTGGTTTTGCTGCGTGCCATGGGGTGGGACGGCGGGCATCTGCATGAGTTTGAGTTCGCCGAAGGGAGATATGGCGTGCCGGATCCAGATTGGCCCGATGAGTCGCTGGA
>NZ_LFRI01000540.1 GCF_001447195.1 Aquabacterium parvum | reverse complement strand
CCACTTGCGGTGACTACCTGCTGTTCCGGCACTACTTCACCATCGACGCTGTGAGGCTGCATGCGGCCAGCTTCTGCATGAAGCACCTGCTTTGCCCTCTGTGTGCCATTAGACGGGGCGCTAAGTCGATGAAAGCATACTTGGATAGGTGGGAGGTCATCCGAGCCGAGAAAACGGCTCTGAGGCCTTTTTTGGTGACTTTGACGGTGAAGAACGGTGATGACCTGGCTGAACGCTTTAAGCACCTTCATAGAGCCCAGCGCGAGCTATGGA
>NZ_LFRI01000539.1 GCF_001447195.1 Aquabacterium parvum | reverse complement strand
GATTGGACAGGCTCACGTTGCCTCGCTGCAGTGGAAGGCAATGCTCGATGCGCGCGAATTGCTTGGGTGTGATCTCCATGTCGGGCAGTGTCCAGCATGATGCCCAGCGTTGCAATTAGTGTTAACAGCCCCTAGCGCATCGGCCTGCCAGCGGTGCCATCCATCCACGAGGTAGTAAAGGGTAACGCCCCGCTCCGTGACCTCGGCCACCTTGATCAGCGGGGGAACCGAGCCTGCTCGGGTCTTGTCTGCGTACCTGCGGATTGCCGAGGGGTCCAGCTTGTTCCGCACCTGGAGGGTCTGTGTCCGCAAGACCTGGGCGCGGTCTAGGGGCTGTTAACACTAATTGCAACGCTGGGCATCATGCTGGACACTGCCCGACATGGAGATCACACCCAAGCAATTCGCGCGCATCGAGCATTGCCTTCCACTGCAGCGAGGCAACGTGAGCCTGTCCAATC
>NZ_LFRI01000538.1 GCF_001447195.1 Aquabacterium parvum | reverse complement strand
CGCCTCGAGTCGAGCCGCGCCCGACGACGGCCAACACCACCACCGCAGCTGCCGACCCCCGCACCCCGCCGGCCCCCCGGCCTGCCACCCCGGCTTCAGGCACCGCTGCGGCTTCAGCCAGCGCCACGCCCGCGCCCGTCGCACCGCCCCCCGCCCAGCCATCTGAATCCCGCGAAGGCGAGGAGCCCAACTGGGGCTGGCCTGCGGCAGGTCCTGTCCTGGCCAGCTTTGAAGAAGGCCGCAACAAAGGCCTGACCATCGGTGGCAAGGTTGGTGACCCCGTCGTGGCTGCGGCGGACGGTCGCGTTGTGTACGCTGGCTCCGGCCTGCGCGGCTATGGCAACCTGGTCATCGTCAAACACAGCGCCGACTACCTCACGGCCTACGCTCACAACCAAGCCCTGCTGGTCAAGGAAGACCAGGCCGTCAAGCGGGGGCAGAAAATCGCCGAGATGGGCTCGACGGACGCCGAGCGGGTGCAGTTGCACTTCGAGATCCGCAAGAAGGGCAAGCCGCTGGACCCGGCGCGCCAGTTGCCTGCGCGCTGATCCGGTCTGCAGCGTGCGCTCCCTGCCCCTCAGAAGGCCGGGACACCAATGAGACAATCGGGGGATGACCGCTGCATCCCCCGTTTCGCACCCAGGCGCCGACGCGGCGCCCTCCCAAATCCCTGTTGACGCACCCGTTGACGTGCCACCCCACCTGGAGTGGCTGACCGTCGAATCCCTGGACCTCGAGGCCCAAGGCGTGGCCCACCGCGCCAACGGCAAGGTCGTGTTCATCGAAGACGCGCTGCCTGGTGAAGAGGTGCGTGTCAGCGTCAGCCGCCGCAAGAACAACTGGGAGCAGGCCGCTCCCTCGGAGCGCCGCCGTGAAAGCTCCCAGCGCACCGACCCGCGTTGCGTGCATTTCGGCCTGTGTGGTGGTTGCAAGATGCAGCACTTCCAGCCCGCAGCCCAGGTGGCCGTCAAGCAGCGCGTGCTCGAAGACAACCTCTGGCACCTGGGCAAGGTGCGCGCCGAAACCTTGCTGCGTCCCATCGAGGGCCCGACCTGGGGCTACCGCTACCGGGCGCGTCTGTCGGTGCGCCATGTCGTCAAGAAGGGCACGGTGCTGGTTGGTTTCCACGAGCGCAAGTCTCGTTACGTGGCCGACATGAGCAGCTGCGAGGTGCTGCCGCCGCACGTCAGCCGCCTGCTGGTGCCCTTGAGAGCGCTCATCGGTTCGATGGACCAACGTGACCGCCTGCCTCAGATCGAAGTGGCCGTGGGCACCGAGGTGACGGTGCTCGTGCTGCGCCACCTGGAGGCCTTGAGCGATGCCGACGTGGCCCGCTTGCGCGCCTTCGCAGCCGAACACGGCCCGGTGGGCAGCGGTCAGCAGACCCTGTCCTGGTGGCTGCAGCCCAAGGGGCCTGACACCGTGCACCCGCTGGACGACACCTTGCCCGGGCTCGACTACAACCTGCCAGAGTTCGGCGTCAACATGCCGTTTCGGCCGACCGACTTCACCCAGGTCAACCACGCCATCAACCAGGTGCTGGTGGGGCGCGCTTTGCGCCTGCTGGCCGTTGAGCGCGATGAGCGCGTGATCGACTGGTTCTGCGGCCTGGGCAACTTCACGCTGCCGCTGGCCACCCAGGCCCGCGAGGTGTTGGGCATCGAGGGCAGCGAGGCCCTGGTGGCCCGCTCGCGCGAGAACGCCGTGCACAACGGGGTGGCCGAGCGCACCTCGTTCGTGGCCCGCAACCTGTTCGAGATCACCCCGCAAGAGCTGGCCAGCTACGGTCGGTCAGACAAGTGGCTGGTTGACCCGCCGCGCGAAGGCGCGTTTGCCCTGGCCAAGGCACTGGCCGACCTGCATCAGGATCCCAGCCTGGTGCCAGGCTGGGTGCCGCCGCGTCGCATCGTCTACGTGAGCTGCAACCCCGCCACCCTGGCGCGCGATGCAGGCTTGCTGGTTCACCAGGCTGGGTACCGTTGCGTGTCGGCCGGGGCGGTCAACATGTTCCCGCACACCGCTCACGTCGAGAGCATGGCGGTGTTCGAGTTGGCTGAACAGGTCAGCTGATCCGGCAGCTGGGCGCTCGCTTCAGGCCGCTTTGGTCGCGGCGCCATTGAGTGGCAGCTCGGCGTGCACCACCCTGTTGCGTCCAGCGGCTTTGGCTGCGTACAGCGCCCTGTCGGCGCGGTCGATGGTGCGCGTGAGCGTTTCGTCGCGCAGGTGGTTGCCCACGCCGGCTGAAAAGGTCACGCGCAGCGAAGCGTCGACCTCGGTCACGCAAGTTTGTGCCAGCGAGGCCTGGATGCGCAGCAGCACGCGCTCGGCGGTGTCCTCGTCCGTGTCGGTGAACATGACCAGGAACTCTTCGCCACCCCAGCGGGCGACGATGTCGGTTTCTCGCAGGCCTGCCGCGATGGTGCCTGCCACCCGGGCCAGCACCTCGTCGCCAGCGACGTGCCCCAGGCGGTCGTTGACACGCTTGAAGTGATCGATGTCGATCATCGCCAGGCAAAAGCCGCGACCCGAGCGCACGGTGCGGTGCTTTTCGGTGTGCATCAACTCCTGCATGCGACGCCGGTTGATCAGACCGGTGAGCTCGTCGTGCGTGGCCAGGTCGCGGATGCGATCCAATGCCTCGGCGAGTTCGTGCTGGCGCGCCTGCGCTTGCCTGCGCAGCTGGTGCATCTGGTGGATCAGCAGGCTCACGGTGGACAGCGCCAGCAGCAACACGCAGGCGTAGACGAGCTGCATGGCCGCTGCGTTGAGCTCGGCCCTGGCCTCCCAGGCCACGCAGGCCATGGCCGAGCCGAAAGACAACCCGGCGAGCACGCAGGCGCGAAACAGCTGTCTGGGCGTGTTGGTGAACATGCTGAACAGCAGGATCACCATCAGCAAGAGGAGGGCGAGCGGCCGACCGGGCCCGCCGATCAGGTAACCCCATGCCAGGAAGAGGATGACGGACGTGCCCTGCCACTCCGTCAGGGCCGGGTCGCTGAAACGCTGGTTCAGACCTGAGCGCATCAGCGCATAAAACACGCCCGTGGTGACCAGTGCGGTCAGCGTCAGCCAGCGGCAGGCTTGCGCATCGATCAGGCCCAATGAGGCACCGACGTTCAACGCCAGCACGCCTGCGGCGCAATTGGCCACCCCGACCAGGAAGCGCCGGCCGATGTACTTTTGGTCCACGTTGCTCGACAACACGAGGTCGGACAGCCAGTTCAGGCGCATCCAGCGTGGCAGCCAGCGCAGGCGCAGGTTCAGCAGCCTGGCCGTTGCCACGGCAGAGGCGGCCAAGGCCAGGCCGATCAGCGTCAGCAGCAGGGTGGCTTGCAGGGTGAAAGAAATGTTGCCCGTGGACATGGGCTCGATTGTCCGGTGTGCGCTGCACTTGCACTCGCCCGCCGGTGGACGAAGGGCGCCGTGTGGTGCCAATTCTTCCCTCCGCCCGCCCCCCTTTCTGTGGGGTGGGGCACGTCAAGCAGCCCAAAAAAACAGCCGGGAGGACCCGGCTGTGTGAGGGGAGGGGGCTCAGGCGCCGCTCAGAGCACTTCCGAGGCGAAGTCCGCCAGGCGAGAGCGCTCGCCACGCGCCAGCGTGACGTGCCCGCTGTGCGGCCAGCCCTTGAACTTGTCCACCGCGAAGGTCAGGCCCGACGAGCCTTCCGTGAGGTAGGGCGTGTCGATCTGCGCCAGGTTGCCCAGGCAGATGATCTTGGTGCCCGGGCCCGCGCGGGTGATCAGCGTTTTCATCTGCTTGGGCGTGAGGTTCTGCGCCTCGTCGATGATGAGGAACTTGTTGAGGAAGGTGCGACCGCGCATGAAGTTCATGCTCTTGATCTTGATCTTGCTGCGCACCAGCTCGTTGGTGGCAGCGCGGCCCCACTCGCCGGCCGAGGTGTCGCCACGGGCCAGCACCTCGAGGTTGTCGTCGAGGGCGCCCATCCAGGGCGACATCTTTTCTTCTTCGGTGCCCGGCAGGAAGCCGATGTCCTCACCCACCGGCACGGTCACGCGGGTGACGATGATTTCGGTGTAGCGGCGCTCGTCAAGCACCTGCGAGAGCGCGGCGGCCAGGGTCATCAGCGTCTTGCCGGTGCCGGCAGAGCCGGTCAGCGTCACGAAGTCGCATTCCGGGTCCATCAGCAGGTTCAGGCCGAAGTTCTGCTCGCGGTTGCGCGCGGCCACGCCCCACACGGCGTTCTTCTGGTGGGTGTAGTCCTTGACGGTGCGCAGCACGGCTGTCTTGCCGGTGATCTCGGTGACCTTGCCGTACCAGGGCGCGGCGCCCGGGGTCTCCAGGTAGACGAACTGGTTGACCATCAGCACGGGCACCATCGGGCCGCTGACGCGGTAGCAGGTGGTGCCGCCTTGTTGCCAGCTCTCCATGCCCTTGGCGTGGCGCTCCCAGAAGTCGGTGGGCAGCGCGAGCACGCCCGTGTAGAGCAGGTCGCCGTCTTCGAGCGTTTTGTCGTTGAAGTAGTCCTCGGCGGGCAGGCCCATGGCGCGGGCCTTGATGCGCATGTTGATGTCCTTGGACACCAGCACGACTTCGCGCTCGGGTTGCTCCTTGCGAAGTGCTTGCACCACGCCCAGGATCTGGTTGTCGGCTTTGCCCTGGGGCAGGCCCATGGGCAGCTCGATGGTGATGCCCGTGGTCTGGAAATAGAGCTTGCCGCCAGCGCCGGCGTGGCCGGTCTTGTTCAGTGGGATGCCGGAGGCAGGGTCCATCTGCTGGCGGTTGCTCATGTCGGCGGCCAGCGAGTCGAGGTCGCGGCTGACCTGGCGGGCGTTGCGCGCCACCTCGGTCATGCCCTTCTTGTGGCCGTCGAGCTCCTCGAGCGTGATCATGGGCAGGTAGACGTCGTGCTCGTCGAAGCGAAACAGCGACATCGGGTCATGCAGCAGCACGTTGGTGTCGAGCACGAACAGCTTGGTCGGGCCGTCGCCCACCGGGCGACGCCGGCGAGGGGTGTGGCTGGCGGCGGTGCGGCTGATGGCGGGTGGCGCGGAGCGCTGCGAAGTGGGCGCCTCTGCCGGGCTCTTCTCGGCCACGATGGCGGGGGCCACCAAGACAGGATCGGGAGCGGCGGGGCTGGTTTTCTTTGGGCGCGCCTTGGGTTTGGGCACGGCCTCGAGTTGGGGCTGCACGATGGGCTCCAGCGTGGGCTGGTTGGCTGCATCGGCACGCCCGCTCGCGGTTTTGGCGGCTCGGGCGGTTGGGGTGCGGGAGGCCTTGGGCTGGGCGCTGTAGTCGTCAGCGCTCAGCATGTCGGCGCGTTTGGTCGGCGGCTTGGGCAGTGGCATGGTTCAGGCTGGGGTGACGGAAAACAAAAAGGCCGCACAGGGTGGTGTGCGGCCTTGCGGCGTGTCAGCGGGCGAGGCACCGTGTCGGCACGGGCTCTGGCGCTGTGTCATGTCGGGACTGAAACCAATCAGGCTCGGGGGCATGAACTCATTATGCACACTCCGGCTCGCGCGCAAGCAAGGGATTGGAGGTGTGTGCGCAGCGCCACGCCACGGGGTGAAATGGCGCTGTCGTTCAGGCCTGAGGGGCGATCAGGCGGCTTCCTGCTTGAGGCCTTGCACGGCCTTGAGCACGTCTTCGACGTGGCCTGCGACCTTGATGCCGCGCCATTCTTCGCGCAGCACGCCGTCAGGGCCGATCAGGAAGGTCGAGCGCTCGATGCCTTTGACCTTCTTGCCGTACATGATCTTGTTCTTGACCACACCGAACATGTGGCAGAGCTTTTCTTCGGTGTCGGCGATCAGCTCGAAGGGCAGGTCGAGGTTCTGCTTGAACTTGTCGTGCGAAGCCAGGTTGTCGCGCGAGACACCGAAAACGACGGCGCCAGCTTTCGCGAACTCCTTGTGCAGGTCACGGAACTGCATGGCCTCGGTCGTGCAACCGGGGGTGTGGTCCTTCGGGTAGAAGTACAACACGACGGTCTGACCAACGAAGCCTGGGGGGGTGAACTTCACGCCACCCGTGGCGATCGCTTCAAAGTCCGGCAACGGTTTGTTGAGAGCGGGAGTCATGTGATGAAAATCAGCAGCCTGCGTGAATAACCGTTGATTATAAATGCTTCGCAAAGGCCACCCGATCCGGGGGTGTGAAGCAGTGTGAAGCGCGCGGAATTGGTGCGCGGACGTGGGCGTCAGTCACCGATGAGCAATGCCGCCATCACCTGTCGGCCTTCACCCACCAGGATGTTGTAAGTGCGGCACGCTGCTGCGGTGTCCATGGTCTCGACGCCGATGCGCGCGGCCATGAGGTGGCGCATCAGCGCTGGTTTGACGAAGCGCAGGGTGGGGCCGGTGCCCAGGATCAGGACCTCGGGCCGCGCTTCGAGGATGACTTGGAAATCGGCCTCGCTCAGGGTGTCGAGCGAGTTCACGGGCCAGTCGATCAGCTCTCCGGTGGGGGGCACCAGGATGCTGCGTGTGTGGACCTGCCCGTTCACCGACACGCTGGTGCGGGTGTAGGCGTGGATGACGTTGACGCCTTCGGCGCGGTCGGGCTGGAATTTCATGGGGCGAAGGGGGAGGTCGGGGAGCCTGCACACCTGGAGGGGATCGGCACGCATCTGGGGCGTTTCCCGAGGCGGGTGTGGTTAAATTCTAGCTTTCCCTCGGTTTCCCCCACCTTGCCCGCCCATCGGAGAACGTTTTGAAGCCCATCGTCAAGTCCAGCAAACTCGCCAATGTCTGTTACGACATCCGTGGGCCCGTGCTGGAAAAGGCGCGCCAGATGGAGGAAGACGGGCACAAGATCATCAAGCTCAACATCGGCAACCTGGCCGTGTTCGGGCTGGAGCCGCCCGACGAGATCGTGCAGGACATGATCCGCAACCTCTCGGGCGCTGCGGGCTACACCGACAGCAAGGGCTTGTTTGCGCCGCGTAAATCGGTGGTGCACTACTGCCAGGAAAAGGGCATCAAGGGCGTGACGGTGGACGACGTCTACCTGGGCAACGGCGCCTCGGAGCTCATCGTCATGGCGATCAATGCGTTGTGCAACGAAGACGACGAGGTCCTGCTGCCGGCGCCTGACTACCCGCTCTACACCGCCGCCGTGTCGCTCTCGGGCGGTCGCCCGGTGCACTACATCTGCGACGAGCAGCAGGAGTGGTACCCCGACATTGCCGACATCCGCGCCAAGATCACGCCGCGCACCCGCGCCATCGTGGTCATCAACCCGAACAACCCGACCGGCGCGCTCTACCCCGAGAGCCTGCTCAAGGAGATCATCGAGGTTGCGCGCGAGCACCAGCTCATCATCCTGGCCGACGAGATCTACGACAAGACGCTGTTCGACGGCAATGAGCACACCTCGATCGCTTCACTGGCCGACGACGTGCTCTGCCTGACCTTCAACGGCCTGAGCAAGAACTACCGCTCGTGTGGCTACCGCGCCGGCTGGATGGTGGTGTCGGGCGAGAAGCGCCATGCGCGTGATTACATCGAGGGCCTGAACATGCTGGCCTCGATGCGCCTGTGCGCCAACACGCCGGGCCAGCTGGCCATCCAGACGGCTTTGGGCGGTTACCAAAGCATCAAGGACCTGGTGCAGCCGGGCGGGCGCCTGTGCAAGCAGCGCGACCTGGCCTACGAGCTGCTCAACCAGATCCCCGGCGTGAGCGTGGTCAAGCCCAAGGGGGCGCTGTACATGTTCCCGCGCCTGGACCCCAAGATGTACCCCATCGCCAATGACCAGCAGTTTGCCTACGAACTGCTGGCCGAAGAGAAGGTGCTGATCGTGCAGGGTACCGGCTTCAACTGGCCCCAGCCTGACCACTTCCGCCTGGTCTTCCTGCCCAACAGCGACGACCTGGCCGAAGCCATCGGCCGCATCGCCCGGTTCCTGGACGGCTACCGCAAGCGTCACGCCTGAGCCCCGTCCGCCTGATTTGAAACACGCGGGCCGCCCACGAGGCCGCCCGCAGCGAACCTGAGAAAACACCATGAGCCAAGAACAACTGCGTCCCGTGCGCGTCGGCCTGCTGGGCATCGGCACCGTCGGCGGCGGCACCTTCACCGTCCTGAAACGCAACCAGGAAGAAATCCGTCGCCGTGCCGGTCGCGGCATCGAGGTGGCCATGGTGGCCGACCTGAACACCGAGCTGGCCAAGAAGGTGGTGGGTGACAGCGCCCAGATCGTCGCTGACGCCCGCGCCGTGATCGCCAACCCGGACATCGACGTCGTCGTCGAGCTGATCGGCGGCTACGGCATCGCCAAGGCCCTGGTGCTCGAGGCCATTGCCGCCGGCAAGCACGTCGTCACGGCCAACAAGGCCCTGCTTGCCGTGCATGGCACCGAGATCTTCGCTGCCGCCCGCGAGAAGGGCGTGATCGTGGCGTTTGAAGCCGCCGTGGCCGGTGGCATCCCCATCATCAAGGCGCTGCGCGAAGGCCTGACGGCCAACCAGGTGCAGTGGGTGGCCGGCATCATCAACGGCACCACCAACTTCATCCTCTCCGAGATGCGCGACAAGGGCCTGGACTTCGACGTGGTGCTCAAAGAAGCGCAACGCCTGGGCTATGCCGAAGCCGATCCGACCTTCGACATCGAAGGCGTGGACGCCGCGCACAAGGCCACGCTGCTGAGCGCCATCGCCTTCGGCATCCCGGTGCAGTTCGACAAGGCGCACGTGGAAGGCATCACCAAGCTGTCGGCCACCGACATCAAGTATGCCGAGCAACTGGGCTATCGCATCAAGCTGCTGGGCATCGCGCGTCGCCGCGACAACGGCGTCGAGCTTCGCACCCACCCCACGCTGGTGCCGATGAAGCGCCTGATCGCCAACGTGGAAGGCGCCATGAACGCCGTGCTGGTGCAGGGCGACGCCGTGGGCACGACCATGTACTACGGCAAGGGCGCAGGTTCGGAGCCCACCGCTTCGGCCGTGGTGGCCGATCTGGTGGACATCGCCCGCCTGCTGGACGCAGCCCCGGCGGCCCGCGTGCCTTATCTGGCCTTCCAGCCGGACTCGATGTCGGCGCTGCCCATCCTGCCGCTCGAGCAGATCGTGACCTCGTTCTACCTGCGCCTGCGCGTGGCCGACAAGGCCGGCGTGCTGGCCAAGCTCACTGGCATCCTGGCTGAGAAGGGGATCAGCATCGACGCGGTCATCCAGCGCGAGGCCGATGAGGTCAGCGAAGGCAGCCAGACCGACCTGATCATCCTGACCCACGAGACCAGCGAAGGCGGCATGAACCAGGCCATCGCTGCCATGCAGGCGCTGCCCACGGTGCTGGCCCCGATCGTCAAGCTGCGCAAGGAAGAGCTGGCATGAAGTACATCTCCACCCGCGGCGATCAAACGCAGCGCGGCTTCTCCGAGATCCTGCTCGAAGGCCTGGCGCCGGACGGTGGCCTGTACCTGCCCGTGTCCTACCCGAAGGTGGACGACGCCACGCTCACGAAGTGGCGCGGCCTGTCGTACGCCGAGCTGGCTTTTGAGGTGCTGTCGCTGTACATCGACGACATCCCGAAGGCCGACCTGAAGGCGCTGACCGCCAAGACTTACACGCAAGAGGTCTACGGTTTTCCCGAGATCACGCCGCTCAAGCACCTGGAGCCGGGGCTGTGCCTGGAGGCCCTGTCCAATGGCCCGACGCTGGCCTTCAAGGACATGGCCATGCAGCTGCTGGGCAACCTGTTCGAGTACGAACTGGGCCGCCGCGGCGAGCAGCTCAACATCCTGGGTGCCACCTCGGGTGACACCGGCAGCGCGGCCGAGTACGCCATGCGCGGCAAGAAGGGCGTGCGCGTGTTCATGCTCAGCCCGCACGGCCGCATGAGCCCCTTCCAGCAGGCGCAGATGTTCAGCCTGCAGGACCCCAACATCCACAACATCGCCGTCGAAGGCGTGTTCGACGATTGCCAGGACATCGTCAAGGCCTGCTCGAACGACCTGGACTTCAAGCGCAAGTACAAGATCGGCACCGTGAACTCGATCAACTGGGCGCGCCTGCTGGCCCAGGTGGTGTACTACTTTGCCGGCTACTTCTACGCCACCAAGTCGAACGCCGAGAAGGTGTCCTTCACGGTGCCTTCGGGCAACTTCGGCAACGTCTGCGCCGGCCATGTGGCCCGCATGATGGGCCTGCCCGTCGATCAGCTGGTGGTGGCCACGAACGAGAACAACGTGCTCGACGAGTTCTTCCGCACCGGCACCTACCGCGTGCGAGGCTCGGCCGAAACCTACGAAACCTCGTCGCCCTCGATGGACATCTCCAAGGCTTCGAACTTCGAGCGCTTCGTGTTCGACCTGCTGGGTCGCGATGGCGCTGCCTGCAAGGCCCTGTTCAAGGACGCGGTCGAGAAGCAGGGCGGTTTCACGCTGCCGGCCGACGTGTTCGCCAAGGTCAAGGGCTATGGCTTCGTCTCGGGCACCAGTTCGCACGCCGACCGCCTGGTCACCATCCGCGAAACCTTCGAGAAGGACGGCACGCTGATCGACACCCACACGGCCGATGGCCTGAAGGTGGCCAAGGAGCACATGAAGCCTGGTGTGACGATGATCGTGCTGGAGACGGCGCTGCCGGCCAAATTCGAAGAGACCATCGTCGAGGCCACCGGCCAGCGTCCGGCCCGTCCGTTCTGGATCAAGGGGCTGGAGGGCCTGGAGTCGCTGCCCAAGCGCTTTGTGGTGAGCCCCAACGAGACGCAGTGGGTCAAGGACTACGTCGTCCAGCACTGTCAGGATTGACGGTCTGCACGTGGCGTTGCAGGTGACCGACCGAGGTAGTCCTGCGTGCGGCCTCCGTTTTCTCGCCTGATGGAGTCGCTGCGAGCCTGGTGGCTCGGCTTGTGGCCGTCGGTCTCGACGTCGGTGAATGCCAGGGAACAGTGGCGCGCCTTGCTCGGTGCCGGCGTGGGCATCCTGGTGACCGCGCTGCTGGCCCGCTGGCTGGGCACGGCCATGCCGATGGGCAACGCGGCGTGGATCGCGGCCCCGTTGGGCGCCAGCGCGGTGCTGGTGTTCGCCGTGCCTGCCAGCCCGCTGGCCCAGCCTTGGTCGGTGGTGGGTGGCAATGCCTTGTCGGCCCTGGTGGGCAGCGTGTGCGCCATGTTCATCCCCGATCCGGCCTGGGCCGGGGCGGTGGCGGTGGCCGTGGCGATCGCGGTGATGTTCCGCTGCCGTTGCCTGCACCCGCCCGGTGGCGCATCGGCCCTGCTTGCGGCGCTCACGGGCGCGAAACCCGAGTTCGCGCTGTTCCCCATGCTCACAGATTCGATGCTGCTGGTCATGGCGGGCATGGCTTACAACGAGCTCACCGGGCGCCGGTACCCGCACCGTGGCGCGCCGCAGCCCACCGCCAGGCCGGGCAGCCGCTTCTCGGGGGCCGACCTGGATGCCGCGCTGGCTCACTACAACCAGGTGCTCGATGTGAGCCGTGACGACCTGGAGGGCATCCTCGAGTTCGCCGAGGCGGCTGCCTACGAGCGCAACTTCGGGCACCTGCTGTGTGTGGACATCATGACGAAGGCGCCCGTGACGGCGCGCGTGGGCACCTCGCTGGATGAGGCTTGGCGGCTGATGCGCGAACACCGCATCAAGGCGCTGCCCGTGATCGATCAGTCGCAACGGGTGGTCGGCATCCTGACGGTGGCTGACTTCATGCGCCACGCGGGCCTCGACCAGCATGAGGGCATGGCCAACCGCTTGCTGGCCCTGGTCAAGCGAGACGCGAAGGCAGCATCGGCCATGCCCGACACGGTCGGCCGCATCATGACGCGCGGCGTGCGCGTGATCAGTGGCGACAGGCGCGTGGCCGAGCTGGTGCCGCTGTTCTCCGAAGCTGGGCACCACCACATCCCGGTGATCGACGGGGACAAACAGCTGGTGGGCATCATCACCCAGTCCGACCTCGTGAAGGCACTGTACAAAGCAACGCGGCCTGCCGATTGATCGAATCGAGCAGGCCGCGAGGCGTTTGAGTTGACTTCGGCCGACCCCAGCCGGATGTCAGATGTGGCCGGGGTCGGTGAGGTCAGGGCGGCATGAACATCAGCCGCGAACCAGCCTGGCGTCGGCCGGAGCCTGCCGCGAGGATTGCCCCTTGTTCGCCAGCCCCAGCACCACCTGCAGGGCCAGGGCCACGGCGCCACCGATGAAGACGAGGTCGCCGAAGGTGCGCACCCAGCGCAGCGTCTGCAGCAGTGGCTGCTGCATGAAGGCTTCGCTGCGGGCATACCACAGACCCTCGCTGGCGCTGGCGGCGAACTGGATGATGCCAATGGGCAGCAGGCTGGTGGTGATCATCAGCACCAGGCCACCGTTGAGGCCCCAGAAGGCGATGGTCATCAGCCGGTCGTTGAAGGCGAACTGCGGGCGCACATAGCGCAGCACCAGCAGCGTGAAGCCCAGCGCCAGGAAGCCGTACACCCCGAACAGCGCGGCGTGGGCGTGCACCGGTGTGGTGTTGAGGCCCTGCACGTAGTACAGCGAGATCGGCGGGTTGATCATGAAGCCGAAGACGCCCGCGCCCAGCATGTTCCAGAAGGCCACGGCCACGAAGCACAGCAGAGGCCACCGGAGGCTGTCCATCCACGGTGCACGGTCCTTCAGGCGCCAGTTCTCCCAAGCCTCGTGGCCCAGCACGATCAGCGGCACCACTTCGAGCGCGCTGAAGGCGGCGCCCACGGCCATCACCGGCGTGGTGGTGCCCGCGAAGTACAGGTGGTGGAAGGTGCCGGGGATGCCGCCCAGCATGAACAGCGAGGCCGATGCCAGGCTGGCCGTGGTGGCCATGTTGCGCGAGACCAGGCCCATGCTGCTGAAGACGAAGGCCAGCGCCGTGGTGGCGAAGACCTCGAAGAAGCCCTCGACCCAGAGGTGGACCACCCACCAGCGCCAGTACTCCATCACCGACAGGCTGGTGCGCTCGCCATAGAACAGGCCGGCGCCGTAGAACAGGCCGATGGCGCCGACCGATGCGGTCAGCAGCGCGAGCAGGTTCTTGTCTTCACCCTTGCCATCCGTCGAGCGCTTGAGCAAGGCGGGCAGCACCCCGCGCAGCATCAGCACCAGCCACAGCAGGATGCCGACCCACTTGAGGATCTGCCACAGGCGGCCCAGGTCCACGTACTCGTAGCCCTGGTGGCCCAGCCAGAAGTTCCACTCGGGCGGCAGCTTTTGCGCAATGGCCAGGTAGTTGCCGGCGAAGGAGCCGACGCACACCGCCACCAGCGCCCAGAAAAGCACGTCCACGCCCAGCTTCTGAAACTTCGGATCTTTGCCGCCGTTGATGACGGGGGCGAGGAACAGACCGACGGCCAGGAAGCCCGTGGCGATCCAGAACAGCGCCGACTGGATGTGCCAGGTGCGCGTGAGCGAATACGGGAACCACTGCGACACATCGATGCCGTAGAAATGCTGCCCCTCCACCGTGTAGTGGGCGGTGAAGCCCCCCAGGAACACCTGGAAGACGAACAGGGCCACGACCAGGAACAGGTACTTGCCGAGTGCGCGTTGCGAGGGCGTGAGCGCGAAGCTGGTCAACGGGTCGCGCGCGGGGGCTTGCGGCAAGGGCTCTTCGTGATCGCGCAGGAAGGACCAGCCCCACACCAGGAAGCCGACGCCCGCGAGCAGGATCACGACGCTGGCGATCGACCACACGATGTTCTCGCCACTGGGCTGGTTGCCGATCAGCGGCTCGTGCGGCCAGTTGTTGGTGTAGGTGACGTGCGCGCCGGGGCGCTCCGTCGCGGCGGCCCAGGCGGTCCAGAAGAAGAAATGCGTCATGGCCTGGCGCCGCTCGGCGCTGGGCAGTGTGTTCTCCTTCATGGCGAAGCTCTGGCGGCTCTTGCGCAGCGCGGGCGCGTCGGAGAAGAGCTGATCGTAGTAGGCCGCCGTTTGTGCGATGGCCTGCGCGCGTCGGTCGCTCACTTGCAGCGTGCCGTTCGCATCCGTGCGGTTGCCTCGGTACTCGGCCTTGAGCTCGGCGCGCAGCGCGCCTTGCTCGCCCACGCCGAGTTGATCGAAGGCCTTGCCGTGGCGCTCGTGGGCGGCCAGGTCGAGCCAGGCGCTCAGCTCGCGGTGCAGCCAGTCGGCCGTCCAGTCGGGGGCCTGGTAGGCCCCGTGGCCCCAGATGGAGCCCAGCTGCATGCCGCCGACCGATTGCCAGGCGGTCTGCCCGTCGAGGATGTCGTCCTGCGTGAACAGCTTTTGCCCGCTGGCAGAGCTGACCTGGGTTGGGATCGGCGGTGCCGAGCGGTAGACCTCGGCGCCGAAGTAGCCCAGCAGCGAGAACATCACGATGCACACGCAGATCAGCGCGTACCAGTGCTTCTTGTACGGACCCATGTTGCTTCTTTCAGATGGGTGAAATGGAGGGGCGGCTGCGCTCAGGCGCGCTCGAACAGCACGTTGTTCTCGAGGTGGATGTGCGCCATCAGGTCCTCGCGCAGGGTCTGCAGACCCAGGTAGAGCGCGCGCCAGGTGTTGCAGGCGCCACGGGGCAGGGTGATGCCGTTGGTCAGCGCTTCGAGCTTGGCGAGTTCTTGGCCGTGTTGGTCGTGCTCCATGCGCATCACGTGCACGGGCGGCAGGCTGGGGTTGCCCATGCCGCGCTTGTAGATCGGAAAGAGCACCATCTCTTCCTTCTGCATGTGGCTCTCCAGCTCCTGCTGCATGGTTTCGAGGTGATCGGCCAGGCCCAGCGGGCACTCGGGGCGGTCGCCGTGCACGTGCTCGACGCGGCGGGCCAGGCGGATCAGCTCGGGCAGTTGCTCGCGGTGGCGGGCGTGGTAGCGCGAGAGGATGTGGTCGACCAGGTCGGGCGTGGCGGCTTCCGTCCAGTCCACGACCTCGTCTGCGCCGTCTTGCAAGGCATCGAGCTGAGCGGCGATCTGCGAGGCGTCCAGGCCGGCCTTGTCGGCGGCGGTCTGCAGCGTTTGCTTGCCGCCACAGCAGAAGTCGAGGTGGTGGGCGTGGAAGACGCGGGTGGCACCGGGGATGGTGCGGGCCAGCAGGCCCAGGGATTGTTCGGCGTGGCTCATGGTGGGCTCCTTTTGAAAGTGGGTGACCAGGTTTGACTTGTCTGTGACACCGCAAACCTCAGACCAGCTCATGGGTCCTTTTAAATCAAGCACTTGCAAAATTTATGGGTAGAATAAACCCGGCTTAATTGGGTGTAAATGACCATGCAAAAGGTTGAAACAACCCTGATCGATCACATGGCTTTGGCCGACCTGACGGTGAGCCTGCCGCGCGCGGTGCGGCTGCAAAGGCTGGTCGGGCAGCTCAAGGCGCGCTTTGGTTGCGAGGCCGTGGTGTTGCTGCAGGAGGAGGACGAAGCGCTGCGCCCAGTGGCCGCCGAAGGGCTCAGCCGCGAGGCCCTGGGTCGGGCTTTCGAGGTGGCACAGCACCCGCGCCTGTCGACCATCCTGCTCAGCCGCGAGGTGGTGCACTTCGAGCACGCCAGCACTTTGCCCGACCCCTACGACGGCTTGGTCGAGGGCATGGCCGGCCACCCGCTGCCCGTGCACGACTGCATGGGCGCGAGCGTGCACATCGACGGTCGGCGCTGGGGCGCGCTCACGCTCGATGCCTTGAAGCCAGGCACCTTCGACGATGAGGCCCGCGAGGCCTTGCTGGCCTGCCTGCCCTGGGTGGGCGCGGCCGTTCGGGTCAGCCTGCTGGAGCAGGAGGTGCAGGTGCTGCGGCAGGCGAGGGTGACGGCATCAGGCGCTTCTGACTCGCCCATGCCCGGTGTGCGCACCGGCATCATCGGCCACAGCTCGGCCCTGCAGCGGGTGCTGCACGAGGTCGATGTGGTGGCGCAGTCCGACCTGCCGGTGCTGCTGATGGGCGAGACGGGCACGGGCAAGGAGCTGTTCGCGCAGCGGGTGCACGAGCGCTCCGCACGGGCCAAGGGGCCGATGGTGCACGTCAATTGCGCGGCGCTCCCCGAATCACTTGCCGAGAGCGAGCTCTTTGGCCACGTGCGGGGTGCGTTTTCGGGCGCGACCACCGACCGTGCGGGGCGCTTCGAGGCGGCGCGCGGCGGCACCATCTTCCTGGACGAGGTGGGCGAGCTGCCGCTGAGCATACAGGCCAAGCTGCTGCGCACCTTGCAGAACGGCGAGGTGCAGCGCCTGGGCGCCGACAAGCCCGTGAAGGTGGACGTGCGCGTGGTGGCTGCCACCAACCGGGCTTTGAAGGACGCGGTGAGCCAGGGGGGCTTTCGCGCCGACCTGTACCACCGGCTGTCGGTCTACCCCGTGCACGTGCCGCCCCTGCGAGAGCGTGGCGACGACGTGCTGCTGCTGGCCGGGCACTTCCTGGAGGTCAACCGGGCGCGGCTGGGCTTGCGCAGCCTGCGGCTGGACGCGGCGGCGGAAGTGGCTTTGCTGCGTTATGGCTGGCCCGGCAACGTGCGCGAGCTGGAGCACGTGATGGGCCGCGCCGCGCTCAAGCTGCTGAGCCGGGGCGTGAACCGGCGCGACATCGTGACCTTGACCGAAGACCTGCTGGACCTGGTGGAGACGCCGGGTGTGAACCTGGGGCTGGCTGGCTTGGGGCTCGCTGATGAGGCGGGTACGCCAGTCGGTGCATCAACGGGGCAAGCCATGGGTGAGGGCGCTGCCGGACCAGGCATGGCGGGCTTGCGCGCGCAGGTGGAGCAGTTCGAGCGCGGGCTGGTGCGCCAGACCCTGCAGGCTGCTGGTGGCAACTGGGCCGAAGCTGCCCGCTGGCTGGGCATCGACGCAAGCAACCTGCACAAGCTGGCCAAGCGGCTGGGGGTGAAGTGATGGCGGACTCGCTTTCACTTTCAGGTTGACGACCATCAAAACCCTCCCAGCAGCATGTCGAAACACTAGCTCTGGTGTCTGGTGCTCATGCCAGGCACTAAATGTGTGGAGACCGCATGCCGACCAGCACCAGCCAGCCCGCCGCCAACAACCCCCGTACCACCCCAGTGGCCGTCTTCAAACGCAACGGCGGCACGGCCGGCTTCCAGCCTGAGCGCATCGCTCGGGCCATGGCCGCAGCGGGCGATGCCAGCAATGCTTTTGATGTCGATGAAGCCTGGCGCCTGACCGACGCCGTCATCCAGCGCCTGTGCGCGCGCGTGCCCACGGTCGAGCAGATCCAGGACGTGGTCGAGCAGGTGCTGCTCGATGCGGGTCACACCCAGGCCGCGCGCGCCTACATCGTCTACCGCGAGCAGCACCGCGCACTGCGCGAAGACCGCCGCACCGCCGTCGATGTCGAGCGCTCGGTCAACGAGTACCTGCACCGGCAGGACTGGCGCATCCACGCCAACGCCAACCAGGGCTATTCGCTGGGCGGGCTCATCCTCAACGTGTCGGGCAAGGTGATCGCCAACTACTGGCTCAGCCACGTCTACCCGCCACAGGTCGGTCAGGCGCACCGCGACGCCGACTTCCACATCCATGACCTCGACATGCTCTCGGGCTACTGCGCGGGCTGGTCGCTGCGCACGCTGCTGCACGAGGGCCTCAACGGCGTGCCGGGCAAGGTGGAGGCGGGGCCGCCCAAGCACCTGTCCTCGGCCGTGGGACAGATCGTCAACTTCCTGGGCACGCTGCAGAACGAGTGGGCGGGGGCGCAGGCCTTCAGCTCCTTCGACACCTACCTGGCGCCCTACATCCGCAAGGATGGCCTGGCCTACGAGCAGGTGCGCCAGTGCCTGCAAGAGCTGATCTACAACCTCAACGTGCCTTCGCGCTGGGGCACGCAGACGCCGTTCACCAACCTGACCTTCGACTGGGTCTGCCCCGAAGACCTGCGCGAGCAGGTGCCCGTCATCGGCGGCGCGGAGATGCCGTTTGCCTATGGCGATCTGCAGGCCGAGATGGACATGATCAACCGCGCCTACATCGACGTGATGATGGCGGGCGATGCGCGCGGCAGGGCTTTCACCTTCCCCATCCCCACCTACAACATCACCAAGGACTTCGACTGGGAGCACCCCAACACCGAGGCACTGTTCGAGATGACGGCCAAGTACGGCTTGCCCTACTTCCAGAACTTCGTGAACTCGGAGCTGCAGCCGCACATGATCCGCTCGATGTGCTGCCGCTTGCAGCTCGATTTGCGCGAGCTGCTCAAGCGCGGCAACGGCTTGTTCGGATCGGCTGAGCAGACCGGCTCGCTGGGCGTGGTGACGCTGAACTGCGCGCGGCTGGGCTTCCTGCACGCGGGTGACGAGCCAGGCCTGTTGGCGCGCACCGACCACCTGTTGCAACTGGCCAGCCAGAGCCTGGAGATCAAGCGCAAGGTGATCCAGGGGCACATGGACGCGGGCCTGTTTCCCTACACCAAGCGCTACCTGGGCACGCTGCGCAACCACTTCTCGACCGTGGGCGTCAACGGCATCAACGAGATGATCCGCAACTTCACGCAGGACCTGGAAGACATCACCACGCCTTGGGGCGAGGCCTTTGCGCTGCGCTACCTCGACCACATCCGCGAGCGCATCACGGGCATGCAGGAGGCCACCGGCCACCTCTACAACCTGGAGGCCACACCGGCCGAGGGCACGACCTACCGTTTTGCGAAGGAAGACCGTTTGCGCTTCCCCGGCATCCTGCAGGCGGGCACGGTGGAGGAGCCTTACTACACGAACTCGTCGCAACTGCCGGTGGGTTTTTGCGACGACCCCTTCGAGGCCCTGGCTCGGCAAGAGGCCTTGCAGCGCAAGTACACCGGCGGCACGGTGCTGCACCTGTACCTGGGCGAGCGGGTGTCGTCGGCGCAGGCTTGCAAGAACCTGGTGCGGCGCGCGCTGGGGCGCTTTCGGCTGCCCTACATCACCATCACGCCGACGTTCTCGATCTGCCCCACGCACGGCTACCTGGCTGGCGAACACGCCTTTTGCCCGCGTTGCGATGAAGAAGCCTTGGCGCGTCGCCAGGCTTCGGGCAACGAGGCCTTGCCCAACCCCGTTTGATCAACCCGACTGAAGGAGCCTCCATGACCTGCACCGCACGCACCCCCGACGCACCTCATCCGCTGCTGGCCGAACACGAGCGCCAGCGCTGCGAGGTCTGGACCCGGGTGATGGGCTATCACCGACCCATGGCCTCGTTCAACGTGGGCAAGAAGGGGGAGTTCCATGAACGAAAGTACTTCGTCGAGCCCGATCGAGTTCAGGCCTGCGCAAGCTGAGCACCGCTTGATCCCGCCCCTGGACGTCGGGGGCTTCACGCCACTGAGCACCACCGACTGGCCAGGCCAACTGGCCGCGGTGGTTTTCGTGCAGGGCTGCCCCTGGCGTTGCCACTACTGCCACAACCCATCGCTGCAACCGCGCGAGTCGGGCTGTGGCCGAGACACCCAGACCTGGGACAGGTTGCTGGGCACCTTGCAGCAACGCCAGGGTCTGCTTGACGGCGTGGTGTTCAGCGGTGGCGAGCCCACGCTGGACGCTGCGCTGGAGCGCTCCATGCACGAGGTGCGTGCGCTGGGTTTCCAGGTGGGGCTGCACACAGCCGGGCTGTACCCGCAGCGCCTGGCCAAGGTCCTGCCCCTGGTCGACTGGGTGGCGCTGGACATCAAGACCGAGTTCGAGGACTACAAGGCCATCACCTCGGTGCCGCGCAGCGGCGAGCCGGTGCGCGAGAGCCTGGCCCTGGTGCTGGCCAGCGGCAAGGCCCACGAGCTGCGCACCACCTGGCACCCCGACCTCATCCCCGAGGCCGCGCTGATGCGCATGGCGCGCATGCTCAAGTCGATGGGCGCGAGGCATTGGGTGCTGCAGGGCTACCGGGCCACGCCGGTGACCGAGGCAACGCTGGGGCCGGGCGAGCGCACGCCGCCCGATGAACTGGTGGCGCGGCTCAGTCGCATCGGCCCTGCGCTCAGCGTGCGTTGAAGGCAGGGCACACGTGGGCACCTTGATCCGCATCCATTCCTGCCGCCCGATTTGATCTGCATTGCCCGCTGATTCGAGGGGTGGACGCCTGGTTCATCGGACGGTTTGATCACGCGCAATGTCAGATTTTTGGCGCCATCCCAACAATGGCTTCACCGGTTTGAAAGGCGACGCCGTTCGTGTCGCGCGCCGGTTGCCGAAAGGGGACAAGCGATGAAGCAAGCCATCCACATGTTGACGCGCTACCGTGGGTTCATCTTCGGGGTGGGCGCATCGGCCCTGGCCATGTCGGCGGCGTGGGCCACCTGGTCGGTGCTGGGGCCTGACACGCCCGTGCAGCAGGTCTTCAAGGGCAACGGTCGGCTGGAGATCCAGCGCGTTGAGGTGGCCACCAAGTTCGCCGGCAAGGTGCTGAGCGTGGAGGTGCGCGAAGGCCAGTCGGTCAAGGCCGGCGACGTCATCGCCCGCATGGACACGGCCGACTTGGTGGCGCAACTGGCCGGCGTGCAGGCCATGCGGCAGCGCGCCATGCAGGCCATGGGCCGCGCGCAGGGCGAGGTGCAGGTGCAGTCGATCAAGGCGCGCGTGGCGCAGCTGGAGTTCGACAACGCGGCCGACCTGCGCAAACAAGACCTGGTGTCCGACTCGGAGCTGCAGCGCCGCCAGGCCCAACGCGATGGCGAGCGCGCGGGCATCTCGATCGCCACGTCGGCGATGGGCGAGGCCAAGGCCGCCAAGGAAGAAGCCGAAGCTGGCATGCTGCGCCTCAAGCAAGCCATCGACGACCACACGCTGCGTGCGCCGGTGGATGGCCGCATCGAGCACCGCGTGGTCGAGCCGGGGGCGGTGATTCCGGCGGGTGGGCGCGTGGCCACGGTGCTGGACACGACGCTGGTGCACATGACGGTGTTCGTGTCGTCGGCCGTGGCCGGGCAGGTGAAGCTGGGGGATGAGGCGCGCATCGTGCTCGACGCCGCGCCCGACCTGCCGCTGCCGGCGCGCGTGTCCTTCGTGTCTTCGGAGGCGCAGTTCACGCCCAAGCACGTGGAGACGCGCAACGAGCGCGACAAGCTGACCTACCGCGTCAAGCTCACGGTGCCAGCAGATGTGGCCGCTCGCCACATCAGCCTGCTCAAGGGCGGCTTGACGGGCATGGGCCATGTGCGCGTGGCCCCAAGGATGGTGGAGCCCGAATGGCCTGAGCCGGCGACGGAAGAAAGCCGCCGTGTGAGCGCGTGGCGCTGAGGTGTCCCATGCACCCCGCTGTTTCCTTGCAGGACGTGTCTCATCGCTATGGCGACACCCAGGCCCTGCACAACGTGACTTTGAGCCTGCCCACCGGCTGCACCGTGGGACTGGTGGGGCCCGATGGCGTGGGCAAGTCCACGTTGCTGTCGATCGTTGCGGGTGTCAAGCGCATCCAGGATGGCATGGTCGAGGTGATGGGCACCGACCTGGCCGACACCGCTGCGCGACAACGCCTGTTGCCACGCATCGCCTACATGCCGCAGGGGCTGGGGCGGGCGCTGTACCGCTCGCTTTCGGTCTACGACAACGTGGACTTCGCTGCGCGCCTGTTCGGCGTACCCGAGGCCGAGCGCAATGGGCGCATCAGGCGCTTGCTGGCGGCCACGGGCATGGCGCCGTTTGCGGATCGGCCCGCTGGCAAGTTGTCGGGTGGCATGAAGCAGAAGGTGGCCTTGTGCAGCGCCCTGGTGCACGACCCCGACCTGCTCATCCTCGATGAGCCGACCACGGGCGTGGACCCGCTCTCGCGCCGCCAGTTCTGGGCCCTGGTCGAAGGCCTGCGCCGCCAGCGACCTCACATGACGGTGCTGGTGGCCACCGCCTACATGGAAGAGGCCGAGCGTTTCGAGCACCTGGTGGCCATGGCCGATGGCCGCGTGCTGGTGAACGCGCCCACCACCGAGGTGCTGGCCAGCACGCAGTCGGCGCACCTGGAAGAGGCTTACATCAAGCTGTCGCAGGGTGGGGCGGCCGAGCCCCTGGTCATCCCGCCCTTGCCGGATTTCGGCGGCGAGCCGGCCATGGAGGCCCAAGGCCTGACACGCCGCTTCGGTGACTTCACCGCGGTCAGCGACGTCAACTTCCGCATCGAGCGGGGCGAGATCTTCGGCTTCCTGGGCTCGAACGGTTGCGGCAAGACAACGACGATGAAGATGCTCACGGGACTGCTCGACATCACCGAAGGCCAAGCCCGCCTGCTGGGCAAGCCGGTGGACGCGGGCGACCTGAGCACGCGGCTGCACATCGGCTACATGTCGCAGTTGTTCTCGCTGTACGAAGAGCTGTCGGTGCGGCAGAACCTGTGGCTGCATGCGCGGCTCTACCGCATGGAACTGGCCACGGTGCCCGAGGCGATCGAGTCGTCGCTGGCGAAGTTCGACCTGCTGGCCCACGCCGAGGTGCCGCCGGCGCGGCTGTCGCTGGGCATCCGCCAGCGGCTGCAACTGGCGGCGGCCTGCCTGCACAAGCCCGAGGTGCTGATCCTCGACGAGCCGACCTCGGGGGTGGACCCGGCCGCGCGCGACCTGTTCTGGCGCCACCTGATCCGCCTCTCGCGCGAAGAGGGCGTCACGCTGTTCGTGTCCACGCACTTCATGAACGAGGCGCAGCGCTGCGACCGCATCTCGCTGATGCACCACGGGCGCGTGCTGGCGGTGGGGGCACCGCAGGCCTTGTGCGAAGAGCAGGGCTGCGAGACGCTGGAGCAGGCCTTCATCGACCACCTGGAAGCGGATGCGAAAGCCGGCCAGGCCGACCCAGGAGAGTGCCTGCATGCGCCGCCAGATGAGGTGCTCGATGACGAACCCGCGTCGAGCAGCGCTGGCGCCGAGTTGGCGGCCTGGCGGGCCTGGTGGCGCCGCATGTGGGCTTTTGCCCGCCGCGAGGCGATGGAGCTGCGCCACGACGCCATCCGCCTGACCTTTGCCGTGCTGGGCCCGCTGATCATGCTGTGCGCCGGCACCTGGGGCCTGAGCTTCGACGTGGACCGCATCGCCTACGTGGTGGTGGACCGCGACCAGAGCAGCGAAAGCCGCGAGCTGGTGGCGCAGTTCGAAGGCTCGCCATACTTCACCGCCGTGTCGGTGAACGATCGTCAGCAGCTTGAAGGACCCGGCGGCATCGATCAGGCGCTGCGTTCGTCCGATGCCTGGATGGTGATCGACATCCCGCCAGGTTTTGGCCGCGACCTGGTTGGCATGCGCCACCCCGAGGTGGCGTTCCATGTGGACGGCGCCAACCTGACGCGCGCCACCCACGTGGCCAACAACGCCCGGGCCATCGCGCTGGCACATTCGCTGGCTTATGCGCGCGGCATACCGGGGGCGGACGTGCCGCAGTTGCCGGTGCGGGTCGAGCCCCGGCTGTCGTTCAACCAGGACTACCGCTCCATCCACACCTTCGCGCCGGGCGTGCTGATGCTGTCGCTCACGCTGGTGCCGGCCATGCTGACGGCGCTGGGCGTGGTGCGCGAGCGCGAGATGGGCACCATCCTCAACCTCTTTGCCGCGCCGGGGTCGGTCAGCGAGTTCCTGATCGGCAAGCAATTGCCCTACATCGCCTTGACCACGTTGGCTTTTGGCTTGCTGGTGGCGGTGCTGCAGCTGGTCTTCGGCGTGAGCGTGCAGGGCAGCTTCGTCGGGCTGGCGGTGGGGGCCGTGGCCTACGCGGTGGCCGTCACGGGCCTGGGCATGCTGGTGTCGGCCTTCGTGCAGACGCAGGTGGCCGCGCAGTTTCTCACGGCCATCGTGTGCGTGATCTTCACCACCAGCTTTGCCGGGTTGCTCAGCCCGGTGTCCACGCTGCAGGGCCCCAGCCGCGCGCTGGCGGCGGCCTTCCCCGCGGCCTGGTTCCAGGAGATCAGCCTGGGCACCATCACCAAGGGCTGGCCGCTTGCTTGGGCACCGCTGTGGCAGGCCAGCGCGGTGCTGCTGGGCTTTGGCGTGCTGTACGTGGGTCTGGCGCGCCTGTTGGTGCCCAAGCAAGAGCGCTGAAAGGGGAGAGCGGAGATGGCAACCTGGCTGTTCAACGTCTGGCACCTGGGACTCAAGGAGCTGCGCTGCGTGCTCAAGGACCGCACCATGATGGCCGCCATCATCGTGTCGTTCACTTTGGCGATCTACGTGGTGGCCGTCGGCACCAAGACCGACGTGAACCACGTGGCCGTGGGCGTGGTCGACCGAGACGGCTCAGCCCTGTCCCTGCGCCTGCGCGACGCGGTGCGCGCGCCCATGTTCCAGGCCCCCGTGCCGGTGACCGAAGAAGAAGCGCTCAACGGTCTGGAGACGGGGCGCTTCCTGTTCGTGCTCGACATCCCGGCGCACTTCGAGGCCGACGTGCACGCCTACCGCTCGCCCACCGTGCAGGTGCACATGGATGCCACGGCCATGGCCCAGGGACGTCTGGGTGCGGCCTACCTCGAAGAAATCATCGTGCGCGAAACCCTGGCGCACCTGAAGGTCGATGGCATCGACGAGTTGCTGCCCGCCAGGGCCGTGGTGCACGTGCTGTTCAACCCCAACGGCACCTCGTCGTGGTTCACCTCGGTGATGCAGCTCATCAACAACGTCACGGTGCTGTCGGTGGTGCTGGTGGGCGCGGCCGTGATCCGCGAGCGAGAGCGCGGCACCATCGAACACCTGCTGGTGATGCCGGTGCGGCCCAGCGAGATCGCGGTGGCCAAGATCGCCGCCAACGGGCTGGTCATCCTGGTGGCCGTGGGGGTGTCGCTGTCGCTGGTGGTGCGCGGCGTGCTGGAGGTGCCGCCCGAGGGGTCGGCGGCGCTGTTCCTGCTGGGAACGGGTTTGTACCTGTTTTCGCTGACGGCGCTGGGGATCTTGCTGGCCACCGTGGCCTCGTCGATGCCGCAGTTCGGGCTGCTGGCCGTGCCGGTGTTCGTGATCATGTACCTGCTGTCGGGCTCGGCCACGCCCCGCGAGAGCATGCCCGAGTGGCTGCAGCACCTGATGCTGGCCTCGCCCTCCACCCACTACACCCAGCTGGCGCAGGGCATCTTGTACCGCGCGGCCGGGGCCGATGTCGTGTGGCCGCAGATGCTGAGTGTGGCGGGCATCGGCATCGTGTTCCTCGGTCTGGCCTTGATGCGCTTTCGCACCATGCTGGCCCGCCAGGGGTGACCTGCTTGTTCGAAGGAGTTGTTCGATGAAGCCTTCTCTGACCCGTTGGGGTGGTGTGGCGGCGGCCGTGGCCTCGGCCTGGCTGGCGGGCTGCACCACCGTCACGGTGGACGTGCCACCGCCCGACGTTGCCGTGCCCGACCGTTTTGCTGCCGCACCTTTGAGCGGTGAGCGCGCCGACCTGGCCCGCTGGTGGGACCGCTTCGGCGACCCGGTGCTCACGGCCTACATCGAAGAAGGCCTGCGCCAGAACGCGGATGTGCGCGTGGCCCTGGCCCGGGTGCGCGAAGCACGTGCCTACATCGATGTGGCCGGTTCGGCCAGCCTGCCCACCGTCGATGCTTCGCTGGCCGGCTCGCGTGGCAAGCAGGACGGCGCCTTGCCGACCGGGGCGGGCTCGGCCCTGCCGACGTCCATGCCATTGCCCATCGAGCTGCCGCAAACCACGGGCGACCTGCCCTGGGGCAACACCCGTGGCCATGCGATGACATTGGCGTGGGAGGCGGACGTGTTCGGCGGCCTGCGCAGCCAGACGGAGATGGTCAGGCAGTTGGCCTTGGGTGCGCAGGAGCAGGTGCATGGCGCCCAGTTGATGGTGGCCTCGGACATCGCATCGCGCTACATCGAAGCGCGCAGCGCTGAGAGGCGGGTGCTGCTGCTGGACGAAGGCATCCGCGTGGCCGAGCGGCTGATGGCCTACGCCAAGGGACGCTTCAAGGCCGGGCAGGCCACCAGCAGCGACGTCGAGCGCGCAGAGTTGGAGTGGCGCCACGCCCAGGCCAAGCGCGAGCCGCTGCAGGCCTTGCTGCACAGTCACCTCAAGCGCCTGGCGGTGCTGATGGGGCGGCCGCCTCAAGAGCTCAAATCTCTGCCGCCCACCATGGCCGAGATGCAACCGCCGCCCCTGCCCGAGGTGCTGCCCAGCGAGGTGCTGGAGCGTCGGCCCGATGTGCGCGGCGCGGCCCGCAAGTTGCGCTCGCAAGCAGCCAAGCTGGGCACGGCCAAGGCCGCGCAGCTGCCGCGTTTCTACCTTGGGCTGGCCGTGATGGGCGGCCGCTTTTCACCCGACGACGAGCCGGGCAGCAATTTCGGGCTGCAGCGCCTGGGCGTGGGCGTGCGCCTGCCGATCTTCCATGGCGGGCGCATCAGGGCCAACATCGCGGCCAACCAAGCCAACCTGGACGGCCTGGCGGTGGAGTACGAAAAAGCCATCCTCACGGCGCTGGAAGACGTCGAGAACGCCTACGTGGCTCAGCAAGCCTTCGTGGCGCAGCACCAGCACCTGCAGCGCGTGGCCGAGCTGGCGAGGCGCGTGTCCGACCACCAGCAGGCCTTGTTCATCAAGGGGCAGGCCTTGTTGCAGCCGGCGCTGGAGGCGCAGGCCAAGGCCCTGGAGCGCGACGACGACCGCGTGCGCGCCGACAACGACCGCCTGATCTACACCGTCACGCTGTACAAGGCGCTGGGCGGTGGCTGGCAGGATGAGTCGCCCGCCGCGGCGAGGGTGGCTGCGAAGGCCGAAGCACCTGCCGAGCCTGTGGTGCCCGTGCAGCAAGCCGCCGCGCCAAGCTGGGCACACGACATGCCTTGACGCTGCACAAAACCATGAAGAGGGTGGCTGCATAGATTGGCCACCCATGAACGCTGTCATCCAACCGGAGCTGGTTTGTCCGGCCGGCTCCCCCCGTGCGCTGGACGTGGCCCTGCAAGCAGGTGCCGACGCCGTCTACCTCGGGCTGCGCGACGCCACGAACGCGCGCAATTTCGCCGGGCTGAACTTCTCACCGACCGAGCTCAAGGCGGCGGTGAGGCGCGCCCATGGGCTGGGCCGCAAGGTGCTCATGGCACTCAACACGCAGGCGCTGTCGCCCGACCCAGGGCCGTGGCTGCGCGCGGTGGATGTGGCCGCCGACGCGGGTGTCGATGCCCTGATCGCGGCCGACGTGGCCGTGATGGCACATGCGAAAAGGCAGCACCCGCACCTGCGCCTGCACCTGTCGGTGCAGGGCTCGGCCACCAACCACGAGGCCATCGCGCTGTACCACGAGCGCTATGGCATCCAGCGCGCGGTGCTGCCTCGCGTGCTGACGCTGTCGCAGGTGGCGCACGTGATCCGCCAGACCCCGGTGGAAATCGAGGTCTTCGGCTTTGGCAGCCTGTGCGTGATGGTGGAAGGGCGCTGCGCGCTGTCCTCCTACGCCACAGGCCGCTCGCCCAACAACGCGGGCGTGTGCTCGCCGGCCGAGTTCGTGCGCTGGGAGGAGCGCGGGCTGCAGGTCGATGCGCGGCTGGGCGGTGTGCTGATCGACCGCTACGGGCCCGAAGAGCACCGCGCTTACCCCACGCTCTGCAAAGGCCGCTTCGATGTCGAAGGGCGCCGAGAACACGCCCTGGAAGAGCCCACCAGCCTGAATACGATCGACGTGTTGCCCGACCTCATTCGCGCGGGTGTGAAGGCGATCAAGATCGAAGGCCGCCAGCGCAGCTCGGCCTACATCGACCAGGTCACCCGCGTGTGGCGGCAGGCCATCGATCGGGCGATGGCCTCGCTCGAAACCTATGAGGCAAGCCCAGTGGGGCAGCAGGCCTTGCAGCGCCTCTCCGAAGGGCGGCAGACGACGCTTGGCGCCTTGAGCAGGCCTTGGCAATGAACACGACCATGACCTTGACCGTGGGGGCCGTTCAGTACCACTGGCCCCGAGAAACCCTGTTTCGCTTCTACGCCGACCTGGCCGACAGCCCCGCGCGCGACGTTGTGCTGGGCGAGGTCGTGTGCTCGCGCCGACGTGATCTCAAACCCGCCGACTGGCTGGCGCTGGCGGCTGAGCTCACGCAAGCCGGCAAGCGCGTGTGGCTGGGCACGCTTGCGCTGATCGAAACCGAAGCCGAGCTGCGCGGCGTGCGCCAGGCCGTTGAGCGCGGCGACGTGCTGATCGAGGCCAACGACGCCGCGGCCGTTCGCCTGGCCTGGCACGCGGGCCGGCCGTGGTCCATCGGCACGCACGTCAACGTCTACAGCAGCGAGGCGCTGGCCGAGTACCGCGAGATGGGCGCCACCCGCTGGCTCGCGCCGGTGGAGCTGGACCTGGACGCCATGCAGGCCGTGCTCGCGCCGCACCTGGGCCACATCGAAGCCGAGGTGATCGCCTTCGGACGCCTGCCGCTGGCCTTGTCGGCACGATGCTTCACGGCGCGGCACCATGGGTTGCAGAAGGACCAGTGCGGCTTCGTGTGTGGCAACGACCCCGATGGGCTCGACGTGAAAACGCAGGAAGGGCAGGTGTTCCTGGCCATCAATGGCATCCAGACGCAGTCGGGCACGGTGCAGTGCCTGCTGGGCCACCTGCCGGCCATCGCGCGTGCGGGCGTCTCTGCCCTGCGCCTGTCGCCATGTGCCTGGGACTTCCTCGAGGTGCTGCGTCTGCATGACGCCGTGCTGGGCGGGCGCTTGTCGCCCGGCGATGCGGAGGTGGTTTTGCGCGGCCTGAAATTGCCGGGCCCTTTGTCCGATGGTTTTGCTCACGCCCGCATGCCGGGCATGGCCTGGGAGGCCGCATGAATCACACACTGAATCCAAACCAGAAGCCTTCAACGGAACACGTTTGGCTGGCGTCTCTTGAGCGACTGGGCCCGTGGCTCAGCCCCTTGCTCAGCCGCCTGCCGGTGCAGCCTCCCTCGCTGGTGCTGGCCCGCGTGCTGACCGAACGCTGGTGGCCACAGGTGCCGCTGTCGGCTCGCCCAGGCTTGTGTGGTCGGCGCGTTGACGTGGTCGTGCGCGACCTGGGGCTGACATTCCGGCTGTGTGCCGAGGGGCGGGGCATTCGCATGGCGACGGCACATGAGCCGATGGCGGTTGCGATCCAGGCCGATGCCCGCGCCTTCCTCGACCTGATGGCCGGCCGAGAAGACCCGGACACCTTGTTCTTCGAACGGCGCCTGGTGATGGAGGGTGACACCGCTTTCGCGCTGCTGCTCAAGAACACGCTTGACGCGGTGGGGCCGGTGACGTGGCCGGCTTGACCCGCCTCAACCAGGTCGCCCATCCAGCCGGGGCCGCAGGTACCAGCGCAGCAGGCGCAGCGCCCAGGCCCCCATCACCAGCAGCCAGCCCACGGCCGCCGTTGGCAGCAGCCACGCTGCTTCAGCCGGCCACAGCAGGGCCGTCAGCCGCAGCCCCGCCACACCTTGCAAGCCCAGGAAGGCAGCCCAGATGAAGTCATCGGCCACCAGGGTGCGCCCGCCGTGGCCGCAGCTCACGCGCGTGACCATGGCCAGCACCAGCGAGCCCAGGCAGCCGATGCCCAGCGCGTGCACCGAGAGCAACGGGTCGGGGTGCAACTCCAGCAGGAAGGCCAGCCCCATCCACACGAAGCCCACGTGCAGCATCGCCAACAGGCGGATGTGCAAGCTCTGCACCAGCCCCCAGCGCACGGCCAGGCCCAGCACCAGCAAGCCCCATGGCAAGGCCAGCGCGGCGCGCAGCCAGGGCAGCTCGCTGCGGCTCAACACCGTGCCTTCGGCGAGGTGCAAGGCGCCTTGCAGCCAGATGCCGACCAGCAGCGCCCACAACAGCCAGTTGGGCCGCCAGGCGTCCAGGCGAGGCAGGGCGGCGGCCGTGAAGAAGGGGATCATGCGGTGCTGCACCACCACGAACACCGGCACCACCCAGCCCCACAGCGCCAACAGCGTGGCGCCGCGCCACAGGTCCCACCGGCCCAGGTGCAGGCCCAGTGCCGACGCCGCCATGGCCAGAGCGCCGATCAGGCCAGAGGCCACCACCAGCTTGGCATGCAGCCGGTCATCGGCCCGACTGCGCCAGGTCAGCACGACAAAGCGGTGCATCAGCAGGCACCAACCGATCAGGCTCACGCCCTGGCCCAGCAACACGACGCGACTGTCGACAACCGAGCCCAGCAGCACCAGCCACCAGCCCGAAGCCAGCACCAGGCAGGCGAGCCGCACGTCGCGCGCGCTCACCTCCGGCATCTGCAACCAACGTGGGCCCGCCGTGAAAAGGAAACCGGCGAAATAAAGCGGCATGAAGCCGCAGACCATCAACAGGCCATGAAGCCAGCCCGCGGGCAGCACAGGGGCAAGTTGCCTGGCACCGAATGCCCACAGCCAGGCCCACCACGCGGCGGTGAGCAGCAGGTTGATGCCCGCCAGGAAAAACGCCAGCCGATGCGGGGCCTGCAGCAGTTGAGCGACCCGCAGGGGGCCGCGTTCGGCGCGTGGGCGATCGGTGCTCATCGCCGACGGGCGAGGCGATCGGGCGCCAGCAGGCGGATGGTGCGCTGCTGCATGTCGATCAGGCCTTCGGTTTGCAACTCGCGCAAGACACGCGAGAAGTGCTCTGGCGTGATCGACAGCAGAGAGGCCACCACGCCTTTGCTCACCGGCAGGGTCACGACGCGTTCGGCGAGTGTTTGGTTCGCCCCGTCGATCAGGTCTTCGCCCAGCTCGTCGGCCTGTTCGACCAGCGCCGGCAGGTTCAGCAGGTAGTCGCACACGCGCTGCGCGGCGCTGCAAAGCGAGGTGGTTTCGATCTCGCGCATCATGCGGCGCACCTGACGGCCGGCGTCGTCTAGCAAGCGGGCGGCCATCTCGTTGTCCAGGTGCAAGCGGTTGCGCAGCACCTCGTGCGGCACGACGAGCACGGTCGTCTCGACCAGCGCCCGTCCGTGATGGGTGTGGGGCGCGGTCCGCACGTGGTGGGTGCCGGGCAGGGTGTGGCCACGCCCGACCACGTCGATGACCTTCTCGTGGCCATCGCTGGCCCGCGCGTAGACCTTGATGTGGCCGTCGAGCACGGCGTGCAGGCCTTCGCAAGGCTGGCCCGCATCGAAGATTGTTTCACCGCGCTGGAGGTTGCGCAGCTGGCTGTGCTCGAGCAGGTGTGCCAGTTGCGTTCGGTCCAGTGCCGAGAAGACGGGGTTTTCTGCCAGCCGGGCCAGCGCGCGAGTCGGTTGCATGGGCATGTGAGGGTCCCTTTGTTCAGCCTTTGCCACCATTTTTCGGACCCGAGGTGGACATGGTTTTGATGCGGCACAAAGTCGCATGCACAGCGGTGATCAACCACCCCCAAGGCGTGCGTCGATCTCGTTGAAGATCGACTGTTCATCCGGGGGTGAATCCTGAGGCGCGTCCTGATAGGGGCCGGTGCCGCTGTGCTCCGATTGCGACGCGGGCAGGAACTGACCGCTCCTCACATCGAAGACGTGCACCTCCCCGTCTTCGATCACGTAGTGCCAGCCGTGCAGCGTCACCTCGCGCTTTTCGACGCGTTCGCGCACCATGGGGTAGTCCATCAGGCGCTCGAGCTGCAGCACCACGGCGCGCTGCTCGGTGCGGCGCAAGGCCTCGGGCGAGACCTGAACGGGCAGGGCGGCTTCGCGCGCCATGTCCAGCCAGCCGCGCAGGTTCTTGGCTTGCTCCGGCACCTCTTCGTACAAGGCCTTCATGGCGCCGCAATGCGAGTGCCCGCAGACCACGATGCGCGAGACCTTCAGGTTGAGCATCGCGAACTCGATGGCGGCTGCCGTGCCGTGCAGGCCATGCAGACCGTCATAAGGCGGGATCAGCGCGCCCACGTTGCGCACGATGAAGAGCTCGCCCGGGCCCGCGCCCGTCAGCAGGTAAGGCACCAGCCGCGAGTCGGAGCAGCCGATGAAGAGCGTCGTCGGGTGCTGGCCGTCGGCCACCAGACTCTGGAAGCGCGACTGGTGCTGTGGGAAGAAATCCGTGTGGAAGTGCCGCAGGCGTTGCAGGAGCTCGTCCATGGGCCCGGCTCCTGGCTCACTGCAGCAGGGGCGAAGCGGCGGCGTCCAGGTCGGCGCCTTCCACTTCGTGGCGCGCGGCCAGCACGGCGCAGGCCTGCTTGAGTGCGGTGGCAAAAGCCTGCTGGCGCAGCGATTGCGCCACGGCCTGCTGCACCTGTTCAAACGGCGGGCGAACGCCGGCCTCGCGTGCCTGCACCTCGACCACATGCAGGCCGAAGCGGCTGTGCACCAGGCGGGGCAGCACGCCGATGTGGGCCTGCGCTTCGTCCTGGCCGAAGAGCTCGCGAGCGAACTCGGGGGCGCAGTCGTTGGCGCTCAGCCAGCCCAGCTCGCCACCCTGTTCGCCCGACGGGCAGTTGGATGTGGTGCGAGCCTGTTCGGCGAAGGTCTCGGGCGCGGAGCGCACCGCGATCAGCGCTTGTTCGGCGCGCTGACGCAGGGCCTGCACGTCCACGCCGGGTGTCACGGCGAACAGGATGTGGCGGGCCTGCACGCGCTCGCCCTGTGCATAGCGAGCCGGGTGCGCGGCGTGAAAGCGCCGGCAGGCGGCCTCGTCTGGATCGGGCACCTGGATGGCCTGGTCCAGCCAGCGGTCGATGGCGTCGGCCGCGGCTTCGCTGATGACGCCGTCGCTGGGCGCCGGGTCATCGACGGACAGCAGGCCATCTTCGATGGCGGCCAGGCGCAGCAAGGCGAGGCTGGCGAGTTGGCGGCGCTCGGCTTCGGTCAGCTGTTCGGGCTGCTCGTGCAGCACGTCGTCACCCACGCGCAGGGGGCGGGTGGCGGCGAGGGCATCGGTGGCGGGGATGGTGTGCATGGTCATCTCCTGGCGAGGGTTCAGCGGGGCAGGCCGCTGCGGCGGCTGCGCACCACCTGCCAGGGGCGGAGCACGTAGCCGGCGGCGGCGAAGCCGCTCCAGACGTGGACCAGGCGGGTGAAGGGGAAGATGACGAACAGCGTCATGCCGGCCACCATGTGCACCTTGAAGACCAGCGAGACGTCGGCGATCAGGCTGGCCGCATCGCCACGGAAGGTGACGATGTGCTGCGCCCAGGCCACCAGCTTGAGCATCGTGGCGCCGTCGCGGTGCTCCAGCGACAGGGGCACGGTGGACAGGCCCAGCAGCAGCGTGCCCAAGATCCAGAACAGCACGAGGAAGTCGCGTGGCTTGCTGGTGGCTCGCACGCGCTCGTTGCCCAGGCGGCGGGCGATCAGCAGCAGCAGGCCGACCAGGCAGACGCTGCCCAGGATGCCACCGGCCACGACGGCCAGCATCTGCTTTTGCCCAGCGCTGATGCCCAGCGCATGGACCAGGTCGGCCGGCGTCAGCATGCCGAAGAAGTGCCCGAAGAACAGGCCGATGATGCCCAGGTGAAAGAGGTTGGAGCCCGCGCGCAGCAAGCCGGTGGACAGCATCTGGCTCGACTCGCTGCGCCAGGTGTACTGGTCGCGGTCGAAGCGCACCAGGCTGCCCAGCAGGAAGACAACCATGGCGATGTAGGGGTAGATGCCGAAGAAGAACTGATGTGTGAGGCTCATCTCATGCTCCTCGTTGTGGTGTGAGTGCGGGGGCGGATGCGCGCGGGGTGCGCACGATGTGGATGGGTTGGGGCTGATCGGCGCGTTGCTGGCCCTTGGTCGAGCAGCCATCGAAAGCGGCGGGCTCGGCCCAGGCGTCGTCGAGGGCCTCGTCTTCGGGCACCTCGGTGGCCTCGATGGCGTGGCCCATCAGCTCCAGCACGGCCGCGGGGATGTGTGCGTACAGGCTGCGGCGCTTGAGCAAGGCCGCATACAGCGCATTGAGGATGTGCGCGAACTCGCCCGTGAAGCCCTGCGCCGCACCGGCCTCCAGCGTGGACGCGAACTCCATCACCAGGGGCAGGTAGTCGGGCAGCTCGCCCCCGTTGTCGGGGTTCAGCTGCAGGCCGGCCTGCTCGTAGGTCTGCACGAGATCGACCATGGCCTGGCCTCGATCGCGCGAGTCGCCATGCACGTGTTCGAACAGGTGAAGCGAGGTGGCCCGCCCGCGGTCGAACAGCTCGACGTAGTCGGACTCGACTTCGTAGCCGTCGCGTGCCGTCAGTTGCGACACCAGCTTCTCCAGCCCGGCGAGCCGGGTGTCGCTCAGGCGTTGTTCATCGTGCAGGGCGTCCAGCAGATCGCCCAGGTGGGCGCGCAACTCGGCGTTCGGGTAGGCCAGCAATCGGGCCAGGGCCCGCAGGCTGCGCGCAGGCGTCGGCGCACTGTGCAGGCCCTTGAGGTGGTTCAACAGGCTGCTCATGGTCAGATCTCCGATTTGATGGGGATGGTGCGCTTCTTCTTGGCGCCGAACAGGCTGGTCTCGGTCTGCCCGTCGGAGCAGCCGTTGCCGAACGAGAAGCCGCAGCCGCCACGCAGATCGAACGCGTCTTCGGCGTACTCGCGGTGCGCGGTGGGGATGACGAAGCGGTCCTCGTAGTTGGCGATGCCCATGATGTGGTACATGTCTTCGACCAGCGCGGGCGTGAGGCCCACTTGCTCGATGGCCTTGACGTTGGCCTCGCCATCGACGTGCTTGCCGCGCATGTAGGCGCGCATGGCCAGCATGCGTTCCAGCGCGCGCGACACCGGTGCCACGTCGCCGGCCGTCATCAGGTTGGCCAGGTACTTCAGCGGGATGCGCAGCTGGTTGACGTCCGGGATCTCGCCGTTGGTGCCGACGTGGCCGGCGTTGGCCGCGGCCTGGATGGGCGACAGCGGCGGCACGTACCAGACCATGGGCAGCGTGCGGTACTCGGGGTGCAGGGGCAGGGCCACCTTCCAGTCCACGGCCATCTTGTAGACGGGGCTGTTGCGGGCGGCGGTCAGCCAGGCCTCGGGCACGCCATCGGCGCGGGCCTGCTCGATCACCTTGGGGTCGTGCGGGTCCAGGAAGATGTCGAGCTGCGCCTGGTACAGGTCGCGGTCGTGCTCGGTGCTGGCGGCCTGCTCGATGCGGTCGGCGTCATAGAGCAGCACGCCCAGGTAGCGGATGCGGCCCACGCAGGTCTCCGAGCACACCGTGGGCTGGCCGGCCTCGATGCGCGGATAGCAGAAGATGCACTTCTCGGCCTTGCCGCTTTGCCAGTTGTAGTAGATCTTCTTGTAGGGGCAGCCCGAGACGCACATGCGCCAGCCACGGCACTTGTCCTGGTCGATCAGCACGATGCCGTCTTCCTCGCGCTTGTAGATCGAGCCCGAGGGGCACGACGCCACGCACGCCGGGTTCAGGCAGTGCTCGCACAGGCGCGGCAGGTACATCATGAAGGTGTTCTCGAACTGGCCGTAGATGTCCTTTTGCACATCCTCGAAGTTCGCGTCCTTGCTGCGCTTGCTGAACTCGCCGCCCAGGATCTCTTCCCAGTTCGGGCCCCACTCGATCTTCTCCATGCGCTTGCCGGTGATCAGGCTGCGCGGGCGGGCGGTGGGTGCGGCTTTGGTCTTCGGGGCCGACTGCAGGTGGTCGTAGTCGAAGGTGAAGGGCTCGTAGTAGTCGTCGATCTGCGGCAGGTTGGGGTTGGCGAAGATCTTCATGAGCAGGCTGAGCTTGCCGCCCTGGCGGGGCTGGATCGAGCCGTCGCTCTTGCGGATCCAGCCGCCTTTCCACTTCTCCTGGTTCTCCCATTCCTTGGGGTAGCCGATGCCGGGCTTGGTCTCGACGTTGTTGAACCAGGCGTACTCGACGCCGGGGCGGTTGGTCCAGACGTTCTTGCAGGTCACCGAGCAGGTGTGGCAGCCGATGCACTTGTCCAGGTTGAGGACCATGCCGATCTGTGCGCGGACTTTCATGTTGTGTGCTCCTTGGGTCGTCAGGCGTGGGTGGCGGCAGTGGTGGCTTCGCCATCCAGCCAGTCGACCTTGTTCATCTTGCGCACCAGCACGAACTCGTCGCGGTTGGTGCCGATGGTCCCGTAGTAGTTGAAGCCGTAGCTCAACTGGGCGTAGCCACCGATCATGTGGGTGGGCTTGAGCACCACGCGCGTGACCGAGTTGTGGATGCCGCCCCGGGTGCCGGTGATCTCCGAGCCCGGCGTGTTGATGATCTTTTCCTGGGCGTGGTACATCATCACCATGCCCGGGTTGACGCGCTGGCTCACCACCGCGCGGGCCGCGATGGCGCCGTTGGTGTTGAACAGCTCCACCCAGTCGTTGTCGACGATGCCGGCTTTCTTCGCGTCGTCTTCACTGAGCCAGATGACGGGCCCACCGCGGTTGAGCGTGAGCATCATCAGGTTGTCGGTGTAGGTGGAGTGGATGCCCCACTTCTGGTGCGGGGTGATGAAGTTGAGCGCGATCTCCTTGTGGCCGTTGGGCTTGCGGCCGGCGATGTCGTCGAGTGTCTTCAAGTCCACCGGCGGGCGATAGCTCACGAAGCCTTCGCCGAAGGCCTGCATCCAGGGGTGGTCCTGGTAGAACTGCTGGCGGCCGGTGAGGGTGCGCCATGGGATCAGCTCGTGCACGTTGGTGTAGCCGGCGTTGTACGAGACCTTCTCGCTCTCCAGCCCCGACCAGGTCGGCGAGGAGATGATCTTGCGCGGCTGCGCCTGGATGTCGCGAAAGCGGATCTTCTCGTCTTCGCGGTGCAGCGCCAGGTGGGCGTGCTCGCGGCCGGTCTGCTTGGACAGCGCATCCCAGGCCTTGACGGCGACGTGGCCGTTGGTTTCGGGCGCCAGCATCATCACCACTTCGGCGGCGTCGATGTCGGTCTCGATCTTCGGCATGCCCTGCGAGACGCCTTCGTCGCGCACGGTGCCATTGAGCTCGGCCAGTTGCTGGACCTCGTCCTGGGTGTTCCAGCTGATGCCCTTGCCGCCGTTGCCCACCTTGTTCATCAGCGGGCCCAGCGAGGTGAAGCGCTTGAAGGTGTTGGGGTAGTCGCGCTCGACCACGGTGATCTGTGGCGCGCTCTTGCCGGGGATGAGGTCGATCTCGCCCTTCTTCCAGTCTTGAACGCCGAAGGGTTGCGCCATCTCGGCAGGGGTGTCGTGCATCAGAGGCGTCATCACGACTTCCTTCTCGACGCCCAGGTGGCCGACGCAGACCTCGCTGAACTTCTTGGCGAAGCCCTTGTAGATGTCCCAGTCGGAGCGCGCTTCCCAGGCCGGGTCCACCGCGGTGGACAGCGGGTGGATGAAGGGGTGCATGTCGCTGGTGTTGAGGTCGTTCTTCTCGTACCAGGTGGCGGTCGGCAGCACGATGTCCGAGTACAGGCAGGTGGTGCTCATGCGGAAGTCGAGCGTGACCAGCAGGTCGAGCTTGCCTTCGGGCGCCTTGTCGTGCCAGACCACTTCTTCGGGCTTGGCGTCGTCATGACCCAGGTCCTTGCCCTGCACGCCGTGGGTGGTGCCCAGCAGGTGCTTGAGGAAGTACTCGTGGCCCTTGCCGGATGAGCCCAGCAGGTTCGAGCGCCACACGAAGAGGTTGCGCGGCCAGTTGTCGGGGTGATCGGGGTCGGTGCAGGACAGCTTGAGCGAGCCGTCCTTGAGCGAGGCCACCACGTGATCCTTCGGGTCCAGGCCCTTGGCGGCGGCGTCGCGCACCACTTTCAGCGGGTTGGTTTGCAACTGGGGCGCCGAGGGCAGCCAGCCCATGCGTTCGGCGCGCACGTTGTAGTCGATCATGCTGCCGCCGAACTTCGACTTGTCGGCCAGCGGCGAGAGGATCTCGTCCACGCCCAGCTTCTCGTAGCGCCACTGGTCGGTGTGGGCGTAGAAGAAGCTGGTGGAGTTCTGCTGGCGCGGCGGGCGCGACCAGTCGAGCGCGAAGGCCAGGGCCGTCCAGCCGGTCTGCGGGCGCAGCTTTTCCTGGCCCACGTAGTGCGCCCAGCCGCCACCGCTTTGGCCGATGCAGCCGCACATCATCAGCATGTTGATGATGCCGCGGTAGTTCATGTCGCAGTGGTACCAGTGGTTCATGGCCGCGCCGATGATGACCATGGACTTGCCTTTGGTCTTGTCGGCGTTGTCGGCGAACTGGCGGGCCACGGCGATGACCTGGTCGCGCGGCACACCGGTGATCTGCTCTTGCCAGGCCGGGGTGTAGGCGACGTTGTCGTCGAGGGTGCGCGCGCCGTTGTCCACCAGCACGCCGTGGGCGTCGGTCAGGTTGCGGAACACGCCGTAGCTGGCCAGCTGCAGGTCATAGACCGTGGCCACCCACACGTCACGGGCAACGCCCTTGTCCTGCACGGTGACGCGCTGCATGGGCACGTGGCGCAGCAGCACTTCGCCTTGCTTGTTCGAGTTGAAGCCCGGCGAGTCGATGCCGCCGAAGTAGGGGAAGGCCACGACCTGGACATCCGATGCACGCGTTTCGGCGTGCTGCGCGTCTTCCAGCGTCGAGAGCTTGAGCTTGACCTCGCGGCCTTCGCCTGCTTCCTTGGCTTCGAGGTTCCACTTGCCCTGATCGGGGCGGCCATCGGCGCCCCAGCGAAAGCCGATCGAACCCTGCGGCACCACGATGCGGCCTTCGCCGTCATAGGCCAGGGTCTTCCACTCGGCGTTGCTGCCTTGGGGCACGCTGTCGCTCAGGTCGCTGGCACGCAGGTAGCGTTGCGGCACGAGGGCCTTGCCCAGCGGCGTGTCCTGCTCCTGCAGCATCACCAGCATGGGCAGGTCGGTGTAGCGGCGGGCGTAGTCGTCGAAGTAGGCGCTGCGTTGGTCGACGTAGAACTCGCGCAGGATGGTGTGGCCCATGGCCATGGCCACCGCCGCGTCGGTGCCCTGCTTGGGGTGCATCCAGATGTCGGCGAGCTTGGAGATCTCGGCGTAGTCGGGCGTGACGGCCACCGTCTTGGCGCCCTTGTAGCGCACCTCGGTGAAGAAGTGGGCGTCTGGCGTGCGCGTCTGGGGCACGTTCGAGCCCCAGGCGATGATGAAGTTCGAGTTGTACCAGTCGGCCGATTCGGGCACGTCGGTCTGCTCGCCCCAGATTTGCGGGCTGGCCGGCGGCAGATCGCAGTACCAGTCATAGAACGACATGCACACGCCACCGATCAGGCTGAGGTAGCGGCTGCCGGCGGCATACGACACCATCGACATCGCCGGGATGGGCGAGAAACCGAGGATGCGATCGGGGCCGTGCTGCTTGATGGTGTACACGTTGGCCGAGGCGATGATCTCGTTGACCTCGTCCCAGGTGGTGCGCACGAAGCCGCCGAGGCCACGCTGCTTTTGCCAGCTGCGGCGGATGTCGTCGCTGGACATCAGCGCGGCCCAGGCGTCCACGGGCGACTTGGCCACGCCGCGCGCAGCACGCCAGTGTTTGAGCAACTCGCCGCGCACCATGGGGTGCTTGACCCGGTTGGCGCTGTAGAGGTACCAGCTGTACGAGGCGCCACGGGCGCAGCCGCGCGGTTCGTGGTTGGGCAGGTCGGGGCGCGTGCGGGGGTAGTCCGTCTGCTGGGTTTCCCAGGTGACGATGCCGCCCTTGACGTAGATCTTCCACGAGCAGGAGCCCGTGCAGTTCGTGCCGTGGGTGGAGCGCACGATCTTGTCGTGCTGCCAGCGGCTGCGGTAGGCGTCTTCCCAGGTGCGGTCTTCGCCCGTGGTGACGCCGTGGCCGTCGGAGAAGCCTTCTTTCGCCTGTGCGAAGAAGGTCAGTCGGTCCAGGAAGTGGCTCATGTTGTTTGACTCCGTGGTGGGATTGGTCGAATGAGGCGGGGATCAGCAGGGCTGCTCGGCATCGCGGCGGGCGTAGTACCACCAGGTCAGGCCGATGCACAGCACATAAAAGGAAATGAAGATCAGCAGGGCCGCTTCGGGGCCGCCGGTGGCGGCGATGGCCGAGCCGTAGCTCTTGGGGATGAAGAAGCCGCCGTAGGCCGCGAAGGCGGCGGTGAAGCCCAGCACGGCCGCGGCCTCGGTGTTGGCTTCCTTGGTGGCAGCGGCCAGGGCCACCTCGTCGTTGCGAGGAACGGTGCGGGTCTTCTGGTTCAGGAAGATGACAGGGATCATCCGGAACGTCGAGCCGTTGCCGATGCCGGTGGTCAGGAACAGCACCAGGAACATCAGGAAGAAGCCACTGAAGCTGCCATCGTGCGGGCCGAAGGGCGCGGCCCAGGCGCTGCCCGTGGTCTTGGGCAGGAAGAACAGCACGCCTACCACGGCCGCAGCCATGACGACGAAGTTCCAGAGGGTGACCCGTGCGCCGCCGAGCTTGTCGGCCAGCCAGCCGCCGAAGGGGCGGGCCAGCGCGCCGACCAGCGGGCCGATCCAGGCGTAGGCCAGTGGGTTGATGTCCTTGAACTGCGACTTGATCAGCAGCGGAAAGCCCGCGGCGTAGCCGATGAAAGAGCCGAAGGTGCCCAGGTAGAGCACGCACATCAGCCAGTTGTGCTTGTTGCGGAAGATGGCGGCTTGCGCTGCGAACGAGGCCTTCGCATCGGCGATGTCGTTCATGAAGAACCACGACACCACGGAGGCGATGACGATCCAGGGCACCCAGACCAAGGCCGCGTTCTGCGCCCACACCTCGACCTGCTGGCCGGCCTTGTTGACGATGGTCTGCGAGTCACCGCCGAAGACACCGAACACGCCGACCGAGATGATGATGGGGCTGATGAACTGCACCACCGACACACCGAGGTTGCCCAGGCCGGCGTTCACGCCGAGGGCCGAGCCCTTGCGCTCCTTCGGGAAGAAGAAGCTGATGTTCGACATCGACGAGGAGAAGTTGCCGCCGCCCAGGCCGCACAGCAGGGCCAGCGCCAGCATGGTGGGGTAGGGCGTGGTCGGGTCCTGCACCGCGTAGCCGATGCCGATGGCCGGGATCAGCAGCGAGGCGGTCGAGATGGCCGTCCAGCGGCGCCCGCCGAAGACCGGCACCATGAAGGAGTAGAAGATGCGCAGCGTCGCGCCCGAGAGGGCCGGCGCTGCCGCCAGCCAGAAGAGCTGGTTGGTCGAGTACTTGAAGCCCATCTGCGGCAGGTTCACCGCGACGACGCTCCACAGCTGCCAGACCGCGAAGGCCAGGAACAGAGCGGGCACCGAGATCCAGAGGTTGAGCTTGGCAATGGCCTGGCCTTGTGATTCCCAGAAGGCCTTGTCTTCAGGCGTCCAGACGGTCAGCGTGCTGCCGGGCCGTGCGCCTGCTTGGATGGTGGTCATGATTTTCTCCAGTGGAGGAGGTGGCAATGCGGTAGCGGATCAGGCGCGTGAGCCCGAAGGTGAGGTCGATTCACCGCCGATGACGTCGCGGGTGCGCACCTCGGTGAAGTACATCCAGATCAGCGAGACCCAGACCACGCCGTACAGCAGCATGAAAGCGCTGGAGCGGATGCCGGTGAGGTCGAGCAGGTAGCCGAACATGATCGGCAGCACGAAGCCACCCAGGCCACCGGCCAGGCCGACGATGCCGCTGATCGTGCCGATGTTGTCGGGGTAGTCGTTGCTGATGTACTTGAAGACGCTGGCCTTGCCGAAGGCCCAGGCCACGCCGAGCACGGCCATGATGGCGGTGAAGCTGTAGACGTTCAGGCCGATGTGGAAGGTCTGGGGTCCGTTGACGGTCTGGATGGTGAAGTCGGTCTGCGGGTAGCTCAGCAGGAACAGGCAGATCCAGCTCACCCACATCACCCACCAGGTCACCTGGTGCGCGCCGTGCTTGTCAGACAGCCAGCCGCCGATGGCGCGCAGCACGCCGCCAGGCAGCGAGAAGCAGGCGGCCAGCAGCGCGGCCACGCGGATGTCCAGCCCGTACTCGCCCACGTAGTACTGAACCATCCACAGGCTCAAGCCCACGTAGCCACCGAAGACAATGCTGTAATACTGGCAGTACTTGAGCACGCGCGGGTCCTTCAGGGCCTTGAGCTGGGCCATGAAGCCGCCCTTGGACGCCGGCACCACGTGCGCCGGATCGTGCGCGCTGCCCAGCCAGAAGATGATGGCGGTGCCCAGCATGATGGCCGCGTAGATCTGCGGCACCATGGCCCAGCCCGCGGCCACCAGGATCACCGGGGCCACGAACTTGTTGACGGCTGCACCCGAGTTGCCGGCGCCGAACACGCCCATGGCGAAACCTTGCTGCGACTTCGGGAACCAGCGCGCCACATACGGCGTGCCGACCGAGAAAGAGCCACCGGCCAGGCCCACGAACAGGCCCAGCACCAGGAAGTGCCAGTACTCGGTGGCGTGGCTGAGCAGGTAGATCGGCACCACGCACAGCAGCATGGTGATGAACAGCACGATGCGCCCGCCAAAGCGGTCGGTCCAGATGCCCAGCGGCACCCGCACCAGGGAGCCCGTCAGCACGGGCGTGGCCGTCAGCAGGCCGAACTGGGTGGCGGTCAGCCCCAGCTGCTTCTTGAGCGGGATGCCGATGACCCCGAACATCATCCACACCATGAAGCACACGGTGAAAGCCAGGGTGCTGACGACGAGGACCGATATCGCTGTTCTTCTGTTGCTTGTGGACATGGTCAATTCCTTTCCATGTCGCGCAGTGTCAGAAGATCAGCTCTGCGTGGGTATCCTCCTGTGGGGTAGGGGCATCGTTCGAAAGAACTATGCCCGGGGCTCAGGTTTGATCCAGATCAGACGATGCCATCACGGCGGCCTGCACCCGCGAGGTCAGGTTCAGCTTGCGCAGGATGTGCTGCACGTGGATCTTGACCGTCGTCTCGGCGATGTCGAGCGTGCGGGCGATCTCCTTGTTGCTGGCGCCCCGGGCGATCTCGCGCAGGATGTCGCGCTCACGGGGCGACAGGCGCGACAGCGGGCCCGAGGCATGAGCCGAAGGGGCTGCAGAAGCCACGACCCCGCTCGGTTCGGCCGGCGGGGTGCTGACAGGAGTCGCCTCCGTGGCCGACGCCAGGGCCTGCCGATAGGCGGCCACCAGCTTGCCTGTCATCTCGGGCGACACCACCGACTCACCGCGGTGCACGCGCTCGATGGCGTCCACCAGCTCGTTGCCCTCGGCCGTCTTGAGCAGGTAACCGCTGGCCCCGCCGGCGAGTGCGCGCGCCAGGTCGTTGGCGTCCTCGCTGACGGTCAGCATCAGCACCTTCGGCGCCGGCTGCCCGGCCAGCAACTGGGGCAGGGCATCGATGCCATGCACGCCGGGCAGGTGGTTGTCCAGCAGCACCACATCGGGCTGGTGCTGGGCCACATGGCGCATGGCCTCGCCAGCATCGGCGGCTTCGGCCACCACTGTCACACGTTCGTCACGGGCGAGCAGGGCGGTCAGGCCGCGGCGAAAGAGGGTGTGGTCGTCGACCACGATCAGGCGAATGGGCATGGGGAGTCTGCTTGTCGTTTGATGCAGGGCAAATCCCTGCCGAGGACCGCGCGCTTACGCTGCGCGCAACCCGATGAATGACTGGAATTTTGCGACATGAACGCCATCCCTGACGAACTTGCCGATCTGCTGGCCCGCAGCCCCTTGAAGCCCCTCGAGCTTGGCGGGCGCACCATGCTGCCCATTTTCCAGGGCGGCATGGGCGTGGGCGTGTCGGGTCACCGGCTCGCCGGCACCGTGGCGAAATGGGGCGGTGTGGGCACGCTGTCCTCGGTGGACCTGCGCCGCCAGCACCCTGATCTGATGGCGCGCACCACCGGCCTGCCGCAGGACGACCGTGCCAAGCAGGCCATCAACGCCGCCAACCTCGAAGCCATCGACCGCGACATCCGCGCTGCCCGCGAGCTCAGCGGCGGCAACGGGCTGCTGGCGCTCAACATCATGCGCGCGGTCACCGAGTACGCCGCCTCCGTCAAGCAGGCGCTGGCCTCTGGCATCGATGCCATCGTGGTGGGCGCTGGCCTGCCGCTGGACCTGCCCGACCTGGCCAGGGAGCACCCCAAGACCCTGCTCATCCCCATCCTGTCGGACGCGCGCGGGGTGCAGCTCATCGTGCGCAAGTGGGAGCGCAAGCAGCGCCTGCCCGACGCCATCGTCATCGAGCATCCCCGCCTGGCCGGTGGTCACCTGGGGGCGGCCAAGGTGGACGACCTGAGCGACACGCGCTTCGATTTCGAGCGTGTCATCCCCGAATGCCTGGCCTTCTTCCGCTCGGCGGGCATCGAAAAGGACATCCCCATCATCGCGGCCGGCGGCATCCGCAGCCTGGCCGACATCCGCCGCGTGCAGGCGCTGGGCGCCGCCGGTGTGCAACTGGGCACGCCGTTCGCCGTGACCGAGGAGGGCGACGCCCACCCCGAGTTCAAGCGCGTGCTGGCCGAGGCCCGTGACGAAGACCTGGCCGAGTTCGTCAGCGTGGCGGGCCTGCCGGCGCGCGCCGTGCGCACCCCCTGGCTCGACGCCTACCTTAAGATCGAGCACAAGCTGCAGGCGGTGGCGCACGTCAAGTCACGCTGTACCAAGGCCTTCGATTGCCTGGCCCAGTGCGGGTTGCGAGACGGCCTGGCCACCTGGGGTCAGTTCTGCATCGACAACCAACTGGCTGCTGCTTTGCGGGGTGACGTGAAAAAAGGCTTGTTTTTCCGTGGGGCGGGGGCGTTGCCCTTCGGCGACCAGATCCGCAGCGTGCGCGAGTTGCTTGAGCGCTTGATGACCGAAGAAGTCGTGGCGGCGTAGGAAGCCGCCCAACCCGGAGCGCCCCGGGTGGTCCTGGCCAGTGCCTAACGTCGTCTGATGCTGCTTGCTGACCGGTCAGCGTGCCGCCTTTGGTTGACGCCTGGCCACCATAGCGTCCGCCAGGGCCCGCAAGGTGGCCTCGCTCAGCTCGGCGGCATGCGGGTAGACCTCGGTTTCTTCCGCCTGGGCGTGTTTGCGGTAGCTCTTGGCAAAGCCATCCACATCGGGTTCAACGCCACCAGGCGAGTGGCCCGCGGCGACCGCCTCCAGCCAGGGTTGCACCTCGGTCCAGCGTTGCCCCAGCGCATCGTGTTCGGCCTGCAGCGCGTCGATGCGGGCGGTCAGCGTGCTCCGATTCAAGCCGCGCAGGGCCACGAACAGGTTGTCGTCTTCGTCGGCGTGGTGCAGTGGCGCGGCCAGCGTGAAGTAGCGCAGCACCGCCTGCGCGGCCTCGCGTGCCTGCTCATCCACGCCCTGTTGACCCACGTGCGCTTGCAGCCGCTGTGCCAGCGTGGTGAAGCGAACGACCTTCTCGTGGCAGGCGCGTAGAAGGGCCATCGGGTCGTCGATGCGTGGCGAGATGGGCTCGGGGCGACGGGGTGCCACCGGCTCGGCGGGTGAGAAAGGCAAGGTGGGCGAGGGCAGCGGAACACTGGACATGTCGGCATTGTCTCGCGCGGGACCATGCGTGCGCACCTTTTCCGCTCAGCGCGCAGGGAGTAGTCCCACCGAAGGATGTTCTCAGCACGCAAGCCTGCCTAGACTCCAGCGCATGCAAACCCCGTTGCCGACCACCCGACTGGTCGACCCGCACGGACGGGTCATCGACTACCTGCGCGTCTCGGTCACCGACCGCTGCGACCTGCGCTGCACCTACTGCCTGCCCCAGGCCTTCAAGGGCTTTGAAGAGCCCGCCAACTGGCTGAGTCACGAGGAGATGGCCCGCCTGGTGGGCCTGTTCGTGGGCCTGGGTGTGGCCAAGGTGCGCCTGACCGGTGGTGAGCCCCTGACGCGCCGCGCCTTGCCCGAGTTGGCCTCGCGTCTGAGCGCCTTGCCAGGCCTGCAAGACTTGTCCCTGTCCACCAACGGTACCCGGCTCGACCGACTGGCACCGGCCTTGCGTGCGGCGGGCGTGCAGCGCCTGAACATCAGCCTCGACAGCCTGGACGCCGATTGCGTCTCGCGCATCACCGGTCGCGATTGCCTGGCCGACGTGCTCGACGGCATCGCTGCGGCGCGCGAAGCCGGTTTCGATCCCATCAAGCTCAACATGGTGGTGCAACCCGGGGTCAATGATCACGAGATCGAGCCCATGATCGACTTCGCATGCCAGCATGGCCTGGTGCTGCGCCTGATCGAGCCGATGCCCGTCGGCGACACCGGCCGGGCCGCGCCCACGTGTGACCTCACCCGTTACACCGAAGCCCTGGCGCAACGTCGGGGCCTGCTGCCCCAGGTGCTTGGTCGTGGCGCCGGCCCTGCCCGCTACTGGCGCCACCCGGCCAGCGGCATGAGCCTGGGCGTCATCACGCCCATGAGCCAGCATTTCTGCGAAGCCTGCAACCGCGTGCGCCTGGGCGTGGACGGCACACTCTACCTCTGCCTGGGGCAGGACGATCAGGTGCCTCTGGGCCGCCTGCTGCGCGATGGTGCCGATGACGATGCCTTGCGCGCGGCCATCCTGCGCGGCATCGCGGCCAAACCCGCGCGGCACGAATTCAACGAACGGCGTGAGAAGATCGTGCGGTTCATGGCCCAGACGGGCGGCTGAGCGCCGCGTCTAGGCCCTTCTCATGGATCGAGCAGGATCCGCTGGACGCCTTGCAACCATGCCCCAACCTCTTTCAGGCGCGACTTCGGGCGATCCCGTCGATGTCTCGGCGGCTTCCCTTTCCGAAGGCGCTCGGCGTCAGACCACCGCCTGGGCGCGCACGTCCAGCCTGACGCTGGCGCGCAAGCTGGCGGCTGTGGGCTGCGTCTTCCTGGCGGTGGCTTTGGCCACGATTGGCCTGTCGATGTGGGTGACGTGGCAGCTCGAAGGTGGCGCGGCAGCCATCAACGAAGCCGGTCGCATGCGCATGCGCTCCTACCAGCTGGCCCTGCACGCACGAGACCTGCGCGCAGGCCTCGATGGCGCGGCCAAGGCACGCATCGGCGATCGCATTGCCGAGCTGGATGCCAGCCTGACCCTGCTGTCGCGTGGCGATCCACAGCGCCCGCTGGCGGTGCCGGGCAGCGAGCCCGTGCAACGCAGCCTGCGTGCGGTCGAAGCCGACTGGCGTCAGTTGCGAGCGCAAGCGATGGCGCGGCAATCCGACCCCTCGCTGCCCGGGGCCCTCGACATCGAACCCTTTGTCGGGCAGGTCGATGACCTCGTCTCCGAAATCGAGCGCCGACTGGAAGCTCGCACCGTGGCCTTGCACACCTTTCAGGTGGTGATGATGGTGCTGGCGGTGATCAGCGCACTGGCCATCTTGTACGCCAGTCACGTGCTGGTGCTGGACCCGGTTGCCCGTTTGCGCAATGCCTTGCGCCGCGTCGAAGAGGGGGACTTCCAGGCTCGGGTGCGCCCCGGGGCCGACGATGAACTGGGCGAGCTGGCCGAAGGCTTCAACCGCATGACCGAGCGCCTGCAGGCCCTGTACGGAGGGCTCGAAGCCAAGGTCAAAGAAAAAACCCGCAAGCTCGAACTCGAGCAGTCGCGTCTGCGTGCGCTCTACGACGTCTCGACCTTCGTGGCGTCGGCCGAAAACCTCTCGGAGCTGGGGCAAGGCTTTGCCCGGCAGATGCGAGGCATTGCCCAGTCAGACGCGGTGGCCATTCGCTGGTCGGACGAGGCCAATGATCGCTATGTGCTGCTGGCCAGCGACAGCCTGCCGCACATCCTGGCCCGCGAAGAGCAATGCGTGCTCACCGGGGACTGCTTTTGCGGTGATCGCCTGCGCGAAGGTGTCATGCCTCGCATGCGCGTCATCCCCATCGTCGCCGAGCCGTCTTTTGGCGGGGGACATGCCGATCACGCCCCTGTGCAGCGCCGTTGCGAGGCTGAGGGCTACACCACCCTGGTGACCCTGCCGCTGTTGCTGCAGCACCGACTGCTGGGCGAGATCGAGCTGTTCTACCGCGGAGAGGTCGCTTTCTCTGACGAAGAGCGCAGCCTATTCGAAGCCCTGGCCAGCCATCTCGCAGGGGCCATGGAAAGCCTGCGCATGGCCGCCCTGGCGCGCGAATCGGCCGTTGCCAGTGAGCGCCGGTTGCTGGCCCAGGAGCTGCACGACTCCATTGCACAATCGCTGGCCTTTTTGAAGATCCAGATGAGCCTGCTGCGCTCGGCCATGGCCCAGGGTGATCAGCCCGGCATCGATGCCGCCATGGCCGAACTCGACACTGGCGTGCGCGAGAGCTACAACGACGTGCGCGAACTGCTGCTGCACTTCCGTGTTCGCACCGACAGCGAACGCCTGGACCTGTCTCTGCGCGAAACGCTGGCCAAGTTCGAGCTGCAATCGGGCATGCGCTGGCAACTCGATTGCCAGGACGATGGTGTGCCCCTGCCGGCCGACATCCAGATCCAGGTGCTGCACATCGTGCAGGAAGCGCTCTCCAACGTGCGCAAGCACGCCCGAGCCACGCAGGTGCACGTGCAGGTCCGCGCCCACCCGATCTGGGAAATCCGCGTGCGCGACGACGGCCAGGGCTTCGAGCCGGGCAGCATCTCGCCCGATGGCACCCATGTGGGCCTGAGCATCATGCGCGAACGCGCCGAGCGCATCGGAGCCAAAGTGGTGGTGCAATCGGGGGTGGAGGGCACCGAGGTCTGCCTGCGCTTGCCGCCAGCCACCTCAGCGATCGTGCACCCTGCTGAAACCTGATCTGACCCAAGGAAAAGAACGTGGCCCAAGGCCCCCAACCCCTGATGTCGCTGGACGAGGCCTGGTCTCGCCTGGCCGATGCCCTGAACACCTGGCCGGCGGCAACCGGTCGCCAGACCTTGCCCACTGACCAGGCCCTCATGCGCGTGCTGGCCGAAGACGTCGTCTCTGACGTGGACGTGCCTCCGCACGACAACAGCGCCATGGACGGCTACGCCCTGCGCCTGAGCGACTGGCAACAGGCCGGTGGCGTGGGCGCGGCCCTGCCGCAGGCACAGCGCATCGCCGCCGGGCAGGTGGGGGCGGCCTTGCCGCCTGGCGCCTGTGCCCGCATCTTCACCGGTGCCCCCATCCCCGGTGGTGCCGACGTCGTGGTCATGCAGGAGCACACCGAGCGCCCGTCCCCAGCGGAACCGGGCGCCCCAGTCACCTTCACCCAGCCTGTTCAGTCCGGCCAGAACATCCGCCGCCGAGGCGAGGACATCGCCTGCGGGCAGGTGGTCCTCAGCGCGGGCCGTCGGCTCGGTGCCGCGGCGCTGGGTGTGGCCGCGTCCGTCGGCCGAGCCGAGCTGACGGTGTTCGCTCAGCCGCGCGTGGGCGTGCTCACCACCGGCGACGAACTCGTCATGCCGGGCCAGCCACTGCCACCCGGCGGCATCTACAACAGCAACCGACACACCCTGCTGGGCCTGGCCCGCGCTGCGGGAGCCGAACCGCTTGACCTGGGCACCGTGCCCGACCGCCTCGACACCACCCGCGCTGCCCTGCGCGCCGCGGCCGAGTCCTGTGACCTGGTCATCACCAGTGGCGGCGTGTCGGTCGGTGAAGAAGACCACCTGCGCCAGGCCGTGCTGGCTGAAGGCGGGCTCGATTTCTGGGCCCTGGCCATCAAGCCCGGCAAGCCCTTTGTGTTCGGCTGGTTGCGCCGAGCCGACGGCAGCCGTGCCCTCTACATGGGCCTGCCCGGCAACCCGGTCGCCAGCTTGGTCACTTTCCTGCTGCTGGCCCGTCCGGCCATCGGCTGGCTGGCGGGGGAGGGCTGGCAGCTGCCGCGCGCCATCACGCTGCCAGCGGCTTTCCACTGGCCGAAACCCGACAAGCGGCGCGAGTTCCTGCGCGCCCGCCTCAACGAAGCGGGCGAGCTCGAGCTGTACCCTCACCAGGGGTCGGGCGTGCTCAGCTCGGCCGCCTGGTCCGATGGCTTGGTCGACCTGTCGCCCCAGACCCCTGTGAACCCGGGCGACCGGCTGCGCTGGTTGCCCTGGTCCGAGTTGCTGCACCCCGTGCTCAGCGCTCGTCAGCCCTGAGCTTTGAATGATCCGTCCATGAGCATCACCGTCCGCTATTTCGCTTCAGTCCGCGAGCGCCTGGGCGCGCAAGAGCTCGTTGAGCTGAGCGCGCTGGCTCAGCCCACCGTGGGCGCCTTGCTGACCTGGTTGCAGTCACGCTCCGAGGCGCACGCCCGCGTGCTGGACCCCGATCGCGGCTTGCGCATGGCCTGCAACCAGGCCCTGTGCGAAGCCGACCAAGCCCTGTCGGACGGCGACGAGGTGGCATTCTTCCCGCCGGTGACCGGAGGCTGATGATGGGGCAGGCCGGTTTGACCCGATCACCGCTCACGCTGGAGCAGGCCCTGGCCTGCGTGCGCGTGTCGGCCGAGGATTTCGACCTGAGCACCGAAGTGGCTGCCCTGCGCGCTTGCGACCCGGGTGTGGGTGCGGTGGTCAGCTTCGTGGGTACCGTGCGCGAGTGGCAGGACGCAGCCCAGGCCGCCCCGGCCGCCGTCATGGAGCTGGAGCACTACCCGGGCATGACCGAGCGCAGCATCGCCGAACTCATCGCCCAGGCCAGCCAGCGCTTCAACGTGCGCGGTGTGCGCGTCATCCACCGCGTCGGCCCCCTGGGCATTGGCGAGCAGATCGTGCTGGTGGCGGTCACCTCGGCACACCGACAACAGGCTTTCGACTGCGCCGCCTTCCTCATGGACTGGCTCAAGACCCGCGCGCCTTTCTGGAAAAAGGAGATCGCCGGCTCGGACGCCCGCTGGGTGGACGCGCGCGAAAGCGACGAAGCCGCCGCCCGCCGCTGGCACCAGGCCCCGGACGAGGAGGGCGCAGCATGAGCGGTGGGATGCTGGGGTGGCCGCCGGCCGTGGCCGTGGCCGTGGGGGCCGCAGCAGGCGCCTTGTTGCGCTGGCAGGCGGGCGTGTGGTTCAACCCGCTGTGGGGTGGCTTTCCGCTGGGCACCTTGTTCGTCAACCTGGTGGGCGGCCTGTGCATCGGCCTGACCCTGGCCTGGCTGGGGCGCCACCCAGACGAAGGCCTGCGCCTGCTGCTGGTGACCGGGTTGCTGGGCGGCTTCACCACTTTCTCCGCGTTTTCTGCCGAATCGCTGGCCTTGCTGGAGAAAGGCGACCTGGGTGGGGCCTTGTTTCACACCCTGGCGCACGTGATCGGTGCCCTCGCGTGTGCAGCATTGGGCGCCCGGCTCATGCGGGCATGGTTGACCTGAGTTCCCCTTTGCGCCCGGACATGGGATGATCCAAATCGCATGTCCGTCATCGACGTCCACACCTGTTACGCCCTGGCGGGCGCCGGCTCGCTGATCGGCCTGGGGCTGATCATGTTGGTGCGAACCGAGCACCCCCGCATCCGCCGCGCGCTGCTGCTGTACCGGGCGGCGTTCCTGTGCCTGTCGGCTTTCCTGGTGGTGCTGGTGACCCCGCCTGAGCACATGCGCGAAGTCTGGCGTCACGGGGTGGGGGTGTGCGCCACGGGCGTCACCCTGCTGGCTTGGGGGTTCCGAGAGCTCAACGGCGAACGCACGCCCCTCTCGGTGGGCCTGTTGCTGGCCATCGGGTCGGGGTGCCTGCTTTGGTTCGGCGGTGGGGTGCTGAGCCCGGCGCACTACCAGTTGCTGGTGGCCCTGGTGCTGGCGGCCATTGCCGTTGGCACCTTGCTGGACCAGGGGCGGGTGCTGTTGCGCTCCCAGGAGCCGCGCCTCAGTGGTGAATGGGCCTTGTTGTTCACGGCTTTCCTGTTCTCGCTGGACTGGGTGATGGTGCTGGCCTACTCATGGGACCACCCTGGGCCTTACCCGCCGCATTTGCTGCTGGCCCCCGACTGGCTGATGGCGCCATCGGCCATGGGCATCGCCTTGCTGCCGTTGTCGGTGGCGGCCATCGTTTTTGCCACCATCAACGACCGGCTTTACCAACAGGTTCACCACCGCTCCCTGTCTGACGACCTCACCGGCATCTTGTCGCGCCGGGGGCTGCGAGAGCACGGGCAGCGCCTGCTCGCCAGTCAGCCTGCCAACAGCCTGGGCGTGGCGCTGCTCATGATCGACATCGACCACTTCAAATCCATCAACGACCGCCATGGTCACCCGGTGGGAGACGAGGTGTTGCGCCACGTCACCCAGGTGCTTTCGGAGCACCTGCGCGACGACGCCCTGCTGGCGCGCTACGGCGGTGAGGAGTTCACGGTCATGCTGCCCCTGAGGGCTGCTGAGGACGCTCAGGTGGTGGCCGAGCGCCTGCGGCAGGTGGTCGAGGCTCGCCCCTGCCATGCCGAGGTGGGCGACAGCAGCGTGACGATCGCTGTCACCATCAGCGTGGGCGTTGCCTTTCACCACCGCACCCGCCCGCTGGAAGAAGCCCTGTCACGGGCCGATGCCAGGCTCTACGATGCCAAGCAGGCAGGGCGCAACCGGGTCAGCAGCGAAAGCCTGGCGATCTGATCTGGCGCAAACCTGAGGTGCCTGGGCCGCGGCCGGGGCTTGAAAACCGCCTCGTGCCCTCCATCTGCGCAGCAATCGGCTGATCAACTCGGCCTCAGCACACCAGGAGAGCCCCATGCGACTCGACAAACTCACCTCCACCTTTCAGGAAGCCCTGACCGAGGCCCAGAGCCTGGCGGTCACGCGCGACAACCCCTACATCGAGCCGGCCCACATCCTGCTGGCCATGCTCCGCCAGGACGACGGCCCACGCGCGCTGCTGGAAAAGGCCGGGGTCAAGGTGGCCCCGCTGGCCACCGCCCTGGAAAAGGGCCTCGACAAGCTGCCCCAGGTGCAAGGCGCCGAGCAGGTGCAGGCAGGCCGCGACACCGTCAGCCTGCTGCAAGGGGCCGAGAAAGAAGCCCACAAGGCCGGCGACGCCTACATCGCCGCAGAGATGTTCCTGCTGGCCCTGTGCGATCACAAGGGTGACACCGCGGTCACGGCCCGCGACTTCGGCTTGACCCGCAAGTCCCTGGAAACCGCCATCAAGTCCGTTCGTGGCGACCAGAAGGTCGACAGCCCCGAAGCCGAGGGCCAGCGTGAGTCCTTGAAAAAATACACGCTTGACCTCACGGAGCGCGCCCGCGCCGGCAAGCTCGACCCGGTGATCGGCCGCGACGAAGAAATCCGCCGCGCCATCCAGGTGCTGCAGCGACGTTCCAAGAACAACCCCGTGCTCATCGGTGAGCCCGGCGTGGGCAAGACCGCCATCGTCGAAGGCCTGGCCCAGCGCATCGTCGCCGGCGAGGTGCCCGACTCGCTCAAGAACAAGCGCGTGCTGGTGCTCGACATGGCCTTGCTGCTGGCCGGCGCCAAGTACCGTGGCGACTTCGAAGAGCGCCTCAAGAACGTGCTCAAGGAAGTGGCCAAGGACGAAGGCCAGACCATCATGTTCATCGACGAGATCCACACCATGGTGGGGGCGGGCAAGGCCGATGGCGCGATGGACGCGGGCAACATGCTCAAGCCGGCCCTGGCTCGCGGTGAGTTGCACTGCATCGGCGCCACCACGCTGGACGAATACCGCAAGTACATCGAGAAGGACGCCGCCCTGGAGCGCCGCTTCCAGAAGATCCTGGTGGGCGAGCCCACGGTCGAGGCCACCATCGCCATCCTGCGCGGCCTGCAGGAAAAGTACGAGGTGCACCATGGTGTGGAGATCACCGACCCGGCCATCGTGGCCGCGGCCGAGCTCTCCAACCGCTACATCACCGACCGCTTCCTGCCCGACAAGGCCATCGACCTGATTGACGAGGCCGCAGCCAAGATCAAGATCGAGATCGACTCCAAGCCCGAGGCGCTGGACCGCCTGGATCGCCGCCTCATCCAGCTCAAGATCGAGCGCGAAGCCGTCAAGCGCGAGAAGGACGAAGCTTCCATCAAGCGCCTTGGCTTGATCGAAGAAGAGATCACCAAGCTGCAGAAGGAATACGCCGACCTCGAAGAAGTCTGGAAAGCCGAGAAGGCCCAGGCCCAGGGCTCGGCCACGGTCAAGGAGGAGATCGACCGCATGCGCTTCCAGATCGAGGAGCTCAAGCGCAAGGGCGATTTCAACAAGGTCGCCGAGCTGCAGTACGGCAAGCTGCCCGAGCTGGAAAAGAAGCTCAAGGACGCGCAGGACAAGGAAAACGCCAAGGGCGCAGGCGCCGGTGGCAAGCCCACGCTGCTGCGCACGCAAGTCGGCGCCGAGGAGATCGCCGAGGTCGTGGCACGCGCCACCGGCATCCCCGTGAGCAAGCTCATGCAGGGCGAGCGCGACAAGCTGCTGGCCATGGAAGACAAGCTGCACGAGCGAGTGGTGGGGCAGGAAGAGGCCATCGTGGCCGTGAGCGACGCCATTCGCCGCTCGCGCGCCGGTCTGTCCGACCCAAACCGCCCTTACGGCTCATTCCTCTTCCTTGGCCCCACCGGCGTGGGCAAGACCGAGCTGTGCAAGGCTTTGGCCGGCTTCCTGTTCGACAGCGAAGAGCACCTCATCCGCATCGACATGAGCGAGTTCATGGAGAAGCATTCGGTCAGCCGCCTGATCGGTGCGCCCCCGGGCTACGTCGGCTACGAAGAAGGCGGCACGCTGACCGAGGCCGTGCGCCGCAAGCCCTACAGCGTGGTGCTGCTCGACGAGGTCGAGAAGGCCCACCCTGATGTCTTCAACGTGCTGCTGCAAGTGCTCGACGACGGCCGCCTCACCGATGGCCAGGGCCGCACCGTGGACTTCAAGAACACCGTCATCGTGATGACCTCCAACCTCGGCTCGCACCACATCATGCAGATGGCGGGGCAGCCTTCGGAAGACATCAAGGACGCGGTGTGGGTGGAGGTCAAGCAGCACTTCCGTCCCGAGTTCCTCAACCGCATCGACGAGGTGGTGGTGTTCCACGCCCTGGACATGGCCAACATCCAGTCCATCGCCAAGATCCAGCTCAAGGGCCTGGAAGGGCGGCTGGCTCAGCTCGAGATGAAGCTCGACGTTTCGCCCGAAGCGCTGGCCGAGCTGGCCAAGGTGGGGTTCGACCCGGTGTTCGGTGCGCGGCCCTTGAAGCGCGCCATCCAGCAGCGCATCGAGAACCCGGTGGCCAAGCTGATCCTGCAAGGGCGGTTCGGGCCGAAGGACGTCATCCCGGTTAAGGTGGATGCGGAGGGCAACTTCGGGTTCGAGCGGACGGTGCATTGACGCGAATCACCCCCCCCCGCGCTCTCCTCCAAGCGCGGGGTTCGGCTTTTTGGCCGAGCCTCAGCCCCTTCGGTTGCCTTTACATTTCTCCCGCAAATGTATCGATTCCAACAGGAGGAAAGCATGATCCGCATTCGTTCGGTCGCCCTGGCTTGTGCCCTCGTCGCCGCCACCCTTCCCGCGTTCGCAGCGTCTTCGGCCTCGGCCTCGATCAGCAACATCCAGTTCCAAGTGATCGACCTGACCCCCACGGACGCTTCCGTGAGTGGCTTCAGCCTGGCCAGCCTGCCTGGCTCCCTGTCGTTCAACCTCGCCGATTCCTCGCAGTCTGCGAGCGAGTCGTACAACTACAGCCGCAACGGGCTGGGCACCTACACCAAGACGGCCTCCGGTGACCTGGACACGGTCTCCGCCAGCCTGTCGGTCGGCCTGAACAGCCTGTCGGTTCAGGGCGAGGCGGGTGGCCCCGGCACGTCTTACAGCGCCTCTGTCAGCAGCAACGGCAGCAGCTACTACTACAACGGCAGCATCAAGCTGTCGGCCCAGTCGGTGTTGATCATCACGGCCGACGCCCTGGTCAAAGCTTCTGCGACCAATCCTTCTGCCTGCACAACCTCTTACTACTGCGACTACACCGAGTCGGCCTCGTCGTCGACCTGGATGAACCTCAGCTACAGCCTGCCGACGCCGGCCGGCTCGGTCTCTGGCAACTCCAACAACAACCTGAGCATCAACGCCAACGCGCGTGGTGAGTACAGCTACCAGACCTACCAAGGCTACGACTACTCGAAGCCGGATTGGTACAACCACCCCATCTACTCGACGGTCGTGGTGCCTGCTTACGAGCAGACCCTCAGTGACTCGCGTCAGTTCTACGCCGTGTTCGCCAACACCAGCAACACCGAGCAGACAGCCTACTTCAACATCGGCGCTCAGATCGGTGGCCGCGCTTCCACGGCCCTGCCGATCAACCTGACCCCGGTGCCCGAACCCGGCACATGGGCCCTGGCCCTGGCTGGCCTGGGTCTGATGGCCGTGGCCCGTCGTCGCGCGCGCTGATTGGCAGCGTGCCCACCAAAAGCCACCTTCGGGTGGCTTTTTTCATGGTGATGACCGGTCCTTTACTTGAGCGCTTTTGCATCCAGGTTTCACGCACACGGGTGTTGCGTGCGGTGTCAGCGGAGCTCAGCCGCGCAACCACCCTTGTCGCTTCGCCAGTTTGCGACCCAGCAAGCTGAAGGCGATCACCCCCAGCAGGTTCGCCAGGACGTCCAGGAGGTCTGGTGACCGGGTCGCGGTGAACAGCTCAGACACGGTTGGTCTGCGCGATCACCCACGCGATCAAGGCCATCAACAACGCGGTAGGCACGACACGAATCATGGTTCAGTGGCCTCGTGCTTGCGAACGCGCTGCGGGATGCGCCACGTCTCGCCGATCGCTGCGGCCTTGAAACGCTCGCTGGGCAAGGCGTGGGCGTGCAATGCACGAGCCAGGGCCCTGAGCGGCTCGTCCAGTGCCTCATCCGTGAGTTGAAACGTGCCCCAGTGCACCGCCAGCGCCCGTTTGCAGCCGATGTCGTGAAAGATCTGAACCGACTCACCGGGGTTCACGTGCTGGTCCTTCATGAACCAGCGCGGCTCGTATGCGCCGATGGGCAGCAAGGCGAGGTCGAAGCCGCCACCGTTTTCCGGTGTGTGGTCGCGGGCAAAGTGCCGGCGGATGTCGACGAAGTCCTTCGAGTAACCCGTGTCCCCGGCGAAGTAGACGTGACAGTCTGGTGAACGAATGACGAAGCCACCCCAGAGGCTGCGCAATGCATCCGTTGCCGTGCGTGCCGACCAGTGCTGGGCCGGCACCAAGGTCACCGGGATGCGGGCGCGGTGCTCGGTGGCTGCCAGCACGTGGGTGTCCCACCAGTCGAGCTCGACCACGCGGTGCATGCCGCGCCGCGCGAACCAGTGCTTGTGACCCAGGGGGCAGATCACCAGCGGTGCGCCGCCGGCCTGCAGTTTGAGGGCCTGCATCGAACCGTCATCGAGGTGGTCGTAGTGGTTGTGGGACAGCAGCACCACGTGGATGTGGGGCAGCTCGTGGAGCGCCAGCCCCGGCGGCGTGTGTCGCTTGGGCCCAGCCCATTGAACCGGAAAACAGCGTTCGGAGAACACCGGGTCGGTCAGGATGTTGAGCCCGCCCACCTGCAGCAGCACCGTGATGTGCCCGATCCAGGTCGCCGCCGGTTGCATGGCCAGTCCGGCCTTGGCGTTGGCGTGGATGAACGGCAGGTCGGGTTTTGCCACTGGAATCGGCTGTTGCAGGGGCTTTGGGTGCCCCGCGCGCCAGGCCTCCCAACGCCAGCGCAGGAGCTCGTGCCAGCGCTTGCCCCGAAACGACTGGTAATTGTTCTGAAAACCGTCAGGTCGGTGATGCTTCTTTGCAGGGTTGAAGTGCGGGTTCTTCATGCGGCGCATCTTATGCGCGCCAGGTCAACCGCGCTGCGCGCCGGGCATCACGCCCGCAAGGTGTAGGCCTCGGCCAGCGAGCGGCGAACGCGTTTGTAGTCGCGCCAGTTGAAGCCGCGCAAGAACGAGACGGCGGTCAGCGCACCCATGCGAAACAGGCGCAGCTTGGTTTCGTCGTTCATCGCGAAGTCCAGCCAGCTGATGTCCTCGGTGTCGATGTAGGCGACCAGCCTGCTGTGGTCGGGGTTCTGTTTGATGAACTCGGCGTCCATCGCGTGGCGAGCGGTGTTGAAGGACTGGCTGAACACCTTCATCACGCCAGGGATGTCGTGCTTGTGTTCATCCCATTGCAGTTTCACGCCGAAGGTTGGCCGCAACGGCACGCGGTTTCTGATGTGAAAGGCGTCGATGGGAAAGTTGGACAACACACCCCCATCAACGAAATGGTGCACGGCGGGCAGGAAGTCGCCCTCATAGCAGCGCTCAGGCCACTCCTGGCCACGCCAAAGGGAGCGGGCTTCGTCGGCAGGCAGGGACTTCACCTTGAAGGTGCTGAAGAAGCCCGGGATCGACATCGACGCCCGCGCGAAGTCGGCCACGTTCACCTGGTCGGGCTGATGCCAGTACATCGCTGCCATCTGGGGCAAGTGCACCTTGGTCTCGGTGGAAATGTCCGCGGCCACCACGCACAGTTGATCGGGGTTGTGCCGGCGAAGCAGGACCCGCGTGCCATTGACCACCTCCCAGATCGGAGCGTCCGGTACGTGGTGAAAGTCGCTGGGGTCGGCTTGAGGGCTCACCAGCAGGGCTGGCAGGTCGTTCATGCGCACGCGCAACTGCTGCACCGTCAGCGGCTGGCCACCGTTCATGTCGCGCAGCAAGTTGTCCATCCAGCGGTGAAAGACCTCGCCGCGGTTGAGCGCATGGATGGCGTGCAGGTTATCCAGCACCTGACTGGCCTTCCACAACTTGTTGATCGAGCTGGAGTCGTCATCGAGCCAGGTGCGCAGCCCGGTCAAGGCGTCCTTGTCGCCATCCTTGTGACCATCGACGAAGTCGGCCATGGGCATGTTTGCCAGCGCGCCAATGAGCTTTTCGACGCGGAGCTCGCCCGGGCGGTTGGCAGCAGCGAGCGCGATCGCCGAGATGGCGCCTGCGGACGTGCCCCCAATGCCGATGAAGCGCAAGCCGACCTGTTCCAGCACATGCAGGTAGCCCAGCAGGGCCAAGCCCAGCGTGCCGCCACCTTCCATCACGATGTCGATGTACTGGTTCCCCTGGCTGTCGAGCACATCGCTGTACTCGCCCAGGCGCAAGCCTTCGATGGCGGGCGTCAGGTCCTGGATCTGAGCCAGGAAGTCCGCTGCGGCAAGGTTCGACATGGCGCTCTCCCGTTGTTGGCTTGGAGGCTGCAACGCTAGGCCTGCGAGGCGCACTCTTCCATCCCTAGGGTGCAAGGCCGAGTTTTCATCGTCCCGTCAAATGGAAAAGGGCCCCAGGTGGGGCCCTTCGTCGTGGTGGCTTCCCCTGCTCGGGCAGGGGAGGGCCTCAGGCCACGGTCACCGGGATCTTGCCGATTTTGGCTTGCCAGGTCTTGGGCCCTTCGATGTGGGCGCTGGTGCCGCCGGCGTCCACGGCCACGGTCACGGGCATGTCCACCACGTCGAACTCGTAAATGGCTTCCATGCCCAGGTCTTCGAAGCCCACGACTTTGGCGCCCTTGATGGCCTTGGAGACCAGGTAGGCCGAACCGCCCACGGCCATCAGGTAAGCCGACTTGTGCTTCTTGATGGACTCGATGGCGACGGGGCCGCGCTCGGCCTTGCCCACCATGGAGATGAGGCCGGTCTTCTCCAGCATCATGTCGGTGAACTTGTCCATGCGGGTGGCGGTGGTGGGGCCGGCGGGGCCGACGACCTCGTCGCGCACCGGGTCGACCGGGCCGACGTAGTAGATGACGCGGTTGGTGAAGTCCACGGGCAGTTTCTCACCCTTGGCCAGCATGTCCTGGATGCGCTTGTGAGCGGCGTCGCGGCCGGTCAGCATCTTGCCGTTGAGCAGCAGGGTCTGGCCCGGCTTCCAGCTGGCGACTTCGTCCTTGGTCAGCGTGTTCAGGTCAACGCGCTTGGACTTGTTGTAGTCGGGCGCCCAATGCACGTTGGGCCACAGGTCCAAGCTCGGCGGGTCGAGGTAAACCGGGCCGGAGCCGTCCATCACGAAGTGGGCGTGGCGGGTGGCCGCGCAGTTCGGGATCATGGCGATGGGCTTGGAGGCCGCGTGCGTGGGGTAGGTCTTGATCTTGACGTCCAGCACCGTGGTCAGGCCGCCCAGGCCTTGTGCGCCGATGCCCAGGGCGTTGACCTTCTCGTACAGCTCGATGCGCAGCTCTTCGAGCTTGTTCTGCGGGCCGCGCTCGAGCAGCTCGTACATGTCGATGTCGTCCATCAGCGACTCTTTGGCCAGCAGCGCGGCCTTTTCGGCCGTGCCACCGACGCCGATGCCCAGCATGCCAGGCGGGCACCAGCCGGCGCCCATGGTCGGCACGGTTTTCAGCACCCAGTCGACGATGTTGTCGGACGGGTTGAGCATGTAGACCTTGGACTTGTTCTCCGAGCCGCCGCCCTTGGCCGCGACCGTCACGTCGACCTTGTCGCCAGGCACCAGCTCCATGAAGACCACCGCCGGCGTGTTGTCCTTGGTGTTCTTGCGCTCGAAGATCGGGTCGCTCAGCACCGAGGCGCGCAGCTTGTTGTCCGGGTTGTTGTAGCCACGGCGCACGCCTTCGTCCACCGCATCTTGAATGCTGCGGGCGCCGAAGCCTTCCCACTTCACGCCCATCCCGATCTTCAGGAACACGTTGACGATGCCGGTGTCCTGGCAGATGGGGCGATGGCCCTCGGCGCACATGCGCGAGTTGGTCAGGATCTGCGCAATGGCGTCCTTCGCCGCGGGCGACTCTTCGCGCTCGTAAGCACGCGCCAGGTGGGCGATGTAGTCGGCCGGGTGGTAGTAGGAGATGTATTGCAGCGCGGCTGCGACGCTTTCAACGAGGTCGTCGTGGCGAATGGTCGTCATGGCAGGGGCCTTTGTGGGGCAAAAGTGAGGCTGGGTGGTGGGGGCAAAAAACAGCCGACATTGTGCCAAGGTCTGGCCGAGGGGGAGCGAGTGCTTTGCGGCTCAGTTTCGTCGCCAGAGCAAGTGAACCGTCGCGAAGCCCAGTGCCGCGCTCGCTGTGGCCAGCATCAACAGGCCGGTCATCAGGGGCGTGCCGTGCGCAATGGCCCAGTTCAGGCCCTGGCCCAGCCAGTGGGTGGCGTCGCTCATCAGCCAGCTCAGGTCCAGCGCGTCTGGCAACACGCGCTCGCCGATCTGGTAGGCGGCGTAGTAGATCGGCGGCACCGTCAGTGGATTGGTCACCAGGGTGCAGGCGGCGCTCACCGGCACGTTGCCACGCACCACCACCGAGGCGGCCACGGCGAACAGGATCTGTGCCACCGGCATGAGCAAGCCCATGAACAGCCCTGCGGCGACCCCGCGCGCCACGCCATGGCGATCCAGGCACCACAGGCGGTCGTCTTGCAGGTGCGGCCGCACCGGCGCCATCCAGGGCGACGCCAGGATCTCGTCCTTACCGGGCGCCTGGCGTCGCACCTTGGCCCAACTGGTGCGGGTCTTGCGGCGCGTCAGCGTGCCGGCCCTGCGAAGCGATGTCCTCATCGTGTGGTGGCGTCAGTGATTTTCGTGCCCCGGTGCGGCATGGTGCAGCAGCTTGTCGGTGTAGGCAATGGCCATGGCCGAGAACAGGAACGCGATGTGGATCACGGTCTGGGCGATCAGCACCTTGTCCGTGTAGTTCTGCGCGTTGATGAAGGTTTTCAGCAGGTGGATCGAAGAGATGCCGATGATGGCAGTGGCCAGTTTGACCTTGAGCACCGAGGCGTTCACATGGTCCAGCCATTCAGGCTGGTCCGGGTGATCATCGAGGTTCATGCGCGAGACAAAGGTCTCGTATCCACCCACGATCACCATGATCAGCAGGTTGGATATCATCACCACGTCGATCAGGCCCAGCACCACCAGCATGATGGTGGTCTCGGTGAGGTGCTTGGGACCGTGGTCGGCGGGCTGGCCGGTGGCATGGAAAATGGCCAGCAGTGCTTCCTGGCTGCCAAAGGCTGCCTCGATCAAGTGAACCAATTCCACCCAGAAATGGAACACGTACACGCACTGGGCCAGGATCAGACCGATATAAAGCGGCAATTGCAGCCAACGGCTGGCAAAAATAAAAGAAGACAAGGCATTGACCTTTTTGGGGGGCTGGGTCGGTTTCATGCTGACCTTGGGGGTAATTCCGAAGTAACAAATTCTAGAGTTAGTAGCATGGTCTTGGATTGGCAAGGTGAACGCCCAAAGCGTAACCGCCCGGCCAATTCGACAAGCGTGTGCCACAAGCACCGTCCATCAGGAGCCCTGCCATGACTGGCAATCAAACCAACAACCCGACCCACGACCTCTACCCCCCGCCCTCCGCTTTCGCCCAAGCCGCACACATCGGCAGCCGGCAAGCCTACGACAAGCTGGTCGACGAAGCCCAGCAAGACCACACGGCCTACTGGGGCCGCCTCGCCAAGGAATTCCTCAGCTGGCACAAGCCCTTCACCCGGGCGCTCGACGAGAGCAACGCCCCGTTCTACAAGTGGTTCGACGACGGCCTCATCAACGCCTCGTACAACTGCCTTGACCGACACGTCGAGGCCGGTCTTGGAGACCGCACAGCCATCATCTTCGAGGCCGACGACGGCCAGGTCAGCCAGGTGTCCTACCGCGACCTGCTGGCCCGCGTCTGCCAACTGGCCAATGCCCTGAAAGCACAAGGTGTGAAAAAGGGCGATCGCGTGGTGCTGTACCTGCCCATGTCGGTCGAGGGCGTCGTGGCCATGCAGGCCTGCGCTCGCATTGGCGCCACCCACTCCGTCGTTTTCGGCGGCTTCTCGGCCCAGAGCCTGCGTGACCGCATCGAGGACGCTGGCGCCGTCATGGTCATCACCGCCGACGAGCAGGTGCGTGGCGGCAAGACCCTGCCGCTCAAGGCCATCGTCGACGAGGCCCTCGGCATGGGTGGCTGCGACAGCATCAAGCAGGTCATTGTTTTCCGCCGCACCGGCGGCAAGGTGGCTTTCAACGCCGGCCGCGACGTGTGGATGCACGAGGTCATGGCCGCGCAGCCAGCTTACTGCGCACCCGAGTGGGTCGAGGCCGAGCACCCGCTGTTCCTGCTCTACACCTCGGGCTCCACCGGCAAGCCCAAGGGCGTGCAGCACAGCACTGGCGGCTACCTGTTGCACGCGGCGCTGACCATGAAGTGGACCTTCGACTACAAGCCGTCGGACGTCTTCTGGTGCACGGCCGACATCGGCTGGGTCACGGGCCACACGTACGTGGCTTACGGCCCGCTGGCCAACGGCGGCACGCAGCTCGTGTTCGAAGGCGTGCCCACCTACCCGGATGCCGCGCGCTTCTGGCGCATGCTCGAAAAGCACAAGGTCACGATCTTCTACACGGCGCCGACCGCCATCCGCGCGCTCATCAAGGCCGCCGAGTCGGCTGCCGAAGTGCACCCGCGCAACTTCGACCTCACCAGCCTGCGCCTGCTGGGCACGGTGGGCGAGCCCATCAACCCGGCCGCCTGGGAGTGGTACCACCGCGAGATCGGTGGCGGCCGCTGCCCCATCGTCGACACCTTCTGGCAGACCGAAACCGGTGGCCACATGATCACGCCGCTGCCCGGCGCCCATGCGCTCACGCCCGGTTCGTGCTCGCTGCCTTTCCCTGGCATCGACGCTGCCGTGGTCGACGAGACCGGCAAGGAAGTGCCGTGGGGGCAGGGTGGCGTGCTGGTGGTGCGCAAGCCCTGGCCTTCGATGATCCGCAACATCTGGGGCGACGCCGAGCGCTTCAAGAAGAGCTACTACCCGGCTGACTTCGGTGGCAAGTACTACCTGGCGGGCGACGGCGCCATCCGCGACGCGCAAACGGGCTACTTCACCATCACCGGCCGCATCGACGACGTGCTCAACGTCTCGGGGCACCGCATGGGCACGATGGAGATCGAGTCTGCGCTGGTGTCGCACCCGCTGGTGGCCGAAGCCGCCGTGGTCGGGCGCCCGGATGACCTCACCGGCGAAGCCATTTGTGCCTTCGTGGTGCTCAAGCGCCCCCGTCCGGAAGGCGAAGAGGCCAAGAAGCTCGCCAACGAGTTGCGCAACCACGTCGGTCAGGAGATAGGCCCGATCGCCAAGCCCAAGGACATCCGCTTTGGCGACAACCTGCCCAAGACCCGCTCCGGCAAGATCATGCGGCGCCTGCTGCGTGTGATCGCCAAGGGCGAGGACGTCACCCAGGACACCTCGACGCTGGAGAACCCGGCGATCCTGGAGCAGCTCGCCAAGAGCAACTGACGCTGCCGCGTCGTGCATGAAATCCGGCCCGCCTGAAAAGGTGGGGCGGGTTTTGTCGTGTCCGTGATTCAAACGTTTGAACTGTGTCTGCCCATTCCCGAGCGACAGGTTTTCGCACGGTCGTTCAATTTGAGAAATCTTGTTATCTGATTGGTTTGCGGGGTTAACCAACAGAAATCACGCAAAACCCCACCCCCCTAGCATTCCCCCTCATACAAAACTTCACACAGCCCACTAGATTGAGGGGGGGACAGCGCCACAAGCGCGGTCCAACACCGCAATGACGAGGAGCTTTTGACATGGCTACAACCAGCGTTTCGAACGCCCCGATGACCGCCGAGGAAAAGAAGGTGATTTTCGCCTCCAGCCTTGGCACGGTTTTCGAGTGGTATGACTTTTACTTGTACGGTTCTTTGGCGGCCATCATCGCCAAACAGTTTTTTGCCGGGCTGGACCCCACGTCGGCATTCATTTTTGCCTTGCTGGCTTTTGCCGCAGGTTTCATCGTCCGTCCCTTTGGCGCGCTGGTTTTCGGTCGCCTGGGCGACATGATCGGTCGCAAGTACACCTTCTTGGTCACCATCTTGCTGATGGGCGCCTCGACGTTCATCGTCGGCATCCTGCCCAACTACGCCTCCATCGGCGTGGCTGCGCCGGTGATCCTCATCATCCTGCGTCTGCTGCAAGGCCTGGCGCTGGGCGGTGAGTACGGTGGCGCCGCCACTTACGTGGCCGAGCACGCGCCTCACGGCCGCCGTGGTGCCTACACCGCCTGGATCCAGACCACGGCCACGCTGGGTCTGTTCCTGTCGCTGATCGTGATCCTGACCACCCGCACCATGATCGGCGAAGAAGCCTTCGCTGACTGGGGCTGGCGCGTGCCGTTCATCGTCTCGCTGGCTCTGCTGGGCATCAGCGTGTGGATCCGCATGAGCATGAACGAGTCGCCGGCCTTCAAGAAGATGAAGGCTGAAGGCAAGACTTCGAAGGCCCCGCTGACCGAATCCTTCGGCCAGTGGCGCAACCTGAAGATCGTGATCCTGGCCCTGGTCGGTCTGGTCGCGGGTCAGGCTGTGGTTTGGTACACCGGTCAGTTCTACGCCTTGTTCTTCCTGACGCAGACGCTGAAGGTCGATGGCGCAACGGCCAACATCCTGGTCGCGATGTCCCTGCTGATCGCCACCCCGTTCTTCGTGGTGTTCGGCTCGCTGTCGGACAAGATCGGCCGCAAGCCCATCATCCTGGCGGGCTGCCTGATCGCGGCGCTGACCTACTTCCCGCTGTTCAAGGCGCTGACCCACTACGCCAACCCCGACCTGGAAAAGGCCCAGACCTCCGCTCCGGTGACCCTGGTTGCTGATCCGGCCGAGTGCTCGTTCCAATTCAACCCGACGGGCACGGCGAAGTTCACCAGCTCCTGCGACATCGCCAAGCAACTGCTGGCCACCGGCTCGGTCAACTACGAGAACGTGGCGGGCCCTGCTGGTTCGACCGCCGTGATCAAGGTGGGTGAAGTGGCCATCAACAGCTACTCGCCGACCAAGGTCACCGACGCCGACGTGCCGGCCGCCAAGGAAGCCGCTGCCAAGGCCAACGACGCTGCCATCGCCAAGGTCGCCGAAGCCAAGGCCGCAACCGGTGCCGACGCCGCCACCAAGCTCAAGGACGCCGAGAAGGCCGCCAAGGAGGCCGCCGCCGCCCTGGCTGCGTTCGACAAGGACCCGAAGGCTGCGGCAGCCAAGGTCATCGACGGCCAGTTCAAGAAGGCCGTCACCGGCGAGCTCAAGAAGGCCGGCTACCCCGCCAAGGCAGACCCTGCCAAGGTGAACAAGCCGATGATCGTGGCCATCCTGACCATCCTGGTGATCTACGTGACCATGGTCTACGGCCCGATCGCCGCCATGCTGGTGGAGATGTTCCCGACCCGCATCCGCTACACCTCGATGTCCCTGCCGTACCACATCGGCAATGGCTGGTTCGGCGGCCTGCTGCCGACCACGGCCTTTGCCATCGTGGCCCAGACGGGCAACATCTACAACGGCCTGTGGTACCCGATCATCATCGCCATGGTCACCTTCGTGATCGGCCTGCTGTTCGTGCGTGAAACCAAGGACGTGGACATCTACGCCGGCGACTGATTTCTGCGCCGATGCCCTGCCGGATCACAAGTCCGGCAGGCCTGCCCAGGCTGATCCGCCAGGGCACTTCGGACGGATGACTCCGTGCAAACTCAAAGGCCCCGCATCGCGGGGCCTTTTTCGTGGGCGAGCGCCTCAGCCGCGGCGTGACGAAATCACTTGGTTGCCAGGATCCAGGTCACGAGTTGCTTGGCCTCGGCTTCGTTGACCTGACCTTGTGCGGGCATGGGCCCCATGGGCATGTTCCAGACGCCGCCACCACCCTTGCGAACCTTGGCCGCGAGTTGCTCGACGGCCTTTTTGTTGCCCTTGTATTTTTTGGCGATGTCGGCAAAAGAGGGGCCCACCACCGCCTTGTTGACCTGGTGGCAGGCCAGGCAGGCCTTCTGGCGGGCGAGGTCTTCGCTGGCGTGGGCCGGTGCGAGGGCGCTCAGGGTCATCAGCGCAGCGCCCAGCAGGGCGGGGGCGAGGGGGCGCGTCAAGGTGCGGGAAATCGTCATCGCAGCAAACATCCGGGGTCTCCTGTGCAAGAAGGTGATTTATAAACGCAGCAGGGCCGATTTCGGACGACCGCCTGGGGGCGGTGTGCCACAGGCCAACAAAGGTGAATGACTCATGTGGTTCGTGGCAATCGGCGTCGCCATGCTGGTGATGAACCTGGCCGGCATCGGTCCGGTGGGCGAGTGGGCCTGGGCAGGATTCGGCAAGGCCTGGTTCATCCTGGTGCCTTTTGGGCTGGCCGTGGTCTGGTGGGGCTGGTCCGACGCGTCCGGTCACACCCAGCGCAAGGCCATGGAAAAGGTGGACGCCAAGCGCGAAGCCCGTCGGCAGAAAGCCCTGGACGCACTGGGTTTGCAGAAGCCGGGGCGCCGTCGCTGACCAGGGTGGGGGCTTAGAATCGCGGGTTCCCCATACCGCGCTTTCCGGAGCCCCTCATGCCCCAATACCGTTCCCGCACCTCGACCGCCGGCCGCAACATGGCGGGTGCACGCGCCCTGTGGCGCGCCACCGGCATGAAGGACGGTGACTTTGAAAAACCCATCATCGCCATCGCCAACAGCTTCACGCAGTTTGTGCCTGGCCACGTGCACCTGAAGGACCTGGGTCAGCTGGTCGCGCGTGAAATCGAAGCCGCTGGCGGCGTGGCCAAAGAGTTCAACACCATCGCGGTGGACGACGGCATTGCCATGGGCCACGGGGGCATGCTGTATTCGCTGCCCTCGCGTGACCTGATCGCCGACAGCGTGGAGTACATGGTCAACGCCCACACCGCCGACGCGCTGGTGTGCATCTCCAACTGCGACAAGATCACCCCGGGCATGCTGATGGCCGCCCTGCGCCTGAACATCCCCGTCGTGTTCGTCTCTGGCGGCCCGATGGAAGCCGGCAAGGCCAAGATCGAAGGCAAGGTCATTGCCCTGGACCTGGTGGACGCCATGGTCAAGGCCGCTGACAAGAACTGCTCCGACGAAGAAGTGGCCATGGTCGAGCGCTCGGCCTGCCCGACCTGCGGTTCGTGCTCGGGCATGTTCACCGCCAACTCGATGAACTGCCTGACCGAAGCCCTGGGCCTGTCCCTGCCGGGCAACGGCACCATCGTCGCCACCCACGCCGACCGCGAAAAGCTCTTCCGCAAGGCCGGCCGCACCATCGTCGACCTGGCCAGGCGCCACTACGAGCAGGACGACTTCAGCGTGCTGCCGCGCAACATCGCCAACTTCAAGGCCTTCGAGAACGCCGTGGCGCTCGACGTGGCCATGGGCGGCTCGACCAACACCGTGCTGCACCTGCTGGCCGCAGCACGCGAGGCCGAGGTGCCTTTCACCATGGCCGACATCGACCGCATGTCGCGCAAGGTGCCGTGCCTGAGCAAGGTGGCCCCGGCCGTGCCCGACGTGCACATCGAAGACGTGCACCGTGCCGGCGGCATCATGGCCATCCTGGGCGAGCTGGCCCGTGGCGGCCTGCTGCACACCGATGTGCCCACCGTGCACAGCAAAACCATGGCCGAGGCCATCGCCAACTGGGACGTCACCGTCACCCAGGACGAGGCCGTGCACACCTTCTACAAGGCCGCGCCGGGCGGCATCCCCACGCAGGTGGCCTTCTCCCAGGACAGTCGCTGGAAGGCGCTCGACCTCGACCGCGCCAAAGGCGTCATCCGCTCGAAGGAAAACGCCTTCACGCAAGATGGCGGCCTGGCCGTGCTCTACGGCAACATCGCCGAGAAGGGCTGCATCGTCAAAACCGCTGGTGTCGACGAGTCCATCTGGGCCTTCAGTGGCAAGGCCCGCGTCTACGAGAGCCAGGACGATGCGGTCGAAGGCATCCTGGGTGAAGAGGTGCAGGCTGGCGACGTGGTCGTCATCCGCTACGAAGGCCCCAAGGGCGGCCCCGGCATGCAGGAAATGCTCTACCCCACCTCGTACCTGAAGAGCCGCGGCCTGGGCAAGGCCTGCGCGCTGCTGACCGACGGTCGTTTCTCCGGCGGCACCTCGGGTCTGTCCATCGGCCACGCTTCGCCCGAAGCGGCGCAGGGTGGCGCCATCGCCCTGGTCGAGAACGGCGACACCATCGAGATCGACATCCCGAACCGCCGCATTCACCTGGCCATCAGCGACGAAGAAATGAGCCGCCGCCGCCAAGCCATGGAAGCCAAGGGCCCCAACGCCTGGAAGCCGGCCAACCGCCAGCGCCAGGTCTCGGCCGCGCTGCAGGCCTACGCCTTGCTGACCACCTCGGCCGACACCGGCGCCGTGCGCGACCTGTCTCAACTGCAGCGCTGAAGCTCGGCCTTCAACGCTTGGGGCCGGCGCAGTCCGGGCCTTCCCCTGAGGCGTCCGCGAAAGCGGGCGCCTTTTTGTTGGTGCCCACGGCGGCGGCCACCATCTGCCTGGCCAGCGTGTCGTAGAGCGGGCGGGCGATCAAGCGAGACAGGGCTGCCGCCAGCATCGCCGAGCCCATCAGGCTGAGCACCATGGCGTGCCCATCGACCATCTCCATGACGATGATGAAAGCCGTCAGCGGCGCCTGCGTGACCGCCGCCAGGAACGCCGCCATGCCGATCGCAATCAGCACCGGTTTGGGGTCCGACGTCAGCGAAGCGACCTCGTGACCGATGCTCGCGCCCATCGTCAGCGAAGGCGCGAAGATGCCCCCTGGCACACCGCAAATTGCCGACAACCAGGTCGCCAGAAAACGCAGCGCCGTGTCCAGGCCCTGGGTGGCGTCCTGGCCTTCGAGCATCTGGCGGGTGGCCATGTAGCCGCTGCCGAAACTGTGGCCAGAGCTGGCCAGGCCGATGGCTGCCACCGCCAGGCCGCAAGCTGCGGCAAACAGGCAGGGCCTGCTCTGGCGGAAGCGGCGAAACCGGTCTTGCCCAGGGCTCAGGGCCCAACTGAGCAGGCGGGAGAACAGGCCACCCGCCAGACCGCATGCCAGCGTGACGGCCAGGCCAGGCAGCAACATGCCCCAGCCAATGGTCTCGACCTGGATGCGCCCGAAGTAGGTGCCACTGCCGAATGCCGAGACCGCCACCAGACCGGCGATCACGATGGCGGCGATCAGCAGGCCACTGGCGCGGTCTTCAGGGCGGCGCGAGAGCTCCTCGATGGCAAAAACCACCCCGCCCAGCGGCGTGTTGAACGCAGCAGCCACGCCTGCTGCGCCGCCCGCCACCAGCAGGCCTCGCTCATTGATGTGGCTGCGTTGAGGCAGCCATCGCCGCGCGTGGTGCATGACACCTGCCGCCACCTGCACCGAAGGGCCTTCGCGGCCCGTTGACAAGCCCGCGAGCAAGCCCGCAGAGGTCAGCAGCACCTTGGCCACGGACAGCCTCAACGACACGAACAGCCGCCGTTGTTCGGGCGCGATGTCTTCGTGCTGAGCGGCCAGCACCTGAGGGATGCCCGAGCCTGCGGCCCCCGGGGCCCAGCGCCGAGTCAACCAGACGATGCCGGCGGTGAGGGCGGGTGTCCACAGCAGCACCAGCCAGGGCTGAGCGGTGTGCAGCGCAAAAAACGTGTGCAATGCCGCTTCGCTCAGCCAGGTCAGCCCAATGACAGCCAGACCCGACAACACGGCGAACCCGATGATCACCAGCCGCGCAGCCCAGGCGCGCCAATCCGATAATTCACGGCTGAGCGAGTCGGCTGTCCCGCCACCGGCGCCCGAATCGGTGTCGAATTCGGAAGAAGAACGCTCGCTCATCGTGTTGACACCGTTTTCATCCCCTCATGACCCATTCGCCCGACACCCCCGCACAGGATGCAACCGACGTGCCCGTGCCCTCCAGGCAGGTGCTCAGGCAGTTCCGCGTGATCTTCAATGCCGTCAAGACGCACTTCAGCCAGGTCGAGCACGAAAGTGGGCTGGGTGGGGCGCAGGTCTGGGCCTTGAGCGTGGTGGCCGAGTCGCCGGGCATCGGGGTGGGGCAACTGGCGCAGGCCATGGACATCCGCCAACCCACTGCAAGCAACCTGGTGAGGGGGCTGGTGAGCAAGGGCCTGATGCGTTCCGAGCGCTCCGGCGCCGATCGACGGGCCGTGTCGCTGTTTGTCACCGAAGAAGCGCTGGCGGTCCTGGGCCGTGTGCCCGGTCCGTGGGCAGGGGTGCTGCCGCACGCGCTGGACTCCCTGGACGACGCCACCTTGCTGCGCTTGCAGTCCGACCTGGATCAGGTGATCCGAGGGTTGGCCGTGCCCGATGCTGCCGAAGCGGCGACCACCCCGCTCGCGCAACTTTGAAATCGATGGCGCCCATTGCATTTGTGCAAATATAATCTGCACGGTCCCGATGCGCGAGTGCCGGGGTGGATCAAAAGAGCGTTTTCAGACCCCGCGTGTCGGGGTCTTTTTTTTGAGGGCTCAAATCAGCTTGAGGCAGACCATGGCGACCACGGTCGGGCCTGCTGCAGAGAGAAACAGCGACAGCGCGTTGATCGACTGCTCGTGGAAGTCGCCCTTGAGGATGGCCGCGCCGGCCGGGTTCGGGGCGTTGGCGATCAGTGTCAGGCCACCGCCCGTGACGGCGCCGGCCACGAGCGCGTACTTGAACTCGGGGCTCAGGCCTGGCACCAGGGAACCCAGGTAAGTCAGGGCAGCGTTGTCGGTGATGGCGGTCAGCGCGGTGGCGCCGTAGTACACCGCGTCGCTGTTCATGCTCAGCAGCAAGGGCTCGAGCCACCACTGCTGTTGCCCGCCAAGCACCACCAGGCCGGCCAGGAAGAACGCCACCATCAACCCTTCGCGCAGGATCGGGGGCGACTGGTGGCGCTGGTAAGCGTTCATGAAACCCAGGAAGAACAGCAGCAGCGCCAGGAACACCGCTGCGTGGTGCGCAAAGGCGACGATGCCTGCAAGGAAGGCCAGGTGAATGACCGTGACCGGCAGGGGCGGCATCGGCTCGGGTGAGCCGACAGCGGGGCGCAGCCGGATGAACTCCCGTGCGAAAAGCACCACCAGCCCGGTGGCATTCAGGCCGACCGCCAGGGCCGCCTTCCAGCCGAAGTTCGTGAGCATGAAGCCCAGGTCCCAGCCCCAGGCGCTGGCCACCATCAACACGGGCGGCGCGGCATAAGGCGTGAGCGTGCCCCCGATCGACACGTTGACGAACAGCACGCCCAGCACGGCGTACTTGAGGCGCTCTGAAATGCCCAGTTTGAACAGCCCATCGCGCAGCAGCAGCGCGGCCAGGGTCATGGCGGCCGGCTCGGTGATGAAGGAGCCCAGCAGCGGCACAAAAGCCAGGATCACCAGTGTCAGGCCCATGGCCCCAGGCAGCGGGATCAACCTTGTCAGGATGCGAGTGAGCAGACCGGCAAGCTGAATGATGGGCTTGCTGGCGGCCGCCACCATGATCGCGAAGACGAACAGTGGCTCGGTGAAGTTGCGGCTGTCCAGGTAGTGGACGGCCTCCTCCTTGCCGTTGACCGCGAACATCAACACCATCAGCACCATGGCCCAGAAGCCGAACACCACCTCGACTTCGGCCAGGAAGTGCCACAGGCCTGCGTGGGCGGGCCGCGTGTGGGCCAGGTGCTCGAAGAACTTGGTCGAGAACGTGTGAAGCAAGGCGATGCCGAACAGCACGGCGCCGATGATCTGGATGGTGGTCGGATGCATGCGCGGGATCGTAGCAGCGCCCCGGGTGAGGTCTGTCGCGCCGCCGTTGTGCACGCTCACATGCGGTATCGTTCGCGCCATGCTGACGCACCCCCAATTCGACCCGATCGCCCTGTCTCTGGGGCCCCTGCAGATCCACTGGTACGGCCTGACCTACCTGGCGGCTTTCTCGATGTTCTACCTGTTGGCGGCTCAGCGCGTCAAACGCCCCTGGTACGCGGAGGCGGGCTGGACGCGCGAAACCATCGAGGACCTGCTGTTCTTCGGCGTGCTGGGTGTGATCCTGGGTGGTCGGCTGGGCTATGTGCTGTTCTACAAGCCCGCGTATTACTTCAGCCACCCAGGTGAAATCCTGGCCGTCTGGCAGGGCGGCATGGCCTTTCATGGCGGGCTCATCGGCGTGATCCTGGCCATGTGGGTGTTCGCCTGGCGTCGCAAGCGCTCGTTTTTCGAGGTGGCCGATCTGGTGGCGCCCTGTGTGCCGGTGGGACTGGCGGCAGGGCGCATCGGCAACTTCATCAACGGCGAGTTGTGGGGGCGTGCGGCCGATCCGAGCCTGCCTTGGGCGATGGTCTTTCCTCAGTCCGGCACCGACGTCGCCCGCCACCCGTCGCAGCTCTACCAGTTCGGGCTGGAAGGGCTGGCCTTGTTCGTTTTGTTGTGGTGGTACGCGCGCAGCCCGCGTCCGCAAGGGGCGGTGGCCGGGGCCTTCCTGTTCGGCTATGGCGTCTTCCGGTTCGTGGCCGAGTATTTCCGCGAGCCCGACAGCTTCCTGGGCCTGCTGGCGCTGAACATGAGCATGGGCCAGTGGCTGTGCGTGCCGATGATCGTGCTGGGCGCCCTGATTTGGGGTGTGGCCCAAAAAAATGCCCCCCGTCCGGGAGGACAGGGGGCGTAAAAGGGTCGGTGGCGTCTTCGCAAACCCACGGACCCCCGCTGAGGAAGACCACCGGCTTCGCACGAAACCGCTGGCCGCTGGAGCATTTGCAAACGCTGTGCCAGCCCTCACGGGGAACTCAGGCGGCTTGCTGGTGCGCCACGCCGTGGCGGGTGTAGAGGAAGTCCAGCACGGCCTTGCGGCAGTGCATGTAGGTGGCGTCCTCGGCCAGCTCGACGCGGTTGCGCGGGCGCACCAGGGGCACTTCCAGCACCTCGCCGATGGTGGCGGCCGGGCCGTTGGTCATCATCACGATGCGGTCTGACAGCAGCACCGCCTCGTCCACATCGTGGGTCACCATCACCACGGTGCTGCTGGTGCGGGCCACGATCTTGAGCAGCTCGTCCTGCAGGTGGGCACGCGTGAGCGCATCGAGTGCACCGAAGGGCTCGTCCATCAGCAGCACCTTGGGCTCCATCGCCAGGGCCCGGGCGATGCCCACGCGCTGCTTCATGCCGCCGGAGATCTCGCCCGGGCGCTTCTGCGTGGCGTGGGCCATGTTCACGAGCTCCAGCGCGGCCTGGGTGCGGGCCTTGAGCTGGGCCTTGCTCTCCTTGGCGCCGAACACCCGTTCCACCGCCAGGTAGACATTGTCGAAGCAGGTCAGCCAGGGCAGCAGCGAGTGGTTCTGGAACACCATCGCCCGCTCGGGGCCGGGGCCGGCGATCTCGCGTCTGTCGCAGATCAGGCCGCCACTCGTAGGCGTCAGCAGTCCGGCGATCAGGTTCAGCAGCGTGGACTTGCCGCAGCCCGAGTGACCGATCAGCGCGATGAACTCGCCCTGGTTGATCTGCAGGTTGATCTCACGCAGCGCGTGGAACTGGCCCTTCTTGGTGTTGAACACCATCTCGGCCTGGCTGATGTCGATGAATGCGGACATGGTGATCTCCTTACTCGAAGCTGAAGCGCTTGGCGATGGCCACGAGGGCGTTTTCCAGCAGCAGGCCGACGATGCCGATCACGAAGATGGCGATGATGATGTGCTGGACGTTCAGGTTGTTCCACTCGTCCCAGACCCAGAAGCCGATGCCCACGCCGCCGGTCAGCATCTCGGCCGCCACGATCACCAGCCAGGCCGTGCCCACCGACAGGCGCACGCCAGTCAGCATGTAAGGCAGCACCGAGGGGAACAGGATCTTGGTGACGATCTTCCACTCGCTCAGGTTCAGCACCTTGGCCACGTTGAGGTAGTCCTCGGGCACGCGCTGCACGCCCACAGCGGTGTTGATGATCATCGGCCAGATCGAGCAGATGAAGATGGTCCAGATGGCTGCCGGGTCGGCCGACTTGAACACCAGCAGGCCGATGGGCAACCAGGCCAGCGGCGAGACAGGGCGCAGCAGGCTGATGATCGGGTTGAGCATGCCGCCGATCACCTGCGATCGACCGATGATGAAGCCCATCGGGATGCCCACCAGCGCGGCCAGGCCGAAGCCCATCGCCACGCGCTTGAGCGAGAACCAGATGTTCCAGCCGATGCCCTGGTCATTGGGGCCGTTGCTGTAGAACGGGTCGGAGAACAGCACCACCGCCGCGTCCCAGGTCTGCAGCGGGGTGGGAAAGGTGGTGCTCTTCATGGTGAGCAGGGCCCAGATGCCCACCAGCAGGGCCAGGCCCGCCACAGGCGAGAGGAGCTTCAGCGCCCAGCCTGCCCAGTCGAATGGTGCCCTGGCGGGTTGAGCGCAGGCCGTGGCGGTGGGGGCGGAAACAGCGGTCATGGGTGTGAGGGGGGGCTTGGCACAGGCCTTGTCGGCGCGCAGGGCGTCGCTGGCATCGGAGGGGCTGTGAAATACGGCGCTGACCATGGCGGGCTCCTTTGGTGGATCAGGGAGAGAGGTCTGGAACGGGGTGGGCGCAAGGCCCCTCCCGGCTCGGCGTCTGCAAGAAATTGGCCTGATGAGCCATCCTTCATCGGGATGACCGGCCGCCTCCCGCGAGGGAGGGGCGGTGCCATCGTTGGGCGCTCTGTCGGGCCGGCCTCAGCGGGGCTCGGTGGTGAACGGGTGAAGACGTCGAACCGGGGGGCTTGCAACCGGAACTCAAGGCGGTGAGGGGCTCAGACCTTGATCTTGAAACCGTCGGCGTACTTCCTGGGGTCCTTGCCGTCCCAGACCACGCCATCGATCATCTTGGAGGTGCGCATCGGGTCCTTGGGTACCGGCACGTTCAGCGCGCTGGCCGCCTGCTTGTACAGGTCGACCTTGTTGACCTGCTTGGCCACCGCCAGGTAGTCGGGGTGGTCCTTGAGCAGGCCCCAGCGCTTTTGCTGCGTGAGGAACCACATGCCATCGCTCAGGTACGGGAAGTTGACCTTGCCGTCGTTGAAGAACTTCATGTGGTTGGGGTCGTCCCAGGTCTTGCCCAGGCCGTTCTGGTAGCGCCCCAGGATGCGCTGGTTGATGGCATCGACGCCGGTGTTGACGTAGGACTTCGCGGCGATGGTTTCGGCCATCTTCAGCTTGTTCTGCAGGCCTGCGTCGATCCACTTGCTGGCCTCGAGCACCGCCATCATCACGGCGCGCGCCGTGTTGGGGTACTTCTTGGTGAACTCATCGGTGCAGCCCAGCACCTTTTCGGGGTGATCCTGCCAGATGTCCTGGGTCGTCACCGCCGTGATGCCGATGCCATCCATGATGGCGCGGTGGCCCCAGGGCTCGCCCACGCAGTAGCCGTCCATGTTGCCCACGCGCATGTTGGCCACCATCTGCGGCGGGGGAACGGTGATGACCTTGGCATCCTTCATCGGATGGATGCTGTAGGTGGCCAGCCAGTAGTACAGCCACATGGCGTGCGTGCCGGTCGGGAAAGTCTGCGCGAAGGTGTACTCGCGCTTGTCGGTGCTCATCAGCTTGGCCAGCGAGGCGCCATCGACGGCCTTCTTGTCTGCCAGGGCCTTCGACAAAGTGATGGCTTGCCCATTGTGGTTCAGGCTCATCAACACGGCCATGTCCTTCTTGGGGCCACCGATGCCCAGTTGCACGCCGTAGATCAGGCCATACAGCACGTGAGCCATGTGCAGGTCGCCGTTGACCAGCTTGTCGCGGACCCCCGCCCACGACGCCTCCTTGGTGGGGATGATCTTGATGCCGTACTTCTTGTCGAAGCCCAGCACCGAGGCCATCACGATGGACGCGCAGTCGGTCAGCGGGATGAAGCCGATCTTGACTTCTTCCAGCTCCGGCTTGTCGGACCCGGCGGCCCAGACCGCCGAAGAAAGGGAGGCGAGGGCACCGACAGCGCCGGCGGCAGCAGCGCTCTTCAAGATGGTGCGGCGGGTCATGTTCGGGTCCTGCTGATTCATGGTGCAAAGCTTTCCTGGTTGAAAAACAAAAAGGTGCCGTCGTCGCGCTCTGCCATTGGCTTCACGCAGCGAAAACACCTTTGTCCGCAAGCACGGGCCTCATCTTCGAGCGCCCGAGTCACGCAAGGTCGCCGTTGACCTTGCTTGCATGAGGCGTTGCAAAGCCTGTGCCAGCTTCGGTTGAGGCTGGCTTCGCTGGGGGGGGGGCGTCGAGGAAAGGGCGCTTGGGCCCCTGTTGCGGTGCCCCGGGCGCACCGTCCCGGGGTGACGTGCACCGACAGCGTGGGTTTCAGCCCAGCAGGTCGGCGGCGTCGATCAGGCGCTGGGCCACCTCGGCCAGTTTCAGACCGCGGCCCATGGCCGCCTTGCGCAGGCGCGCATAGGCTTCCTGCTCGGACAGTCCCTGGCGGGTCATGAGCAGGCCCTTGGCGCGGTCGATGACCTTGCGCTCTTCCAGTTGACTGCGCGCATCGGCCAGTTCGCTGCGCAGGCGCTCTTCGTGCTCGAAGCGAGCCAGGGCCACGTCCAGTACCGGCTTGATGTGCTCGGTGGGCGTGCCCGCTACCACATAGGCCGAGACGCAGGCCGCGATGGCCTTGCGCACGTAGCTCGTGTCTTCGTCGGCGGTGAACATCACGATGGGCCTGCGCTCGTCGCGCGTGGCCATCACCACGTGCTCGAGGATGTCGCGGCCTTGCGATTCAGCGTCTACCACGATCAGGTCGGGCTGGATCTAGGCCAGCCGCTCGGGCAGGAAGCGGTCGCCCGGCAGGGTGGCGACGAGGTTGTAGCCGGCTTCCAGCAGCGACAGGCGCAGGATGCGCGAACGCTCGACCTCGGCCACCTCGTCGTCGTCGGGTTCGACGGACAGGGTGACGGGCAGGACGATGACGACGCGGAGCCCTTGCGCTTTTTCGATGCTCATGGGGTGATCATGCAACATCCGCGCCGCTTGCAACGTGGGTGGGCACTTGTGTTGGTGGTCCTCTACACGCCTTGAGCGAGTCACCGCCCTCGGGTCGTGCAGGCGTTGGCGCAGCTCTGTGCTGCCTCATCGTTGCGCTGACCGATCGGCCGAGCCTCAAAAAAGCGGCAGCCAGCCATTGATTCGATTGCTGACATTCCGAGCGGGTTTGGCACAAATTCACCTTGAGGCGGGGGGCGAGCCGCCGGATCGAGGGTGCTAAGGTCCTTCGAGATCTGATCCGCCGGCACAGGCAGCGATCGGCCACGCACATGAGTCAAGCCTTCGGGGGAGGGCATCGCGGCGGCAACCGCCGCGGGCAGCCTCAGACGCCTGTCGGCGGGGCTTCGCGCTGGGTGAACCGATGGCCTGCCTGACCGTGGACGAGGTCACAAATCCTTCATTTCCACGAACCAGGGAGTTCACATGACACATCGATCACCCATGGTGTGGGCGGCAGCGCTCGCACTTTCAGGCGCGGCGCACGCCGCCGTTCTGCCCACCGCGACGGCTTCTGCCAACATGGGCCTCACCTTCGTCCTTGAAGACCTCGACCTGACCGATGGCATCGCGCCATCCATCAAGTTCTCGAATCGGCGTTCCACCGAGATCACTGGGGAGGTGGTGCTCGAGTCCTATCTTCCAGGCTGGAGTGCCGAGCGGCTGGTCGACACCCGTGCCATCCTCATGCCGGTCCTGACGGATCTGTCCGCCGAAGGCAGGCATGCAACGCTGGGTGGGGTCGCCGGGCAGGTGCAGCGCGGCGGGTCGTCGGCCCTCGGTGCCTACACGCTGCAAGTTGACGGGCGCGCCAGCCCGACGGCCGATGTGGCGGGGCGCCAAGTCCGCTTCGATGCCTTGGCCAATGGCAATGTGGGCTACACCACCGGCCATAACGCCTACGGTTTCACCCTGTCGCCCAAGACCAAGGTGACATTCCTGGCTGACGTTGACCTCCAGGCCGCGCTGACGGGCGAGCACGTCGCGCCGACCAGTCTCTTGCCCGACGGGGATTACGCTGCGGCCGCCTTCGTGCTGAAAGTGGGGCAGACGCCATTCACGTTCAACGAACCCTACCCGTACGCCAGTTTCAACGGTGACCCTGCCGCCATCAATTTCTTCCCTGCAACGGACTCGGTCCGGGTGGCGGCCTACGGCGATGATGCCGGCGCCGACAGCGCTTCCCTGAAACGTCGGTATGAGACCAGCTTCATCAATGGCGGCGGGTCGGCGGCCTCCGCTGATCTGATCGCCGCTGTCCGCGTCTGGGGCAGTGCTGCTGTCGTGCCCGAGGCCGAGTCGCTCGCACTGCTGCTGGCTGGCATGGGTGTGCTGTTGTTGGCTGGCAAGGCCCGTCGCCACGCCGCCGCCTGATCAACCGACCTCACACAAGGCACAAACATGAAGCACATTTCCTGCGCTGCGCTTGCAGCTTGCTTGTCCCTGGCCGGTATGGCCCAGGCGGCCTCTTTGCCCACAGCGTCCGGCTCTGCCCGTCTCGCATTGAGCGTCACACTGGAAGACCTCGATCTCAGTGATGGCGTGACGCCCGGCATCACCTTCCTGGAGACCAATTCGAACTGGAACTGGGTCTCCGGGAGCCTTCAAGCCAAAAGGGTGGGCGACTACTGGTGCGACAGGGGTTGCACGAACATCGGCTCGTTCATCAACACGGTGAGCTCCAATTTGTCCGACCAGCAGGCTGGCATCAACCATGCCGAGGGACATGTCAAGGCCGGCGTGAATGGCAACGAAGCTTCTGCGCTCGGCCCGCATGTGATTTCTGCGGAGGCGGTCGCCACACCGACCGGGGAATTCTCGCAATCCGAGATCCTTGCATCAGCCTGGGTCCGCGCGGGCGAAGGGGGGTCGAACAAGGCCTCCTTTACCCTCACGCCTCACACCCGTGCCACTTTTTCCGCGGAGATCTTTTTGGTGGCCGATCTGACGGACCAGCGGACAGCGCTTGCCTGGCCGGAGGCCCCTGCTGCGGCCTGGGCACAGGCTTCGTTGGTCACAGCCGAACTTGGCTACAGCCAGCAGTCGTCTTACCAGGAGAAGTCCTTGACGATCTCATCTTTCAAGATGGATCCGACGGGATGGTTCTATGTGCCGACCGGCCTGACCCATGACGAGTACCGCGGGGTGCTTTCGGCGGTGCTGACCAATGCCGCAGGCACGTCGATGGAAGGGGTTCTTCGTGCGGAAGCAAGGGCCAGCGCTTCTGCGGGGGTGGTGCCCGAGCCGCAAGGCTTTCTCCTTGCGGGGGTGGGGCTGGCGGTTCTGGGCTTGGCCCGCCGCCGTTCTAAACTCGCGGCATGTCCCAAGCAGCACCTCCCCAACTGATCCTCGGCATCGAATCATCGTGTGATGAAACGGGGGTGGCGCTGGTTGCATTGCCGGCCAATGGCGCCCCGGTCCTGCTTGCCCATGCCCTTCACAGCCAGATCGACATGCACCAGGCGTACGGCGGCGTGGTGCCCGAACTGGCGTCGCGGGATCACATCCGCCGCGTGGTGCCGCTGGCGCGCCAGGTGATGGCCGACACCGGCAAGACGATGGCCGATGTGGACCTCGTGGCTTACACGCGCGGGCCGGGGCTGGCCGGGGCCTTGCTGGTGGGCGCGGGCGTCGCCTGCGCCCTGGGCACGGCCTTGAACCGGCCCTTGCTGGGCATCCATCACCTGGAAGGGCACCTGTTGTCTCCCTTCCTGTCGGCCGATCCACCCGAGTTCCCCTTCATCGCGCTGCTGGTGTCCGGTGGGCACACCCAGCTCATGCGGGTTGACGGGGTGGGGCGCTATGAGTTGCTGGGCGAGACGGTGGACGATGCCGCCGGCGAGGCCTTCGACAAATCTGCCAAGCTGATGGGGCTGCCTTACCCGGGCGGCCCGCACCTTGCGCGCCTGGCAGAGGGCGGGCGCGAAGACGCGTTCGACCTGCCCCGCCCCATGCTGCACAGCGGCAACCTTGATTTTTCATTTGCCGGCCTGAAAACCGCTGTTCGCACCCATTTGGTGCGGCTCGGCTGGCTTGACAACGTGGCCGCGCTGTCGGATCCCGCCAACAACGCGACGTTGGTGGATTTGGCGGCCTCCACCCAGGCCGCCATCGTCGAGGTGCTGGTCAAGAAATCGCTGGCCGCGCTGAAGGACACCGGGCTCAAGCGAGTGGTGATCGCCGGTGGTGTGGGGGCCAACCGACTTCTTCGTGAACAACTGAATCGCGCCTGCCAGCGCCGCGGCATCCGCGTCCATTACCCGGAGCTGCACCTGTGCACCGACAACGGCGCGATGATCGCCCTGGCGGCAGCCATGCGCTTGCAGACCGGCCTGGCCCAGCCATCCATGGAGCGCACTTTTGATGTGTTGCCTCGTTGGCCCCTGGGTGCCGCCTGACAGGACCCTACTCGCCCGCCTGGCGAAATCCTGATATAGTGATGGGCTGTCCTTTGGTGACGAGGCTGATTTTTCGGTCTTGTTTTCGAAAGGGCCTTCGCACGACCTGGGTTGGTTTCACCCGGTGTCGCAAGTTCAACGCAGAAACCGATCGCACGCTGGCAGATGCCGGGTGCCGACGGTCTGCATGTTTTTTGGAAACACACCATGTCCGTCGCAGACATCAACACCGCAGCCATCATCAAGGACAACGCCCGTGCCGCCAACGACACCGGCTCTCCCGAAGTGCAAGTGGCCCTGCTGACCGCCCGCATCAACGAACTGACCCCTCACTTCAAGGCCAACAAGAAGGACCACCACGGTCGTCGCGGCCTGCTGCGCATGGTCAGCCGCCGTCGCAAGCTGCTCGACTACCTCAAGGGCAAGGACTTCGGTCGTTACACCGCGCTGATCCAGAAGCTGGGCCTGCGCAAGTAAGCACCGCATGACGACAAAAAGCCTGTCTGGACGCCTCCAGCACAGGCTTTTTGTTTTTTGACGCCGGCACTCATTCGAGCGACCGCTGTGTCATTCCAGCGTGGTTGACCCCCTCGGGGCGCCCGCAGGCACGCTGGAATGGCATCGCGACAGAGTGAAGGCACCCTCCGGGCCATGTGGCCCGACACAAACAGGAGACTGCATCCATGACCATGTTCAACAAAGTCACCAAGACCTTCCAGTGGGGCCGCCACACCGTCACCATGGAAACGGGTGAAATCGCCCGCCAGGCCACCGGCGCCGTGCTGGTCGACATCGAAGGCACCGTGGTGCTGGCCACCGTCGTGTGCGCCAAGAGCCCCAAGGCCGGCCAGGACTTCTTCCCCCTGACCGTCGACTACATCGAGAAGACCTACGCCGCCGGCAAGATCCCTGGCAGCTTCTTCAAGCGTGAAGCCAAGCCTTCCGAGCTCGAGACCCTGACCTCGCGCCTGATCGACCGTCCGATCCGTCCGCTGTTCCCCGAAGGCTTCTACAACGAAGTGCAGCTGGTCATCCACGTGGTGTCGCTGAACCCCGAGGTCTCGGCCGACATCGCCGCCATGATCGCCTCCAGCGCCGCGCTGTCGATCTCCGGCATCCCGTTCAACGGCCCCATCGGCGCCGCTCGCGTGGGCTACATCAACGGTGAATACGTGCTGAACCCCAGCATCACCGAGATCGCCAACTCCAAGATGGACCTGGTCGTCGCCGGCACCGAAACCGCCGTGCTGATGGTCGAGTCCGAAGCCGATCAGCTGTCGGAAGACATCATGCTGGGCGCCGTGGTGTTCGGCCACGAGCAGGGCAACATCGCCATCCAGGCCATTCACGAGCTGGTGCGTGACGCCGGCAAGCCCGCCTGGGACTGGCAGCCGCCCGCCAAGGACGAAGACTTCATCGCCAAGGTCAATGGCCTGGCCGAAGAAAAGCTGCGCGCCGCCTACCAGATCCGTTCCAAGCAGGCTCGCACCCAGGCTTGCCGCGCCGCCTACGCCGAAGTGAAGGCCGCCCTGACCGAGCAAGGCGTCGAATTCGATGCCGTCAAGGTCGAAGGCCTGTTGTTTGACATCGAGGCCAAGATCGTGCGCAGCCAGATCCTGGCCGGCGAGCCCCGCATCGACGGCCGCGACACCCGCACGGTGCGCCCCATCGAGATCCGCACCGGCGTGCTGCCGCGCGTGCACGGCTCGGCCCTGTTCACCCGTGGTGAAACCCAGGCCCTGGTCATCGCCACCCTCGGCACCGAGCAAGACGCCCAGCGCATCGACGCCCTGACCGGCGACTTCCGCGACACCTTCCTGTTCCACTACAACATGCCTCCGTTCGCCACTGGTGAAACCGGTCGCGTGGGTAGCCCGAAGCGCCGCGAGATCGGCCACGGCCGCCTGGCCAAGCGCTCGCTGGTGCCGCTGCTGCCCGCCAAGGAAGATTTCGCCTACACCGTGCGCGTGGTCTCCGAGATCACCGAGTCCAACGGCTCCTCGTCGATGGCTTCGGTCTGCGGCGGCTGCCTGGCCATGATGGACGCCGGCGTGCCGATGAAGGCCCATGTGGCCGGCATCGCCATGGGCCTGATCAAGGACGGCAACAAGTTCGCCGTGCTGACCGACATCCTGGGTGACGAAGATCACCTCGGCGACATGGACTTCAAGGTGGCCGGCACCACCGGCGGCATCACCGCCCTGCAGATGGACATCAAGATCCAGGGCATCACCAAGGAAATCATGCAGGTGGCGCTGGCGCAAGCCAAGGAAGCCCGCCTGCACATCCTGGGCAAGATGACCGAAGCCATGGCCGGCGCCAACACGGAAGTCTCCGAGTTCGCTCCTCGCCTCTACACCCTCAAGATCAACCCGGAAAAGATCCGTGACGTGATCGGCAAGGGCGGCGCCACCATCCGCGGCCTGTGCGAAGAGACCGGCTGCCAGATCAACATCGCCGAAGACGGTGTCATCACCATCGCTTCGACCGATGGCGCCAAGGCCGAGTTCGCCATCAAGCGCATCAACGAGATCACCGCTGAAGTGGAAATCGGCGCCACCTACGAAGGCGCCGTCACCAAGCTGTTCGACTTCGGTGCCCTGGTGAACCTGCTGCCCGGCAAGGACGGCCTGCTGCACATCAGCCAGATCGCCCACGAGCGCGTCGAGAACGTGGCCGACTACCTCAAGGAAGGCCAGATCGTGAAGGTCAAGGTCCTTGAGACGGACGAGAAGGGCCGCGTCAAGCTGTCCATGAAGGCCCTGCTGGAGCGCCCTGAAGGCATGCCCGAGCGCGAAGAGCGCGGCCCCCGCGGCGACCGTGGCGATCGCGGTCGTGACCGTGGTGATCGCGGTGACCGTGGCGACCGCCGCGAACGCGCCCCCCGCGCCGAGCAAGCACCCCAGGACGCTGGCACTGAGTCGCAAGGCCAGGAACAGCAACAACAGCAGCAGTGAGCACCATGAAGAAGCTGGTTGTTGGCAACTGGAAGATGCACGGCAGCCGTGCGTCCAACGCCGATCTGCTGCAGGGCCTCCTGGCGGCCGACCTGTCCTCGACGGCGCCTCGCGCCGACGTGGCGGTCTGCCCGCCTGCTGTCTTCCTGGCCGATGTGGCTGCCGCCCTGAAGGGCTCGGCCATCGCCTTCGGTTCGCAAGACGTCTCCACCCAGGCTCAGGGTGCCTACACCGGTGAGGTGTCTGGTCCGATGCTCCGCGAGTTCGGCGCCACCTACGCGATCGTCGGTCACTCCGAGCGTCGCAGCTACCACGCCGAGTCCGACCAACTGGTCGCCGACAAAGCCAAGGCTGCGCTGGCGCATGGCCTGGTGCCCATCGTTTGTGTGGGTGAGACGCTGGCAGAGCGCGAATCCGGTCAGACCGAAGCCGTTGTCGGTCGTCAACTCGACGCCGTCATCGCCACGCTGGGTGCAGACCTTGTCAAGGTGGTGGTGGCTTACGAGCCCGTCTGGGCCATCGGCTCTGGCAAAACCGCTTCGCCCGAGCAGGCTCAGGCCGTGCACGCTTTCCTGCGCTCGCGCCTGAAGGCGGCTCAGCCGGATGCGGCCCGGGTGCTCTTGCTCTATGGCGGCAGCGTCAAGCCTGACAACGCGGCAGAGCTGTTCGCGCAAGCCGACATCGACGGTGGCCTGATTGGCGGCGCCTCGCTCAAGGCAGCGGACTTCGCTGCCATCGCGCGCGCGGCCTGAGCGGCCTGCGCATTCACTGATTTCAGGAGTTCGATTTCATGCAACAAGCCTTGTTGACCATCGTCTTGCTGCTGCAAGTGGTGTCGGCGCTGGCCATGATCGGCCTGGTGCTGGTGCAGCACGGCAAGGGCGCAGACATGGGTGCCTCGTTCGGGGGCGGCTCGTCCGGCAGCCTGTTCGGCGCCACCGGCAGTGCCAATTTCCTCTCCCGCTCCACTGCGGTGGCGGCCACGGTGTTCTTCGTGTCCACCTTGGCGCTGGCGTACTTCGGCACCAACCGCGGCGTCGCGTCGGAGCAGCCCTCGTTGTTGGAGCAGGCGGCCAGTGCTGCGGCTCAGGCCTCGGGTGCGGCGCCGGCTTCTGCGCCCGCTGCTCCCGCATCTGGCGCCGCCCTGATCCCCACCAAGTGAGGTCGGGCGTGCGTCCCCTGGTCACAACCGGGGGGCGCACACGAAAGTACACATTCACGCCACACACCCTGCGTGAAGAAGTGTTTTTCGGTTTAGAATCTGAGTCTTCGGTGAGCAATCCTCAGGCAAGCCGAAGCAAAGTTCGACAAGCGGTCACAAAGACGTGATGCAGCTTGACGTCAGGTCCCCAGCTTGGCGTCCATTCGAATGCCGACGTGGTGAAATTGGTAGACACGCTATCTTGAGGGGGTAGTGGCGAAAGCTGTGCGAGTTCGAGTCTCGCCGTCGGCACCAAAAGATCAAACGAGTCTTTGTGTCCACCCACATGATCAGCGCCAGTTGCTTGCTCGTAGCTGATCAAATGTGCGACGACAGCGCCCCGTCAGGCGGTCGTGTCCGTGGTTCGAAGTTCTCAGGAGGGCGCGCTTTGGCCGCTGCCGAGTCGGTTTTATTTCCGGCTGGTGGGTTGCCTGGCGCGCTTTTTGTTTTGTCGATGTGTTCCAATCGCGCAGCGCACGCTTGGTGCGCTGCAGCATGACGTTCAATCAGAAAGCCCTTGGCCATGAACATTGAGCAATACCTGCCAGTCATCCTTTTCATCCTGGTTGGCGTGGGTGTCGGCGTGGCGCCCCAATTGCTGGGCTTTTTGCTCGGCCCTCGTCGCCCTGACGAGGCAAAGAACTCTCCCTACGAATGCGGCTTCGAAGCTTTCGAAGACGCTCGCATGAAGTTCGACGTTCGCTACTACCTGGTCGCGATCCTGTTCATCCTGTTTGACCTGGAAATCGCTTTCCTCTTCCCCTGGGCGGTGGCCCTCAAGGAAGTGGGCATGACGGGTTTCCTGACTGTCATGTTGTTCCTGGGCATCCTGGTCGTCGGCTTTGCCTACGAATGGAAGAAGGGTGCGCTGGACTGGGAATGACGGAGGCCGTGCCTCCCTTTCTCCCCACCACAGGGCACCAACGGAATCTGAAGAGGTAATCACATGGGCATCGAAGGCGTTTTCAAGGAAGGTTTCATCACCACCTCCGCCGACACCCTGATCAACTGGTCGAAGACCGGCTCGCTGTGGCCGATGACCTTCGGCCTGGCGTGCTGCGCCGTCGAGATGATGCACGCGGGTGCCGCGCGCTACGACATCGACCGCTTCGGCATGCTGTTCCGCCCGAGTCCGCGCCAGTCCGACCTGATGATCGTGGCCGGCACGCTGTGCAACAAGATGGCGCCGGCGCTGCGCAAGGTCTACGACCAGATGGCAGAGCCCCGCTGGGTGTTGTCCATGGGCTCGTGCGCCAACGGCGGCGGCTATTACCACTACAGCTACTCGGTGGTGCGCGGCTGCGACCGCATCGTGCCCGTCGACGTCTACGTGCCGGGCTGCCCCCCGACCGCTGAAGCGCTGCTCTACGGCATCTTGCAGCTGCAAGCCAAGATCCGCCGTGAGAACACCATCGCCCGCTGATCAGGAAGCACGCGCATGAGCCAGAAACTCGCCACCCTGCAAGCCGCCCTGGAGTCCGCTCTGGGCGACAAGATCAAGCGCCTGGTCGTTGACCGCGGCGAGATCACCATCACGGTTTCCGCAGTCGACTACGAAAGCGTGGCGCTCACCCTGCGTGACGACGCCTCGCTGAAGTTCGAGCAGCTGATGGACCTGTGCGGCATCGACTATTCCGCCTACAAGGACGGTGCCGAAAGCATCTACACCGACGGCCCGCGCTTTTGCGTCGTCAGTCACCTGCTGTCGGTCAGCCACAACTGGCGCGTGCGCCTGAAGGTGTTCGCCCTCGATGACGACTTCCCCGTCGTCAAGTCGGTCAACCCGATCTGGAACGCCGCCAACTGGTTCGAGCGCGAAGCCTTCGACCTGTACGGCATCGTGTTCGATGGCCACGAAGACCTGCGCCGCATCCTGACCGATTACGGCTTCATCGGCCACCCTTTCCGCAAGGACTTCCCGGTGTCCGGTCACGTCGAGATGCGCTACGACGCCGAGCAAAAGCGCGTGATCTACCAGCCGGTCTCCATCGAGCCGCGCGAGATCACCCCGCGCATCATCCGCGAAGACAACTACGGTGGTCTGCACTGATCGCTGGAGCACTGAGTCATGGCTGAAATCAAGAACTACACCCTGAACTTTGGTCCGCAGCACCCTGCGGCACACGGCGTGCTGCGCCTGGTGCTGGAGCTGGACGGCGAAGTCATCCAGCGCGCTGACCCCCACATCGGCCTGCTGCACCGCGCCACCGAAAAGCTGGCCGAGTCCAAGACCTACATCCAGTCGCTGCCCTACATGGACCGCCTGGACTACGTCTCGATGATGAGCAACGAGCACGCCTACTGCCTGGCCATCGAGAAGATGCTGGGCGTGGACGTGCCGGTTCGCGCGCAGTACATCCGCGTGATGTTCGCGGAAATCACCCGCGTGCTGAACCACCTGCTCTGGCTGGGCTGCCACGGTTTCGACTGCGGCGCCATGAACATCCTGATCTACTGCTTCCGCGAGCGCGAAGACCTCTTCGACATGTACGAAGCGGTGTCGGGTGCTCGCATGCACGCGGCCTACTTCCGTCCGGGCGGTGTCTACCGCGACCTGCCGGACACCATGCCGCAGTACAAGGCCAGCAAGATCCGCAACGCCCGCGCCATCTCGAAACTCAACGAGAACCGCCAGGGCTCGCTGCTGGACTTCATCGACGACTTCACCCAGCGTTTCCCCAAGCTGGTGGACGAGTACGAGACGCTGCTCACTGACAACCGCATCTGGAAGCAGCGCACCGTCGGCATCGGCGTCGTCTCGCCTGAACGCGCCCTGCAGATGGGCATGACCGGCGCCATGCTGCGTGGCTCGGGCGTCGTGTGGGACCTGCGCAAGCACCAGCCCTACGACGTCTACGACAAGCTGGACTTTGACATCCCCGTCGGCACCAACGGCGACTGCTACGACCGCTACGTGGTCCGCGTGGAAGAGCTGCGCCAGTCCAACCGCATCATCAAGCAGTGCGTGGACTGGCTGCGTGCCAACCCGGGTCCGGTCATCACCGACAACCACAAGGTGGCACCGCCTTCGCGCGTCGAGATGAAGTCCTCGATGGAAGAGCTGATCCACCACTTCAAGCTCTTCACCGAAGGCTTCCACGTGCCCGAGTCCGAGGCCTATGCCGCGGTCGAGCACCCCAAGGGCGAGTTCGGCATCTACCTGGTGTCCGACGGCGCCAACAAGCCCTATCGCCTGAAGATCCGCGCCCCCGGCTTCCCGCACCTGGCCGCCCTGGACGAGATGTCCAAGGGCCACATGATTGCCGACGCCGTGGCCATCATCGGCACGATGGACATCGTGTTCGGTGAGATCGACCGCTGAGTGAACGCGACAACGAGCAGCCCCACCATGTTGAGCGAACAAACCAAAGCGCGGTTCGACCGCGAACTCGCCAAGTACCCGGCCGACCAGCGCATTTCCGCGGTCATGGCCTGCCTGTCCATCCTCCAGCAGGAGCGTGGCTGGGTTTCGTCCGAGAGCGAGCAGGAGCTGGCCGACTACCTGGGTGTGGCCCCGATGGCCGTCCATGAAGTCACCAGCTTCTACAACATGTACAACCAGAAGCCGGTGGGCCAGTTCAAGCTGAACGTGTGCACCAACCTGCCGTGCCAACTGCGTGATGGTGAAAAGGCCCTGCAGCACGTCTGCAGCAAGCTGGGTGTCGAGCCCTATGGCACCACCACCGATGGCGTGTTCACCGTGCAGCCCAGCGAATGCCTGGGCGCCTGCGCCGACGCGCCGGTGATGCTGGTCAATGACCGTCAGATGTTGAGCTTCATGAGCAACGAGAAGCTGGACCAGCTGCTCGACCTCCTGAAGTCCAAAGCCAAGTGAAGGGCAGGGCGATGATCGATCTCTCCCAATTCCAGGCGACCGGCAAGGAAACCGTTTTCCACGGCCGCCACATCAACCCCCAGATCTACGCCGACATCAACGGCAGCAACTGGTCCATCAAGGACTACGAAGCCCGTGGTGGCTACGCAGCCCTGCGCAAGATCCTGGGCAAGGACGGTGGTGAAGGCCTTTCGCAAGACCAGGTGATTGCCGAGGTCAAGGCTTCCGGTCTGCGTGGCCGCGGTGGCGCCGGTTTCCCCACGGGCCTGAAGTGGAGCTTCATGCCCCGCGCGTTCCCGGGCCAGAAGTACCTCGTGTGCAACTCCGACGAGGGCGAGCCGGGCACGGCGAAGGATCGCGAGATCCTGATGCACAACCCGCACACCGTCATCGAAGGCATGATCATCGCGGCCTACGCGATGGGCATCTCGGTGGGCTACAACTACATCCACGGCGAGATCTTCGAGGTCTACGAGCGCTTCGAAGCGGCCCTGGAAGAAGCCCGAGCCGCCGGCTATCTGGGTGACAACATCCTGGGCAGCGGTTTCAGCTTCCAGCTGCACGCGCACCACGGCTTCGGCGCCTACATCTGCGGTGAAGAAACCGCCCTGATCGAATCGATCGAAGGCAAGAAGGGCCAGCCCCGCTTCAAGCCGCCTTTCCCGGCGAGCTTCGGCGTGTACGGCAAGCCCACCACCATCAACAACACCGAGACCTTCGCGGCCGTCCCCTGGATCATCCGCAACGGTGGCGAGGCCTACCTGGCCGTCGGCAAGCCCAACAACGGCGGCACCAAGCTGTTCACCGTCTCGGGCGACGTCGAGATGCCCGGCAACTTCGAGGTCCCGCTGGGCACGCCCTTCAGCACCTTGCTGGAGCTGGCCGGTGGCGTTCGCAAGGGCCGCAAGCTCAAGGCTGTAATCCCTGGTGGCTCGTCCTCGCCGGTGATCCCCGCCGACGTGATGATGGGCCTGACGATGGACTACGACGCCATCGCCAAGGCGGGCTCCATGCTGGGTTCGGGCGCGGTCATCGTGCTCGACGACTCGCGTTGCATGGTCAAGAGCCTGCTGCGCCTGAGCTACTTCTACATGCACGAGTCCTGCGGTCAGTGCACGCCCTGCCGCGAAGGCACGGGCTGGCTGTGGCGCGTGGTGCAGCGCATCGAGGCCGGCCAGGGCCGCCTCGAAGACATCGACCTGCTGAACTCGGTCGCCGACAACATCCAGGGCCGCACCATCTGCGCGCTGGGTGACGCCGCCGCGATGCCGGTGCGTGCCTTCATCAAGCACTTCCGCGAAGAGTTCGTGCACCACATCGAACACAAGACCTGCGTGGTCCCGGCCTACATCTGAACTGGGCATAGACATGGTTGAAATCGAAATCGACGGCCGAAAGGTCCAGGTCCAGGAAGGCTCCATGCTGATCCGGGCCGCCGAAGAACACGGCACCTACATCCCGCACTTCTGCTATCACAAGAAGCTGTCGGTGGCGGCCAACTGCCGCATGTGCCTGGTGGACATCGAAAAGGCCCCCAAGCCCATGCCCGCCTGTGCCACGCCCGTGACGCAGGGCATGATCGTTCGCACCAAGAGCGAAAAAGCCATCAAGGCTCAGCAGTCCGTCATGGAGTTCCTGCTGATCAACCACCCGCTGGATTGCCCGATCTGCGACCAGGGCGGTGAGTGCCAGCTGCAAGACCTGGCCGTGGGCTATGGCGCCGGCAAGTCGCGCTACGAAGAAGAAAAGCGCGTGGTGTTCCCCAAGGACGTGGGCCCGCTGATCTCGATGGAGGAGATGAGCCGCTGCATCCAGTGCACCCGCTGCGTGCGCTTCGGCCAGGAAATCGCCGGCGTGATGGAGCTCGGCATGTCCAACCGCGGCGAGCACTCAGAGATCGAGACCTTCGTTGGCCGCTCGATCGACTCCGAGCTGTCGGGCAACATGATCGACATCTGCCCGGTCGGCGCGCTCACCAGCAAGCCCTTCCGCTACAGCGCCCGCACCTGGGAACTGTCGCGCCGCAAGAGCGTCTCGCCCCACGATTCCACCGGCGCCAACCTGATCGTGCAGGTCAAGAATGGCAAGGTGATGCGCGTGGTGCCGCTTGAGAACGAGTCGGTCAACGAGTGCTGGATCGCCGACCGCGACCGCTTCAGCTACGAGGCGCTCAACAGCGCTGACCGCCTGACCCAGCCCATGATCAAGCAGGGCGGCCAGTGGCGTGAAGTCGACTGGACCACCGCCTTGGAGTACGTGGCCAACGGCCTCAAGGGCGTCAAGACCGAGCATGGTGCGGCCGCCATCGGCGCGCTGGCCACCGAGCACAGCACCGTTGAAGAACTCTACCTGCTGGGCCAGCTGGTTCGCGGCCTGGGTTCCGACAACGTCGACACCCGCCTGCGCAACGCTGATTTCACCACCGGTGCCGGTGCCGGTGCCGGCGCCCGCTGGCTGGGCTTGCCCGTGGCAGAACTGAGCACGCTGGACCGCGCCCTGGTGGTCGGCTCCTTCCTGCGCAAGGACCACCCGCTGTTCGCCTCGCGCCTGCGCCAGGCCGTCAAGCGTGGCGCCAAGGTGTCCGCCATCGGCGGCGCCAACGACGACTGGCTGATGCCCCTGGCTCAGCGCGTCACCGCGGCCCCGAGCGCCTGGGCGCAGGCCCTGGGTGACGTGGCCGTGGCCATCGCCAACCAGCTTGGCATCGACATCCCCTGCAACGGCACCGCCACCGACGCCGCCAAGGCCATCGCCGCTTCGCTGCTGTCCGGCCAGAACAAGGCCGTGCTGCTGGGCAACGCCGCCGCGCAGCATCCGCAAGCCTCGACCCTGCAGGCCCTGGGCCAGTGGATCGCCGACAAGACCGGCGCCAAGCTGGGTTACCTGAGCGAGTCGGCCAACACCGTGGGCGCTCAGCTCGTCGGTGCCCAGCCTCAGCAAGGCGGCCTGAACGCCGGCCAGATGCTGTCGGGCAAGTCGATCAAGGCCCTGGTGCTGCTGGGCGTCGAGCCCGAGTTCGACAGCGCCAACCCGGCCGCAGCGGTGCAAGCCGTGCAAGCCGCCGAGATGGTCGTGGTCATGAGCCCCTTCAAGGGCGCTGCCCCCGAATACGCCGACGTGATCCTGCCGATCGCGCCGTTCAGCGAGACCTCTGGCACCTTCGTCAACGCCGAAGGCCGCGCTCAAAGCTTCCACGGCGTGGTCAAGCCCCTGGGCGAGACCCGTCCGGCCTGGAAGGTGCTGCGCGTGCTGGGCACGATGCTGGGCCTGAACGACTTCGCCTTCGAAACCTCGGAAGAGGTCAAGGCCCGCGCCCTGGGTGACCTGGCTGCGCTGCCCTCGAAGCTGAACAACGCCACCTCGGCCGCCATCTCGATCAACGCTGGCACCGGCTCCCTGGAGCGCCTGGCCGATCTGCCGATCTACAGTGCCGACGCTTTGGTGCGCCGCTCGCCTTCGCTGCAAGCGACCGCAGATGCCAAGGCGCCCGTGGCGAGCTTGCCGCCTGCCTTGTGGGCAGAGCTGGGCTTGAGCGAAGGCGCGCAGGTCAAGGTGTCGCAAGACTCGGCCTCGGCCGTGCTGCCCGCCGTGCTCGACGCAAGCCTGCCGGCCAACGTCGTGCGGGTGCCCACCGGCCACTCCGCCACCGCCACGCTGGGTGCTGCCTTCGGCAACATCCGCGTCGAAAAGGCCTGAAGGGCAGGGGAGACAAGCAATGATTGACACCCTCTACAACGCTGGCGCTGCCAACCTCGGAGCCGCGTGGCCCGTGGTCTGGTCGCTCATCAAGATCGTGGCCCTGCTGCTGCCGCTGCTCGGTTGCGTCGCCTACCTGACCCTGTGGGAGCGCAAGGCCATTGGCTGGTCGCAGATCCGTCCGGGCCCGAACCGCACAGGTCCTTTCGGCCTGCTGCAGCCCATCGCAGACGCGGTCAAGCTGATCTTCAAGGAGATCATCACGCCGACGGCGGCCAACAAGGGCCTGTTCTTCCTGGGTCCGATCATGACCATCATGCCGGCCCTGGCCGCCTGGGCCGTGATCCCCTTCGGGCCTGAAGTGGCGCTGGCCAACGTCAATGCCGGCCTGCTGTTCCTGATGGCCATCACCTCGATGGAAGTCTATGGCGTGATCATCGCCGGCTGGGCTTCGAACTCGAAGTACGCCTTCCTGGGTGCGCTGCGCGCTTCGGCCCAGATGGTGTCGTACGAAATCGCGATGGGTTTCTGCTTCGTGGTCGTGCTGATGACCGCAGGCTCGCTCAACATGACCGAAATCGTGCTGAGCCAGAACAAGGGCCAGTTCGCCGACATGGGCCTGAGCTTCCTGTCCTGGAACTGGCTGCCTCTGCTGCCCATCACCGTTGTGTACTTCATCTCAGGTCTGGCCGAAACCAACCGCCACCCCTTCGACGTGGTCGAAGGCGAATCGGAAATCGTGGCCGGCCACATGATCGAGTACTCGGGCATGTCGTTTGCCATGTTCTTCCTGGCCGAATACGCCAACATGATCCTGGTCTCGACCCTGTGCGCGATCATGTTCTTTGGCGGCTGGCTGCCCCCGATCGAGGCCCTGAGCTTCATCCCGGGCTGGATCTGGCTGGGCATCAAGACCTTCATCATCGTCACGATGTTCCTGTGGGTGCGCGCTTCGTTCCCCCGCTTCCGCTATGACCAGATCATGCGCCTGGGCTGGAAGATCTTCATCCCCGTCACCTTGGTCTGGCTGATCGTGGTGGGTGTCTGGATGATGTCGCCCTGGAACATCTGGAACTGAGACTGAGAGGACACCCCCACCATGAGCACGTCCTTCAAGGAATTCGTCTCCAGCTTCTTCCTGCTGGAGTTGTTCAAGGGCCTGGCCGTCACCGGCCGCCACTTCCTCAAGCCGCACATCACCGTGCAGTTCCCGGAAGAAAAGACCCCGATGTCGCCGCGCTTCCGTGGCCTGCACGCCCAGCGCCGCTATGACAACGGCGAAGAGCGCTGCATCGCCTGCAAGCTGTGCGAGGCGGTCTGCCCCGCCATGGCCATCACCATCGAGTCGGCCGTGCGCGAAGACGGCCAGCGCCGCACCACGCGCTACGACATCGACCTGACCAAGTGCATCTTCTGCGGCTTCTGCGAAGAAAGCTGCCCGGTCGACGCCATCGTCGAGACGCACATCTTCGAATACCACGGTGAAAAGCGTGGCGACCTGTACTTCACCAAGGACATGCTCCTGGCGGTGGGTGATCGCTACGAAAAAGACATCGCTGCCAACAAGGAGGCGGACGCGAAATATCGCTGACCGATCATGGACACCTTCAGCCTACTTTTCTACACCTTCGCCTTCGTGCTGGTCTACGCGGGCTTCCGCGTGATCACCGCCAAGAGCCCGGTGACCGCCGCCCTGCACCTGGTGCTGGCCTTTGCCAGCGCCTCGTGCGTCTGGATGCTCCTGCAGGCCGAGTTCCTCGCCATCGCCCTCGTGCTCGTGTACGTGGGGGCGGTGATGGTGCTCTTCCTGTTCGTGGTGATGATGCTCGACATCAACACCGACTCGCTGCGCCAGGGCTTCTGGAAGCACTTCCCTGTCGCCGGCATCATCGGCGTGATCATCGCGCTGGAAATGTCCTTCGTGCTGACCCGCGGCTTTGACCTGCCCACGGCCAAGCCGATGCCGCCCGAAGTGGCCCAGGTGGCCAACACCAAAGCGCTGGGCATCGACCTCTACACCAACTACCTGTTCCCGGTGCAGGTGGCCGCCGTGATCCTGCTGGTGGGCATCATTGCCGCCATCGCGCTGACCCTGCGCCAGCGCAAGGACTCGCGCTCGCAGAACGTCGGTGAGCAGGTCCGCGTCAAGAAGGCCGACCGCCTGCGTGTGGTCAAGGTGGCGCCTCAGGTCGAGGCACCCGCTGCCGCTCAACAAGAAGAAGGAGGCCAGGCATGACCACCTCGATCACCCTCGGGCACTTCCTCTCGCTCGGCGCCATCCTGTTCGCGATGTCGGTCATCGGCATCTTCCTGAACCGCAAGAACCTGATCGTGCTGCTCATGGCCATCGAGCTGATGCTCCTGGCCGTGAACATGAACTTCGTGGCCTTTTCCCACTACCTGGGGAACATGGACGGCCAGGTTTTCGTGTTCTTCATCCTGACCGTGGCGGCCGCCGAGTCGGCCATCGGTCTGGCCATCCTGGTGGTGTTGTTCCGCAATCGCTCGTCGATCAACGTGGACGAACTCGACACCCTCAAGGGCTGATGCGACGCCAGGAGAACAAGAACCATGTCTGAGCTTTCCCTCAACTCCCTGCTGGCGGTGCCCTTGGCGCCGCTGGTCGGATCGATCGTGGCGGGCCTGTTTGGCGGCTACATCGGCCGACGTCCTGCCCACCTCATCACCATCCTGGGTGTGTTGGTGTCCTTCATCATTTCGGCCATGACGCTGAAGGCCGTCGCCGTTGATGGCGCCACCTTCAACGCCACCGTCTACGAGTGGATGACCCTGGGCACCCTCAAGATGGAAGTCGGCTTCATGGTCGACGGCCTGACCGCGATGATGATGTGCGTGGTGACCTTCGTGTCGCTGATGGTGCACATCTACACCATCGGCTACATGGAAGAAGACGACGGCTACCAGCGCTTCTTCTCGTACATCTCGCTGTTCACCTTCTCCATGTTGATGCTCGTGATGAGCAACAACCTGCTGCAGCTGTTCTTCGGCTGGGAAGCGGTGGGCCTGGTGTCGTACCTGCTGATCGGTTTCTGGTTCAAGAAGCCCACGGCCATCTTCGCCAACATGAAGGCCTTCCTGGTCAACCGCGTGGGCGACTTCGGCTTCATCCTGGGCATCGGCCTGCTGCTGGCCTACACCGGCACGCTCAACTACACCGAGCTGTTTGCCAAGGCCAATGACCTGACCGCTTTGACCCTGCCCAAGACCGACTGGTCCCTGATCACGGTCATCTGCATCTGCCTGTTCATCGGTGCGATGGGCAAGTCGGCTCAGTTCCCGCTGCACGTGTGGCTGCCCGACTCGATGGAAGGCCCGACCCCGATCTCCGCGCTGATCCACGCCGCCACCATGGTGACGGCCGGCATCTTCATGGTCACGCGCATGTCGCCGCTGTTCGAGTTGTCCGACGCTGCGCTGAACTTCATCTTGGTGATCGGCTCCATCACGGCGCTGTTCATGGGTTTCCTGGGCATCATCCAGAACGACATCAAGCGCGTGGTGGCTTACTCCACGCTGTCGCAGCTGGGTTACATGACCGTGGCCCTGGGCCTGTCGGCTTACAACGTGGCCGTCTTCCACCTGATGACGCACGCCTTCTTCAAGGCCCTGCTTTTCCTCGGTGCCGGCTCGGTCATCATCGGCATGCACCACGACCAGGACATCCGCAACATGGGCGGCCTGTGGAAGCGCATGCCCATCACCTGGATCACGTCGCTGCTGGGCTCGCTGGCCCTGATCGGCACGCCGTTCTTCGCCGGTTTCTACTCGAAGGACTCGATCCTGATCGCCGTGGAGCACAGCAACCTGCCGGCCGCTGGTTTCGCCCAGTTCGCCGTCATGACCGGGGTGTTCGTGACCGCCTTCTACAGCTTCCGGATGTACTTCCTGGTCTTCCATGGCAAGGAGCGCTTCCATCACAAGCCGTTCCCCGGCGAGCACGACCACCACGATGACCATGGCGATCACCACCATGAGCCCCATGAGTCGCCCTGGGTGGTGACGGCACCGCTGCTGCTGCTGGCCATCCCCTCGGTCGTGATCGGCTTCCTGACCATCGAGCCCATGCTGTTCGGTGACTTCCTGAAGTCCGCCATCACGGTTGACGCGACCAAGCACCCGGCCATGGCCGAGCTGGCCCACCACTTCCACGGCGCCACCGCCATGGCGCTGCACGGCTTCCAGACGCTGCCGTTCTTCCTGGCGCTGGGTGGCGTGGTCACGGCTTACGTGTTCTACCTGGTGGCCCCGCAGATCCCGGCCTTCTTCGCGAAGGTGCTGCGCCCGCTCATCGTCATCGGCGAGAACAAGTACTTCCTGGACTGGTTCAACGAGAACGTCCTGGCCGCAGGCGCGCGCCTGCTGGGCCGTGGCTTCTGGAAGATCGGCGACGTCGCCTTGATCGACGGCCTGGTCGTCAACGGTTCGGCCAAGCTGGTCGGTCTCATCGGCTCCGTCGTGCGCCTGTTCCAGACCGGTTACCTCTATCACTACGCGCTGGTCATGATCCTGGGGGTGTTCGCCCTCATGACCTGGTTCGTGTTCATGCAACCCTGAGCACGAGGAAGCGCCCATGCAAACCATGTCCAACATCCTCTCTCTGGCCATCTGGGTCCCGGTGGCCTTCGGGATCCTGTTGCTGGCCGCCGGCCGGCAGGGCAACCCTGGTGCCGCACGCTGGATCGCGCTGGTCGGCTCGATCGCAGGCTTCCTGGTCACCATCCCCCTGATGACCGACTTCGACACGACGACGGCAGCCATGCAGTTCGTCGAGAAGGCGCCCTGGATCGAGCGCTTCAACGTCATGTACCACCTGGGTGTCGATGGCATCTCCATGTGGTTCGTGCCGCTGACGGCCTTCATCACCGTCATCGTCGTGCTGGCCGGCTGGGAGGTCATCGAAGACCGCCCGCACCAGTACTTTGGTGCCTTCCTGATCCTGTCGGGCCTGATGATCGGTGTGTTCGCCGCGCTCGACGGCATGCTGTTCTACGTGTTCTTCGAAGCCACGCTGATCCCGATGTACATCATCATCGGCGTGTGGGGTGGTCCGCGTCGCGTCTACGCCGCCTTCAAGTTCTTCCTGTACACGCTGCTGGGCTCGCTGCTGATGCTGGTGGCCCTGATCTTCCTGTACTACAAGTCAGGCGGTTCTTTCAGCATCCTGGATTGGCACAAGCTGCCGCTGGGTGCCACGCCCCAGGCGCTGCTGTTCGGTGCCTTCTTCGCGGCTTTTGCCGTGAAGGTGCCGATGTTCCCGGTGCACACCTGGTTGCCTGACGTGCACGTCGAGGCGCCCACGGGTGGTTCGGCCGTGCTGGCCGCCATCATGCTGAAGCTGGGGTGCTACGGCTTCCTGCGCTTCATGCTGCCGATCGTGCCTGACGCTTCGCACGAGTTCGCCCCGCTGGTGATCACCCTGTCGCTGATCGGTGTGATCTACATCGGCCTGGTGGCCATGGTGCAAGGTGACATGAAGAAGCTGGTGGCTTATTCGTCCATCGCGCACATGGGCTTCGTGACCCTGGGCTTCTTCATCTTCAACGAACTTGGCGTGGTCGGTGGCCTGGTCCAGATGATCGCCCACGGCTTCGTGTCGGGCGCCATGTTCCTGAGCATCGGCGTGCTGTACGACCGCGTGCACTCGCGTGAGATCGCCTCCTATGGCGGCGTGGTCAACACCATGCCCAAGTTCGCTGCTTTCGCGCTGCTGTTTTCGATGGCCAACTGTGGCCTGCCGGGCACCGCTGGTTTCGTGGGCGAGTGGATGGTCATCCTGGGCGCGGTCCAGTACGACTTCCTCATTGGGGCCCTGGCTGCCACCGCGCTGATCTTCGGTGCTGCCTACACCTTGTGGATGTACAAGCGCGTCTACTTCGGTGACGTCACCAACGAAGATGTGCGGGGTCTGAGCGACATCAACGCCCGCGAATTCCTGATCCTGGCCGTGCTGGCGGCCGCCGTGCTGTGGATGGGCATCCAGCCCAAGCCGTTCACCGACGTGATGCACGTCTCCGTGACCGAGCTGCTCAAGCACGTCGCTCAAAGCAAGCTGAACTGAAGGCCCACACAACATGACTGACCTGAACTGGCTCGCGGTGACCCCCGAGATCGTCCTGCTGGGCATGGCCTGCCTGGTGGCGTTGCTGGATCTCTTCGTCACCTGCCCGCAACGCCGTCCCACCTACTACCTGACCCTGGCTTCGCTGGCCGCGGTGGCCGCGCTGCACCTCGTCGAGATCGACAACGGTGCGACGGCCTACGCCATGCAGAAGATGGTCGTGATCGACCCGATGGGTCACCTGCTGGCCCTGTGCGCCACGCTGGCCACCATGGGCAGCCTGGTCTACGCCCAGGTGTACGCTGGCCCGCGCGACTTGGCCAAGGGCGAGCTCTACACCCTGAGCATGTTCTCGCTGCTGGGCATCAGCATCATGATCATGGGCAACAACTTCCTGACCATCTACCTGGGTCTGGAATTGATGTCCCTGTCGCTGTACGCTTTGGTGGCCCTGCGCCGCGATCACGCGCAGTCGACCGAGGCGGCCATGAAGTACTTCGTGCTGGGCGCGCTGGCCTCGGGCTTCCTGCTGTACGGCCTGTCGATGATGTACGGCGCCACCGGTTCGCTCGACATCGCCGAGGTCTACCAGGCCACCCTGGCTGGTGACCTGAACAAGCAGGTGCTGGCTTTCGGTCTGGTGTTCATCGTCTCCGGCCTGGCCTTCAAGCTCGGTGTGGTGCCTTTCCACATGTGGGTGCCCGACGTTTACCAAGGTGCCCCGACGGCCGCCACGCTGCTGATCGCCGGTGCGCCCAAGCTGGCTGCGTTCGCGATCACCATGCGCATCCTGGTCGAGGGCCTGATCAACCTGGCCACCGACTGGCAGCAAATGATGATGATCCTGGCCGTGGCCTCGATGACGCTGGGCAACCTCGCCGCGATCGCGCAGACCAACCTCAAGCGCATGCTGGCTTACTCGGGCATCGCGCAGCTGGGCTTCATGCTGCTGGGTTTCGTGCCCACCGTGATCGCCGGCAACACGGTGTCGGCTGGCAACGGGTATGGCTCCTCGCTGTTCTACGTGCTGACCTACGTGCTTACCACGCTGGGTACTTTCGGCCTGATCATGGTCCTGTCCCGCCCTGGCTTCGAGTCGGAGCAGGTCTCTGACCTGGCTGGACTGGCCAAGCGCAGCCCGGTGCTGGCCGCTGTCATGCTGGTGTTCATGTTCTCGCTGGCCGGCATCCCGCCGACCGTGGGCTTCTATGCCAAGCTGGCCGTGCTGCAGTCGCTGATCACCACCAACTCGCCGCTGCTGCTGCAGCTGTCGATCGTGGCGGTGCTGCTGTCGCTGGTGGGCGCGTTCTACTACCTGCGCGTCGTCAAGGTCATGTACTTCGACGAGCCGGTGCAGACCGAGGCCTTGGCCGAAGGCTCGGGCGCTCGCCTGCTGCTGTCGGCCAACGCGCTGGCGGTGCTGGTGCTGGGCATTTTGCCCAGCGGCCTGCTGTCGCTGTGCGCCCGCGCCATCACCCAGTCTTTGGCTGGCTGATGGATCGCGTTTGCCAAGGGGGCCCGGCGTGACGGGCCTCGTCCCCGCCTGGGCAGTCCTGACCGTGCTCCTGGCCGCGTTGTTCGCGGCCAATTTGCCATTTGTGAACGAGCGTTTGTTCGTCTTCGGGCCGCGCCGAGAGCCCAAATCGGTGGCTTGGCGGGTGCTGGAGTTGCTGGTCTATGGCACGCTGATTGCGCTGCTGGGCCGTGCGCTGGAAACCCACCTCGGCCGCGCCAGCGTGGTGCGCTGGGAGTTCGTGGCCGTTTGGCTGTGCGTGTTCCTCACGCTGGCCTTTCCGGGCTTCGTCTGGCGTTACCTGCGCAAGCACTGAACCATGCACGAGGTGGCAGCCGATCGCTGCCAGACTGACCCCCATGAACCAGGACGACGACGCCCACCTGACAGAGCACATGCTGAGTTCGACTCGTGTGTACGAGGGCTCCTTCATCCGTGTGCAGCGCGACGAAGTGCGCTTGCCCGATGGCAAGCAGGCAACGCGCGAGTATGTGCTGCACCCGGGGGCGGTGATGATCGTGGCGGTGCTGCCGGATGGGCGCCTGGTGCTTGAGCGCCAATACCGCTACCCGGTCAAGCGCGTCATGATCGAGTTCCCCGCGGGCAAGCTGGACCCAGGCGAAGGCGGGCTGCGTTGCGCGCAGCGCGAGTTGCTTGAGGAGACGGGCTACACCGCGACCCGTTGGGCGCGTGCTGGCGTGATGCACCCGGTCATCGGGTATGCCGACGAAGTCATCGAAATCTGGTTCGCCCAGGGCCTGAAGGCGGGTGAGCGCCACCTTGACGAGGGTGAGTTCCTTGATGTGTTCGCCGCCAGCCAACAGGAGCTCGAAGATTGGGTGCGCGACGGCAAGTTGACCGACGTGAAAACCATCGTCGGCATGATGTGGCTGCAGAAGTGGCGCGGCGGTGACTGGCCCCTGCAATGGGTCGAGGCCTGAACCCCGTTCAGGTGCGGTCCCCGATGTCGGCAGCGTCCCCGAGCGAGCAACATGCTGGTAGTTGACCTCCATTGCGAACATGGCCACGTTTTCGAGGGCTGGTTTGCCTCGGCCGATGACCTGGCGTCTCAGCAGGCGCGTGGGCTCGTGAGTTGCCCTGTGTGTGCTTCGACCGAGGTGGTGCGCCGTCCGTCCGCCGTGCGGCTCAACGTGTCTGCGCTCAAGGCCGAGAAGTCGGGGGCACAAGCTCCGGTGGTCGGCAAGCCTGCGCACCCATCGGGGCATGTGCCATCCGGACGGGGCGAGGGGGCGCAAACGGTTGGTGCCCAGCAGAGGGAGTCCCAGGCTCCTGCGTCGCGGGCGCGGGCTGCAGCCCTGGACGCTGAACCAGGCATGCCCTCCGTTGAGGTGCTCCAGGCGATGTACTTGCAAGCGGTGCGGCACGTGCTTGAGCAAACCGAAGACGTGGGCGAGGGCTTTGTCAAAGAGGTGCGCAACATCCACCGAGGCGATGCCCCGCAACGAGCCCTGCGAGGGCAAGCTGATCAGGACGAGGTCACCGAACTGAAGGAAGAGGGCATCGACGTGATGTCGCTGGCCATTCCGGAGTCGCTCAAGGGGCCTTTGCAGTGAAGGCGCGACCTTGGGCGCGACTCGACAGTCGCTGAGCCCATGCTCGGGGGCCAGCTCCGGCCCCAATCAGGCTGGGGGGGTGTCCTCGTTTGTGGCGGGCAACATCCGCCCCGGGTTCAGCACCCCCTTGGGGTCCAGCGCCAGCTTGATGGCCTGCATGGCCCCCAGGGCAGCCGGGGGGTGGCGCCTGGCCAGCTCGTGCTTTCGCAACTCGCCAATGCCGTGCTCCGCCGAGATCGTGCCGCCGAGGGCCTGCACCGTGTCGAACACCAGCGTGTTGGCGGCGAGCTCGAACGCTTCGAAGGCGTCGCCGTCGGCAAACTCTGCCGGGGGCTGGACGTTGAAATGCAGGTTGCCATCGCCCAGGTGACCAAAGCAGACCACCGCCGATTCCGGCCAGCGCTGGCGCAGCGCAACACCGACCTTGTCGATGAACTCGGGGACGCGCGAGGTTGGCATGCCGATGTCGTGCTTGACCATGCGACCGGCGATCTTCTCGGCCATGGGGATGGCCTCGCGCAATCGCCACATGGCCGCGCGTTGCGCCAGCGATTGGGCCAGGCAGGCGCTGGCACCTTCGCGCCCACCCGATTCCGTGGCCTCAGCCGTTGCGCTGCCGGCCTCGAGCAGAACGCCGGCCAGGCGCTCCTGCGCATCGTCGTCGGAGAGCGGGCTCACGGCTTCGAGCAAAAGCCACCAGGGGCTGTGGTCACCCTGGGCCCGCAGGGATGTCGCGGTGGGCAGGCCCAGGCCACCCAGCGCCTTCACCACGTCGGGCAGGTGGGTGTGCACCAGTGAGAGCGGCATCGGGGCCATCAGTTCACAGGCGGTGAGCCCGGCATCCAGGGCCTGGCGAGCCCGGCGCAACAGGCTGACCGCTGCGGCTGGGTTGGCACAGGGAACCAGGGCGGTGGCACAGCCCTTGGGAGCCGGGTAGAGCCGCAAACTGGCTGCCGTGATGATGCCCAGCGTGCCTTCGCTGCCGATCAGCAGGTGGCGCAGGTCGTAGCCGGTGTTGTCTTTGCGCAGGCCTTTGAGCAGGGACCAGACCTCGCCTTGCGCCGTGACCACCTCCAGGCCCAGGCACAGCTCGCGTGCGGTGCCGTAGCGCAGCACCTGCGTGCCGCCTGCGTTGGTGGCCAGCACACCGCCGAGTGTGCAAGTGCCCTCCGAAGCGAGGCTGAGTGGAAAGAGCAAGCCCGCGAGGGACGCAGCCTGCTGGACTTCGGCGAGGGTGCAGCCCGCCTGCGCCGTCATCGAGAGGTTGTCCTCGTCCACCGACAGCACCTGGTTCAGGCGCCGCAGGCTGAGCACGACCTGCTCGCCACTGGCGTCGGGCACCGAGCCGCCAACCAGGCTGGTGTTGCCGCCCTGGGGCACGATGCTCGCGCCGTGGGCGGCGCACAGCCTGACGGCGGTGGCCACGCCGTCTGCGTCGGCCGGGCTTACCACCGCGAGTGCGCTGCCATGGTAGCGGCCACGCCAGTCCTGCAGGAGCTCGGTCAGGGTGTGGCCTGCGTAGGGCTCGCGCACGGCCTGCTCGCCCAATGCCGCTCGCAGGGCGCGCAACAGCTCGGCGTGGCTGGAGGAGGGCATCAGGCCGGTTCCTTCGGGGGCTGGCCCTTCTTGCTCTTGGGCGGCAGCACCTTCAGCCGCTGGCGCACGTACACCGCGCAGCCGACGAACAGGGCGGTGCTCAAGGCCACCTCGATGCCGGCCAGCCACTGCGATGTGCCCCGGTCACTCGCCGCCCTCACCACGCCTTCGGTGAAATACAGCCAGATCAGCAGCGACATCCAGCGGTAGGTGTAGAGGCGGTGACGCAGCATGCCGGCCAGGGCCAAGGTCAGGGGCAGGGCTTTCCAGGCCAGCACACCGGTGCCGCCGGGCAGCGGCGCGAGCCACAGCTCCCACGCCACGCACAGGCCGATCAGGGCCACCAGCGCGGCCACACAAGCGGCGCGCAGGCGTTGGATCAAGGCCAGTCGCTCAGGCGTGTGCTGACCCAGGATGGGGTCGTCCAGGGCGACATCGCTGTCGAGGGGGGGCGTCAGGGGCATGGTGGGGTGAGGCTGCGTGGCGTGGCGCGGGCGCGCGTGGCCGGGCTGGCAGTGTACAGACGCTGGCATCATAGCCAGCATGACTTCCAAGAGGCCCCTCCTGGCTCGCGCATCCCAGCGCTGGCACCTGCTTGTCGAGACCCTTCGAACCTGGCCCTGGCGTCAGACCTGGGACACCCTGAGGCAGCGATTTCGGGAAGACCGGCTGGGCGTGACCGCCTGCAGCCTGACCTTCACCACCACCATCGCCCTGGTGCCCTTGTTCACGGTGATGCTGGCGCTGTTCAGCGCCTTCCCGGTGTTCGGGCGCTTTCGCAAGGCGCTGGAGCAGCAGGTGCTGGCCGGCATCCTGCCTGACGTGATTGCCAAGCAGGTGGTGCTGTCGCTGACCAAGTTCGCGGCCAAGGCCAGCCAGCTCGGTGTTTTGGGCTTGATCGGCCTGGGCGTGGCGGCCATGGCCCTGATGCTGACCATCGACCGCACGCTCAACGGCATCTGGCGCGTGCGCAGCTCCAGGCCGATCGCGCAAAGGGTGCTGGTTTACTGGGCGGCCCTGACGCTGGGGCCGCTGCTGCTGGGCGGCAGCCTGTCGTTCACGTCGTACGTGCTGTCCGCGTCGCGCGGACTGGTGGGCGAGCTGCCGGGAGGTGTCGGCTTCCTGCTTTCGCTGATCCTGTTCGTGCTGCAGACGGCGGGTTTCGCGGCGCTCTACAAGTACGTGCCGAACACCTTCGTGCGCACCGAGCACGCCTGGGGCGGCGCGATCTTCGCGTCCCTGGGGCTGGAGCTGGCGCAGCGGGGGCTGGCGCTTTACCTGGCCAAGGTGCCTGCGTACTCGACCATTTATGGCGCCTTCGCGGCCGTGCCCATCTGCCTGATCTGGATCTACCTGAGCTGGTTGATCGTGCTCATGGGGGCGGTGGTGGCGGCCTACACGCCCAGCCTGCTGTCGCAGGTCAAGCGTTGGCCCGATGCGCCCGGGCTGCAGTTTTCGTTGGCGCTGGCCATCCTCAAGGCGTTGGCGGTGATGCAGCACAGCGAGCGCAAGGGGCTGTCAACGGTGGGGCTGGCGCAGCACCTGCGTACCGACCCCCTGCAGATCGAGCCGCTGCTGGAGGCGCTCAAGGCCCTGGACTGGATCGCTGAACTCAATGAGCCTGAGGGCGAGCGGGGCGCGCGCTACGTGCTGCTGTGCGACCCGGATCACACCCGTGTGGGGCCGTTGGTCGAGCGCCTGCTGCTCAAGCAAGACCAGCTGGCGCAGGGTTTCTGGCGCGAAGCGGCACTGGAACGCCTCACACTGCGTCAGGTCATGAGCTGAGTTGAGCTTTTTCTGGCAGGATCAGGGTCATCCCGCTGGTCACTTTGGCGCAGGTCTGTCGCAATCAAGGTGACACCCCTTGCGTGCCGGCACCACCCGGCATCGCGACCATGTGCAACCCACTGTGAGACCCCACCGAGGAGACACATCCATGAAAGTCAGCGACATCCTGCGCGTCAAGGGCAGCACCTTGTTCACCGTTCAGCCCGAACAGCCGCTGGCCGAAGCCGCCCAGACCATGTCCGAACACGACATCGGCTCCCTCGTGGTGATGGACCACGGAGACTTGGCCGGCATGCTCACCTTCCGCGAGGTCATCCGTGGGGCGGTCAAGAATGGCGGCAGCTTCGGCTCGCTGGTGGTGCGCACCGTGATGGACGACCACCCCCTGACCTGCACCCCCGAGACCGACATCGACGAGGTGCGGCGCATGATGCTCAGCCGCCACGCGCGCTACATGCCGGTCATGACCCAGCGCACGCTGATGGGCGTGATCTCGTTCTACGACGTCGCCAAGGCCGTGGTCGATGGCCAGGACTTCGAGAACCGCATGCTCAAGGCCTACATCCGCGACTGGCCGGTCGAAGAGAACGCCGGGGGCGAGCGCCAGGCGCTGCTCTGAGCCGGTTTTCACCCGATGCGCATGCAACGCCCGGTTTTCGTCCGGGCGTTTTTCTTTGCCGCCATGAACTTTTCCGCATGGGGGACAATACGCTTTTGCGTCATTGATTGATCTGGATTCCGCGTCATGGCTGGCAGCACCATTGGTCTTTTGTTCACCGTCACCAACTTCGGCGAGTCGCACGGCCCGGCCATCGGCTGCGTCATCGACGGCTGCCCCCCGGGCATGGTCCTGTCCGAAGCCGACATCCAGCCTGACCTGGACCGCCGCCGCCCTGGCACGTCGCGCCACGTCACCCAGCGCAACGAAGCCGATGCCGTCGAGATCCTCTCCGGCGTCTACGAAGGCAAGACCACGGGCGCACCGATTGCTCTGTTGATCCGCAACACCGACCAGCGCAGCAAGGACTACGGCAACATCCTGCAGACCTTCCGCCCGGGCCATGCCGACTACACCTACTGGCACAAGTACGGCATCCGCGATCCGCGTGGTGGTGGCCGCTCGTCGGCCCGCATGACCGCGCCCATGGTGGCCGCCGGCGCTGTGGCCAAGAAGTGGCTGAAGGAGCAGTTCGGCACCGAGATCCGCGCCTGCATGACGCAACTGGGCACCGTGCCGATCGCCTTCGAGGGCTGGGAGCACGTGCCCAACAACCCGTTCTTTGCGCCCAACACCAGCCAGATCGAGCAGCTTGAGGCCTACATGGACGAGCTGCGCAAGGACGGTGACTCGTGTGGCGCCAAGCTCATCGTCGAGGCTTCGGGCATGCCCGTGGGACTGGGTGAGCCCTTGTTCGACAAGCTCGACGCGGACATTGCCTACGCGATGATGGGCATCAACGCGGTCAAGGGTGTCGAGATCGGCGCGGGCTTCGAGAGCGTTTCGCAGCGCGGCACCGTGCATGGCGACGAGCTCTACCCCGATGGGTTCGCGTCCAACCACGCAGGTGGTGTGCTGGGTGGCATCTCCACGGGGCAGGACCTGCGCGTGGCGATTGCCATCAAGCCGACCAGCTCGATCCGCTCGCCGCGCCAGTCCATCGACCTGGGTGGCCAGCCCGCCACGGTCGAGACCTTTGGCCGCCACGACCCCTGCGTGGGCATCCGCGCCACGCCGATCGCCGAGGCCATGCTGGCGCTGGTGCTGATCGACCACGCGCTGCGCCACCGTGCGCAATGCGGTGACGTCGAGGTCAGCACGCCCAAGATCCCGGCTTCGCGCGGCTGAATGACGCGACGAACGACGAACCCCCTGCCTTGATGGCGCCATGAAAAAGGGACCCGTTTGGGTCCCTTTGTGTTTGCTGCGGCTCTCGGTCAGTTGAGTTCGCGAGCGCCCTCGGGGCGCTCGATCAATTCCACCTTGTAGCCATCAGGATCGGTGATGAAGGCGATCACGGTGTTGCCGCCCTTGACCGGTCCAGCCTCGCGCGTGACGGCGCCGCCGAGGGCCTGAGCCTTCTCGCGCACCGCGTCGCACACGGCCTTGGCGTCGTCCACGCCGATGGCGATGTGGCCGTAGGCCGTGCCCAGTTCGTACTGCTCGACGCCGTGGTTGTAGGTCAGCTCGATCTCGGCGTGCTCGGGGTTGCGCCCATAACCCAGGAAGGCCAGCGTGTACTGCTGCTCCGGGCGTTCGGTGGTGCGCAGCAGTTGCATGCCCAGCACCTGGGTATAGAAGTCGATGGAGCGCTGGAGGTTGCCAACGCGCAGCATGGTGTGAAGGAGGCGCATGGTGAGGTGCTTGCCAAGCCGTGGTGTCAAACACCGGAGTTTGCCGCAAGGGGCCCCAGGCTTGCTTCGCTGGGGCCTTGTGCGTCAACGCGCTGCTGCGTCAGTGCGTCACGCCGAGCTGGGCGTGCTCGGCTTGACGTCAATCCAGCCCCGAACGCTGTTGATCAGCGCCAAACCCTGGGCGTGCGCCAGGTCCGATCGGGTCAGCACCCGCTCGTGCAAGGTGCCTTGCGCCAGCAGCTCCGAGCGCATCACGCCGGGCAGCAGCCCACAAGACAGGGGGGGGGTCCACCAGGTGTCATCGAGCTTCAGGGCCAGGTTGCCGATGGTGAACTCCGTGAGTTCGTCGTTCGCGTTGAACAGCAAGGTGTCGAAGCAGCCTGCCGGCGGCACAAAGCGGTCGTAGGCCTGCCTTCGTGTGGTCTTGTGCCGGATGAAGTCGTCAGCCGATGGCATGGGCTCGGTGGCCAGTGCCACGCGAGGCGGTGAGGAAGGTGGGGGCGCCAGCGGGGCTGTTTGGGCTTGCACACCGCCGTCGGCGGCCACCAGCAGTCGCACTTTGAAAACCCCGCTCGGGTGCGCTGCGGCTTCAAGGGCCAGGGCTTTGCTGACGTCGGCGTCGTTCAGCCGATGGCCGAAGTGTGCGGCGGCGGCGCGCAGGCGGGCCAGGTGGCCATCCAGGCGCAGCAGTCGCCCGTTTTCCAGTCGCATTGATTCGAGCAGCTCGAAAGGCTGGCTCGCCCGATCGAGGAAGCCGCGCTTGACCTGCCATTCGCGCCATTCCCCATCGGCGCTCGCATCCAGCGTGATGCCACTGCCGATGCCGCAGTGTGCCGTCCATGGGGCCGGTGGCGGGGGCGTGTGCAACACCACGGTGCGGATGGGCACGTTGAAGGTCACGCGCCCGCCGGGGCTCATCAGGCCGACGGCGCCGCAGTAGACACCTCGCGGCCCGCTTTCCAGCCGTGCAATGTGGTGCATGGCCTGGCGTTTGGGGGCACCGGTCACCGAGCCGCAGGGGAACAGCGCCGCGAAAGCTTCGCTCAGCTTCAGGCCCGCGCGCGAGCGTGCCGTCACGGTCGAGGTCATCTGCCAGACGGTGGGCAGCGCCTGCAGGTCGAACAAGGACGGCACCTGCACGCTGCCGACCTCGGCGATGCGCGAGAGGTCGTTGCGCAACAGGTCGACGATCATCAGGTTCTCTGCGCGCTCTTTCGGGCTGATGCGCAGGTGGTCGGCCGCCGCCTGATCGGATTGTGTGTCGCTGCCGCGTGCGGCCGTGCCTTTCATGGGACGGGCGGTGATCACCTCGCCGTCCCAGTCGAAGAAGAGCTCGGGGGAGACGCTGAGCACGACGCCCGGGCTGCGACTGGCTGCCCGAGCGTCGAGCATCAGACCGTAGCCTTCGGGCTGACTGCGGCGCAGGGCGTCGAAGAAGGGCTCGATGGCCGTCGGGCCGCCCTCGAAAGGGCTGCGCAGGCGGCTGGTCAGGTTCACCTGGTAGACCTCACCTGCCTGGATCAGGTCGCGGATGTGGTCGATTCGGCTGGCCGCTTCTGATTCGGTGAAGTCGGACGACCAGTTGCTGGCAGACCAGCTGGTCGCAGCCGGGGGCGGCTGGCTGGCGTGTGAACCCGCCACGGCCACTTCGGCAGGGTGAGGTTGAACCGCCTGCACCTGCTCGGGCTCAAAAACCGCCCACAGGGCATATGGTTGCCCTGGTGGCAATGCCTTGACGGGCAGGCAGGCATCGAGCCCTGGCGCAGCTTCGTAGGCCACCCAGCCCACCAGCCAGTGCCCGTTGCGGGCCAGTTCGTGGGCGGCGTCCAGCAGGCCGGGCACCTGGCTGGGGTCGTGCGCGACCAGCCAGCGCAGGGGCTGGCGCAAAGTCAGCTGGCGGCGTGCGAGCCCTGGCGCTTCGGGCGGAAAGTCCACCCGGGCCGTGGGCGCACCAGGCACCTGGTCAAGCACGGCGAGAGGGGGTGAGCACGTTGAGGAGCAGCACCAGGCCAACGATGGCGAACAAAGCCAGCGCCCAGAACTCGAAGGGCACGCCAAAGACGCTGACGGCGGCGTCGGCACAGGTGGCGCGCACCTCGAACCACTCTGGCAGTTGCCTGTCCAGGCCGGTGGCCATGACGATGCGGTCGGCCAGGGTCATGTCGCAGGACGAGGTCTTGGCCGCCACGAAGTGTTGCCACAGCGCGGCTGCGATGCCACCCGCTGCAAAGGGCAGGGCCAACGCAGCCAGCACCCGACGAGGCAGGGCGGGCACGGCCGCGCCAAGCAGGCAAAGACCGGCCAGCGCGACGAAGATCAGCCGCTGCAGGATGCACCAGGGGCAGGGCTGCATGTTGAACTGGTGCTGGGCCAGAAGCGCCAGGCCCACGGAAGCGGCGCAGGCCAGGCCAGCGAGGGCCATCAGCACGCGAGGAGACAGCCGCAGGTTCATGCTCAGCGGACCTCGGCGATCAGCTCGATCTCGACGCAAGAGCCCAGCGGGATCTGCGCCACGCCGAAGGCGCTGCGGGCGTGGCGGCCGGCTTCGCCGAAGACCTCGGCCAGCAGCTCGGAACAGCCGTTGGTGACCAGGTGGTGCTCGGTGAAGTCGGGCGTGGAATTGACCAGGCTCATGACCTTGACGATGCGCACCACCTTGTCCAGTCCACCGGCTGCCACGGCCAGCGTGCCCAGCAGGTCGATGGCGACGGCGCGCGCGGCCTGCTGGCCCTGGGCGGTGACCATGTCTTTGCCGAGTTGGCCGACCCAGACCTGGCCGTCTTTCTTGGCGATGTGGCCGGACAGGAAGACGAGGTTGCCGGTGCGGGCAAAGGGCTGGTAGGAGGCGGCAGGCACGGCCACGGGGGGCAGGGTGATGCCCAGGACCTGGAGGCGTTGTTCGATCGACATGGGGTTTTGTGTCGGCAAAGAGGGGGAGTGGCACCCGCTTCTTGGGGCGTCTTTCATGGGGTGCGACGCGTGGCCGACCCGGGTGCAGCCGATCCTACACTGAGCCGAAACACAACGAACAGGGAAGGGGTAGCCACGTGTACACATGGCTTGGCGCCAGCCTGGCCTGGCTGCTGGGAACGGGGCTGCAACTCATGTCGGAACCGCCCGCGCGAGCGTGGTGTGGCTTGGCGTTGGCTTGGGGGGCGAGCGGCTTGCTGCTGGGTGTCCTGGGGCGGTGGTGGCTGCACCGGCGAGTTGGCGTCCAAGGCCTGGTTGGCGCGCGTGGCGCGGCGTGGCGCTGGTCGGCGGCCTCGCGTGTCCTCTCTGCGTTGGGCCTGGCTGGCCTGGCCTGGGGTCTGACGGGCTGGCGAGCGTTGGACAAGCTGGAGCAGCGTTGGCCTGCGGACCTGTCTACCCAAGAGGTGCTGGCCGATTTGCGCTGGGGAGGGCTGCCTCAGCGCCTGGCGGCCCAGGCGCCGGGCAGGCGCGCAAGGCAGGGTGCTGACTCGCGCCCCGGTGCGGACACCGCCGAGGCGACTGCCAGTTGGCCCCCCAAGGCGCTCGCTGCGCCCCCAGCCCCTGAGCCCCGCATGGTGCGCTGGCAAGTCGAGGCTCGCGTTTTGCGCTGGCTCGAGCCTTCTGCCCCGTCGTCCGGCATCAAATGGCCTGAGCGTGTCCAGCTTTTCTGGGAGCGACCCAGCCCCGATGGACCGCCGCAGCCAGGTGAGTCGTGGCGCGTCGCCATGCGCCTGCGTGCCCCCGATGACCGCGTCAACCCAGGCGTGGGTGATGGCTCCCTCGGGCGGTTTTCTCGGGGTGTGCGGGCGGTCGGGCAGGTGGTTTCCGCCCGGGGCCTGCCGCCGCAGGCGCAGCCGGAGCCTGGCATGCTTGAAGCGCGGTTGGACGCCATCGACGCCTGGCGCCAGCGTGTTCGCGATCGCATCCTCTCGCACGTGCCAGATGCCCGTGCCGCCGGTGTGCTGGCGGGGCTGTCGGTGGGCGATCAGGCGGCGATCAGCCGCGCCGACTGGGTGGTGTTGCAGCGCACAGGCACCGCGCACCTGGTGAGCATCAGCGGCACCCATGTGGCCCTGCTCGGTGTGCTGGCGGCATGGTTGGTGCGAGGGGCCTGGTCCCGACTGCCTTCGCTGACCCGCCTGATCCCCGCCCACACGGTGGCAGCCTGGGTGGCCCTGGGGGTGTCCGCGCTCTACGCATTGGCCTCTGGCTGGGGCGTGCCCGCTCAACGCACGGTCTGGATGATGGTTTTTGTCACCGTTTTGGGCTCCGTCGGGCGGCGCTGGCCTTGGCCGCTGGTGTGGCTGCCGGGTGCCGCGCTGGTCTCGGTGACCGATCCGTGGGCGCTGGCCCAGCCCGGGTTCTGGCTTTCGTTCGTCGCGGTGGGGGTGCTGTTGGCCTCGGGTGTGCGGGTGCCCGAGGCTTCGGCCGACGAATGGGCCGAGGGGCGGTGGTGGTCCCGCTGGCGCGAGGCAGGGGGTGAGCTGCTGCAGACCCAGCGCCTGGTGGCGGTGGCCCTGGCTCCCCTGGCCCTCGTGTGCTTTCAGCAGGTCTCGATCGTGGGGGCCGGGGTCAACCTGTTGGCTGTGCCTTTGTTCACCCTGGTGTTCACGCCCCTGGCCCTGGCCGGGGTGGTCTTTCCGTTCTTCTGGGACGTGGCGGCCTGGGGGCTGGAGGCGAGCTGGTGGGCACTGTCGCTGAGTGCGCAGGCTCCAGGCGCCGTCTGGACGGTGCCCGCTTTGCCGGGCTGGGTGGCGGCCAGCGGCATCGCGGCGGCCTTCGTGCTGGCGTTACCCGGGCGCTGGCACTGGCGTGTGCTGGCCTTGCCATTTCTGCTGCCATTTTTTCGCTTGCCGGACGCGTGGCACCTGCTGCCCCGGCCTGAGCCAGGGCAGTTCAGCGCCGTGGTGCTGGACGTGGGGCAGGGCGGTGGCACCTTGGTCCGAACGTCGTCGCACACCCTGCTGTTTGACGCAGGACCGCTGCGACCCGATGGCAGCGACCTGGTCGAGCGCGTGTTTGCGCCCATGCTCCAGTCGATGGGGGTGCATCGGTTGGACGCGCTCATGATCAGTCACGACGATGCCGACCACAGCGCAGGTGCGCAGAGCCTGCTGGACAGCATGGAGGTTGGCGAGTTGATGACGCCTTTCGAGGCCGAGCACCCCTTGCGGCGACATGCGGTTCAACACCGAGCTTGCGTGGCGGGCATGAGCTGGACCTGGGACGGCGTGGTTTTCAGGGTGTTGCACCCGGGGCCGATGAAGGCCGGTGCTTCCGACAACGCGCGCTCGTGTGTTTTGCAAGTGGAGGCCTCAGCGCGGCAGCCGGTGCGCTTGCTGCTGACCGCCGACATCGAGGCCGATCAGGAGAGGGCGCTCCTGGCGCATTGGCCTGCCTCTCGCTTGCGCAGCACGGTGATGCTGGTGCCACACCATGGCAGTCGCACTTCTTCGACGCCGGAATGGTTGCGCGCGGTGGCACCTCGCCAGGCGGTGGTGCAGGTGGGTCTGCGCAATGCCTATGGGCACCCCAGCCCAGCGGTCATGCAGCGCTACGCCGAAGCGGGCATCCCGACGGTCACCACGCCGGTGTGTGGTGCATTCGTTTGGGAGAGCGCCGAGCTTGCTGCGGTCGCGTCAGCAGTGCCTGGGTCACGCAGTCAGCCCGCGCTCGGCCGATGCTGGCGATCGACGAGGACACACCATTGGCAACAATGAGCCGATACCGCGATCGCTTGCAGCGGGACGGTGAACCAAGGCCTCAGTCGGCCTCGTTTAAGCGACTGGCCAGGATCTTGTCGATGCGCTTGCCGTCCATGTCAACCACCTCGAAGCGCCATCCGTGCCACTCGACCACGTCGGTCACGCGGGGCAGGCGACCCAGCAGCAGCATGACCAGGCCCGCCAGCGTGTTGTAGCGGCCACGGTCTTCGTCGGGCAGGTTCTTGATCTCCAGGCGGTCCTTCAACTCGGGGGCCGGGATGAGGCCGTCGATCAACCAGGAACCGTCGTCGCGCTGCACGGCCCAGGCGTCGTTCGGCTCGGCTGGCGTGAACTCGCCGGTGATGGCCTCGAGCACGTCCCGCAGGGTGATGACGCCTTGCACCTCGCCGTATTCATCGACCACGAACACCATCTGCGTGTCCGAGCCACGGAAGTGCTCGAGCAACTCCATGCCGGAGAGCGTCTCGGGCACGAACACCGCAGGCAGCAGGTTCTGGCTGAGGTCGTTGCTCTGCTGCTGGGTGAGTTGGTGCAGCAGCTGCTGGGCCGTGACCACGCCCACGACGTCATCGAGGCCACCTCGGCAAACCGGGTAACGCGAATAACCGTGCTCGGCGATGATGGCGATGTTCTCGGCCATGGGCTCTTCGATGTCGAGCCAGGCGATGTCGCTGCGCGGGATCATCATCGAGCCGATCTGGCGCTCGTCGAGGCGGAACACGTTGCGCACCATCTGGTGCTCGTGGGCCTCGATCACGCCGGCGTCCAGGCCCTCTTCGAGCTGGGCCGCGATCTCTTCTTCGGTCACGCTGCGCCCACCGTTGTCCTTGATGCCCAGCAGCTTGAGGATGCCTTCGGTGCTCACCGACAACAGGTGCACAAAGGGCTTGGTCAGGCTGGAGATCACCTTCATGGGCGGCGCCATGAGGCGGGCCACGGATTCGGGGTACATCTGACCCACGCGCTTGGGCACCAGTTCACCGAAGATGATGGTGGCGAAGGTGATGATGACCACCACCAGCGCTGTGGCCGTGATGTCCGCGATGCCTTCGGTGAGCGGGAAATGGGTCAGCAGCCACTGCGCCAGCGGGCTGGAAAACGCGGCCTCACCGACGATGCCGTTGAGCACGCCGATGGAGGTGATGCCGATCTGGACGGTGGACAGGAACTGCGTGGGGTTGTCGTGCAGGTCGATGGCGGCCACCGCGCCTGCGTCTCCCGTCTCCGCCATGACCTGCAGCCTGGCCTTGCGGCTGGCCGCGAGCGACATCTCGGACATGGCGAACAAGCCGTTGAGCAGGATGAGGAAAATCAGCAGCGCAAAGTCCATTGAAGGCACCGGGCGTGGCCGGGCCGTCGGTAAAGGGACAGCAAGCGTAGCAGAATCCGGGCCATGGACTACCTCGTCGGCGACCTCCAAGGCTGTTGCGATCCGCTCGAGCGATTGCTGCAGACCATCGATTTTTCTCCTTCCCGCGATCGGCTCTTCCTCCTGGGGGACCTGGTCAACCGCGGTCCGGACTCGCTGGGCGTGCTCCGGCGCCTGCGGGCGCTGGGAGGGGCGGCCACCTGTCTGCTGGGCAACCACGACCTGCACCTGTTGGCCATCGCTCACGGGGTGCGCAAGCCGCACCGCAGCGACACGCTCGACGGCATCTTGCAAGCACCCGACCGCGACGACTGGTTGAACTGGCTTCGTCAGCAGCGCCTGGCGGTGTGGGACGCCGGCTGGCTGATGGTGCACGCGGGCGTGCTGCCGCAGTGGGACGCGGCGCGCACCGTGGCGCTGGCCGGTGAGATCGAGGCCATTCTGCGCAGCCCCGACCTGGGTGACTTCCTGACGCAGATGTACGGCAACGAGCCCGCGCGCTGGGACGACACCCTCACAGGCGTGAGCCGCTGGCGCTGCGTGGTCAACGCGCTCACGCGCCTGCGCTTTTGCACGCCCGAAGGCGAGATGGAATTTGCCACCAAAGAAGGTGCGGGGGGCGCGCCCCAAGGCTTCGTGCCTTGGTTCGAGGTGCCTGCTCGTGCCACCCAAGGCACGCCGGTGGCGTTCGGACACTGGTCGACGCTGGGGCTGATCGATCGGCCTGATTTGCTGGCCCTGGACACCGGCTGTGTGTGGGGCGGACGCCTCACGGCGGTTCGCGTCGATGGCGGGCGGCGAGAGGTGGTCCAGGTGGTTTGCCCTCAGGCACAAAAGCCGACGCCATCCTGACTTGGACTGCCACTACAATGGTCGGTTCCGAGGGTGTGTGGCCGAGCGGTTTAAGGCACCGGTCTTGAAAACCGGCGAACGTTTGCGCGTTCCGTGAGTTCGAATCTCACCGCACCCGCCAGGATCTGGTTGCCGTGGTTGCCGCAGTGGTCGAATCGACTGCGGCGTTGTCGCCGCCCAGGGGACACAGTTGTCCTGCTCCCTCACGCACTGTGAGGCAAGCCAGCTGACCGCCCCGCCAGGTCCGTGCCCCGCGTACCTCCAGATCATGAACCGACCCCCCCGGGAATCACTCGCCGAGGCTGACGCTCAGCGCGCCTTGTACGACCAGATCGAGGCCGAATTCGAGGCCATCAAACTCAAGTACCGCGACATGCTGGGTCCGCAGGACGTGGCCTACATCAAGCGGCTTCGTGCCTGGTCTCGGCGCTTCGAGGTGCTGGGGCGAGGCCTGCTGTGGGTCAGCAAGGAGCCGATCACCTTTGCGCTGGGCGTGCTGTTCGTTTGGTTGCACCGCAACATCGAGGCCATCGAGATTGGCCACAACGTTTTGCATGGCCAGTACGACGGTTTTGCGGAGATCCCGCAGTTCCATTCGCGCAACTTCAAATGGAAGGCGCCGGTGGACGAAGAGGGCTGGCGCCGCGAGCACAACGCCCTGCACCACGTGCACACCAACGTGTTCGAGAAGGACCCGGACCTGAACCACGGCATTTTGCGCATGAACGACAAGACGCCGTGGAACCCGATGCACCGCTGGCAGGTGCCCATCTACCTGCTTTGGGTCTACCCGCAGATCCTGTACGGGTTCAACAACCAGAACCTGGGTTTTCGCCAAACCCAGCGCGCCAAGGACTTCCCCGAGGGCAACAAAGGCTATGCCCTGGTCGAGCACCCAGGGCAGAGCGAGGCCGACCTCAAGCGACGGCACAGGCACTCCGTGCTGCGCGTGCTGTTCAAGGAATACCTGGTGTTCCCGCTGCTGGCCCTTGCCACCGGGTTCTCCTTCTGGAAGGTGTTCCTGGGCAACATGCTGGCCGACGCCATCAACAACTACTGGATCGCGCTGACCATCCAGGCCACTCACTTCACGGCCCCCTTGCAGCCCGAAGAGGCGCTGAACCACCGTGGACACTGGTACCTCAGCCAGCTGGATTCGTCGGTGAATTTCAAGGGCCCTCGCTTCATGAGCATCCTGTGGGGACACCTGAACTACCAGGTCGAACACCACCTGTTCCCTGACATCCCGTCGCGCCACTACCCGGCCATGTCCAAGGAAGTGCGCGCCGTGTGCCGCAAGCACGGGCTGAACTACCAGGTCAACGAGACCTGGGGTCGGGCCATCCGCAATTACGTGGCTCAGATGTGGCAGTTCTCCAAGCCGCCAAAGAACGATCAGGGCATCTCCCTCGGAGCGAACCGTGCTTGAGCGGGCGCTGAATTCGGTGGCTTCATGGGGGCTCGATCGCGTGGGGCAGGGCAGCGTGGATTACGTGGTCAGCAACACCATGACGGAGTTCAACCGCCGCTGCTTGCCCTTCGTCTGGACTTATGACCTCAAGGCATTGGTCGAGCAGGTCATCGACGAAGCCGCTGACGTCAAGACCTTCGTGCTGCGACCCAACCAACATTGGCCTGGCATGAAGCCGGGTCAGCACATCGAGGTGTTGTTGAAACTGGGCGATCAGGTGCACCACCGTTGCTACAGCCCATCGGTGAGACCCAACGGGCGCCTGGCCATCACGGTCAAGCGCAAGGAAGGTGGCGTGGTGTCGCCATGGTTGCACAGCGCGGTGCGGCCGGGGCAGGTGCTGACGCTGGGCAAGCCCCGTGGGCATTTCACGCTGGGCGATCCACAGCTTCCAGGCAAGGTGCTGATGCTGGCGGCTGGCTCGGGCATCACGCCCATTGCATCCATGGTGGCGCAATGCCTGTCGATGCCGGCCGACCAGCGACCCGACCTGAACGTGATGGCCCAGTTCCGCCTTCCCGGCGACGTCATCTTTCGGGCCGACATGCTCGAATGGTCCGCCACAGGTGTGCCGGTGACGGTGGCCTTGAGTCAGCCTTCGGTGGCACCCGTTGCCGACGGCTTGCAGACCGCTGATCGATTGGACGAGGCGCTGATCCTTCGCCGTTGCCCTGACGTGGCCGAGCGGCATGTCTACCTGTGCGGCCCCGATGGGTTCATGCAGAAGATGCTGCAGGCGCTGAGGGCCCTGGGCGTGCCCGCGCGCCACATCCACACCGAGCGCTTCGAGATGGCGGCTGCCGTGCCCGTGCAAGGCGATCAGGTCGTGGACCTGGACGGCGCGGAGGTCGTGTTCGAGCACATCAACGCGGCGATCACGCTCAAGGCGTCCGATCAAGGCAAAACCCTGCTGCAACTGGCCAACGAGCACGGGCTTCACCTGGAGCAAGGCTGTGGCAAGGGCGCTTGCGGCACCTGCAAGCTCACGGTGCACGAAGGTCAGGCCCACGGCAATGTGCTGGGCAGCAGCGTCTACCTTTGCACGAGCTTCCCCGGATCGCGGAACCTGGTGTTGGGTGCCTGAGGCGGGCCCTCCAAGCAGGGGGGGGCGCATCGCAGAACATTCCTTGTGATCCCTCCTCAAGGGTTTTCCATGGCCGCTTGTCAGCAGGTGCCATCTGGACAATCCCCGCCATGACAACAACGGGAGGCGCGACACACGTCGCGAGGTGAACATGGCTCAAAGAATCTTGACAACGGCGTCCTTGCTCGGGGGCTTGTTGCTTCTGTCTGGGTGCAACGAAACGACGGTCTCGGGGGAAGTGCTGGCCGAGGGTACCGAGGGCGCCTGGGTTTGCCTGGACACCAACGGCGACTTGCTCTGCGATGACACGGAGCCAGGCGGCGCGGTTCAGGCGGGTGGTGCGTTCCAGTTCCCGCGTCCGACGCTGATGGCCGCACACGCCATGAACCTGGTGGTGCAGGTGCCTGATCAACCAACCCAGACGCTGCCGGTTGCCCCTTTGCCCGCTGGTGCGTTCGTGATGGCCACGCCGGCGCGCGACGATGGCGCGGTTGTCACGGGGCTGAGCACCTTGTTGGCCATGCATCGGTCGGCGCCAGGCCAGGGCGAGGAGGAGGACATCGCCCTCGTCGAGTCCGAATTGAAGCGCACGCTGGGCCTGCCCGACGAGGTTTCCTTGTTGGCAGCCCCCGGCTCCGACGAACAGCGGGACTTGAAGAAACTCGATGCTTGGGTCGTGACAGCCCTGCGTCAGGGCGCGCAGGCGCACTCGCAGACCTCTGCGGGTGATGCGGGGCCAACGGGTGCGTCCACTCGGGCGGCCGCCGAGGTGCTGGCGCCCATCATCGGGCGCTACACCCAGGCCGAAACAGGCCAGTTGCTCCACACCGTCGGAGCACGCACGCTGGTGCATGAAACCAAGGCGGCGTTCGTGCCTCACACCTGCGTCACGCTGCCCCCTCCGCTGGTGGTCATCGACACGGCTGGCGGAGCGCCCGTTGTGGACAAGGAGAGTTACGTCCAGGCCCAGCTCACCATGGGGGCCACGGCGGACTTCCCTCAGGCTTTGAACTTGTCGACCAAGATTCGCGGGCGCGGCAACTCCACCTGGAACCTGGAGAAGAAGCCATATCGACTGAAATTCGACAGCAAGAGCAAGGTGCTCGGGATGACGTCGGACAAGGATTGGGCTCTGTTGGCCAATCACACCGACAAGACCATGCTGCGCAACGCGGTGGCGCTGTGTCTGGGGCGGGTGATGGGCATGGCCTACACGCCAGCGGCGCACCATGTTGAATTGCGGCTCAACAACGACTTCCTGGGGCTCTACCAATTCGTCGAGCACGTCAAGGTGGCGGATCACCGCGTGAACATCGGCGCACAGGCCATCAGCCCTGAAGATGTCGATGCGGGGTTCTTCCTGGAGATCGATGCCAGGCTCGATGAAACCCACTGGTTTCGCAGCCAGAGCATGCGCCCCTACACAGTGAAGTCCGATGTCCTGGATGCAACCCAGGTCACGCACATCCGTGACGTGGTCAACGCCATGGAGTCGGCGCTGTTTGGCAGCGATCATCGGGATCCGGTCAACGGGTATGCGGCTCACCTGGATGTCGAGGCCTTGGTCGATTTCTACCTGATCAACGAGTACCTGCGCAACAACGATGCCTTCTACTCCAGCACCTTTGTCAAGAAGGAGCGCGGGGGCAAGCTCACGTTCGGGCCTCTGTGGGATTTCGATCTGGCAGCCGGAAACGTGAAGTTCAATGACAACGCGTCGCCCATCGGTTGGTGGCTGCGTGAGCCGGGCAATGTCAATGCGTCCTACATCAAGCAGCTGCTCACCGACCCCGCTTTCGAGCAGCATGTCAAAGCCCGTTGGCAGCACTTGAGGCAGCAGTTGCCGGCTTTGCAGGCTTACATCCAGCAAAGCGCCGAGGTCCTGCAGGCCAGCCAGGAGCGCAACTTCCAGCGTTGGGACGTCTTGAACACACCCATCTCACCCAGCCCCCTGGCGCTGGGCAGCTACGAGGCGGAGGTGTCTCACCTGCGAACCTGGTTGGCGCGGCGCGCAGCCTGGATGGATGAGCAATTGTTGCCATCGCCCGTGGCTTTGCCTTGATGGGCGCCTGAGGGCTTGAGTGGCTCAGTGGGCCTCGGCCAACTCGGGCGAGGCCTGCTGCACAGGGGGCACCCAGCTTGACACCCACTGCGGCAGTTGGTCTGCTGGCATGGGTTTGGCGATCCAGTAGCCCTGGGCGATGTCACAGCCCAGCTTGCCCAGCAGACCCCAGGCAGCGCCTTCTTCCAGGCCTTCGGCCGTCACTTTCAGACCCAGGTTGTGCGCCAGGTCGACCACCGACCGCACGATCTTGGCGTCCTGGGCATCGTGGTGCATGTTCATCACGAAAGAGCGGTCGATCTTGAGTTCGTGAACGGGCAGGCGCTTGAGGTAGGCCAGCGACGAGTAGCCGGTGCCGAAGTCGTCGATCGACATCTGCAGGCCCATGTCATGGAACTGCTCGAGTGTTTGCTGCGCGCGATTGGGATCGTCCATGATCGCGCTTTCGGTGATCTCCAGGCACATCGCGCTGGCGGGCACCTGGTGTTCTTGCAGCAGCGCGCTCACGCGCGCGGGCAGTTCGGGGTCGATCAGGTCGCGTGCAGAGAGGTTGATCGACATCTGCAGGCGCAGGCCCTTATCGGCGCAGCTTCGCCAGGTGCGCATCGACTCGATCAGCAGCCAGCTGGTGATCTGGCGGATGAAGCCCGACTGCTCCGCGAACGGGATGAACAAACCGGGGGGCACCATGCCACGTGCAGGGTGTGCCCAACGGATCAGGGCCTCGGCGCCCACGACACTGCCGCTGCGCAAACAAACCTTGGGCTGCAGAAAGAGGCGGAATTCGTTTTGCTCGACCGCCTGGCGCAGCTCGCCGAGCAGGGACAAGGCGGCGTCGGATTTGACATCCAGCTCGGGCCGGAAGATGGTGCAGCCGGTCTGCGCTTGTTTGGCATGGTGCATGGCCAGCTCGGCGCGGCGCATGAGGTTGGCGTCGTCGGTGGCGTGAGTCGGGCATGCCGCGATGCCGATGCCCGCGCCCAGGTCCACCGTGCTGCCGTTGAGGTCGATGGTGGCTTCGAGCACTTGCTGAACTCGGCGTGACACCGCCAGCGCCTCGTCGACGCCGCCATGGGCCAGAAGGATCGCGAATTCATCGCCACCGAGTCGGGCCACGGTGTGCTCGGCCTCGTTCAGCTTTTCATGCAGCAGGCGAGCGACGCGCTGCAACAGCTGGTCGCCGGCGTCGGTGCCCAGCACGTTGTTGACATGCCGAAAACGATCGAGGTTGAGCATGACGACCGCGCAGCCGGTGTTCTGTGCCACGGCCCGCGCCACCGCATCGCGCACGGCGATGGTGAAGCCAGCGCGGTTGGGCAAACGGGTCAGGGCGTCGGTCAGGCCGCTGCGGCGGATCTCGCTTTCGCGCTGGTGAACGGCCTGGCGCATCGACTCGAAGGCCTCGGCGAGCTCGCCGATTTCGTCATCGCCATGGCGTGGGATGGGCGCGTTGAAGTCGCCACGTGCCAGGCGCGCAGCCAGTCGGGTGAGGCTGGTGACAGGCGTCGTGATGCGGCGTGCCGTCATGGCGCTGCCGATGGCGAACGCCAGCACACCGAAGCCATTGAGCGCGAGGATGGCCAGTTGCAGTTGCTGAAATGGCGCGACGGCGGCATCCACCGACCTCAGCATCACGGCATAGATCGGCACCTGTGCGTCGTTGCCGAGCGCGTGCAGGCGAGCCACGTGCAGGCCGTCCGGCAGCTCGAAAGACATGCGGTTGGCGCCGGAGGCCGCCGACGCCGAGGCGGCCGGCATCCACTGGCCCAGCAGCGATTGGCGGGCGTCATCGCCAAGCAAGGACAAGGCCGCTTGCCAGCCGCCCGCCTGGGTCCGCGTGACGATCACCAGGCTCATGGCGGTGAGCTGTTTCATGTCGCGCACCAGTCGCTCGTCGAGCTGGTAGCCCATGACCACCCAACCGATGGTCAGTGGCGCACGGATCGGCACCGCCACCAGTTGCAGCACCTGTTTGCCCATGGCCACGATCACGCCCGACTCACCCGGGTCCTCGGTGGACTCGGCTTGTCGGATGGCGCGCTGAACCAGTCCCGTCAGTTCGGCCGAACGGGGGCCGGTGGTCGCTTGAACTGCGCCTTGGGCGTCGGTGATGATCGAAAAGCTGGCGCCTGTGCGTTCGCCCTGATTCTCCAGCGCCGATACCAGCGTCTCGGTGTCGCCGCTGGAGAGGGCCTCGCGGAACCCGTAGTCTGCCGCCAGCACACGCGTCGACTCGCTCAGGTGGGTGGCGCTTTGCCGCAGCAGCCGCCTGAAAACCTGCTCGCCCAGGTCCAGTGAGGATCCCAGCAACTCTCGGGCGTTTTGGTCGATGCTGCGCTGAACGAGTGCAAAGGTGACAACCTGCACCAGCAGCAACAGACCCAGGAAGAGCGCGACGATGCGAAACGCCAACCGGCGCCGCATCGGGAGTGCATCGACCAGGGTGTCACCGCCGGTGTTCATGGCTTGGGCGGCCCCCCGAGTCGGACGACGCTCGTGTTGCCCGCCACAGGGACCTTGATGCTTTGGCGCTGTGGCGCTTGTTTGTCGCCCATCTGCATGTGCCAGACCTGCAGCGTGTGGTCTCCGGCGGGCACGTCCAGCTTGACCACGCCTGCTGGGTTGGCGATGGCGAAATGCGGGGTGTTGACCACGTGGATGAAGGCCGTCATGCGATCGTGGATGTTGCAGCCCAGGATGGCGGTGCCAGCTTTGTCGAAAACCACGGGTGCGGCGGGGGTGCCCGAATAGAGCTTGATCTCGAATGGCTTGGCCGGGGAGAAGGAATAGATGTGGTGACGCACGGTGTCGAAGTTCGGGAAGCTCACGGCCGTGCCGGTCTGCACCACCAGCAGGGTTGGCGTGAAGGCCCGCCCGCGTTGCCCCATCTCGGCCTGGGTGCCGGGCGGGGCGGTCGGCTTGCTGCCGCTCACTTCAACGGACACGACGGCATCGGCTGCCGGCGAGCCGTTGGCGTCCAGCACGGTCACGCTCACAGGGGCTGCAAGGGCCGGCACGCACGCCAGGCTCATCCAGATCCCGACGACGAGATTGGGTGGCGAAAGTTTCGGCTGGCACATGGGTGAGGCCTCTCAGCGGTCGGTGGTGACGATGTCGCGGCGGCTGGGTGCCAACCGGCGGAGCAACTCGTTTTTGGCCCCTTGCGGCACACCTGCGCGGTCGAGTTCGTCGCGCAGCATCTGCACCGTGGTTTCGAACTCCGAGCCTCCCAGGCCCAGGTCGGCGTGTGCGTTGCGCATCGTCTCGCCTTCGTACACGCAGGGGCCGTCTGCCACCTTGCACAGGTGCGCTGCCAGGCTGGCTGAAAGCGTGCGCAAGTTGATGCCGTCGAACGTGCGTTTGGTGCGCGGGTCGGTCGACATGCGCTGCAGCATCGCGCTGCTGACGGCCTGGATGCCTTCGACACCGCCCAGCTGCTGAAACAGCGGGGGCGAGGGTGGGGTGCTGCCGCAGGCGGCGAGTTGGCAGGCGAGCGCAAACAGCACCAGGCCGAACGGGCGCCCAAGGCGATGGGGTGTTGCAGGAGGGGGCATGAGCGTCACTCGTTGGCAATGATCGCCACTGTGTCAGTTTTGAGGAGGGGGGTTTCCTGGAGAATGGGGTGATCACGGTGCCATTTCTGCGGATGTCTGCCCAGAATTCACGGGAAGATGCGTCAGCTTGGCGCATGGCTTGACGGCTGGAGGATCCACTGATGGGCGCTTCTTTCACATTCCTGACCTCGAGGTCGCGATTCGCCGCCTGGCCATGCTTGGCCTTGGTTGGCTGGATGGGCGTGCTCCCGGCCTGGGCAGGAGATCGCCTGCTGGGCACGTCGGGCGTCTCACAGATCGAGGGCGCCGCGGGCGGAGGACTCACACCCTGGGCCGTCATTGGCGGCAACGGCAGCAGCGACCAAGTCGGTGCTTCGGCTTACGCCACCCACATCCGCACGCAGGGCAAGTTCAACCTGAACATCCAGGGCGTCGCTGTGGGGGTGAAGAACCGCATCGAGGTGTCCATGGCCCGCTGGAGTTTCAAGTTCAGCGACACGGTGCCTGGCAAGAGTGCGCAGATGAACGTGCTGGGCGCCAAGGTGCGCGTGCTGGGCGACGCTGTCTACGACCAGGACGTGTGGTGGCCGCAGGTGAGCGTCGGCTTTCAGCACAAGCACAACGAGGATTTCAAGCTCGTGCCCACCTTGCTGGGGGCCACGCGCGGATCGGACACCGACTGGTACGTGGCCGCCACCAAAGTCTGGCTGGGTGCAGCCTGGGGCCGCAACGTGTTGGGCAACTTGACCTTGCGTGCCACGCGGGCCAACCAGTTCGGGATCCTGGGGTTCGGTGGTGACCTGGGCAACCGCCACCAGTTGATGCCAGAGGCCAGCCTGGCCGTGTTGGTGCGCGACGACCTGGCCGTGGGCGCCGAATGGCGCGCCAAGCCGGATCGACTCAGTGCGTTCAAGGAAGAGAACGCCTGGGACGCCTTCGTGGCCTGGTTCCCGCACCGCAACCTGAGCCTGACCGCAGCCTGGCTGGAGCTGGGCAACATCGCCGACAAGCCGAGTCAGCGCAGCCTGTACTTGTCGGCACAAGTCGGCTTCTGACGGTCACAAGCGCTGTGGCGCGTGCCTTGTGAGGCGCGTGCACGCAAAAAAACAGCCCGCGCGCTCAAGGCGACACGGGCTGCGCTGCGGCCACTCACAACCGGAGGGCCTGGACCGGTGGGGCGATCCCCAGTCCTGTACCCCTTGCGGGGAGCCACCTCACCGGTGGCGTGGTGCAGCCGGACCGCCCGGCCGACCTGAGTGGAGCAGGTCTGGCACCCTTTTGACCTCCGTTACCCGGGGGCCTCACGGTTGACGAACACCTCGTCGATCACCGTGGACTCATTGTGCGCGAGCGCCTTTCGTGCGTCTGTGTGTTTTCTCACGACATGGCGACGGCTTGCACGGAGCAGCCCTCTGCTGTGCGAAAGTTGACGTCAGGAAGGTTGAACCCATGGCCGCAGAAATCCTGACCACCACCCAGATGGCGAGCGCCGATGCCGCCACCATTGCACGGGGCACGCCTGGCATCGTGCTCATGCGCGCGGCCGGTGAAGCCGTGGCCCGCGCCATCGTGGAACGTTGGGCGCCTCGGCCTGTGAACGTGCTGTGCGGGCCGGGCAACAACGGTGGCGATGGTTGGGTGCTGGCGCGCGTGCTGCGTCAACGGGGTTGGCCCGTGCGTGTGCACGCCTTGGCGCCTCCCCAAGCCCTTCGAGGCGACGCAGCCGAGGCGGCCAGGGAGTGGCTGGCGCTGGCCGATGACAAAGGTGGCGCGGGCTGGCATCCGCTGAGCGAGGCCAACCCTCAAGCTGGCGAGTTGGTGGTGGATGCCCTGTTCGGCGCTGGGCTGAGCCGTCCGCTGGACGAGCCGGTGCAGCAGCTGCTCGAGCGCGTGGCCATGCGACACGTGCCCATCGTGGCGGTCGATGTGCCCAGCGGGCTGTGCGGAGACACGGGGCGCTCGCAAGGCGCCGTGCCTTGCGCGCTGACGGTGACGTTTTGCCGCCTCAAGCCCGCGCACCTGCTCATGCCCGGTCGCAGCCTGTGTGGCGAGGTGGTGCTGGCAGACATCGGCATCCCGGATGCGGTGGTGCGCGAGGCGGGGTCGCAGGCCTGGGAAAACCGACCCGAGCTGTGGGCCGACACCTGGCCTTCGGTCGATGAGGCTGGGCACAAGTACCACCGGGGGCACGCCCTGGTGTGGGGCGGGGGGGTGATGACCGGAGCGGCCCGTCTGTCGGCCCGTGCCGCCGCGCGCGTGGGCGCTGGGCTCACCACTGTGTGCGTGCCGCAGTCGGCCTGGGCCGTCTACGCCGCGTCGCTCACCAGCATCATGGTGCACCCGGTGGGTGGCGAAGGTGCGGCGCAGTGGCAGGCAGGTTTGAACTCCCTGCTGGCCGATGACCGCCTGAGCGCAGCGCTGATCGGCCCAGGCGCACTGGGTGGCACGCAAGCCGGTGGCCTGCGTGCCCTGGTGCTGACCTTGCTCGCCAGTGGGCGCCCGGTGGTGCTCGACGCCGATGCGCTGACGGTGTTCGCCGAAGACCCCTCGCTGCTGTTCGCGGCCATCGCCGGACACAGCCGTCCGGTGGTGCTGACGCCGCATGACGGGGAGTTCAACCGGCTGTTTCGCGGCCCGCAGTTGGCGGTGGCGGCCAGCAAGCTGGAGCGCGCCCGCGAAGCCGCGCGCCTGAGTGGGGCCGTGGTGCTGCTCAAGGGGGCCGACACCGTGGTGGCCTCACCCGATGGGCGTGCCAGCCTCAATCGGAATGCGCCCAGCGAACTGGCCACGGCTGGTTCGGGCGACGTCCTGGCGGGCTTGGTGCTGGGCCTGCTGGCGCAGGGCATGCCCGCCTGGCAGGCCGCTTCGGCGGCGGTGTGGTTGCATGGTGAAGCAGCGCGGGCCTTTGGCCCAGGTCTGATCGCCGATGATTTGCCGGACCTGGTGCCCCACGCCCTGCGTCGCCTGTGCAGCTTGAAGGTTTGAGCTGGCCCAGCTCGGCTCAGTTCACGCAGGTGCGGTTCTTGCCCGTGCGCTTGGCCTCGTACAGGCCGATGTCGGCGCGCTCCAGCGCGGCCTCGATGGGCTCGCCTGGGCGGTAGGCCGTCACCCCTGCCGAGAAGGTGATGAACACCTTGTGCTCGTCGTGGGTGAAGAACTCCGCGCTGAGCGTGCGCTGCAGTCGCGTCAGCGCTTGCTGGCCTTCGTCGACCGGCGTGTCCGGGAGCATGACCACGAACTCCTCGCCCCCGTAGCGCGCCACCACGTCCACAGGCCGCAGGCATTCGCTGACGCGCCGTGCGAGGAACTTCAGGGCCTCGTCTCCGGTCTGGTGCCCCAGCTGATCGTTCAGCTTCTTGAAATTGTCGACGTCGAGCAGGCCGATGGCCAGCGTCGTGCCCTGGCGTTCAACGCGCGCCTGTTCGGCCTCGAAGGCCCGCATCATGCCGCGGCGGTTGGCGATCTGGGTCAACGGGTCGGTGGAGACTTCGTCGGAGAGCTTGCGGATCTCGTCCTCGAGCGTTTTCACGCGCTCGCTCAGGGCGTGGGCCTTGCTGTGCTCTTCCTGCAGCTTGAACTGGGTCTGCGCGACCACCGACTGCACCGAGCGGCTTTCGGCCACCATCTCGCGCACCACGCCGGTCAGGCTCTCGAGCGAGTCGGCCTGGTCGATGGTGTCGGCGTAGCGACCCAGGTTGGACTGGAATCGGTCGGTGGTGTTGCCCAACTCGCCGATTTCCTGAAGCATCTGCTGGATGAGTTGCTTGAGTGCCTCACGCGCGTTCTCGCGTTCGAGTTTGAGTTGTTGTTGCTTGATGCGCGCGTCATCGAGCAGTTGCTGGACATGGCGCAAGCCTCGGCTGTCGATGCCTTCTGCGAGCTGGTGGCGCATCGCCTGGGCCTGACCTTGGGCCCAGCTTTCGTCTTCGGCCAGGTCGACCAGGCTGTCGGTCAGGGATTGGCACAAGCCCATGAGCTGATCGAGCAGGCGGTGGCGTTGCTCGATGATGCCGCGTGCCTGGGCGCAAGCCTCATGGACGCTGGATTGGGCTTGGGCAGCGGCCGTCAGGGCCTGCGCCGTGGCTTGGGCGCGTGGGCTCGCCGAAGCGGGGGGCAGTGCCACCTGCACCGTTCGCACCAGCTCATCGACCGCGGTGCGCGCGCTGGCTGACCAGCTTGAAGAAGGTCCGGATGACGCTGGCTGCGACGGCTGTGCCTGGTTCGCCGCGCCCACCGAGCTTGCGTGCTCAGGCGCGATCGGGGTCGCCATCGGCGTTGCTGCAGTCTGAGTCGAGGCATCGGGCGATGCCGCCGCGTCCACCGCCCCATCGTCTTCCAGCGGGGCGTTGTCCAGGGTGTCGCTGTCCCAACTTTGCACCAGCTGGCTCAAGCGCTGGTGCAGGCGCTGGCCCGAACTTTTGCTGCCCTCGAGCACGCGCTGCAGGCTGTCCTTTTTGCGAGCGGCCGTCCACTGACGTCCACCGCGCTCGGCGCCACGCAGGATGCGCCCGATCAATTTGGACCAGCGTTCACCCTCTTCAGCCTGGCTGGTGGTGTCGGCTGGGGTGGCCTTGTCCAGGGGCTTGTCGGTGGCACCAGATTCCGCGCTTGGCGCTCCCGACTCGGCCTCGTAGGCCTTGCGGTAGTTCTCGGGCGTGGGTTCGAGCCTTTGCTCGGCGAGCCGCCGCAGGGCGGCCTTGGCCAGGTTCGCAGGGGTCTGGGACATGGTTTCAGCGTGGCACGCTCACCAGGCGCGATGCATGCTCGTTCGTCAGGTTGCCAAGGCGAGGCAAGGTCTGCCCCTGCTGGGTGTCCTGCAGCCATTGTTCGACGTCGGCCGGGGACATCGGACGAGCGTACAGGAAGCCCTGGCAGATGTGGCAGCCCAGGTTGTAGAGCACTTCCATCTGCGAGAGCTTTTCCACGCCTTCTGCGACCACGCGCAGCCCCAGGGCCCTGGCCAACGCGATGATGGCCGAAACGATGGCCGAGCTCTGCGGCGTGTCGCCCAGGTCGCGAACGAAGGAGCGGTCGATCTTGAGCTCGCTGATCGGCAGCGTGGTCAGGTAGGACAGAGAGGAATAGCCCGTGCCGAAGTCGTCGATCGAGATCTCGGTGCCCAGTTGGTTGAGCCGGTGCAGCGAGGGCACGACGCCTTGGAGGTCCTTCATCAGGCCGGTTTCGGTGATCTCGAGCTCGATGGCGCGCGGCGGCACCTGGCGCGCTTTCAAGATGGCCTCGATCTTCTCGACCAGGTCGCTTTGCTCGAACAGGCGAGAGGGCAGGTTGACGGCGATGGACGCGTCGAAGCCGAAGCTGCGGTGCCATTCGGCGGCTTGTCGCGCGGCCTCGTCGATGGCCCACAGGCTCATGTGGTTGATCAGGCCGGTGGCCTCGGCCAGCGGAATGAAGTCGCCCGGAGGCACCAGCTGGCCGTTGCGGTTCCAGCGCATCAAGGCCTCGGCGCCCACCATCTGGTTGGTGCGCACGTCGATCTTGGGCTGGTAGTGCAGCACCAGCTCCTTGCGCTCCAGGGCCTTGTGCAGGGCGGTGTCCAGGTCCAGCCGCACGCGGCCCTTCGAAGCCAGTTGCGGATCGTGCAGTTGCGCGGTGTTGCGGCCCTGGCTTTTGGCCAGGGCCATGGCGACGTCGGCGTTGCGCAGCAGGTCGGCCACGTTCAGGCCGTGCTGCGGAAACACCGCCACGCCCACCGAGGCCGTGATGAAGCACTCCTGGCCGGCCACCATCATCGGCTCGCGCAGGGCGTCGAGGATGACGTAGGCCGTGGACATGGCTTCGCGCTCGTTGCTCACCTCGGGCAGCAGCACGACGAATTCGTCGGCGCCAAGTCGACCCACGGCTTCGAGGGTCCGGTGCGCGCGGTGCCCGTTGGTGTCGAGGTTGCCTTCGATGATCTGGTCGGAGTGGCGCACGCAGTTGCGCAGGCGCCTGGAGACCTCGATGAGCAACTCGTCGCCAGCATGGTGGCCCAGGTTCTCGTTGATGATCTTGAAGCGGTCCAGGCCCACCTGCAGCAGCGCCACGCGGTGATTCAGGCGTTTGGCGTACTCGATGGCGCGCTCGCTGCGCCAGAACACCTGGCGTCGATTGGGCAAGCCGGTGAGCGTGTCGAAGTTGGCCAGGTGCTTGATCTTGTCCTCGGCGACGCGCCGGTCGGTCACGTCCTGCACGATGCCGGTGTAGCCGATCAGACAGGCCAGTTCGTTGAACTCCGGTTCGACCTCGACGTGCAGGATGCGGCGGCGGCCATCGGCCAGGCTGATCTGGACATCGTTGCACAGGATGGTGCCGTGGTCGAGCACCTCGTGGAGGATGCGGGCAAAGCCTCGCCGCTCCTCATCGGGCAACATGCGCAGGATGCTCTTGAGGCCCAGGTGGTCGTGTGAGCCCAGGCCGAAGACACGCAGGCCTTCGACCGAGAAGGACAGGTCGCCCGCGCCCTTGCGCCAGTCGAAGCTGCCCATGCGAGCGAGGTCTTGTGCGCGGGCCAGTTTGGACTTGCTGCGTTCGAGTTCGTCGCGTGTGCGAGCGGCGCGCAGCAGGTAGCGCAGGCGCCCGGCCAGCAGGCTCCATTGCGTGCTTTTGACGAAGAAGTCGGTGGCGCCGGCCTCGTAGGCGCGGGTGATGGAGGCGTCGTCGTCCAGGCCGGTCAACATGAGCACGGGCACGGACTCGTAGCCTGGCATGTGACGCAGTTCACGGCAGGTGGCGAAGCCATCCAGGCCAGGCATGACGGCATCGAGCACGATCACGTCGGGCAGCCAGTCAGAGAGCATCTGCAAGGCTTGTTCACCCGAGCTGGCCTCGGTGATGGCGAAGCCGCGTTCGCGCAAGGCGATCGAGGTCAGCAGCAGGTTCACTTCGTCGTCATCGACCAGCAGCACCTTGGGCTGCTCCTGGCCGTCCTCGAAGGCGAAGTCCGAGGTCACCGTCATGAGGGTTGCTCCAGCAGGGCACGCAGGCCCGCCAGGACGTGTTCAACCTCCACGGGCACGGCCCGCAGGCGTTCTGAGAAGTCTTCTTCGCTCTGGCGCCTGATCATGGTTTCGATTTCGGCACACAAATGTGACAGCTTGAGCGCGCCGATGCTGGCCGAGGAAGACTTGAGTGTATGCGCGACGTGGAGGATCGAGCTGCGGTCATTCGTGCGGATGGCCTCGTCGAGTTGAGGCAACAAGCGCGAGGCGGAGGCCTCGAAGGCTTTGCTGACGCGCTCGAACAAACGGTTTTCGCCTCGGGGGTCGAGGTCGCGCAGGCGACGCAGGGCGTCGGCATCGAAGAGTTCTGTGGCCGTCGTGGCCTTCGCAGAGGTCGCGCCCGTCTCGGCCTGCGCGGGGGCGGGTGGTGGCGCATCTGCCACAGGCTGGCCAAGGGTTGCCCCGGGTTCGGCATGGGCCGATGTTGCGGTGGCGAGCGGCGCGGCAGGTGTTGCAGGCGTCGCGGGCGTTGCAGCGGTCTCGGGTGCAGCCGCAGGTGCGACATCGGTTGGCGACGGCTGTTCGCCCCAGCCTTCCGGGTGCGTGTGCTCGACCAGCACCTTCTGCAGCTGGCTCTGGCGGAAGGGCTTGGAGAGGTAGTCGTCGAAGCCCACGTCGAGGAAGCGCTGCTCGTCGCCCTCCAGGGCGTTGGCCGTGACAGCGATCACCGGTGTGACGGACGGCGTCAGGAACGTGAAGCGCGTGTTCGAGCCCCTGCGGAACCAGCTGAGGGCCTCGACGCCGTCCATGCCGGGCATCTGGATGTCCATGAGCACGAGGTCGAAGCGCTGCTCGCCCAGCCGGCGCAGGCCTTCGAGCGCCGACGAGGCCACCTTGACCTCGCAGCCCAGGCGCTTGAGCATCTGCGTGCAGACCTCCTGGTTGACCGGGTTGTCTTCGATGACCAGCACGGATTTGTTGATGCGGGGCATGTCGTGGGGCAGGTCGCCACCCAGCTCGGCCGAAATGCCCAGGATGGCCTGGCGCAGCTCAGCCTTGCGCAGGGGTTTGGGCACGAAGCGCTGGAAGCCGGCGTCCTGCGCTTTGCGCACGTCGTCCGGCGAGGACACCGAGGACAGCAGGACCATCTTGAGTTGCGGGTAGCGCTCGCTGCGATGCAGGGCGTCTGCCAGGCCCAGGCCATCGAGCTCGGGCATGTTCATGTCCACCAGGGCCAGGTCGAAGTCGGCGTCCTGCGTGGGGTGGGCCATGAGGATGTCGAGCGCTTCGCGGCCGTTGGTGGCCTGGGTGACCTTCATGCCCCAGGCCGTCAGCATGTTCTCGATGACGGTGCGGTTGGTGTCGTTGTCATCGACCACCAGCACATTGAAGGCCGGCATCTCGGGCTCTTCGATCAGGGCCATGTCGATCTGGGTCTCGCCCACCGACACGGGCACGCGGAAGACGAACTCGGAGCCGACACCCGGCGCGCTGTGCGCCTCGATCTGCCCACCCATGAGCTCGACCAGTTGCTTGGAGATGGCCAGGCCCAGGCCGGTGCCGCCATAGCGGCGCGCCATGCCCACGTTGGCCTGCACGAAAGCGCTGAACAGCCTGGGGATGACCTCGCTGGGGATGCCGATGCCGGTGTCGCGCACCATGAACTCCAGCTCGATGTGCTGGCTTTCAGACGGCGCACTGCTGTGCACGGTGCCGCCCATGCCCCGGCGGATGTCGACCACCACCTCGCCATGCTCGGTGAACTTGATGGCGTTGGCCACCAGGTTGGTGAGGATCTGGCGCAGGCGCAGGGGGTCGCCGTGGATGACGCTGGGCAGGCCGGGTTGCTCGCGGAAGGACAGCTCCAGGCCCTTTTCGTGGGCGCGGGGGGCCATCAGCTCCAGCGTGTCTTCAACCAGGGTGCGCAGCACGAAGTCGCTGTTGGCGAGTTCGAGCCGGCCGGCCTCGATCTTGGCGAAGTCCAGGATGTCGTTGATGATCTCCAGCAGGCTTTCGCCGGAGCGGTAGACCGCCTGGGCAAAGCGCCGCTGCTTGTCGTTGAGCGGCGTGCCCAGCAACAGCTCCGTCATGCCCAGGATGCCGTTCATGGGCGTGCGGATTTCATGGCTCATGTTGGCCATGAACTGGCTCTTGGCCTGGCTGGCGGCCTCGGCCATGTCGCGTGCGCGTTGCAGCTCCAGCGCCTGGTTGTGCTCGTCCGTCACGTCCGAGACGAGGCCGTAGACCCGTGTGTCGCCCCCGGCAAGCCGACGCGTGCGGCTGCGGTGACGCATCCAGCGCAGGCCTTTGCCCGGGATCTGCAGGCGCAGCAGGGTGTCGGTGTTCAGGCCCAGCCGCTCTTGCGCCTCCTGCTCGCGCAGGAGAGGGATGTCCTCGGGCACGACCAGCGCGTGCACCCGCTCGGCACGGGCCTGGATGTCTTCGCCTGGCAGCCCCAGCAACTCATGGGTGCGCGGGCTGAGGTAGAGGAAGCGGCCGCGGCTCTCCGTGGCCACATAGACGGCGTCGTCCATGGACTCAACGAGCTCGCGGAAACGCCGCTCCGACTCTTCCAGATCGGCCTGCGCCTGACGCGACGCGGTGATGTCACGCACCAGCGAAATCAGCAGGCGAGGGCGGCCATTGCTGTGGCGCAACGCGAAGTGCCGCGCGTTGACCACGCGCACGCCTGCTTCGCCTTGCCAGGTGAAATCGTGCTCCACGGTTTCGCCGCTGTCGACGGCCTGCTGCATGTGCGGCTGCGTCAGTCCCATGACCGACTTGCCCAGCGCCTGCTCGAACGGGCGCCCGACCACACGGTCGCGCTGCAGCGAGAACTCGATCTCGGTGTAGCGGTTGATGGCCACCACGTTGAGGTTGACCGGATCCAGCACGAACAGGCTGACCGGCAGGTTGCCCAGCAGCGCTTCGAGGAACTCGCGCTCCTGGTCGCGCACGTGCTCTTGGGCCTTGCGCTTGGTGATGTCGGTGAAGAGGCAGACGTACTGGTTGCGCCCGCCGGTTTCATCGAGCATCTGGATGGCGTCGATCTCCCCCCAGTAGCGGGTGATGCTTTGGGCGCTCTGGCGCCCAGCCTCGTAAGAGATGCGGAAGGGCACGCCACGTTCGAGCTGGTTTTCCAACTCGTTGATGGTCTCGGCGTCGGTCACCTCTTGCGCGAGCAGCTCAGGCAGCTTGCGGCCCAGCACCCGGTCTTCAGGCCAGCCGGTCAAAGCCACGAAGGCGGCGTTGATCCACTCGATGGTGCCATGGCGATCGGTGATGGCCACGCCACTGCTGATGCGCGACGCCACCAGGGCCAGGCGGCCCAGGTGCTCCTCGTGGCTCGCCATGCGGGCCCGATTGGCGTCTCGCTGCGCCACGAAGCCGAGCTGGATGGCCGCGACCTCCAGCACCGCCTCCACGTCTGCATGCGCTCGGGCCGGGTCGTCGAACTCGAGCATGGCCAGCGGCCAGCCGTCGACGGACACGGGCAGGGCCAGCACGCGTTGGGTGCCTGCCGCGCGCCAGGGGCTGGGCGTGCCGGCAGACTGACGCAAGTCGGAGACGGTGGCCTTCAGCGTGCCCAGCGCTTGACCGAGCGGGCGGTCATCGCGGTGGGTGGGGGTGATGGCGCTGACGTCGATGTGTTCTGGGCCGCCGGCCTGGTGAGCCCAGGGGCGCAGCAAAGCGGACTCGCCGTTCCAGCCGTCAACCTGCAGCGCGGCCCAAGCCCTGGAGCCCAGGTGGCGGTGCAGGGCCTCGCCGACGCGTGAGAGCGCCTGCCCAAGGGCTTCGGCGGAGCGAGCGTGTTCGGCGATGTCCCGGATGAGCCTCAGGTGGGCTTCTTGCCTGGCCTGCAGGGCCTCGGCATCGACCTGGGGCTGGCTGTTGGGGGACGAGGTGGGCACCGTGGTCAGGGGCGGCCCCAGCTCGGGTGCGGGCAGGGGGCGCCTGCGGGCCAGGTAGCCGATGCTGCCCGATGCCAGCATGGCCAGGGTCAAGCCAGCGCCCGCAGGTCCCCACGCCCAGCCCGCAGCCGACGTGCCGGCCAGGGACATCACCAACATCAGTGCCTTCCAGGGGGTGCGCATGGGTGCGGTCAAAATGGGCTGCCGAATCTGGCGAAAACAGGGTGAGCCCGGAAATGATTCATCCGGGAATCAGGGGACAATCGTCAACAATCTCACGAACTTTAGCTTGGCTGAAAAGTTTCAGGCCAGCAGAAGAAACCCCTTTCGGCCCTCCTTACAATCGTTTGAATGCGGATTCACAACGGACCGTCGGATGAGCCCAGGGCCACCAGGCCCGAAATGGGGGCGTTGATCCCTGGCTGGGGCGTTGCCGGCCTGTGTTTTGCCCTGGCTTTGCTCGTCACCGACGCACCTGCCTGGGCCTGGGTGCTGGCTGCCGGGTCCTGGCTGTCGGTGGCGGCGCTGGTGAGGGTGCTGCTCAGGTTGTTGCCCTCCGTTGCCCCTGTCCCGGTGCACGTCGCCGAGACCCCGGTGCCGCGAGCCGATGCCGGTCGCAACACGCCCACGAGCGTTGAGCCCGAGCCTGATCACTCCGTGGCCGAAACCGCCTTGTCACCGGCGTCTGAGTGCGCGGCGATGGAGGACGTCCTGCCCGCTGCCAGCGAGGTGGGCGCCGCCGAGCCAGACGCCGATCGCGAAGTCGAGCAGGAGGCCCTGCGCTACGCCCTCTCGCATGACCTGCGGGCGCCCCTGCGCGTGATCGATGGCTTCACGCGCATCGTGCAGGAAGACTACGGTCGCCACCTCGACAAGCTGGGGCAGGATCACCTGGAGCGCGTGCTCGCCGCCTCGTCCCGCATGAACGGCATGATCGACGCGATCCTGGCGCAAGCCCAACTGGCCACCGAGCCCCTGGGGCGCCAGGACATCGACTTGTCGGGCCTGGTGCGAGACGTGGCCGACGAGCAGTCGGTGGTGTGCACCTCTGGTTCATCGGTCGACTGGGTGATACAGCCGGGTTTGTGTGCGCAGGCCGACAGCACGTTGTTGCGCCGAGTTGTCGAAAACCTGCTCACCCGAGTTCGACACCAAATGCTGTAAGTGGTTGATTTGACTAGGTTGACCTAGTCAGCGTGCCACTACAGGAGGGATAACTGGAGTTCGTTGCTGAGCTTTTTGACCTTCAAGGCGGCCATGGTGGCGGCCTG
>NZ_LFRI01000537.1 GCF_001447195.1 Aquabacterium parvum | reverse complement strand
CCCCGCTATCCGAGGAAGAGTTCGACGAGCTTGACCAGTTCCTGCTCTATGACGTCGACACGGAAGAGGTCATGGTGGCGGACATCATGGATGGGTTCATGCATGCGATTGCTGTCGGCCCGACGACGCTGCATCCAAAGCAATGGCTCCCAAAGATCTGGGGCACCCAGGAGATGATGCCGCCGATGGACTCCATCGAGCATCTGAACCACATATTGGGTCTGGTCATGCGCCACTTCAACAGCATCATTGCTGGGCTGGAATCGGATCCCAGGCAGATCAGCCCTTGCTGGTCAACGATGACGTACGAAGGTGATGAGCGGAAGTATGACGACGCCGAAGGTTGGGCCTACGGTTTTGTTCAAGGCATGAGACTTTGTTGGAAAGACTGGCAACCCTTGTTGTCAACGGCTCAAGGGCAGGCATGGTTCAGGCCAATCGCACTGCTCGGCGAAGATGACTTCGGTGAGGACCAGGATGAACTGACCAAGACGCCAGCCATGCGAGCGGAGTTGGCCCTTCAGATCCCGCAGGCCGTCTTGGACATGCATGCTCACTGGCTACCGCTGAGACTGGCTGTCTACGAGCGAGGAGTGGCCAAATCGATGCAGCCCAAGGTGGGCCGCAATGAGCCTTGCCCTTGTGGGAGCGGCAAGAAGTTCAAGAAGTGCTGTGGCGCGGCAGCTGACCTGCATTGACCTCGATTGACTGCACTCAGTCTGTGTTCATGTTGATGCGCCAGGGCAGCAGCGCGGCATAGTCGTCAGCCGTACTGGCCATCGGCAGCCACCTGAACAGGGAGCGCAGATAGCGGTAGCCATCGATGCCGTTGACACGGCAGGTCTGCAGCAGCGAGTACAGGTTGGCACTGGCGTGTGCGCCGGCGACGGTGTCGGCGAACAGCCAGTTGCGCCTGCCCACGCAGAACGGCCGGATGGCGTTCTCCTGAGCGTTGTTGTCGATGCTGTAGCGCCCATCCTCCACGTAGCGCTTGAGCTTGTGCCACTGTCCTGCCGTGTAGTGCAAGGCTTTGCCCAGCAGGCTTTGCGGTAGCACGCTGTGCAGGTTGGCCAACAGCAGTTGTTCGATGTCCTGGATCACCGGCGTGCTGTCGCGCTGGCGCCGCAGCGTGAGCTCGGCCAGGTCGGCGCCATCACGCTTGGCCTGGGCCTCGATCTGGTACAGCTTGCCGATCAGCGCGATGAACCGTGCGGCCAGTTGGTCTGGTCCGCGCTGGTCCTTGGGGCAGGCCTGCAAAGCGTCGTGGAAGTAGCGTCGGCAATGCGCCCAGCAGGCCAGGTGCACAAGCTGCTGCGTCTGCGCCACCTTGTCATACACGTCGTAGCCATCGGTCATCAGCACCGCACCGGCACGGATGCCGGCGTACAGCCCCATCGCGGTGGCGGCCGAGCGGCTGGGCGCGTAGCTGAACAGCCTGATCGGTGGCCCGGTGCCATCCCGGCCTGAGCCATCGGTCATCTGCGCCCAGACATAGCTCTTGGTTTGTGCTTTACGCCCTGGCTCCTTGAGCACCTGCAACTCGGTCTCGTCGCCGAACACCAACGGTGCGTCCAGCAGTTCGTCGCGCAGCAGGTTCATCACCGGCTGCACGGCCTGGCCAACACGCACCATGCTGGCGGCCACCGTGTTGCGCGAGATGTCGGTGCCGCCGAAGCGCCCCAGCAGCGCTGCCTGGCGGTACAGCGGCAGCCCGTCGAGGTACTTGGCCGTGGCCATCCAGGCCAGCGCGCACTCGGTGAACAGGCCCTTTGGAATGACTTGCGCGGGCCGCGCGGCCAGCCGCAGCCCGCCGTCACAGCAGGGGCAGGCGTACTTCACCCGCTCGTGGCGGATCACGCGCACCTGCTGCGGGATGATGTCGAGTTGTTCGCTGGTCTCCACGCCAATCTCGCGCAGCGCAGCGCCGTCATGCGGGCACACGCGCTCGCTCTCGGGCAGTTCGTGGCGCACCACCTCACGCGGCAGTGCGGGGTCCAGAGGCTTGCGCCCGCGCTTGGCGCGCCGGTGACCGGGCACATCGATCGCCTCATCGCCGGGCGTGGCCTCTTCGGCGGCCGGCTCTGCCTGCGCACCCAGGCCCTCGGCCTCATTGAAGAACATGTCCTTCTGGTGCTGGCCACTGACCTCGCTGCTGGCGGCAAACAGCTGGCGCTTGAACTTGTTGAGCTGCTCCTTGAGCAGGTCGCGCTCGGTGCGTGTCACACGCAACTCGCCCGCCAGGGCTTCGTTGTGCTGGCGCGCCTCGGCCAGCGCTTGTTGCAGCGCTTGGATCTGTTCGAGGGTGGGCATGTCGGTCATCTGCGATGCAGTGTCCCGGCCTGCAGCCCTCGGCGCCATTCGGATGTGCCGCAATGGCGCAGCACCACCGAAGTGTTCTCAGCCGACCCGCTCGTACCGTCGCATCGGATGTCGCTGCACCACGCCCACATCGATGCCCTCCAGCAGCCAGTGCAACTGCTCGACCGTCAAGGTGGGCACGTCCTGCTCGCTCGGCCAGATGAACCGGTCCTGTTCCAGCCGCTTGAGCAGCAGCCAGAACCCGTTGCGGTCCCAGCCCAGCACCTTCACCCGGTCGCGGCGGCGGTTGCTGAACACGTAGATGCAGGCGGCAAACGGGTCCAGCCCAAGGGCTTGCTGTACCAGCGCCGCCAAGCCGTTGATGTTGAGCCGGAAGTCCACCGGTGCGCGGTGCAGGTAGACCTTCAGCCCTTCGTCGAGACGGAACACCGCAGCCTCCCCAGTGCTTCGATCACCGCGCCGACGTGCCGGACGTCGATGCCTCCAAGTTCGATGGCGACGCCGTTGGGCAGCCGGGCTTGCAACTGCACCATGGCAACCAGCCGCTCCTCAGCCGGCGCCGCCGCAGATACCACCGGCACGGCGACGAACGCCGTCGGTGTGCTCACCGCACGGCTCGTGGCCTGACGCGGTCGGCGGACATGCCCACGTTCTCGCAGCCAGCGGCAAACCTGGTTGGCGTTGACCCCGCACTCGCGCGCCAGACGGGACACCGACGCGCCGGGCCGCATGCACAGCTCAACCAATTCCGCCTTCGCCTGCTCGTCGTACACGCTGCGCCCGTCGGCCTTGTGCCCCACCACCAACCTGCGCCTGAGATCCTGCAATTCGTCGTTCATCGCTACGTTCCCACGTTCATCTACGTGGGAACGTAGGCTGTCAGAGCACAGCCTTGGTGGCTAGGGTGGGGTTCAATGACCGCTTAC
>NZ_LFRI01000536.1 GCF_001447195.1 Aquabacterium parvum | reverse complement strand
GTTGGATAGCCAAGCTGGCGAATGGTCAACCCAACGCGCTTGCCCAACTTGATGTAGAGCTGTACGGCTCGCAGCCGATCCTCGTATGAAAACATGAACTACCTCCAGGTAGTCCAAGAAATCGTCCGCACCCCCACCCTGCCGATTGAACTTTGACCCAGGGCTTGGGGCCGGCATCGTGTGATGCCGGCTGTGAACAACTGTAGCGGTGAGCTCGTTAGCCCGCCTCGTCGCCCTTGTTGCGTCGCTCCTGCTCCCTTGCCTTGATGCGCTTGCGCGTGGCCGCCGTGGCCTGCGTGACGCGGTAGCTCTCGTTGCCGGTCTCCACGATGTGGCAGTGGTGCGTGAGCCGGTCCAAGAGCGCCGTGGTCATCTTGGCGTCGCCGAACACGGTGCTCCATTCGGCGAAGTCCAGGTTGGTCGTGATGACGACGCTGGTGTGCTCGTAGAGCTTGGACATCAGATGGAACAGCAAGGCGCCGCCGCTCTGAGGTTGCCCCTGAATTTCGGAGCGCTTAGCCCGGGTTTCATGCGGCGTTCTTGCGCTGAGCCGCCAGCCAGCGTTGCTCGTATTGCATGGGGCTGAGATAGCCCAGCGCCGAATGCAGACGAGAGTGATTG
>NZ_LFRI01000535.1 GCF_001447195.1 Aquabacterium parvum | reverse complement strand
GAGCACGTCAACATTCGTTTGGATGCGGACATCTTGGACGCCTTCAAAGATCGCGGTGCTGGCTGGCAAACGCGCATCAACACGGCACTGCGTGACTGGCTGAAGACGCACCCGAACACGCGAAAGGCCTAACGCCCAAGTTCAGGGGCGCGCGCTTGGCGTGGCCGAAGCGCGCACTGGTGGAAGCGTCCCCTGCAACGCACAGTTAGGCCGATGGTGGCATGAGGCGGCATGTGCATGATTCCCTGAGTGTTGAATGCTTGGCTGACGCCAGCTTGAATGCAAGCATGCCACGAGACCTTGCGCGAACCAAGAAGCGCATGCCTGGCTGCAAGTAGCCACCGAGTAGGTGGCTCGCATGGCCTGTGCAAGCGGTGCATTTACGCGAGGGCCTAACGCCCAAGTTCAGGGGCGCCCACAAGGCGTGGCCGAAGCGATGCGACGTATGAGCGTCCCCTGCAACGCCCAGTTAGGCCGGTGGTGGCGTACGACTGACTTGGCATGAGACCCCTGTGTGTTGATTGCTGGACTGACGCCAGCTTGAATGCAAGCATGCCACGAGGCCTTGCGCGAACCAAGAATCGCATGCCTAGCTGCCAGTAGCCACCGAGGAGGTGGCTCGCTTGGCCTTTGCAAGCGGCGCATTTACGCGAGGGCCTAACGAATGAAAGGGACTTCCCCGTCCCGAGCTAGCCGCGTATTGCGGCAAACGGCATCGAAGTGCCACGATGGGGT
>NZ_LFRI01000534.1 GCF_001447195.1 Aquabacterium parvum | reverse complement strand
ACAAGCGCTCCTGGCTGGGCTCGACCTCGGCCAAGGCGATCATGTGCAGGTGCGGGTGCCACTGGCCCGAGTTGTCTCCCCGCTTCACTTCGTATGACCAAACAGCGCCCACAACACCATCGAGCACAGAGCCGCGCCCACGTTGCCGGCGTTTCCATAGCTCGCGCTGGGCTCTATGAAGGTGCTTAAAGCGTTCAGCCAGGTCATCACCGTTCTTCACCGTCAAAGTCACCAAAAAAGGCCTCAGAGCCGTTTTCTCGGCTCGGATGACCT
>NZ_LFRI01000533.1 GCF_001447195.1 Aquabacterium parvum | reverse complement strand
CTCTGACCAGGACTCGGGGCTTTCCTTTTCAAGGTCGGGTGGCGACATACCCCCCCCTTCCTGGCCGGGGGACTCCCCCGCTCCCCCGTGTGAACAGGTCACACATCACGCAACCCATGTTGCAGGGGGCCATGCCATGATCTGACAGACGGTTTAGCCGTATTCGGCTACCCGTTTTCGACGCATACACAACGGCCTCAAATCGGCCGGAAAGCAGCGCCAGTATTGGGTTGGGCGAATTGTTTGTATGTATGAACTCTAGAGCCGCCTGCG
>NZ_LFRI01000532.1 GCF_001447195.1 Aquabacterium parvum | reverse complement strand
GGAAAAGACATCAACCGAGATTCCGAAAGTAGTGGCGAGCGAAATCGGAACAGCCTAGTGCTCTTTAGCAGTCGACTTATCAAAACAGCTTGGAAACGCTGGCCATAGTGGGTGATAGCCCCGTATGAGAAAAGTCCTCTGTGGAACTGAGTGCACGATAAGTAGGGCGGGACACGTGAAATCCTGTCTGAAGATGGGGGGACCATCCTCCAAGGCTAAATACTCGTAATCGACCGATAGTGAACAAGTACCGTGAGGGAAAGGCGAAAAGAA
>NZ_LFRI01000531.1 GCF_001447195.1 Aquabacterium parvum | reverse complement strand
ACGGCCGCCAGGGCATCGAAGCCCAGCTCACGCCAGAGTTGATCAAGGGCCCATACATCGCCCAAGGCCAGGGCAGACTCAAAGCGAACCTGGGGCGTGGCGATGTCCACGCCACTGCGGCCCTTGGCACGCAGCAAGGTGCTCAGCACCGCATCGACCGTGCCGCCGTCCTCATCAACGCGACCCAGAGTGGCCACCGTGCGCTGGCGAGGCTGACCTTGCTCGTCACGGAAGGACTCGACCAACTGGGCGTAGGTGCGGCTTTTGGAGCGGGTGAGCTTGATGAACATGCCGCAAGTATAGCGCAACACCCCAATTGCGCCACTACAAAGCATTCATGCAGTTGCCAC
>NZ_LFRI01000530.1 GCF_001447195.1 Aquabacterium parvum | reverse complement strand
ATTCCAGCCATTTCAACTCCTGTGTAGTTGGCTTGGTTAGGGCAGGGGAGCGGCGTTCCAGGCCAATCCCCTACCCGTCTGATCCCTCGGCGGCTACGCCGCTTTGGGGCGATTCGCATGCGAAACGGCGTAGCCCCTTCCATGCAGATAGCGATAGAACAGCTCGACATACGGCAGCTCATCGAGCGGCTCATCGGTCAGCTCTTCCGGCACCTCGACACCTCGGAAGCACCCAGCAGAACCAAGAAGGCGTTTCCCCTTGAGCGTCTGAAA
>NZ_LFRI01000529.1 GCF_001447195.1 Aquabacterium parvum | reverse complement strand
TCGGGGAAATCGGCACCTGGCGATCCGTGATGGCCAGATAGGTCTCGTCGACCTCCACCAAGCCCTTGAGCCGCTCACGTCCGGGCCTGACCATCGCCTGGCGAAAACGATGCAGCATGGCCCAGGCCGTCTGGTAACTGCCCAGCCCCAGCACCCTTTGCAAACCCAGCGCGTTGACGCCTTGCTTCTGGTTCGTCACGTACCAGGCCCCAGCCAGCCACACGCGCAGCGGCGTGCGTGTCTTCTCGAAGATCGTGCCGGCTGTGACCGTGCTCTGGTGAGAGCAACTTCGGCACATCAGCCGCGAGCGGCTGGATCGGTAAGGCTCATCGGCAACACCGCAAGCCGGGCAGACGAACCCGGTGGGCCAACGCAGCCGCTCCAAGTAAGCCAAACAGGCATCCTCGGAGCTGAACCAGTCGAGGAAATCGTTCCAATTGGACGGGTGGTCTTTACCTGCCTCTGGGCTTGCGATATGCTGGATATCCATCCAGTACTCCGGGGCTGCTGG
>NZ_LFRI01000527.1 GCF_001447195.1 Aquabacterium parvum | reverse complement strand
TGCATGCGGCCAGCTTCTGCATGAAGCACCTGCTTTGCCCTCTGTGTGCCATTAGACGGGGCGCTAAGTCGATGAAAGCCTACTTGGATAGGTGGGAGGTCATCCGAGCCGAGAAAACGGCTCTGAGGCCTTTTTTTGTGACTTTGACGGTGAAGAACGGTGATGACCTGGCTGAACGCTTTAAGCACCTTCATAGAGCCCAGCGCGAGCTATGGAAACGCCGGCAACGTGGTCGCGGCTCTGTGCTCGATGGTGTTGTGGGCGCTGTTTGGT
>NZ_LFRI01000526.1 GCF_001447195.1 Aquabacterium parvum | reverse complement strand
GGGCGATTCGCATGCGAAACGGCGTAGCCCTTTCCATGCAGATAGCGATAGAACAGCTCGACATACGGCAGCTCATCGAGCGGCTCATCGGTCAGCTCTTCCGGCACCTCGACACCTCGGAAGCACCCAGCAGAACAAAGAAGGCGTTTCCCCTTGAGCGTCTGAAAGGCATGCCATGTATCGGCAACCGGCTGATCGCTGAACTTGACGGCGTACTTGAAAACCTCCATGAACCCCTCGGCGGGATCTCCAACGATGGGCCGCACATCAACG
>NZ_LFRI01000525.1 GCF_001447195.1 Aquabacterium parvum | reverse complement strand
GCACTACTTCACCATCGACGCTGTGAGGCTGCATGCGGCCAGCTTCTGCATGAAGCACCTGCTTTGCCCTCTGTGTGCCATTAGACGGGGCGCTAAGTCGATGAAAGCCTACTTGGATAGGTGGGAGGTCATCCGATCCGAGAAAACGGCTCTGAGGCCTTTTTTGGTGACTTTGACGGTGAAGAACGGTGATGACCTGGCTGAACGCTTTAAGCACCTTCATAGAGCCCAGCGCGAGCTATGGAAACGCCGGCAACGTGGTCGCGGCTCTGT
>NZ_LFRI01000524.1 GCF_001447195.1 Aquabacterium parvum | reverse complement strand
GCCAGGGCGGCGTGTCAACATCCGGGCCAGCAGCTACGATCCCGTAGAAGGCCCTCACCGTCTCAGTGGTCATCAGCGCAGCCTCTTCGAGGACATTGCGCGCTTCATCGATAGACTTCATTCCAGCCATTTCAACCCCTGTGTAGTTGGCTTGGTTAGGGCAGGGGAGCGGCGTTCCAGGCCAATCCCCTACCCGTCTGATCCCTCGGCGGCTACGCCGCTTTGGGGCGATTCGCATGCGAAACGGCGTAGCCCTTTCCATGCAGATAGCGA
>NZ_LFRI01000523.1 GCF_001447195.1 Aquabacterium parvum | reverse complement strand
GGCCGGGGGACTCCCCCGCTCCCCCGTGTGAACAGGTCACACATCACGCAACCCATGTTGCAGGGGGCCATGCCGTGATCTGACAGACGGTTTAGCCGTATTCGGCTACCCGTTTTCGACGCATACACAACGGCCTTAAATCGGCCGGAAAGCAGCGCCAGTATTGGGTTGGGCGAATTGTTTGTATGTATGAACTCTAGAGCCGCCTGCGTCGTCCCAGCGTGCGGGCTTCGCCCATCCCGCAGGGCCGCCGCCAGCGGCCTCATACGTGCA
>NZ_LFRI01000522.1 GCF_001447195.1 Aquabacterium parvum | reverse complement strand
GTTCAAGCCAAGGGGCAGGACCTGCTGCAGCGCGTGGGCCGCATCCTCACGCAAAAGACCAAAGACAAGAACAAGCTGTATGCCCTGCATGCGCCCGAAGTGGAGTGCATCTCCAAAGGTAAGGCACGCAACCCCTACGAGTTCGGTGTGAAGGTCACACTGGCGACCACGCTCAAAGAAGGCCTGGTGGTGGGCATGCGCTCCATGCCCGGCAATCCGTACGACGGGCACACGCTGGATGAGACCATCGAGCAGGTGAGCATCCTGGCCAACCACCGGCCGCGTACTGTGA
>NZ_LFRI01000521.1 GCF_001447195.1 Aquabacterium parvum | reverse complement strand
CCGGGGGACTCCCCCGCTCCCCCGTGTGAACAGGTCACACATCACGCAACCCATGTTGCAGGGGGCCATGCCGTGATCTGACAGACGGTTTAGCCGTATTCGGCTACCCGTTTTCGACGCATACACAACGGCCTCAGATCGGCCGGAAAGCAGCGCCAGTATTGGGTTGGGCGAATTGTTTGTATGTATGAACTCTAGAGCCGCCTGCGTCGTCCCAGCGTGCGGGCTTCGCCCATCCCGCAGGGCCGCCGCCAGCGGCCTCATACGTGCATC
>NZ_LFRI01000520.1 GCF_001447195.1 Aquabacterium parvum | reverse complement strand
CACGGACACCTGCTCACCCACTCGGCCCTCGAAAGGCTTGGTGTCCGGAACTGTGAGGGTGAAGAGTTGAACGAGGCCACGGTTATCGAGGCCCTCGATCTGGAGAACCGGGCGGGTGGGGATCACCTCGCCGGTCCTCTTGTTGACGCCACCACCCAGGGTGGTGACTGCTCGAATGGTGCCGGTCAGCGTGAGCATCACAGGCTCCCTTGATCCAGGGCACCGGAACGCTCGATAGCTTCCTCGGCGCGGGCCAGCGCATCAGACACAGCA
>NZ_LFRI01000519.1 GCF_001447195.1 Aquabacterium parvum | reverse complement strand
ACGCTGGGACGACGCAGGCGGCTCTAGAGTTCATACATACAAACAATTCGCCCAACCCAATACTGGCGCTGCTTTCCGGCCGATTTGAGGCCGTTGTGTATGCGTCGAAAACGGGTAGCCGAATACGGCTAAACCGGCTGTCAGATCACGGCATGGCCCCCTGCAACATGGGTTGCGTGATGTGTGACCTGTTCACACGGGGGAGCGGGGGAGTCCCCCGGCCAGGAAGGGGGGGGTATGTCGCCACCCGACCTTGAAAAGGAAAGCCCCGAG
>NZ_LFRI01000518.1 GCF_001447195.1 Aquabacterium parvum | reverse complement strand
CAGCGGAGCGATGGTCGCCGTCCTCCGCTGGTCTTCGCGTGCATTGCGTTTCGTGTGGCACTGCCTATCCTGCGCGGCCATCAAAACCTTGAACTTTTCAAGCGGCGCAGTTTCCCTTGCCTGCGATCTGACTTCCACCTAGAATCCAAAGCATCCGCTTTTGGATTTTGGAGGAATCATGAACTTTGACGAAGTAATCCAGCTTCAGGTGCTGAAGCTCAAGGCCCTGAGCCACGGTGCCAACATGGGCCGGCTGGTCGATCAGGCCATTGA
>NZ_LFRI01000517.1 GCF_001447195.1 Aquabacterium parvum | reverse complement strand
CTGGCCAGACACATCGACGCCTGGGACAAGGCCTCGCAGGCCTACATGATGGCCGTGCATCAGCATGCTCGGCCTGTCCTCAATGACATGGAGCGCCTCTCCGCGTCGAAGTAAGCCGGGGGGCTGGGGGACACCCAAGTGAGCCCGAAGGGCGTTGCAGAGGGAGGGGTACCCGACCGGTCCACCTTCAAGCCAACCAGCGGAGCGATGGTCGCCGTCCTCCGCTGGTCTTCGCGTGCATTGCGTTTCGTGTGGCACTGCCTATCCTGCGCG
>NZ_LFRI01000516.1 GCF_001447195.1 Aquabacterium parvum | reverse complement strand
CCCAATTGCGCCACTACAAAGCATTCATGCAGTTGCCACTACAAAACTTCCGCAAAAATGTGCATAAGTCGTTGATTCACATGGAAACGGCTTCACCAAAAATGCGAAATCGGCATTTTGGTGTCGAACTCGGGTGCTCAGCAATGCGTTGAAATACAGCGCCAAGGTGGCATCACCTCGCATCGAATTTGGTTGCATGCCCGCCACGAATCCCCCGGTGTATTTCGTGCGGGACAACGGCGCCGGGTTTGACATGCAGCATGCCGACAAATTGTTCGGCATGTTCCAGCGCCTTCACAGCGCCAAGGATTTCGAAGGCACCGGGGTCGGTCTGGCGGGCGTGCGCCACATCATCCGCCGCCACGGTGGGCGGATTTGGGCCGAGGCTCAATTGGGGCAGGGGGCCTGCTTCTATTTCACGCTGACCGATCGGCTCGACAGCACAGCCCTGCCGGGCTGACGCTCAGATCGAGCCCAGGCCGGCGAGCACTTCCTGCGCGTTGATCAGCCGCTCGCCCAGCGCGGCGGTGGTGCAGCCCTCTTGTCGGGCCTGTTGCTGCAAACGCTCAAGTGCCTGGCGGCGGGTGAGCGAATACCGGTGCATCACAATGCCAACGGCCAGCGCGATGGTGTCGGTGAGCGGGTCAACGGCTGCGGGCGCTGCCGGCGCTGCGGCGGGCGCCGAGGCAGGCTGGGCCGCAGTGGCCACCGCTTGGGGCGGCTGCTGGTTCGGACGGTTGGCGAAGGCGGCTTCGACCGCGGGCACGATCTGCTGGATGTCCAGCGGCTTGACCAGGTAGGTCAGGGCGCCAAGCGCCTTGACTTGCTTGATGGTCGCCTCGTCGGCGAAAGCCGACAGGAACATGAAGGGGATCTGGCAGTACTCGCGCAGGTAGGCGGCGACGTCGAAGCCGGATTTGCCTTCCATGCGGATGTCGAGCAGGGCCAACTCGGGCTTGTGCTGACGCGCCAGCAGGATGGCGTCATCGCCGTTGTCCGCGTCGATGACTTCGTAGCCCGCCTGGGAGAGGCCATGGGTGAGCGTGGCCAGCACCAGCCGGTCATCGTCCACCACCAGGATCTTGCCTTTTTGATTCACGCGCAGCCTCTCGAGCGCACCAGCGATCTGATCACCAGGGGGTCCGCCTCCCTGGAACATGGAGCAAGTCTACCGCGCGGCGGACGCGCCCTCATTGTGGCCACAGCGCGATCTGGTGGCCAGCGGGCTCTCCCGCGATCAAAGGGGGTGGCTGCACGACGAGGAGGATGCCTGGCGGCGTGAGGTCCAACCGGGTCAGCACTTCGCCCTGGTCTTGTGTCAACGCCAGCTTGGCGCTGCGGCGTGGCAGCAGCGCCCGCACCAGGCCCAGGCCGGACACGCCACCTGGCACGCGATCGATGTTGAAGCCCTCGGGCAACTGGCCCGGGCTGCGGATGTCGATGCGCACGCCCGCCTCGCTCGACTGCAGCAGGCATCGGATGGCTTGCTGGCCAGGGCCGTGCTTGTGGGCGTTGGTCAGCAACTCGTTGAGGCTCAGCGCAATCGGGATGGACTCGGCCTCGGGCAATTGCCAGTCGCCAGCGCTGGGGCCTTCGAGCTCGAGCTGGATGGGGCGCCCGAAGGTGCGTTGCACCGATTGCGCAATGGCTTCGACCACGGATTTGAGTCGCAGCGGACCGCCCGTGCCGACCTGCAGCCCGTACACCTGGGCGATGGCCTGAACCTGTCCGACCACCTCGGAGATGGCCGAGGCGACCTCGGGCTTGCGCGCAGCGATCTGCTGGAGCAAGCCCGCCACGCCCTGCAGGTTGTTTTTGATGCGATGGTGCACTTCCTTGACCAGCATCTCGCGCTGAGCGATGGCGGCTTCCAGGCGCGCCTGCTCGGCTGCCCGTTGCTCGGTGATGTCCGAGGCCACCAGCAGGATCTGATCGGCCGCTTCGCCATCGGCGTTCAGCGGCAGGTAGTTGACGTCCCAGATCTGGTTGCCGTTGCGGGCGGCAACCACGTGTTCCTTGTGGCGGGACTTGCCGCTGTCGAGCGCGGCTTGCAACTCGGTGCACAGCTGGCGTCCGCGTTCGGCCGGGAAGGCAGCCTCCAAGGGCTGGCCAATGACCTTGGATGGGTCTTGCCCCATGAACAGCGCGCTGGCCTGGTTGGCCTGCAGCAGGGTCAGGTGGTGCGCGTCGATCAGCTGGATGGCCATGGGCGCCATGGCGATGATGCGCTGCAGGGTGGCTTGCGCCTCGGCGGTCTCGGCTTCGGCCTGGCGACGGCGGTCGATGTCGAGCAGGGCGTAGGTGGCCTGGCGCTGGCCGAGCTCGTCGAGCGTGACCACGGCGTTGCCCACCACCCAGAACACCCGTCCGTCTCGCCCCATCACCTGGCACTCGAAGGTGTGCGATTGGCCGTCCTCCAGGCCATCGAGGTAGTCGGTCAGCCGGAAGGGGTGGTCGAGGTCGGTGGTGGCCACGGTGCTCAGGGGCTGGCCCACGAAGTCGGCGAGGTCACCTGCGAACATGCGACGTGCGGAGCGGTTCATCCAGGCGATGCCGTGGGTGTCGATGGTGACGATGCCCACGAACACCGAGTCGAGGATGGCGCGGGTGCGGTCGGCCTGCAGGGTCAGGTTCCACTCCGCGCGGTGGCGGGCATCGACGTTGACAAAGGAGGCAATGAAGCCTTCTTCCGGGCGCGCTGGGTTGACCAGGCGCATGGCGACCTCGGCCCACAGGCCTTGCAGGCTGCCTTGCCCTGCGTTTTGTCCTGCTGTTGCGTGCACGCGCAATGCGCGCTCGCCCTGCCAATGGCCCAGGCTGCGCAGCACGCTGGTCACGTCGGCCTCGGTGTTGAGGTCGAGTTCGGGGGCGTACAGGGTCTGCAGGGCGCGACCGGTGAGGTCGGCATCGGGCTCGCCGATGAGGTCGGACAGGGCCGGGTTGGCGCGCTGGATGTGGCCGTCGCGCACGAAGGCGATGCCCACGCCCGAGAGCGAGAACATGAGGTCGCGGTCACGACCGAGCGATTCGAGCTGGGCCTGCTGCTGCCGAGCGCGGGTGATGTCCGAGAGCACCACGATGAGCTCCAGCGGCTCGGCCGACTCACCGATGCGCCTGACGGACAGGGCGTACCAGCGTGTGTTATGCCCTGGCAGGACGATCTCGATGTCGGTCTCGTGCTGGCTGTGCTCTTGCACCTGCCGGGCAGCCTGGGTGACCGCTCGCTCGATGCGCGGGTCGGCGCCCAGCAGCACGGACAGGCTTTGGCCGGGCAGAGAGCCCGGAGGCAGCCCCAGCATGCGTTCGAAGCGCCGGTTGCAGCGCACCAGCACGTCGTCCCGGAGGTAGGCGATGCCGGCTGGCGTGCTTTCCAGGATGGTGCTGAGTTCGTGCAAGAGCACGGCCTGGTCGGGCAGCGGGTCGGCGTCCGCGTCGGAGGCGATGCGGATGCCAGGCGAGTCAAGGGGCTCGTTGCCTGGGGCTTCGCGGATGGCACACAGGTACTGGCGGGGCTGCTCCGGCGATGGGTTGGCGACCGTCCAGACCTGACTGTGCAGGCTCACCAGGTCGGCCTGGCCGCGTGACTGGTGCACCCGAGATTGCAGGGGCGCGTCTTCGGGACCCAGGGCCAGCAGGGTCAGCGGAGAGTCCCAGCCGCAAAGGCGTTGCAAGGCTGAAGCGCCTTCTGCCAGGTTGCTGCCAGGCAGGGTGGCGTAGCCCAGCAGGGCGCTGAGCGCCGAGTTGGCGCGCAGCACGCGGCCGTGTTCGTTGAATTCGATCAGGGCCAGGGGCACGAGGTCGAACCAGGCGTCGTCGGCGGACAGCATTGGTGCCATGGCTGTCTTTCCTGTGGTCGGTGTGCAGTTGGGCGAGGGGGTGGGGCGCAAGCGGCGCTGGCGAGGTGGTGGGCCTCAGCCGGGCTGGCCAGCGCTCGGGCCTTCGCTGGGTGCGACGCTGACCCCAGGCAGCTTGCCGCTGTAGTCCTTGGGCAGCCTGGACAGGCCAGCGGCCATCTGGCGAGCCATGGCCTTGTACAGGCCCGAGACTTTGCCCTCTGGCTCGGCCACCAGGGTGGGACGGCCGCTGTCGGCCTGTTCGCGGATGCCCAGGTCCAGCGGCATCGAGCCCAGCAGGGGAACGCTGCAGGTTTCGGCCAGGCGCTTGCCGCCGTCCTGGCCGAAGATGTGTGCCTCGTGGCCGCAGTTCGGACAGCAGTAGGTGGCCATGTTTTCGACGATGCCCAGCACCGGCACCGACACCTTTTCGAACATCTGCAAGCCCTTCTTGGCATCGAGCAGTGCGATGTCTTGCGGCGTGGTGACGATGATGGCCGCCGTGATGGGCGCGCGCTGGCTCAGGCTCAGGTGGATGTCGCCGGTGCCCGGGGGCATGTCGACGATGAGGTAATCGAGCGGCTCACCGGGGGCGCCCCAGTTGCTCAGTCGCAGCATCTGGTCGAAGGCCTGGGTGGCCATGGGGCCGCGCCAGATGGCCGGTGCCTGACCCTCGATCAGCAGGCCGATGGACATGGTCTGCAGGCCGTGGTTGATGGGGGGGGTGATGGTCTTGCCATCGGGGCTGTCGGGTTTGCCGGACAGGCCCAGCATCAGGGGCTGGCTGGGGCCATAGATGTCGGCGTCGAGCATGCCCACGCGAGCGCCTTCGGCCGCCAGGGCCAGGGCCAGGTTGACGGCGGTGGTGCTCTTGCCCACGCCACCCTTGCCAGAGGCCACGGCGACCAGGTTTTTCACGCCAGCCAGCAGGGCCTGACCGCGCATGGCCTGGTGGGCGACGATGTCGGTGGACCAGTTGACCGCGACCTCGCGGATGCCTTCGACCTGACGGAGCGCGGCCTCGATCAGGCTGGTGTAGGCGGGCCATTGCGAACGCGCGGGGTACCCCAGGGCGATGTCGAGTTCCGCTCGCCCGTTGGACACGCTGAGCCTGCGCACGCGACGGCTCGACACCCAGTCCTGGCCTGTCAGCGGATCGGGCAATTGACGCAAAGCGTCGAGGGCAGCGGATTCGAGGGGCGAGGAAACAGCGGTCATGCGATGGAAGCGGGCAAACAGGCGGTGGGAGCTCGGGGCTCGATCGGGGCGTTCAGTCTAGCCCGGATCGCCCCAGGAGAAGGCCTTCGGTCAGGGCCTTCCTCCATGCGGGTGAGTGGGGCGGCCCCGGCAGCCTAAAATCCCCTCCTTGCGATCGCCATCTCCTCACACCATGCCCCGCCAGCTCTTCGTCACCACCGCGCTGCCTTACGCCAACGGTCACTTCCACATCGGCCACATCATGGAGTACATCCAGGCCGACATCTGGGTGCGGTTCCAGCGCATGCAGGGCCATCAGGTGCACTTCGTGGGAGCCGACGACGCCCATGGCGCGCCGATCATGATCGCCGCCCAGAAGGTGAACAAGACGCCGCAGCAGTTCGTGGCCGACATCGCTGCAGGCCGCAAGCCTTACCTCGACGGCTTTCACATCAGCTTCGATCACTGGTCGAGCACCGACAGCCCCGAGAACCACGAGCTGGCCCAAAGCATTTACCGCGAGCTCAAGGCCCAGGGCCTGATCGACGTGCGCCCGGTCGAGCAATTCTTCGACCCCGAAAAGGGCATGTTCCTGGCCGACCGATTCATCAAGGGCGAGTGCCCCAAGTGCGCGGCCAAGGACCAATATGGCGACTCGTGCGAGGTGTGCGGCGCCGTCTACGCGCCCACCGAGCTCAAGAACCCGTATTCGTCGCTCTCGGGTGCCACGCCCGTGCTCAAGACCTCCGACCACTACTTCTTCAAGCTGTCCGATCAGCGCTGCCTGGGCTTCCTGGAGCAGTGGACGCAGGACGGCAAGCTGCAGCCCGCCGTCAGCAAGAAGATCAAGGAGTGGTTCACCAAAGACGAAAACGGTGAGGGCGGCCTGGGCGACTGGGACATCAGCCGCGACGCGCCTTATTTCGGCATCGAGATCCCCGACGCCCCGGGTAAATACTTCTACGTGTGGCTGGATGCGCCCATCGGCTACCTGGCCTCGCTCAAGAGCTACTTCGCGGCCGGCGGCCCCAAGGCCAGGTACGGCGAGGCCCGCAGCTTCGATGAGTTCATGGCCGACCCCGCCGTGGAGCAGGTGCACTTCATCGGCAAGGACATCACCTACTTCCACACCCTGTTCTGGCCGGCCATGCTCAAGTTCAGCGGCCGCAAGCTGCCGAACCAGGTGAACGTGCATGGCTTCATGACCGTCAACAACGGCGAGAAGATGTCCAAGAGCCGCGGCACGGGCCTCGATCCGCTCAAGTACCTCAGCCTGGGCATGAACCCCGAGTGGCTGCGTTACTACATCGCCGCCAAGCTCAACGCCAACGTCGAGGACATCGATTTCAACAAGGACGACTTCGTGGCCCGGGTCAACTCCGACCTGGTGGGCAAGTTCGTCAACATCGCCAGCCGCGCGGCGGGTTTCCTGGCCAAGCGCTTTGAAGGCAAGTTGGCGCCTTGCGCGGAGTTCGAGCGAGGTTACAACGCTGGTTCAGTCGCGAAGCCGGACGAGCCGGTTGGTGCCGGCGGCGTTGGCTCTGACGAGGCGCGTTTGGGATTCGATCTTGCCGCTCGGCGAGGCGAAGTTCTTGGACTGTTCGAGGCACGGGAGTTTGGTAAAGCGCTGCGTTCCATCATGCTGATGGCAGATCTGGTGAACGAGTACGTGGACGCCAACAAGCCCTGGGAGTTGGCCAAGCAGGAAGGCGCTGACGCGCGCCTGCAAGAGGTCTGCACCGTGTGCATCGAGGCCTTCCGCCTGCTGAGCATCTACCTCAAGCCGGTGCTGCCGGCCGTGGCCGCTCACGTCGAGGCCTTCTTGAGAGTCGAGCCGCTGACCTTCTCCGACGTCGGCCGACTGCTGGGCGAACACACCATTGGCGCCTACCAGCACCTGATGCAGCGCGTCGATGTGAAGATGCTCGATGCCCTCTTCGAAGCACCGCCGGCCCCGGTGGCCGAGGCGCCCAAGCCCGGTGGCGAAGACATCGCTGAAACCATCACCATCGACGACTTCGTCAAGGTGGACCTGCGCATCGCGAAAATCGTCAACGCCGAGCACGTCGACGGCAGCACCAAGCTGCTGCGCCTGACGCTGGACGTGGGCGAGGGACGCCACCGCAATGTGTTCAGTGGCATCAAGGAGGCCTACCAGCCTGAGCAGCTGATCGGCAAGCTCACTGTGCTGGTGGCCAACCTGGCGCCGCGCAAGATGAAGTTCGGCGTCAGCGAGGGCATGGTGCTGGCCGCCTCGCACACCGACGAGAAGGCCAACCCGGGCGTGTACGTGCTCGAGCCCTTCCCAGGCGCCGAGCCGGGCATGCGCATCCGCTGAGGGCAGGTGCCGTTGACCCCGCACGACCCTTGCTGTGCAATCGGGGCTGATGGAACGCCCTGACCCACAACAACTGAGAAGCGCCGGCACGAACCTGCGCGCCTGGCTGGCCCAATTGCCACTGGCGCCGTTTCGGCCGCGCCTGCTCGACGCGCTGCAAGGATACGACCGCCATCGCCTGCTGACCGACTGCAGCGCGGGCCTGACGGTGGGCATCGTGGCCCTGCCGCTGGCCATGGCCTTTGCCATCGCCTCGGGCGTGAAACCGGAGTCGGGCTTGTTCACGGCCATCATTGCCGGCTTCCTGATCTCGGCCCTGGGCGGCTCGCACGTTCAGATCGGCGGGCCAGCCGGGGCCTTCATCGTCATCGTCTACGGCATCGTCGAGCGTTACGGTCTGGCCAACCTGCTGATCTCGACCGTGCTGGCGGGTGGGCTGCTGTTCCTCATGGGCTGGTTCAGGCTGGGCGCACTGGTGCGCTACATCCCGGTGAGCATCGTCATTGGCTTCACCAATGGCATCGCGGTCTTGATCGCCCTGTCGCAACTCAAGGACCTGCTGGGGCTCGACCCTTCCCACATGCCGGCTGATTTCGTGGGGCAGTTGCGCACGTTGTGGGCACATGCCGATCAGGTCAACCCCTTGTCGGTGGGCATGGGGCTGGCGGCGCTGGCGCTGGTGACCCTCTGGCCGCGCGCTTTTGCCAAAGACGGCTTGGCGCCGCCGGCCTGGCAGTCGTCCAGGGCCTTTCGCGTGGTGGCTCGCTTGCCAGGGCCCATTGTCGCCATCATCCTGTTTGGCGCTGCCACGGCCTGGCTGTCGCTGCCGGTGGCCACCATTGGCAGCCGATTTGGCGGCATCCCTCATGGGCTTCCCGATTTTGTCTGGCCGGAGTTCAGTTGGGAGGGCATGCGCCAGCTGTTCATCCCCACGGTGACCATCGCCTTGTTGGGCGCCATCGAGTCGCTGCTTTGTGCGCGCGTGGCCGACAACCTGACCGAACTGCCGCGCCACGACCCCAACCAGGAGCTGATGGCACAAGGCGTGGCCAACGTGGTCACGCCATTTTTCGGCGGCATCCCGGCCACGGGCACCATCGCCCGCACGGTCACCAACGTGCGCTCGGGCGCGACCTCGCCGGTGGCGGGCATGGTGCACGCGCTGGTGCTGCTGTTGATCGTGCTGGTGGCCGCCCCGCTGGCGGTGCACGTGCCGCTGCCGGTGCTGGCGGGCATCCTGCTGTCGGTGGCCTGGAACATGGGCGAGTGGCAGGCCTTTGCTCACCTCAAGCAGTACCACTACACCTACCGCACCATCCTGGTGGGCACCTTCTTGCTGACGGTGATTTTCGACCTGACGGTGGCGGTGGAGGTGGGGCTGGTGCTGGCCTGCCTGTTCTTCATCTACCGCATGAGCACGCTGTTTCGCGTCGAAGTCAGCGAGTTGCCGGGCCTCGCGCCGGGCTTGGCGTCGGGTGAGGTGCCTGGGCAGGTTCGGCTGTGCCGCTTGTATGGTTCGCTGTTCTTTGGTGCGGTGGGCAAGGTGGAAGACCTGCCTGAGCAGCTGCCGCCGGCCACGAGGGTGGTGGTGCTGGAGACGTCGCGGCTGATCTCGATGGACACCTCGGGCCTGGACGCCCTGGTGCAATTGCAGCGCACGCTGGCGCGCAAGCAGATCAGGCTGATGTTGTGCGGGCTCAACGAGCAGCCGCTGAGCCTGACGCACCGCAGCGGCCGCGACGCAGACACCTTTGGCGCGGAAAACGTGCTTCCCGACCTGGCTGCGGTGCAGGCGGCCTTGGCACAGCAGGCCGTTGGTGGCGCTACCACGTCACCCACGGTGACCATTCAGCGCTGAAGCCTCAAGTCCAAGGGTTCACCAGGGGGCGGTGCAGCGGGCCCATTGGCGCAGCGCCCGGCGGGCCTGGGTGCGGGTGCGCAGGCGCCGGCCCAGCAGCCATCCTGCGGCGAACAAGGCGCGCGGATCCAGGGCCGAGGCGGCCTGGTAGCGCGCCCGTGCCACCGTTTCATCCTGCAGCCGGCCTAAAGCGGCGATGGCTTCGGTTTGCGCCCGCTCGAAGGACGAAGGCACCCGTGCCGCCGTGAACAGGTGGATGATGTCGCGCAGGTTGCGCAATCGGCGGCGCAAGCGGTGGGCGTCTTCGTCGCTCAGGCGCTGGTGCTCGCGGACGTGGCGGCGCATCACCCGGTGCTGGCGGTGCAGGTGGGTGTGCAGCCAGGGCTCGAACGGCAGGCGGGCCTCGCCGTCGTCTTCGCCGGATCGCACCAGGGCGGTCAGCAGGCACAGGCACAGCTCGGTGGCTTGAGGGCCGCGGGCCAGGTCGGCGGCCGATGCGGGCAGGTCGATCGGGCGCGGCGCTGGCGGGATCGGCACGCTGGGGCCGCCGGCTTCCTGCAGCTGTGAAGAGATCCAGCTCAGGGCTTCGTCGTCGCGCCAGTGACCGAGTTGGCGGACCAGCAAGTTGGCGCGCGAGATGACCTCGACGGGCCAGGCCTGGGAGGTGTGGCTCATCAGTTGGGCAAAAGCCTTCAGGCGCCGCAGGCCGCGCCGCCACTCGTAGGCGATCTCGCTGCCTTCGCCCGAGGGAAGGGTGGCGAGTTCGCTCATGTTGGCGCTCAGGTGGGCCAGGCAGGCCTCGAGGCCGGCGCGCCAGGCCTGATCGAGGCTGGCGCCCTCTCGCACCTTGGCGGCTTGAGGTGACGTCACCTGCGGGGGGGCGTGGGCACCTTGACGCTCGCCTGCAGGCACGGTCGCTGCCAGTCGCGCCAGGCGGTCGCCCCGGTGGGCCTTGGTCTGCGTGTCCAGCCACAGGCCGAAGCGGTGCACCCAGTCCTGACCGGCCAGGATGACGGCCTGCGGGTGGCCGCTGAGCAGCTCGATTTCAAGCTCTCTCACGGGCTCTTGCAGGGGCCCAGCCAGGATGGCGCCCTCGTCCAGCGCCAGCTCGACCACGCCTGCGTGGGGCGTGCCTTCGGCAACCTTCAAGCGGGCGCGGGTGCGACGCATGTCGGTGCGGTAGAGCTCGACGAGGGCGCAGCGCTCGCCGCGCGGGTCGGCATCGGGTTGCCAGCCCAGGCTGTGGACCAGGGCCTGGCGGGCGACTTCGCTGTGGCGACCCAGGTCGGGGCGCAGCGCCTGGCCATCGGCTGGGGCTTGCGCGGGCTGGTTGTCTTCCACCCGCACCATGGTGTGGCTGCCGGCGGCCTTGAGCGTCTGCACCCACTCGTCGCCTTCGCGGCGCACGCGCAGGGCAGATCGGGCCTGGGCCAGCTTGCGGTCGGTGGTGTCGAAGTAGGCGGCCTGCAGGATCAGCGGGGCGGCCAGGTCGGCGCCCAGGCGGCCGAGTTCGGCGCGCACGGCGGCCAGGCGCTCGGCCGGGATCTGGAATTTGAGCTCGATTTCGTGCATGGCGCGCATTGTCGAGCCGCATTGGGGCCGGGATGTGTCAGCCTCCCTTAAAATGGCGGGTTGTTCCCCCTTCGATGTGACGCCCACCATGCCGCTCTTCTGGAAGCCCTACAAGTCCGACGCGACCCAGTTCATCGACAGCCTCAAGCAGCGCGACCCGCAGCTCGAAGAGCGTCAGCGCCAAGGCCGCAACCTGCTGTGGGACCGCCCGCAAGACCGCCAGGCCCAGCAGGACTTCAACGAGTCCCGCGTGGCCCAGCAGGCTTACGTCTACCACACCAAGGGCTGACGCCCCATGCAGGTCACCGGGCTTGACGAGGCCGATGCCGAGCCCTCGGCCGTCCTCGACGAGCACGGCCAGCCCCAGGTCGTCGACCACGTGGCCGTGGCGCGCCTGTACGGCGAGCCCCTGTTCGACCTGCCCACGGACCTCTACATCCCTCCGGATGCGCTCGAGGTCTTCCTGGAAGCCTTCCAGGGTCCGCTGGACTTGCTGCTCTACCTGATCCGCAAGCAGAACTTCAACATCCTCGACATCCCGCTGGCCGACCTCACGCGCCAGTACCTGGCCTACGTCGAGCAGATCCGCAAGAGCAACCTCGAGCTGGCCTCGGAGTACCTCTTGATGGCGGCGATGCTGATTGAGATCAAGTCGCGCATGCTGCTGCCGCCCAAGAAGGTCGAGGGCAGCGATGAGCCGGAAGACCCGCGTGCCGAGCTGGTGCGTCGCCTGATCGAGTACGAGCAGATGAAGCTGGCAGGCGCCCGCCTGGATCAGCTGCCCCTGCTGGGCCGGGATTTCCTGCGCGTGCAGGTGCACTCCGACCCGTCCATCGTCGTGCGGCATCCCGACGTCACGCTGGTGGACCTTCGCGAAGCCTGGCTGGACATCCTCAAGCGCGCCAAGCTGCACACCCACCACACCATCACGCGCGAAGAGCTGTCGGTGCGCGAGCACATGAGCATCGTGTTGCGTGGACTGCAGGGCAAGCGCTTTGTCGAGTTCGAAAACCTCTTCGACGTCACGCGCGGTGCGCCTGTCATGGTGGTGACCTTCATTGCGATGCTCGAGCTGGCGCGTGAGCGCCTCATCGAGATCACGCAGGCCGAGGCCTTTGCGCCGGTGTACGTGCGCCTGGCCTACGAGCCTGCCGCCGCTTGAAACAAGCGGTGGGCGCGTGCCTCAGCGCTCCAGTCGGATCAGCCTGCCGCCATCGCCATCGGTCAGCAGGTAAAGCCAGCCGTCCGGTCCCATGCGCACATCGCGGATGCGGCCGATGCGGCCCTTGAGCAAGGGCTCCCGATCGACGATGCGGTTGCCGTCCAGTGTCATGCGCCAGACGGCTTCACCCTTGAGCGAGCCACTGAACAGCTGACCTTCCCACCCTGGGTAGCGCTTGCCTGTGTTGAAGGCCAGGCCGCTGGGTGCGATCGACCAAGGCACCCAGGTCGTCAGAGGGGGCTCGAAGTCGGGTGCGTGGCGCCCACCGTTGACGCGGCATGACTCCGTTGGCAGGCTGCCATAGGGGCAGCCATCGCTCGCCAGCGGCCAGCCGTGGTTGCGACCAGGCAGCACGCGGTTGACCTCGTCACCACCTTGGGGCCCATGTTCCGTGATCCAGAGCTCGCCCGTGGCAGGGTGAAGCGCGGCCCCCTGCGGGTTGCGATGGCCGATGCTCCAAAGCTCCGGCAAGGCGCCAGCGCCGGCAAAGCGGGGGTTGTCGTTGGGGATGCCGCTATCGCGCTGGATGCGCACGACCTTGCCAAGTGCCGAGGCCACGTTCTGTGCGTGATCGCGCCCCGGTTTCGAAGGCTGGTCCTTCTGGCGCTCACCCAGGGTGATGAACAGCGTCTTGTCCCGTGCGAACACCAGGCGCGAGCCGAAGTGCCCGCTGCCTTCGACCTTGGGCCTTTGGCGGTAGATCACCTCGACCTGAGCCATGCGGCCGTCCTTGATCTGACCGCGCGCGACGGCCGTGCCGCTGAGCCGCGCCTCCGGGCCTGTGCCTGCTTCGCTGTAGCTCCAGTAGACCCAGGGCTGATTCGTGTAATCGGGGTCCAGCGCGACGTCGAGCAGGCCACCTTGGCCTTCGTCGCGAACAGGTGGCAAACCTTCGATCACTTGGGGCGCTTGTTGCCCCGTCAGCGCGACCAGGCGCATGCGGCCGCCTTTTTCCGTGATCAGCGCTTTGCCATCGGGCAGGAAGGTCAGGCCCCAGGGGTGGTCGAGGTCGCGTGCAACGGTGACCACCTTGAGGCCATCCAGGAGACGGGCTTGCACCTCAGAGACGCTGCCGCAACTGCCGGTGAGTGCACACCCCATGGCCGCAGCGAGCAGGGCCGTGGTGACAACGATGGGGATGGTGAAAAAGCGTCGAATCATGGCGGAGGGATGCAGGACAGCTGTGGCGCCAGGGATGTCCGAATCATAGGCGGATCGGACACATGACGCTGGCGTCAGCGTGGTGACGTTCACCACCTTAGAATCGGCGCCACTTGCGGCAGAGGTCAGCCACCATGGCGCCCACCTTCGCACCCGCGAAGCCGCACCCGCCGAGGAGACATGAGATGAACACCGCCGTCGAGTCCGCCCGCAAACCCGTGACGCTGCACCGCCTGCGCGAGATGCACACCAAGGGCGAGAAGATCACCATGCTCACGGCTTATGACGCCACCTTCGCGCGCCTGGTCGATGAGGCCGGTGTCGATTGCATCCTGGTGGGCGACTCGCTGGGCATGCTCGTGCAGGGGCACAGCAGCACCGTGCCCGTGAGCATCGACGAGATGGCCTATCACACGCGCTGCGTGGTGCGGGGCAACCGCACGGCATGGGTCATCGGCGACCTGCCCTTTGGCAGTTACCAAGAGAGTCGCGAACAGGCCTTGCGCAGCAGCGTGGCCTTGATGCAGGCCGGCGCACACATGGTCAAGCTCGAAGGCGGTGGCTGGACGGCCGAGACCGTGCACTTCCTGACCGAGCGCGGCATACCCGTGTGTGCCCACCTGGGCCTGACTCCGCAAAGCGTGCACGCGCTGGGCGGCTACCGCATCCAGGGCCGCGACCAGGCCGGCGCGGACACGATGCGTCGCCACGCCAAGGAACTGACTGAAGCCGGCGCCGCCATGATGGTGCTCGAGCTCATGCCTTCTGCCGTGGCCGCCCAGGTGCAGGCCGACAACCCGGGTTTGATGACGATCGGCATCGGCGCGGGCAGCGCCACGGCCGGCCAGGTGCTGGTGCTGCACGACATGCTGCATTTCACGCGTGGCAAGCTGCCGCGCTTCGTGCGCAACTTCGCCGCCGAAGGTGGCACGGCCGATGACGCCGTGCGCCGCTACGTGGCCGCCGTCAAGGATGGCAGCTTCCCCGATGAAGCCGTGCACAGCTACTGATCTCCTGAGTCACCGATGAAAACCATTCACACCATCGCCGATTTGCGTGCCGAGCTGGACCGCGCCCCGTCGCGCCCTGCCTTCGTGCCCACCATGGGCAATTTGCACGACGGACACCTGGCGCTGATTCGCCAGGCCCGCGAGCGCGTGGCCGGCAGCGGCAGCCCCGTGGTGGCCAGCATCTTCGTCAACCGCCTGCAGTTCGGCCCCAACGAAGACTTCGACCGTTACCCGCGCACCCTGGCTCGCGATGCGGAGTTGCTGGCCGGTGCGGGCTGTGACATCTTGTTTGCGCCTGCGGAAGACGAGCTCTACCCTGAGCCCCAGGGTTACAAGGTGCTGCCGCCCGACGAGCTGGCCAACATCCTCGAAGGCGCGTTCCGGCCAGGCTTTTTCACAGGCGTTTGCACCGTGGTGCACAAGCTGTTCAACATCGTGCAGCCGCGCCTGGCCGTCTTCGGCAAGAAGGACTACCAGCAGCTGATGGTGATCCGCCGCATGGTGGCGCAGATGGGGCTGCCCATCGAGATCGTGGGCGGTGAGACCTTGCGTTCAGCCGAAGGGCTGGCGCTGTCGTCGCGCAACGGCTACCTGAGCGACGCCGAGCGCGCCGAGGCCTTGGCGCTGATCGGCCTGCTGCGCGGCATCCAGTCGCAGGCCCGAGGCGCGGCCTCGCTCACGCCCGAGTTGCTCGCGCAGTGGGAACAGTCCGCCATGGACAGCTTGCGCTCGCGTGGCTGGGCACCTGATTACGTGATGGTGCGCCGCCAGAAGGACCTGCACCCCGCCACGGCGCAAGAGTTGGCGCAAGGGCTGGTGGCCGCACCATTGGTCACGCTGGTGGCGGCCAAGCTGGGTACCACCCGCTTGATCGACAACCTGGAAGTGTGATTGGCGCCGTGGTCGGCGCCGTGATCGCTGCACTCGATGCGTTGGTGGTGACGACGCTGCCAGCGTGAACATGGGTTAATGCGCCGGCGGGCCCAGCCGGCCAGACTGCGGACTCCCATTTTGAACAGGAGTCACGCATGCCTTCCCTTGCCATCAACCAACCACCCCTTGAAGGTGCCAGGCCCCCGGCTTCAACCGGGGTCGATGCCTTGGCCACCGCGCCCTCGCTCACACTGATGCGAGCCTTCGCCGCAGCCAGCGCCCTTTGCCTGCTGGCCATGCTGAGCTTGTCGTGGGCCACGGGCCTGAACGTGCAGCACTTCGAGCGCGTTTCGTCGCCGTCTTTCTGGGCCGAGTCTTTCCTGGCCCATGCCCAGCACCTGCGGTGGCTGACCGTGTTCGACGACGTGTTCATCGCGTGTTACGTGGCGACCACGCTGCTGCTGGTGCAGCGCTTGCGAGCCCGCGCGCCGGCCGCAGCGCGCATCCACGCGCTCGGGCCATGGGTCGTCGGCATGGCTGTGGCCGTTGGCCTGCTGGACGCCATCGAGAACCACCACGTGCTCAGCCTGCTGCACGCGGTCGAGCAAGGCCAGGCCATCGGCCACGACACCATGGTGTCGCGTGAATGGCTGAGTTCGGTGAAGTGGTTGGTGGGCCACGTGGCCTTTTGCCTCTTGGGCGTGGCGCTGTGGTTCGACGCCTTGCCCTGGCGGCTGTTTCGCATCAGTTTGATCGCCTGGCAGTTGCCGGTGGGGGCCGCAGCGCTGGCCCTGGCGGCGACACCGGGTGTGGGCGAGGCGCTGGGCTGGCTCAAGCTGATCAACGTGATGGGGGGCTTCCTGGCGCTGGCAACCCTGCCTTGGCCTGCCCCGTCGATTTCGACGTCCTCAGTCGACTCAGGTGCACGGGCGTGACGCCCACATAAGAAGCGATGTCACGCTGCGAGAACACCTGCTCCAGCGTGGGCCAGCGCGCCAGCGTGGCGTGCAAGCGAGCGGCGGCGTCCATTGCCAGCAGTTCGTATTCGCGCTCGACCTTCATCATGTAGAGCCGCTCGGCCACGCGCCAGCCAAAGCGCGTCCAGGCCGGACGGCTCTCCTGCCAGCGGCGAACGTCGGTCCAGGGCAGGGTGAGCAGCACCGTGGGCGCTGCTGCCTCGATCCACACCTTGGAGACATCGCCACTGATGAGGTCCGAGAGCGAGCCGGCGAACCAGCCGGGCAGGCTGAAGCCCTTGGTGCGCTCCCCCCCGTCGGCCAGCACGTAGTGTTCACGCAGGCCACCTGACACCACGAAGCCCACCAGGCTGGCCTGCTCGCCTGCGCGCAACAGGGCCTGGCCCTTGTCCAGGCTCAAGCGCTGACAAAGCGCGGCGGCGTCGGCAAGGTCTTCATCGTTCAAGGGCGACAGCGCGTTCATGCCGGTGACGAAGGCCTGCCACTCGGCTGCGGGGATGTGGGCAGGAGCGGCGCTCACAGCGTCTCCAGGAAGGCAACGACATCGGCTTCGGCGCGGGTTCGCTTCATGGGCGGCAGGCTTTGCCAGATTCGGCGGCCGTAGGGCTTGTCGATCAGGCGCGTGTCGCAGATCATGAGCACGCCACGGTCGGTCTCCGAGCGGATGAGGCGGCCAGCACCTTGCTTGAGCGCGATGATGGCCTGGGGCACCTGGTGCGACATGAAGGCGTTGCCGCCGGCCTGGGTGAGCATCTCCAGGCGTTTGGCCAGCACCGGGTCGTCGGGCGGTGCAAAGGGAAGCTTGTCGATGACCACCAGCGTGAGCGCATCGCCCTTGACGTCGATGCCTTCCCAGAAGCTGTGGCTGCCCACGAGCACCGCGTTGCCGGTGCGTCGGAAGTCGTCGAGCAGGGTAGGGCGGGGCGCTTCGCCTTGCTGCAGCACTGGGAACGGATCGCCTGCGGCCAGGAAGGCCTGCTTGAGGCGCTCGGCTGCGCGGGCCACGGCGCGCAGGCTGGTGCACAACACGAACGCACGACCCCGGTTGGCCCGGATGAGTGGCAGGGCGGCGTCCACCACGGCATCCGTGTGCGTGGGGTCGTTGGGCAGTGGCAGGCCGGCGGGCACGTACAGCATGGCCTGCGAGGGGTAGTCGTAGGGGCTGGCCCACGAGGCGCAGGCGGCGTCTTCCAGGCCCAGCGCTTCGGTGAAGTGGCGGAAGTCGTTCTTGACGGCGAGCGTGGCCGACGTGAAAACCCAGGCGCGGCGGGGGGGCGCTTGTGGCTTTTCCTGCTCGGTGTCTGGGGCATCGGCTCGACCAGACATCAGCGCTTGCAGGTCGTGTTCTTCATCGTCGTCCTCGCTGACTTCGTCCGCTGATGCCGTCGTCTCGGCCTTGGCGAACGCGTCGACGAATTCGGCCTCGTCGTTGGGCGATGAGGCATCGAGTCCGAGGCGCTGGCGGCGGAACACATCGGCCACCGAGATGGGCGTGCGGTGAAGCTGCACGCCATGGCTGGCCACGTCGATCCAGCACAGCTCAGGCTCGTGGGCGCGCTCAGGCGCACCCCATGCCTTGAGGCGCTGAATCAGGTCGTTGCAGCGGCGGTGCAGGTTGGCGAGGTCCGGGCCGCGCTGGGCCGCTTCCTCGAGCACCTCGCGCAGGGCCAGCAGCTTGTCCTGCAGCTCGGCCAGCGTGGGCATGAGCAGGTTGTCCGGGCTGAGTTGCGGCAGTGACAAGCGTTGCAACTGCGGGCCGAAGCACAGGCGCAGGTCGCGTGCGGCGCGCTCGACCGGCGCCAGGATGTCGTTCCACTTGGCCGCGTCGCGGGCCTGCGCCTGGCCGATGGCGAGCGTGTCGCGCACCAGGTCGAGCACCTGCGCGGTGGACACCGTCTCGCCAAAGAACAGCGTGGCCGTGTCGGGCAACTGGTGGGCTTCGTCGAAGACGATGGTCTGGGCGTTGGGCAGCAGCTCGGGCACGCCTTCTTCGCGCAGCATCAGGTCGGCAAAGAAGAGGTGGTGGTTGACCACGACGACGTCGGCGTCCTGCGCTTCGCGGCGCGCCTTGACGACGAAGCAGTCGGCGTAGCGGGGGCAGTCGCTGCCCAGACAGTTCTCGCGCGTGGACGTGACCCGTGCCCAGATCGGGGCGTGCTCGGGCACGCTGGTGCACTCGGCCTTGTCGCCCGTGCTGCTCAGCGGCGCGAAGCGGTTGATGGCCGATAGGTCTCGCACTTCCTGCTTGCTGCTCAGCAGGGTGGCGTCCTGGTTGCTGCGGTCAAGGTGGTGCCAGCACAGGTAGTTGCTGCGACCCTTGAGCAGGGCCACCTTGACGGGGAGCCCCAAGGCGTCGCGCACAGCGGGCAGGTCGCGGTGAAAGAGCTGGTCCTGCAGGGCCTTGGTGCCGGTCGAGACGATGACCTTGCCGCCTTCGACCAGGGCTGGCACGAGGTAGGCCGCCGTCTTGCCGACGCCGGTGCCCGCTTCGAGCACGACGGTGCTGGCGTCGCGGATGGCGGCTTGCACAGCCTGAGCCATCTCGATTTGTTCGCGGCGTTCGCAGTAGCCGTCGAACGCCCGGGCCAGGGGGCCGGTGGCAGAGAAAAGGTGGGGGAGTTCGTTGGGGTCCATGGTCGCGCGCTCAGCCTGACATTGTCATGTCAACGCGGCGACTCCCAAGGTCGCCACGCGCATTTCCCCTGGTAGTGGGCCCCTGAGCGGGTGTCTGGGGCTGGATGCTGCGCAGCTGGAGCGGGACATGGTGCCCTGGGCGCCTCTTCGCTTCGCCTTCACAGCCCTTGCTGCACCAAAGGCGCCGAGAGCGCAGCGCGCAGCGTCTCCATGCAGCCCTGCCGGTGGGCACGGTCTTCTGCGCTGCGGCCTGGCGCTTGTTGCAACAGGTTCAGCAGGCTTTGGGCGGCGGTGCGTTGGGCTGCGCGCACGTCGGCGCGTGCGCTGGCCGGGCGCAACACCGAGGCGGCCAGGCGCAGGGTGTGCTCGCGCTGGAGGTTGCGTTGCCAGCTCGCTGCGCTGGCCTCAAGGGATGAGGCAGACGACCAGACGCTGTCTTGCAGGCGTTGCAGCAGCTCTTGCGGCAGCAGCGGCCGCGTCTCGCGGTCCTGCGTGCGATCTCGGTTGTCCAGCAGCCTCTCGGCCAGGCCATCGGCCATCAACTGGTTCAGCACCGAGCGTTGAACCTGCAGCTGCTGATCGGCGATGGACACATCGGGTTTGCCGATCGAGCCGAAGTCGCTGGGGCCCCAGTCGAGCGTGTCCGGGCCCAGGCGGCGCATCAACGCAGAGGGGACGCGCAAAGGCTGCGGACGCAGCCAACTCTGCAGCAACAAGGCAAGCGCCTCGCGTTGCTGCGCGGCAGGCAGTGGGTCGATGGCATCGGCCTTGGCCTCAGGCCCTTGGCGGCGGATCACCACCCCGCCCACTTGCCGGATCAGAACTTGCGCACCCCGCGCCGATTCCCGCAACGCGTGCGCCAGGGCCCGGCGTGGCCGGTCCACGTCGTCCAGGGGCGTGGCAGTGCGTCGTTCGGTGCGGTCGATGAGGTCCTGCGCCAGCGCGAACCGGTTGCGCGCGAAGGCGAGGGGGTCGTCGCCGAGGTCGAAGGTCAGGGCCTGTGGGTCGATGCCCAGGGCCTCGTCCTCGTCGCTGCCGTAGGCCAAAGCCCTGCTCCATCGAGGGTCGGCGCTGCGCCGCGCGATGTCGCGCAGCTGGCGTTCGGCTTCTGCGTTGGACTCGGGCAGCTCGCCGTAGCCGTATTCGATGGCCCAGAAATCGTAGGGGCCGAGTGTCGTCTGAAAAGGTGCGCCACCACTTTGGCCAGGCGGCGGCAGGTTGACGGCGGCGTAGTCCATCACCGAGGCGCTGTTGCCTTCGCGCGTGGTCAGTGCCTTGTCCAGCAGTTGGGCGGTGCTGCGCCAGCGCGAGGCCCGGAAGTTGTGCCGCAGGCCCAAGGCGTGTCCCACCTCGTGCATGACGACATCCTTGAGATAAGCGTGCACGAATGCCTGCACCTCGGGGCTGTCGGGGTCGACTGGGCGGTCGGCCTCGGCCAGGCTCAGCCAGGTGCCCAGCTGCTCGGCGGCGTGCAAGCCGTGTTCGCAGGCGTCGCCTGCATGGTGTTGCGCGCTGGCTGGCGAGGCCGAGGCGTCATCGCCATCGTCGGCCATGAACTGACTGCGCAGTTGCCGCATGCCACGCACGGTCAGGCTTTCGATGGCGATGTCGGCGTCGAGGATCTCGCCGCTGCGTGGGTCGACGTGGCTGGGGCCGATCGCGCCGAACTGCGCTTGCGCGTTGGTCATCCAGCGGATGGAGGCGCGGCCGGTGGCCAGGTTGTCGGCCGATTGCTCGGGCGTGGCCTGGCGCACTTCGATGGCGTCCTGGTAGCCAATGGCGTCAAACGCCAGGTTCCAGGCCAGCACACCCTCGCGAATGGTGGCGCGGTAAGCCTCGGGGATGCTGGCGTCGAGCCAGAACACAATGGGCTGGACGGGCTTGGAGCGTGCGGCGGCTGGGTCCTGCTTTTGAAGGCGCCAGCGGCTGATGTACTGCTTGCGCGGTGTGCGCGAAAGGTCGTCCGTGAAGTCCACCACGGTGGTCGAGAAGTAGCCCACGCGTGCGTCGGCGGGGCGCTTGCGCATGGGCTGCTCGGGCAGGGCGCTCAGGCTGTGGTGAACCTGCACGAACAGGCTGCGCGGGTCAGGCAGGGTGCGGGGCAGGGCGGGCGCCGGCATGCCGGGTGCTGCGGAGCCGGGCGAGGTGTTGATGGACGCGGTGGCGAAATGCTGTTGCACCTCGAACACCGTTGTGCCGTCCACCTGCCGGGCCTGGACGACCTGAGACTGGCGCGCGTCGAAAGCGTGACCCTGTCGGTACTGGCGCTGCAGGTGCGCGCCGATGCCCAGCCAGTCGTTGAGCCACAGGGCCGACGCATCAACGAGCACGGCACCGGTGGCCGGGTCGGCGGCGCTGGCCAGGGGCGCTGCGACGATGAGGCTGGGAGAGAAGGCGGCCTCCACCGCACGGGCCTGTGGCGTGCCGGCCGCGGCGGTGTAGCTGGCGTTCACGGCAAGCAATTGCACTTGCTGCTGCACGCGCCGAAACGTCACCCACTGCGGCCGACCGACCTGGGCCCAGCGGCTTTGCATCAGGCCGCCGAGCACGCCACCCTCGCCAATGCCGCTGGCGATTTTGGGCGACAGGAACAAGGGCTGACCGATCAGCTTGGCCGGGATCTCGACCCACACCTTGTCCTGCTTGCGCCAGATGGGCAGCAGGCCAGGGCTGCGCGTGGCACCTCGGGTCAGGGATTCGAAGCTCGCAGGCGCACCCGACGGCGACGGGGGCGTGGCGGCCGCTGCAGCTGGGGTTGGGGTTGGGGCTGGTGTCGCGTTGCCCGAAGGCTGAGGCGATGTGGCGCAGGCGCTCAGGGCCAGCAGCGCAATCAGGCTGGGCAGCCACCAGGGCTGGGCGCGACGTGGGTTCAAGGGCGCGATGTCGGGGCTGCGATGGCTCATCTTCAAACCATAACACCGGGCGGGTAAGTGGATTGGCGCCAACAGAAAGGCCGGCGTGTCGTTGGACAGCGCCGGCCTTTCAGGGGGACTCAGGCCATCACGGCCGAGCTCATTGGGGCGGGTGAGGCAGCCAATCCACCAGCGGAGCCAGGACCGGGAAGTCTTGCACCGCCAACGGGCCGAAGGCGACCAGGCTCAGGCCGACGCTCATCACGATGAGCGGCAGGATCCAGCGCTCGTAGCGACGGAAGAAGCCCAGGTGACGCACCTCGGCATCGGCGCTCGAGACCTCGTCTTCGCCGATGACCTGGCGGGTCAGGAGCTGGTTCAGCGCCACGGGCGGTGTCAGGTAACCCAGCTCGAAAGCCACCAGCACCATCATCCAGAAGTGCAGCGGGTCGATGCCGTTGGCGTAGGCCACCGGCGCCAGCGTGCCGGACACCAGCACGGCCGCGCCGAAGGGGTCCATCACCATGCCCAGGAACACCATCACCAGCACCAGGAACACCATCGCCGTCCAGTGGCTGTCGAAGACCTGTGGGAACAGGTGCATGACGTCCGAACGCTCGATGACACCACCGATGGCCAGCGACAGCATCATCAAGCTGAGCAGTGCACCCACGTGGCTGATGGTCTCGGTGGTGGCGTAGCGCACCGACTTCTCGACACCTTCCTGGCGGTGGCTGGCATAGTCGGGCGTGAGCTCGCTCTTGCCCTTGTTGAGCACCTTGTCGAAGACGAGGATCAGCATCAGCATCACCGGCACGATGGTCGGGGCCGTGATCTCGTTGAGCTTGGTGTCCAGACCGAACTCGTAGATGAACACGATGACCACGGCCACGGCTGCGTAGGGCAGCACGGGCACCATCTTGGCGAACATGGCCGGGATGGCCACGCGTGGCGACTCGATGGCGGCGCGCTCGGTGCGCAGCAGTTGCGAGACGATGAAGAACAGCGTCGAGGTGGACAGGAAGACGTAGAAGCCCCAGTGGTAAAGGCCGTTGGTGGTCACCTGCTTGTTGAGCGCCGCGATCAGCACGATGAGCAGGCAAGGGCGCAGCACCACGCCCAGCGAGCCCGACATGGCGGTGGCCGCCAGGGCGAACTGTTTGGTGCCGCCGGATGCACGGATCTCGTGGTAGATCACGCCGCCGGCTGCGATCACGAAGATGCCCGAAGCACCGGTGTAGGCCGTGCCGTACGAGGCGCCGATCAGGATGAGGTAGGTCAGCAGCTGTGGCGACAGGTTCCAGGGACGGATGACGTCCAGCACCAGGTCGACGATGCGGCTTTGCTTGAGCAGCATGCCCGCCCAGATGAACAGCGCCAGGTTCATGAAGATGCTGGGCAGGGCCATCATCTGGCTGATGTAGATCGCCAGACCGGCTTCGTGACCTTCGATCAGGAAGTACACGCCAGCGATGATGGCCATGTTGGCGTACAGCGGCACCGACAGCAGGGCCGTGCCCCAGTCACCCTCGCCATTGGGCGACTTGGGCATGCGCACCACGCGCCACAGGTTGATCAGCAGCAGGACGCTGAACAGCCCGATCCAGACGAAGTGCAGGATCTCGCCCTCGATGGCGCCCCCGCTGGCTTGCAGGATCTGGTAGTAGCGAACGCAAGACAGCAGCAGCAGACCGCAGGCGGCGACCTGGGACCAGGTCTGGGCGATGTAGTCCCGCGTGTAGTGACCGGTGCGGATGCCGATGTGGTGAAAGCCCAGCGTGGTGGTGATGGCCGAGATGGCCACCATCAGCAGCAGGATCAGCGGGCGGTTCTCGGTGCCGATCTGGAACAGACCGAAGAAGCTGGTTTCGATCGTGCGATAGATCTTGACCTGCGGCGTCTGACGCTCGGCGACTTTGGTGTAGAGCTCGTGCTTGAGGCGGCAGATCTCGCGCGCCTGCTCGATGGACTTGCGCATCATGGCCGGGTCGGCCGCGGGCTTGTCACCGAACAGGTCGTCGATGTCGTCACCGCCACCCGACGGGGCTGCGGACTGGCGAGCCAGCTCGGCGTCGATGTCGACGTTGGCGTCGCACTCGGGCTTGGTCGGCTCGGCGCGCAGCATGAAGTACTGGACCTGGGCCGAGGGGTCGCCAAACATGGATTCGCCCAGGCGCAGCAGCTGGCCGTGCACCATTTCACCGGTGCCGATGATCAGGGTCAGGAGCAGCAGGATGAAGACGGGCAGGCTGGAGAGCCACTCCATGGGGCTGCGGCCCAGGAGAGAACGAGATGCAGGAGTGTTCATGGGGAGCTGGGGCAGGCTGCGAAGGTCGCGCAGCGGTGAGGGCGTCAGGCTTGGCGCCCTCGGTCAGGGTGCAGGATGGCGTCAGGGGCCCGGTGTCAAAGCACGGGGCCCCTGTGGGTCAATTGCTCACTTCCAGTCTTCTTCGGACTTGGTGGCGCACTCCGGGTCTCCCGGGTTCACGTTGCAGCGGATCTTCTTGATCACCTTCAGGCCCCGCTTGTCGTACAGGCCCTTTTCGGCGATGTCGATGCGGGACTCACGCAGCATCAGCGTGTACTTGTAGGAGTTCTCTGGGGTGAGGTCCATCCAGGTGCCGGGCGGGATGCCGGCATCGGCCTGCTTGATGAGTTGCAGCGCGCGGTCGAACTGGCCCAGCCAGTACTGACGCGAATGCAGGCCAAAGCCTTCGGGGAACTTGGTCTTGTTGAGGATGACCTGGTAGGTGAGGATCAGGATCGGGAAGCGGGCGATGGCGCCGTTCTTGCCGATGCCCTTGTGCAGCTCCAGCGGCTTGTAAGCCAGCGTCGGTGCGGCAATCATGTCCACCGAGCCATTGTTGAACTTGGTCGAGAAGTTGGTGATGTCGGCCGACACCGGCTGCGCGCCGATGCGCTGGATCATCACGGCCTGGGCCTTGTCGTAGTCGAACGAGGCGATGCGCTTGCCAGCCAGGGCTTCGACGGTGTTGATCTTGCGGTCGTTGACCACCGGGTAGGCCGCGCCCAGGGGCAGGATGCCGCCGACTTCGTGGATGCCGTCAACCATCAGCTTGCTGGCTTGCGGCGCGCTGTAAGTCTGGATGACCTTGCGCACGACTTCGTAGCTGTCGGCGATGTTGATCTTGCCGTCGCGAACGATGGTGGTGGCGCCCAGGGTGTCAACCGCGCCGGCCACGGCGTTGAACTGGCGTGTGCGGAAGGCTGTGGCGATGAAAGCATCGCACTGACCGGTGCGGTAGTCCTCGGAGGCCACGCGCTCGTCGGTGTAGCCCTTGAGCTCGAGGGCCGCGCCGTGCTTTTGCATGGCCACGGCGTAATCCTTGGCCATGTTGAACAGGTCGCCAGAGGTGCCCAGCAGGTCGTAAACACAAATTTTCTGACCCGCCTGGGCCGGGGCAGCCATGGCGCACGCCATCAGCGCAGCCATGCCCATCTTGCTCGTCGTATTGACCAATTTCATGAAGTCTCCTCGGTGCAAAAAACAGAGGGCCTCATCTCTGAGGGCCCTCGGCTGTGTGCCTGCGCATCAGGCGGTGTCATGACCGCTGTCGCGATCTGACATCTTGTTTTGTAACTATATCGGGCAGATCGTTTCCCGAGGTAAACCCTTCCCCGCCTGAGCGAGGGAAGGGATTACCCGCATCTGAGGCGTCAGCCTGTCAGATCACTTCAGGAAGCTGTCGGCGTCGATGTCGCCGCCGGCCTTGTCGTCCCAGAACTTGCCCAGCGATGCGATGGGCGTGCGGGTGCCGGCGTTTTGCGTCCACATGCGGTCCGAGATGTTCTGGATCTGGGATTCGGCGATGGCGTCGATCAGGCGGTAGTCCTTGTTCGGGGTGAAGCCCGGAGCCGACGAGAAGCGCTTGATGAGTTCACGCAGGCGGGCGTTGTCATCGGTCGATTGGGCGGCGACGGCGGCCATCACGTGAGCCAGGCGCACACCCTTGGCTTCGCCCAGCTTCATGCTGGCTTCGAAAGTGCCCTTGATGTCCTTGCCTTCGCCACCGCCGGGGATGATGCTCCAGACCGTGGCGCGGGCGGCTTGAGGGGCACCCCACCACTTGTTGTTGTCCAGGCAGCCCAGGGCGCGCTCGACGATGGGCGCGGTGTCGGTGGGCACGCCAACGGCTTGCTGCGCGGCGATGTCGTTCTGCATGGCTTGCAGGCCGGCGACCGAGCCCAGCAGGTACACCAGCTCATCGAAGTCGCGCTTGAAAGCAGGGCAGTTGCTGCCGTACTTGAAGAAGTACTTTTGCTCCAGCTTGTCGCGCATGCGTGTGAAGGCAGCGTACTGGCGATGGGCAGCGGTCGTCAGGTGACGCTTCTGGGCGATGCGGGCGTCCAGGGCCTCGTCGGCGCGCTTGTCACGCGAGGCGCGCAGGTAGCGCATCTCGTCGGTCATGGCCTGGTTCTCGGAGCACACGCCGGCCGAAGACAGCATCACCGTTTCGATCAGGGAGGGGTCGCCGTAGAAATTGCGTGCGGCACCCACCAGCGGGGTGTTGACCACCGAGAAGTTGCAGGCCATTTCAACGTCGCCCATCTTCAGCGTCGGCGGCGTGAAGCCGTCTTCGATGATGGACAGCGTGGTGCTGCTGACATTCGATTCGATCAGGGCACAACCGCCCATGGTGAGGGCCGAGATGGCCAAGGCGGTGGTGGTCAGCAGGCGTGTGATCCGTGCGGTCATCAAGGGTCTCCAGCAAGATTCGTCGTGTTGGCTGCCCGCGTTCGAGGGTGGTGCGCGGGCGCATTTCCGTGATCTCGCGGGTTGGCGGCAGGTGCCAAATAAGTCCTGGAAATTCTATCTGTGCATCTCTGTGCGGCCGGCTTTGTCGCATCAGGGAAAGCCCCCGATCCCCCTCATGGTGTGCCCCATCTCCGTTTCACTCAGGCACAAAAAAGCCCGCGTCGAGCGCGGGCTTGTGCGGGGCTGTGGTTGGCGCGTGGCATGTCAGCGGATGGGTTTGAAGCGCACGCGCTTGGGGCGCGCGCCTTCTTCGCCCAGGCGCTTCTTCTTGTCGGCTTCGTATTCCTGGTAGTTGCCGTCGAAGAAGAACCACTGCGAGTCGCCTTCGCACGCCAGGATGTGCGTGCAGATGCGGTCGAGGAACCAGCGGTCGTGGGAGATGATCATGGCGCTGCCGGCGAACTCCAGCAGGGCGTCTTCCAGGGCGCGCAGGGTTTCAACGTCCAGGTCGTTCGACGGTTCGTCGAGCATCAGCACGTTGCCGCCCTGGGCCAGGGTCTTGGCCAGGTGCAGGCGACCGCGCTCACCGCCCGAGAGGTTGCCCACCAGCTTTTGCTGGTCGTTGCCCTTGAAGTTAAAGCGGCCGATGTAGGCGCGCGAGGGCATCACGAACTTGCCCACGACGATGTTGTCCAGGCCACCCGAGACGTCTTCCCACACGGTCTTGCTGCCATCCAGGCCTTCGCGGCTCTGGTCGACGAAGGCCAGTTGAGCGGTCTTGCCGATGACCACTTCGCCGCTGTCCGGGGTCTCGACACCCTGGATCATGCGGAACAGCGTCGATTTGCCGGCGCCGTTGGGGCCGATGATGCCGACGATGGCGCCAGCCGGCACCTTGAAGCTCAGGTTGTCGATCAGCATGCGGTCACCAAAGGACTTGGTGACGTTCTTGAACTCGATGACTTCGTTGCCCAGGCGCTCGGCCACGGGGATGAAGATTTCGTTCGTTTCGTTGCGCTTTTGGTATTCGACGTCGCTCAGCTCTTCGAATCGGGCCAGGCGGGCCTTGCTCTTGGCTTGGCGGCCCTTGGCGTTCTTGCGCACCCATTCCAGCTCGACCTTCAAGGCCTTGGCGCGGGCGTCTTCGGTCTTTTGCTCCTGCTCCAGGCGCTTGCCCTTGGCGTCGAGCCAGTCGGAGTAGTTGCCCTTGTAGGGGTGGCCGGCGCCGCGGTCGAGTTCGAGGATCCACTCGGCGGCGTTGTCCAGGAAGTAGCGATCGTGGGTGATGGCCACCACGGTGCCGGAGAAGCGGCTGAGGAACTGCTCCAGCCAGTCCACGGACTCGGCGTCCAAGTGGTTGGTGGGCTCGTCGAGCAGCAGCATGTCGGGCTTGGACAGCAGCAGGCGGCACAGGGCCACGCGGCGCTTTTCACCGCCGGAGAGGTTGCCGATGATGGCGTCCCAGGCGGGCAGGCGCAGGGCGTCCGCGGCCAGCTCCAGTTGCAGGTCGGTGTTCTCGGAGCCGCCGGCGGCGATGATGGCTTCCAGCTCGCCTTGCTCGGCGGCCAGGGCATCGAAGTCGGCGTTTTCGTCGGCATAGGCCGCGTACACCTCGTCGAGGCGCTTCTTGGCGGCCAGCACGCCGCCGATGCCCTCTTCAACGGCCTCGCGCACCGTCTGCTCGGGGTTCATCTGCGGCTCTTGCGGCAGGTAGCCGATCTTGATACCGGGCATCGGGACGGCTTCGCCCTCGATGTCCTTGTCCACGCCCGCCATGATTTTCAGGAAGGTGGACTTGCCCGAGCCGTTCACGCCCAAGACGCCGATCTTGGCGCCGGGGAAGAAGCTCAGGGTGATGTCTTTGAGGATCTGCCGCTTCGGGGGAACGATCTTCCCGACGCGGTTCATGGTGAAAACGTACTGGGCCATGGCAGGCTCGCGAAAAGCGAGTGTCTTTCGTCAAACCGCGTAGCTTAAGGCATCCGCAGGATTTCACGAGGCAGAACGCGCCCCTGGAGGCGCGTTCATGTGAGGGGCTCAGTTCGGTGCGTCGGGGCGCGGCAAGCCTGAGATGGTTGGCGCCGCGTTCGGCGTTGATCAGGCGCGCAGGCGCTGGAGCAGGGCTTGCGTTTCGGCCGCTGCAGCGCGCTGACCGCCTTCGTCTGTCATCTCGGCGAGCTCCAGCAGGGACATCTTCAGGCGCATCAGGCCGTCACGCAGGCTGAAGAGCGCATCTTGCATCTCGGCCACCTGGGCGGGACTGGGCTCGAAGTGGCGTTCGCTCGACATGGTGCTTCTCCTGTGAAGTGGCCATTGGGCGACCACAGCATGATTCTGGAGAGGCTGGCGTGGAGGGGGTAGCGCCTGATTGAGGGGTTCTGCCGGGCGCTTGCGGCATGCGGCGCTCAGTTTTGCAATGTGGGCATGGATGCCAGCCAGCGGCAGGTGCTGGCTTCGTCGATGTCGATCGCCCATTGCTTTCGACGCGAAGTCTGCCCCCTCAGCAGCTCGACCTGGGATTGGGTGACGCCGAGTTGCTGGGCGAGCCATTTGCGGATGGCATCGTTGGCTGCGCCGTCCACAGGTGGGGCCGACAGCCTCAGTCGCAGGGCGCCGTCGTGCCAGCCTGTCACCTCTGTGCGCGGGGCATTCGGTGAGACGCTGATGTCGAGGATGACGCGCGTGCAGATTTGTTTGCCTTTGCCCGATGTTTCGACACGCAGGCAGGGCCATGGATGGGGCTGGCTCATGTTCGTGGAGGCGCATGGGCGGACACCCAGGGTGCGCACAAAGAAAAAGCCCGGCCGAAGCCGGGCTCATCGGACAAGGCGTCCCGATCGCTCAGGGCGCCACCCGTCATCAGGGCTTGTTGCCGGTGGGGAAAGGCCAAGCAGCCTGAGGGCTCAGCGTGGTCTTGGCAGCAGGGGCAGCAGCAGCCTTTTTCGCAGGGGCAGGCTTGGCAGCAGGCTTCTTCGCAGCAGCCTTCTTGGCGGCCGGCTTCGCGGCGGGCTTGGCTGCAGCCTTCTTGGGGGCAGCGGCCTTCTTCACTGCGGCCTTCTTGGGCGCAGCAGCCTTCTTCGGGGCAGCAGCCTTCTTGGGGGCGGCGGCCTTCTTCACTGCAACCTTCTTGGCTGCGGGCTTCTTGACGGCAGCCTTCTTGACTGCGGCCTTCTTCACTGCAGCCTTCTTGACCGCGACCTTCTTGGCGGGCGCGGCCTTCTTCACTGCAACCTTCTTGGCGGCAGGCTTCTTGACAGCAGCCTTCTTGGCGGGGGCCTTCTTCACAGCGGCCTTCTTGGGTGCAGCAGCCTTCTTGGTTGCCACTTTTTTCGCAGTTGCCATACGTATCTCCTTGATCAAGTTGCAAAGAGCACTGGGCCGCAGGAGTGCGGCTCAGGCATCCATCACCCGACGCCCCCTAGGATCTGGACGCGGTGTGATGAACGGGGTACGCCAGGTCGGCGCCCTCGGGACTTGCGTCTGCTCTTTGCGGCAGATCGCGGATCAGTCCCAGGACAGGGCTCCGCCCGACTGGTATTCGATGACTCGGGTTTCGAAGAAGTTGCGTTCCTTCTTCAGGTCGATCATTTCGCTCATCCAGGGGAAGGGGTTCTCTTCATTGGGGAAGAGTTCCTCCAGCCCGATCTGGGTGGCGCGGCGGTTGGCGATGTAGCGCAGGTAGCCCTTGAACATCGATGCGTTGAGTCCCAGCACACCACGGGGCATGGTGTCTTCAGCGTATCGGTATTCGAGTTCGACTGCTTTGATGAACAGCGCCTTGATTTCGGCCTTGAATTGCGCAGTCCAGAGGTGCGGGTTTTCAAGCTTGAGCTGGTTGATGAGGTCGATGCCGAAGTTGCAGTGCATCGACTCGTCGCGCAGGATGTATTGGTACTGCTCGGCAGCGCCCGTCATCTTGTTCTGGCGGCCCAGGGCCAGGATCTGCGTGAAGCCGACGTAGAAGAACAGGCCTTCCATCAGGCAGGCGAAGACGATCAGCGACTTCAGCAGCGTCTGGTCGTTCTCGGTCGTGCCCGTCTTGAAGTCGGGGTTCATGATCGCTTCGATGAAGGGGATCAGGAACTCATCCTTGTCGCGGATGGACTGAACTTCGTTGTAGGCGTTGAAGATTTCGGACTCATCCAGGCCCAGGCTTTCAACGATGTATTGGTAAGCGTGGGTGTGGATGGCTTCTTCAAAAGCCTGGCGCAGCAGGAACTGGCGGCACTCGGGCGCCGTGATGTGGCGGTAGGTGCCCAGCACGATGTTGTTGGCGGCCAGCGAGTCGGCGGTGACGAAGAAGCCGAGGTTGCGCTTGATGATGCGGCGCTCGTCTTCGCTCAGACCGTTCGGGTCTTTCCACAGCGCGATGTCTCGCGACATGTTGACCTCTTGCGGCATCCAGTGGTTGGCGCAGGTGGCGAGGTACTTTTCCCAAGCCCACTTGTACTTGAACGGCACCAACTGATTGACGTCGGTCTGGCCGTTGATGATGCGCTTGTCGGCAACGTTGACGCGACGGGTGGATGCGCTGGTGGCCTGGGTCGCGTTGTTCATCGACGAAGCGAGAGGCGACGAGGCCGTGTCCCGTGTTGCGCCGGAGGCGTTCGACACGGAAGCAGGAGACTTGGATGAGGAGTTGGACGAATCGTCTTCCCAGACCAGCATGGTTGACTTCCTATGGGATCGGATTATGGAAGGGTGTTGTGAAAAACACCAAGCACTTCTTGACATCGACGAGCCAAGTGACCTCATGTTTGTTGCGGGATCGCATCGAATGAGGGCCGTGGCGCGATGTCGGAGGCAAGGGGCTTCCCGCATGTCATCGCCTTGAAGGGCCGATGACATGGGGCTTTGCGGCCCCATGCCTCTTTCATGACTGCATCACTGACAAGCTTCGCAGTCGGGGTTGTCGATCGAGCAGAACTTGATGTCGGTGGCAGGCGTCATGTCGTCTTGTGCAGCGCTTGCTTGCACGGGCGCTGCCACTTCGGGTGCTGCATTCAAGCCGCCACCAGCGTTGCTCGACACCGCATTGAGTTGACCGCGCGAGACCGTCGACTTCTCTGCGTGGGTGGCGCCCACGGTGCGCAGGTAGTACGTGGTCTTGAGGCCGCGCACCCATGCCAGTTTGTAGGTTTCATCGAGCTTCTTGCCCGATGCGCCTGCCATGTAGATGTTGAGCGACTGGGCCTGGTCGATCCACTTCTGGCGACGCGAAGCGGCCTCGACCAGCCACACGGGCTCGACTTCGAAGGCCGTGGCGTACAGGGCCTTGAGGTCTTCGGGCACGCGGTCGATGCGACGCAGCGAGCCGTCGAAGTGCTTGAGGTCCATGACCATCACGTCGTCCCACAGGCCCAGCTTTTTCAGGTCACGCACGAGGTACTCGTTGATGACGGTGAACTCGCCCGAGAGGTTGGACTTCACCGAGAGGTTGCCGAAGCAGGGCTCGATGGAAGCGTCCACGCCGATGATGTTGGAGATGGTCGCGGTCGGGGCGATGGCCACGCAGTTGGAGTTGCGCATGCCGTGCTGGGCGATGCGGCCGCGCAGCGCGTCCCAGTCCAGCGTGGTGGTGCTGTCGACGTCGACGTAGCCACCGCGTTGCTCCAGCAGCAGCTTGAGCGAGTCGATCGGCAGGATGCCGCGGTCCCACAGCGAGCCACGGTAGCTGCTGTAGCGGCCACGTTCTTCGGCCAGCTCGGTCGAGGCCCAGTAAGCCTGGTAGCAGACGGCTTCCATCGAGCGGTCGGCGAACTCGACCGCAGCCTGGCTGGCGTAAGGCGTGCGCAGTTGGTACAGCGCGTCCTGGAAGCCCATGATGCCCAGGCCGACGGGGCGGTGGCGCAGGTTCGAGTCACGCGCCTTCTTGACGGCGTAGTAGTTGATGTCGATGACGTTGTCGAGCATGCGCATGGCGGTGCGCACGGTCTTCTTGAGCTTGTCGTGGTCGATGCCGCCGTCCTTGATGTGCTGGGCCAGGTTGACCGAGCCCAGGTTGCACACCGCGATTTCGCCGCCGTTGGTGTTCAGGGTGATCTCGGTGCACAGGTTGGACGAGTGCACCACGCCGACGTGCTGCTGGGGCGAGCGCACGTTGCAGGCGTCCTTGAAGGTGATCCAGGGGTGGCCGGTTTCGAACAGCATCGACAGCATGCGACGCCACAGGTCGGTGGCTTTCACGCGCTTGAAGGGCTTGATCTCGCCACGGTCGGCGCGGGCTTCGTAGGCGGTGTAGGCCTCCTCGAAGGCAAGGCCGAACTTGTCGTGCAGGTCGGGGCAGGACGAGGGCGAGAACAGCGTCCACTCGCCACCTTCCATCACGCGCTTCATGAACAGGTCGGGGATCCAGTTGGCCGTGTTCATGTCGTGGGTGCGACGGCGGTCGTCACCGGTGTTCTTACGCAGCTCCAGGAACTCCTCGACGTCCAGGTGCCACGATTCCAGGTAGGCGCAGACGGCGCCCTTGCGCTTGCCGCCCTGGTTGACGGCCACGGCCGTGTCGTTGACCACCTTCAGGAAGGGGACCACGCCTTGCGACTTGCCGTTGGTGCCCTTGATGTGCGAGCCCAGGGCGCGCACCGGGGTCCAGTCGTTGCCCAGGCCGCCCGCGAACTTGGAGAGCAGGGCGTTTTCCTTGATGGCTTCGTAGATGCCGTCGAGGTCGTCGGGGACGGTGGTCAGGTAGCACGACGACAGCTGCGAGCGGCGGGTACCGGCGTTGAACAGCGTCGGGGTGGACGACATGAAGTCGAAGGACGACAGCAGCTCGTAGAACTCGATGGCGCGGGCTTCGCGGTCGATTTCATTGAGGGCCAGGCCCATGGCGACGCGCATGAAGAAAGCCTGCGGCATCTCGATGCGCTTGCCTTCGGTGTGCAGGAAGTAGCGGTCGTACAGGGTCTGCAGGCCGAGGTAGTCGAAGTTGAGGTCGCGCTCGTACTTCAGCGCGGCGCCCAGGCGGGCCAGGTCGAACTGACCGAGCTTTTCGTCCAGCAGCTCGGCCTCGATGCCCTTCTTGATGAAGCCGGGGAAGTAGTCGGCGTAACGCGTGGCCATTTCGGCGTGCGTGACTTCTTCGCCCAGGATCTCGCGGCGGATGGTGTGCATCAGCAGGCGCGAGGTGGCGCGGGTGTAGGCCGGGTCGTGTTCGATGCGGGTGCGCGCGGCCAGGATGGCGGCCTTGTAGACCTCGTCGATGGAGACGCCGTCGTACAGGTTGCGCTGGGTCTCGGCGAAGATGGGGCCGGCCTTGACGTCTTCACCCAGGCCAGCACAAGAGGTCTCGATCAGGGCCTTGAGGGCGGCGGTGTCCAGGGGCACGCGCTGGCCGCGGTCGATGACGTGCAGCGTGGGGGCAGCGACTTGCTGTTCGGTGGCTTGCTTGGCGCGCTCTTGTGCGCGGCGCTCGCGATACAGCACGTAGGCGCGGGCGATCTCGTGGTGGCCGCCGCGCATCAGGCCGAGCTCGACCTGGTCCTGGATGTCTTCGATGTGGAAGGTGCCGCCGCTCGGACGCGAGCGCAGCAGGCCGCGCACCACGGCTTCGGTCAGGCCGTCGACGGTCTCGCGCACCGATGCGGAGGCGGCGCCTTGCGTGCCGTGAACGGCCAGGAAGGCCTTCATCAGGGCGACGGCGATCTTGCTGGGTTCAAACGAGACGACCGCACCATTGCGTCGGATGATCTGGTAGGCGGCGTAGGCCGACTGACGGGGCTGCTGGCCGGCTTCGGCGGCGGCGCCGGAGAAGGCAGACGGGGTGGACGACTGGGTGCTGGGCGTGGACGTTTGCATGGGGTTCCCTTCGGTGGGCACAGGGCCGAAGTCCCTTGTGATGGGGCTCTCGGGCCTGAAGATGGGAGGCGCCGCGGGGTGGCCGGGCGCCGACTGCTGGAGCACTAGATATGGTGTCCGATTTGTTTTTGGACGCTACCTGTAGTGTTCGGTGGCGACTATAGCGCCTTTTTTGGGGCGTGCATCAGGCTGTTGCAAAAACTCGGGAAAGCGCTGATTCAGGCCTGCAGCGATGGCATGGCGAGGGGGGGCAATCGGTCGTTTTTCCAGCCTGTCAGCTCAGCGAGGCGAGCCCATTCGAAGGCCTTGCCGGGGTCTTGTTTTCGCCCGGGAGCCACGTGTTCATGGCCCACTGTCTGGTGGATGGGCCAGGTCTGGCTCAGGTCCGAGAGCAGGCTGGCGAGGGCCTGGTACTGGGCGTCTTCGAAGGGGTGATGTTCCAGGCCTTCGAGCTCGATTCCCACGCTGTGGTCGTTGCAATTGTCGCGACCTTGCCACGAGGATTTGCCCGCGTGCCAGGCACGCTCGTTGACGCTGACGAACTGAACCAGCTCGCCATCCCGCCGGATGAAAAAGTGAGACGACACCTCCGCGCCGCGAATCTGGTCGAAGTAGGGGTGCGCGTCCCAGTCGAGCGTGTTGGTGAAGAGTCGCTCGACTTCGTCGCCGCCGTAGACGCCAGGCGGCAGGCTGATCGAGTGAACGATGGCCAGGTCTACGGCCGCGCCAAGGGGGCGTGGGCCGAAGTTGGGGGAGGGCACGTGGCGTGCGCCCAGGTGCCAGCCTGCCTGCCAGGCGCTCGACGAGGCATCCGGTGCCTGGGCGAGAAGGGTGCCGGGATCGGGCTCAGTCGCCATCGGTTTCAGGGTCGAATCGCTCGCCCAGCAGCACGCCTTGGTCGCTCACCTGCACGCCCAGGCGGGCCATGCGATAGCGCATTTGGCGCAGGGAAAGGCCCAGGCTGGCACCAGCGGCTGTGCGATTGAGTCGGTGCTTTTCCAGGGCCTGGATGAGGATTTCGCGCTCGACCTGGTCCAGGTGGGCGACCAGGTCGCGCGGCATGGGCATGGTCTCAGCGTGGGGCTGAGCGTGGATGGGCGGGGTGGTCGAGGGCATCGAGCCGGCCTCGGCTGGCTCGGGGGACGCAAGAGGGGACTGCGAGGTGTTGGCGGGTGCGGACGGCAGACCCAGGTCGTCTGCCTCCAACGTGGTGGCGTTGCTCAGCGCCACCGCACGGTGCAGCATGTTCTCCAGCTCGCGCACGTTGCCGGGGAAGGGGTGGGCCAGCAGCGCTGCCAGCGCGTCGGTGCTCAGTTGTGGTGGGGAGGTGAGGCCTGACTCCTGGCCGATGCGGTCAAGGATGCGTTGGCAAAGCAGGGGCAGGTCCTCGATCCGCTCGCGCAAGGGGGGCAGTGCGATGCGGATGACATTGAGGCGGTAGAAGAGGTCTTGCCGAAAGCGTTGCGCCTGCACCTCGTGGGCCAGGTCTTTGTGCGAAGCGCTGATGAGGCGCACGTCCACGGGCACTTCCTGTGTGGCGCCGACGGGGCGCACGGCCCGCTCCTGGATGGCTCGCAGCAGCTTCGATTGCATGGCCAGTGGCAGGTCGCCGATTTCATCGAGGAAGAGCGTGCCACCATGCGCGGCCTGGAAAAAGCCGGCGCGGTCTTCGGTGGCGCCGGTGAAGGCGCCTTTGCGGAAGCCGAAGAACTCGGCTTCAAGCAGTTGCTCCGGGATGGCGCCGCAGTTGACCGCGATGAACGGGGCTGCGCCACGGCTGCTGCAGTCGTGGATGGCCCGGGCCACCAGCTCCTTGCCGGTGCCCGACTCGCCCCACAACAACACGGGCGCCATGCTGCGAGCGACCTTGTCGATGAGCACCCGCACCTGCTGCATGGCGGGGCTGTGACCTGCCAGTCGTGCCAAGCCTGGTGGTTCGCTCCCCGCGCGGGGGCGGGTGCGCTGTTCGGGCTGAGGCGGTGTTGGCGCGGCGGTGGCCGAGTCTTCGCGGGCTTGCAGCGCCGACGCCACCACACTGCGGAACTGTTTGAGGTCCACCGGCTTGGTGAGGTAGTCGTAGGCGCCTGCCTTGAGCGCGCTGACGGCGTTTTCGGCCGATCCGTAGGCGGTGATGACGATGCTCTTTTCGGGCCGGCCTGCGGCGTCGAGGCGGCGGATCAGGTCCAGCCCTTCGCCATCGGGCAGGCGCATGTCCGTGATGATGGCGCTGAACGCTTGCTCGCTGAGCAGCTGCCAGGCGTCTTCGACGCAGCCAGCGGTTTCAATGTGGTAGCCCTCGCGCAGCAGTGTCAGTTCGTACAGCGTGCGCAGATCAGGCTCGTCGTCGACGACCAGCAGGCGGTGGCGGGAGGGTGCGTTCATGCGGTGAACGGGCTGTCAGCCGGGGAGTCGACGGGCATCGTGATGAAGAACTCGTTGCGGTGTCGAATGGAGGGAGGGTGTTGGCGGTAGTCGATGCTCGCACCGTGCCTCTCACACAATTCTCGGGAAATGTACAGGCCCAGTCCAGTGCCTCGGCTGCTGGTCGAGAAGAAGGGCTCGAACAGGGCGCGCTCGGTGTCGGGCTGGATGGGCTCACCATCGTTGCCCACCGACAGCATCAGCAAACCCTCCGGCGTGACCGAGGCCAGCCAGCGCAGGCTCAGCAGGATGGCGCCGGGCTCGCCGCTGTTGTAGCGCAGGGCGTTGTCGAGCAGGTTGACCAGCACACGCTGCAGGTGCTCAGGCTCGAAGCGAACCCGCAACGGGACCTGTTTGGGGCCAGGGTGGCACCCACTGACATCGATCTCGAACAGGCTGTCAGCGCCGCTGTCGATGCGATGGGTGCTGCGCCATTCGTTGCAAATGGCCATCACCGTTTCGACAGGGTCGATGGCGGGCGCTGGCGGGCGCACGCCTGGGGCCACGGTGAGGATGTCGTCAACGATGTGTTTGAGTCGATCGACGTTGGAGCCGATCATCTGGGTGAGCTTTTGCTGGCTGGGATGGAGGGCGTCCTCGGCCAGCAGGGCATTGGCCTGTGCGATGGCGGCCAGGGGGTTGCGGATTTCGTGGGCGATGCCGGCCGACATCCGGCCCATGGAGGCGAGCTTGTCCTGGCGTTGGCGGGCGCGCACGGTGCGAAGGTCCTCCAGCAACATCACGCACATGTCTTCTCGGCGAGCGTCTTGCTGGGGCGGTGCCGGGCTTCGGGTGAAGCGCACCCGCAGTCGCAACTCACGCTGCGACTGGTCGTCAAAGCGCAGGCGGATTTCCTGTCCGCCCTCTGCCTGCAGCGGGTGGTTGATGGCGCGTTCGACGGCCTCGACCAGGGGGTGCCAGGCAGGCACGCCACGCAGCTGGAAAGGGGCGTTCGAGGCGATGCGGTGGGCCGACAGCAGGCGACGCGCCGCCGGGTTGGCGGTGCGCACGCGACCTCGCCGGTCGACCACCATCACGCCCTCTGTCATTTCGTCGAGCACCAGGCGATTGAGTTCGGCCTGCTGACGCGCCAGCTCCAGGCTGCCTCGGGCGCTGCGTTCTTCCCGGGCCAGGCGAGTGGCCAGCTCGTTGGCCAGGATCGCGATGGCGAACAGGCCGATGCCGGTCAGCCCGGCCTGGGTCATGAGCTGCGTGATCTGGGTTTGCCCCTGGACCAGTTGCAGCGCAGCGGATCCCAGCAGGTTCAGGGTCGCCACGGCGGCCGTGCCCAGGGCCATGATGCGCGACATCAGCACGCCCGCCATCAACACGGGCAGCACCAGCAGGGCCTGCGAGTTGACCGAAGAGCCGGTCAGGTAATGCAACCCGGAAAAGAAGGCCAGGTCCACGCCAACGCTGCCCAGCACCTGACGTGGACGCAGTGTCGATTGCTGAGCCGGTGCAGGTCGCCGTTGACTGGGCCACCACCACACCAGCCAAGCCAGCCCGGCATAGCCCAGCGTCATCCATTTCATCCAGCCGGGTGTTTCGGTGCCGGCGGCATGGAGCACACCGATGAGCCCCAGCAGGGTGAGTGCCAGGACGGCTCGGGCGTTGAGGAAGGCACGGTAGACCCGGAAAAAGTAGGGCGCACCCGCTGCTTCGGATGTGGGTTGAGAGGGCGGGCCGCTGCCAATTCCGCTCCATCCACGGCCACCAAACGCTTCCTGGATGAGGGTGCTGTCGACGCCGTCCGGGGGGCCAAACCAGGAGTTCGCCTGCGCGGCGCCGGCGTGGGCTTTTGATGGCGAGACGGGCATGTCGGGTCAGCCGGGGCGGCGGGCCGCCTGGAGGTGCGCTTCGCTGCAAAAGGGCTGGCCTTGCCCGTTGACGAGGGCCTCGCTGGCCGGCAGGTGAACGCCGCAGTGCGCGCAGGGGACCATCGCAGTCGTTGGGGCTGGTTCGGGCTTGGCCTGGTTCTGGCGCGGCGGCTGCGCAGGCTCACGGGATCGAACGCCGCGCAGCAGCTTGCGCACGCCAGGCGAATACAGCAGCCACAGCACCAAGGCAGCCAGCAGGAGGAACTTCAGCATGAGGGCCCTTCAGGCAGCAGAACGGTGAAGCAGGATCTCGAGCACGAAGCGCGACCCAACGTAGGCCAGCAACAGCAGCAGCGAGCCCGCGATCAGCCAGCGAATGGCCTGCCTGCCGCGCCAGCCGAAACGGGCGCGGCCAACGAGCAAGACGGCAAAGACGCACCATGACAGGACCGAGAAGATGGTTTTGTGATCCCACTTCCAGGGCGAAGTGAAGGCGGCACCCAGCAACAGGGTCAGGCTCAGCATCGCGAAGCCCGCAGCCACGAACTTCAGGGTCAAGGATTCCAGCCGCAGCAGCGGCATGCCCAGCGCTTGTCCAGCGGGCCGGTGGGGCGAGGGGATCTGGCCTGATCCCGCTGTGCCGGAGCGCAGTCGCCGCTCGGCGTGCGTCAGCAAGACCGCGTGCAGCAGTGCAGCGCCGATCAGGCCGTAGGAGGCAAACCCTGTGACCCAGTGCAAGGGGGCCCAGGCATCGATCTGGCCGGCCGCATGGGTCCGTCCGGGGAAGACCCAGGCCAGCACCACGCTCACGGCGGCCAGCAGGGCCAAGGTCTGGCGCACGGCAGGCAGGCCCAGGCGGCGGCTTTCCAGGGCGTAGACGCCCAGCACCAGCCACGATGTGACCGACAGCGCCGGCGCGAAGCCAAAGCGGGCGCCCGCCTGGGGGGCATCGAGCGCCAGAACGTCCACCCCGATGGCCACCGCCTGCGACAGCCAGGCGAGCAGGCAGAAAGCCGCCAGCACGGTGGGCACGCGGTGTCCAGTCTGTTCGGCGCGCTGCGGCCAGCCGATGGCCACGGCGTAGCCGATGACGGCCAACACGCTGGGCCAGAAGGTGGGCGATAAAATCATGTGATCAGTTTACGAGAGCAAAGCGCTTCTTCATGGCTTCCAACCTCACCGAACGCCTCAGTCGCCTGGTCAAAACCATGCGCGGGCAGGCCCGCATCACCGAATCCAACGTGCAGGACATGCTGCGCGAGGTTCGCATGGCCCTGCTGGAAGCCGACGTCGCGCTGCCGGTGGTGCGAGATTTCGTCGCCCGTGTCAAGGACAAGGCCCTTGGGCAAGAGGTCATCGCCTCGCTCACGCCGGGCCAGGTGCTCGTCAGCATCGTTCAGAAAGAGCTCGCCGCGACGATGGGCGAGGGCATCGCCGACATCAACCTGGCGATCCAGCCGCCCGCCATCATCCTGATGGCCGGCCTGCAGGGCGCTGGCAAGACGACCACCACAGCCAAGCTCGCCAAGCACCTGATCGAAAAGCGCAAGAAGAAGGTGCTGACGGTCTCTGCCGACGTTTATCGCCCTGCCGCCATCGAGCAGCTCAAGACCGTGACGGCGCAGGCCGGCGCCGAGTGGTTCCCCTCCACGCCCGACCAGAAGCCAGCCGACATCGCCGCAGCCGCTGTGGACCATGCCCGTCGTCATTACTTCGACGTGCTGCTGGTCGACACCGCCGGCCGCCTGGCCATCGACGAAGCGCTCATGGCCGAGATCAAGGCCCTGCACGCCCAGCTCAACCCGGTCGAAACCCTGTTCGTGGTCGATGCCATGCAGGGGCAGGACGCCGTCAACACCGCCAAGGCTTTCAAGGACACCCTGCCGTTGACCGGCGTCGTGCTCACCAAGCTCGATGGCGACTCGCGCGGTGGCGCGGCGCTGTCTGTGCGCCAGGTCACCGGCGTGCCGATCAAGTTCGCCGGTGTGTCCGAAAAGATCGACGGCCTGGAGGTGTTCGACGCCGAACGCCACGCCGGTCGCGTGCTCGGCATGGGCGACATCGTGGCCCTGGTCGAAGAGGTGCAAAAGGGCGTCGACATCGAGGCCGCGCAAAAACTGGCCGAGAAGGTCAAGTCCGGCGCTGATTTCGACTTCAATGACTTCCTCTCGCAGCTCAGCCAGATGAAGAAGATGGGCGGTCTCTCCGGCCTGATCGACAAGCTGCCCACCGAGATCGCCGCCAAGGCCGGACAGGCCGACATGGGCAAGGCCGAGCGCGACATGCGCCGCATGGAAGGCATCATCAACGCGATGACTGCCAAGGAGCGCGCCCAGCCCTCTTTGCTGATGGATGGCAAGAGCAAGGCCAGCCGCAAGCGCCGCATCGCCACGGGCGCCGGCGTGCAGATCCAGGACGTCAACCGCCTGCTCAACCAGTTCGACCAGATGCAGGGGATGATGAAGAAGATGAAGGGCGGCGGCCTGTTCAAGATGATGAAACGCATGGGCGGCATGAAGGGCCTGCCCGGCATGGGGCGCTGAGCCGTTGAGCCGCATGTGAGCCCGACCGCCAACTTTTGCACACCTGTTAGCGGATGTGACGTCTGTACCGCTTGGTTGAGGTGGCCTTCAGTCATCGCCTGAACAGCCGATGATCCGGCGGATGTGGATGGCTTCACCCACGACCGAGTTGGAAAGGTTTGGTATGGACGTCGTTTCGATGTGGCCCATGTGGCTGGCAGGCGTGGGCACCTTGGGGCTGGCTGCGGCTTTGTGGGTGGTGCGTCAGCGCGCCGCTTCGCAGCGTGCGCGGGCCTCGCGCGCCGCTCGCCGAAGGCCTGAAAAGGCCGGTCGTGATGACGATCGCTCCGATGCATCGGCTCGTCGGGAACACCGCGACGCGGGCAAAGGGCGGCGCTTGGGCTTGTCTCGGGGCCGAGGAGAGCGAACCCCGGATCAACTCGACACCTTGATCGACTGGGCCCCCGTGGCCACGCGTGTGTTGACCGCCCATGAGCGAGAGGCTTGGCACGTCCTGCGCCGGGCGCTGCCTGATCACATGGTGCTGGGGCAGGTGCCGGTGGCCCGGTTCATCAAGGTGCCCACCCGCAACCCGTATTCAGAGTGGCTGCGTCGCGTCGGGTCCTTGTGCGCTGACCTGGTCGTCTGCGACGCTCAGTCCCAGGTGATCGCCGTGGTCGAGGTGCGCCAACCGGCTTCGAAAGAAAACGAGCGCGCCCGCCGTCGGCATGCGCGCATGGATCGCGTGCTCGATGGCGCGCGCATCCCTGTTCACATCTGGCTGGAAGGCGCATTGCCGGGGCCCGTGGTGGCTCGCGAGGCCATCCTGGGCGCTGCCACAGCCAGCACCGGGCCGCAGAGTCAGTCGGGCAACGACACGGCGCGTCGCGACGCGGAAGCTGCGGCTGTCGTGGCTTCGCTGCAAGGCGGCGGCAACTTCGAAGGGCTTTCGATGCAGGAGCGGGCGATCGACGTGGTCATCGATGAGGCCATGGACGAGTGGGAGGCCAGCGGTGGCCCCGACGGTGAGCGCAAGGAGCCCCCTCCGTCGACGTGGTTCGACGACATGGACCTCGATTCAGGGCGCATGCCGCTCGACGGGGCCCACGGCACCCGCGTTGCTGAAAAGGCCTGACCTGTCAGGACGCCCCAGCGAACCGCCGGGGCAGGTCGATCAGCTCAACAGCGCCTGGGCGAACTCGCGTGCCTGGAAGGTTTGCAGGTCTTCCAGTTTTTCGCCTACGCCGATGAAGTAAACCGGCACCGTCGCCTGGCGCTCGCGCGACCAAAGCGCGATGGCAGCCAGCACACCGCCCTTGGCCGTGCCGTCCAGCTTGGTGATGATCACGCCTGTCAGACCCAGGGCCTGATCGAAGGCCTTGACCTGTGCCAGCGCGTTCTGGCCCGTGTTGCCATCGACCACCAGCAGCACCTCGTGGGGGGCGCCGTCCATGGCCTTGCCGATCACGCGCTTGACCTTGCTGAGCTCGTCCATCAGGTGCAGTTGCGTGGCCAGTCGGCCTGCGGTGTCGGCGATGACCACGTCACAACCACGGGCCTTGCCTGCCTGAACGGCATCGAAGGTCACGGCTGCCGGGTCACCGCCGTCCTGGCTGACGATGTCGACGCGGTTGCGATCGGCCCAGACCAGCAACTGCTCGCGCGCCGCGGCGCGGAAGGTGTCGGCGGCGGCCAGCAGCACCCGTTGGCCAGCATCCGAGAGGTGACGGGTCAACTTGCCGATGGTCGTGGTCTTGCCCGCACCGTTGACGCCGGCGACCATGATGACCGTCGGCGTGTGCTCACCCACCTCCAGGCTTTTCTCGAGGGGCTGCAGCAAGTCGGTGATGGCGTCGATCAGCAGACCCTTGACCTGGGTCGGGTCCGTGGCCTTGGCCTCTTTGACGCGGCGCTTGAGGTCTTGCAGCAGGTGCTCGGTGGCCGCCACGCCAGCATCGGCCATCAAGAGGGCGGCTTCGAGCTCTTCGTACAGCGCGTCGTCGATCTGCGTGCCAGTGAAAACCTGTGCGATGCTGGATCCGGTCTTGCGCAGGCCGTTGCGCAGCTTGTCGAGCCAGGAGCGGCGCGCAGGTTCGGCGCTCGTCACCACGGGCTGCGCATCGGCCACCGCGGCAGGGGCGGCGTTCGACGCAGGCGTGGGGGCGCTTGCCGCCGTTGCGCGAGGCGACAAGGCGGTGTCGCCGAGCGACTGCTTGGGCGGCGCTGCCGATTCGGCCGCGCTTGCCTTGCCCTTTGCGCCGTCGGTGGGTGGCGCCTCGCTCGGGGTGGCATCGGGTTGAGCCGCGCCCCACCCCAGCTTTTTCTTGATGAAACTGAACATGTGCAGGATTGTAGAGGGGCGCCTCTCTACAATGCGCGCTCCTGCACGACACGCCATGCCACCACGCTCCCCCCGCCACCCTCGCGGCCCAGCCGACCGCCCCGATGCGACCCAGGGTGTCCGCGAGCGCCAGGCTCGCTCGGCGCAACGCGTGGCCGCGAGCTCGACCCAGGAAGTGCGCCTCATTGGTGGCCGGTGGAAACGAACGCCCCTGCCCGTGCCCGTTGCAGCAGGCTTGCGCCCGACGCCTGCCCGTGTGCGAGAGACCCTTTTCAACTGGCTGGGCCAGGACCTCTCCGGCTGGCGTGTGCTGGATGCTTTTGCCGGCTCTGGGGCCCTTGGCTTGGAGGCCGCCTCTCGAGGCGCCGAACGCGTGACCCTGGTCGAGCGCGATGCCACCCTGGTGCGCTCGCTCAAAGCCGTCGTTCAACGCCTGACGCAAGGCACTTCAGCCCAGCCAGGGCAGCGCCTGGAGGTGTTGCAGGCCGATGCCCTGAGCTGGATGCCGTCTGCCCGGCAGGCTTTTGACCTGGTCTTGCTGGACCCACCTTTTGACGAAGGCCTTTTTGACGCAGCCTTGGATGCCGCCTGCACCTGCGTGCCCGAGGGCGGATGGATCTATGTCGAGGCACCCCACGAGCTGGGCGGGCCGGCATCAACGGCGGATGCTGGGGCCTGCGCTTGGGTGCACGCTCTGAGCCGCCATCGTCACGGACAGGCCGGTGCAGTGCACTTTCACCTGTTTCGCCGCGAGGCCTTCTACCAGCCTGCGGTTGCTTCGACCGACTGAGCCTTACACTGGCGTCGCTCTCGTCGCCTCCAATGGAGCACCGATTGAACCCACCACAAGTGTTGACCGCCATCTACCCAGGCACCTTCGACCCCATGACGCTGGGGCACGCTGACCTCATGCGGCGCGCCAGCCGGCTCTTTGGTCGCCTCATCCTGGCGGTGGCTGCGGGGCACCACAAAAAGACCTTGTTCACCGTCGAAGAGCGACTGGCCATGGCCCAGGAGCTCGCGAGCGAGCATGGCAACGTCGAAGTCATGGCCTTTGATGGCCTGCTTCGCGACTTTGTGGTCCAGCACGGCGGTCAGGTGGTGGTGAGGGGCTTGCGCGCGGTCAGCGACTTCGAATACGAATTCCAGATGGCCGGCATGAACCGCCAGCTCATGCCGGACGTCGAAACGGTGTTCCTCACGCCCTCCGATCAGTACCAGTTTGTTTCGGGCACCTTCGTGCGCGAGATCGCGATGCTGGGTGGGGACGTGTCCAAGTTCGTGGCACCCAGCGTGCTCCAGCGGCTGCAGGACAAGCTGGCCTCCCGCCAGCGTGGTGCCGGCGCGGCCTCGCTGACTTCTCGATAGGCTCGCCACGATGGCCCTGAAGATCACCGAAGAGTGCATCAACTGCGACGTCTGTGAGCCCGAGTGCCCCAACCAGGCCATCTCGATGGGCGAGACCATCTACGTGATCGACCCCAACCGTTGCACCGAGTGCGTCGGGCACTTCGATGAGCCCCAGTGCGTGCAGGTGTGCCCGGTCGAATGCATCCCGGTCGACCCCATGCGCGTGGAAACCGCCGAGCAGTTGATGATCAAGTACCAGGGCCTGCAGGCGCTGGCTGCTCAAGGTGGGGACGCCGAAGTCGCTCCTGCCTGAGAAGGTTGACCTGATCGTTTGCGCGGACTTGGCGCCTCGGCCCTGAACACGTCGTTGCGGTGCGGTCGTGCGTGCCTGCTGTTGGCTTGCGCCTTGCGTCGTTTGCTCGCCTTGAGCTGGCTGCTGCCTGGCTCGCCAACGCTGACTTGTCGGACTGGGCCGCTCAGGCTGGCGTGGGCGTTGACGTTGGCGCGGACCTTCTCGTGCCTGATGCGTTGCCGGCTCATGGTGCGTGCCAGATCTGCTTCCCGCTTGGCCACCTGCGCAGACGCTCGCTGGTCTTCTGGCGACGGCCCCTGGCTCGCGGGCAGGGCTCGACCGCCGCTCTGGCAAGGCGTGGACTGATAGGTGGCTGCCCCGCCTTCGCGGGTGGCGCACCGCCAAACCTGGTCGGTCTGTGCAGACCCGCTTGTTGGCGTGCCGAGAAGAGCGCAAGCCATCAGCGACATCAGCCACATCACCAAAGCATGGCTGGTGCGCGACGGGCAGGCGAGGGCGGCGGTGGCGAGGTGCATGGTGCGTTTCAGTTGCCCCCCGCCTCGCCGTTTTTGCCCTGTACCGGCAGGGGCTCCTTGCGTGGTGGCTTGGGTCGTTGGGGTCCGGCGTGGATGACCTTGGTGGCCTCGTTCATCTCACCCTTGAGGAAGGCCTCGGTGGCGTCGAGCGACTGGTCGATGCACTTGAAAATGGAATCGCGCTCGGCTTGCGGAGGCTTGCGCAGCACGAAGGCCGCGACCTCGTGCTTGACGCCGGGGTGCCCGATGCCCAGGCGAAGGCGCCAGTAATCGGGTGAGCCCAGTTGAGCGTGGATGTCGCGCAGGCCGTTGTGGCCGGCGTGGCCGCCGCCCTTTTTCAGCTTGACCTGACCTGGCAGCAGGTCGAGTTCGTCGTGGGCCACCAGCACCTCGTCAGGGTTGACCTTGAAGAAGCGCGCCAGCGCCCCCACCGACTTGCCCGAGAGGTTCATGTAGGTTTGCGGCTGCAGCAGCCACACCGGGCCCTGCGGCGTGTTGGCCCGCGCGACCAGACCGTGGTAGGCCCGATCAGGCTGCAGGAACACGCCCAGGCGCCGGGCCATGCCGTCGATGTACCAGAAGCCGGCGTTGTGGCGGGTGTCTTCGTACTCGGGGCCCGGGTTGCCCAGGCCGACAAACAGTCGAATCATGATGGCGGCGATTGTTCGCGATCAGGTCAGCAAAAGAAAAGCCCCGCCAAAGCGGGGCTTGACTCAAAGCGCATGGCTTTGGGGGCCTTGTCAGGCAGGGGAAGAAGATTACTTCTTCTTCTTGCCCTTGGCGGGTTCGGCGGCGGCCACTGGGGCAGCGATCACTTCTTCCACCGGCTCGACCACGGTGGCCAGCGTCGGGGCCTTGCGGCCGTGGGTGATCACCTTGATGTGGGCAGCCAGGCCCAGGTCGTCCACGCCGAAGACTTGGCCCTTGACGGCCTTGCTCAGGTCCAGCGTCAGGAATTCGGGCAGCTGTTCAGCCAGGCACTCGATTTCCAGTTCGGTGGTGACGTGGTTGATCAGGCACTTGTCCAGCTTGACGGCAGGTGCGTCGGCCTCGCCCACGAAGTGCACGGGCACCTTCTTGTGGATGCGGGTGGTGGCGTCAACGCGCTGGAAGTCCACGTGCAGCACGAGCTGCTTGTACGGGTGCTTCTGGTAGTCGCGCAGCAGGACCTTTTCGACCGTGCCGCCCAGGTCCATCTCGAGGATGGACGAGTGGAAGGCCTCTTTGCGCATGGCGTGGTACAGCGCGTTGTGGTCCAGCTCGATGACGACGGGGGCCTTGCCGGCGCCGTAGACGATGCCAGGGGTTTTGCCAGCGTCACGCAGGCGGCGGCTCGCTCCGGTCCCCTGCACGTTGCGCTCGAAAGCGGTGAATTTCATGGAAGTACTCCAGTTGAGTGAAGCGCCCGCGACCAGGCGCTTGGAAAATGGCCGCTGCGTTGCCGAAGCGACCGGGGATTTTCGGAATCAGAAGTTGTTGTTCTGTTCCGAAAAGAGGGAGGTCACCGAATCGCCGTCGGTGATGCGACGGATGGTCTCGGCAAACAGGAAAGCGGTGCTGAGCTGGCGGATCTTGGGCGTGCCCTTGGCAGCGTCGCTCAGCGGAATGGTGTTGGTGATGAGGACCTCGTCGAGGTGCGAGGCCTTGATGCGCTCGATGGCCGGGCCCGAGAACACGGCGTGGGTGCAGTAGGCGTAGACGCTCTTGGCGCCGCGCTCCTTGAGCACCTCGGCGGCTTTGACCAGGGTGCCGGCGGTGTCGATCATGTCGTCCATGATCACGCAGTTGCGGCCTTCGATTTCGCCGATGACGTGCATCACCTCGGAAACGTTGGCCTTCGGGCGACGCTTGTCGATGATGGCCAGGTCGCAGCCGAGCTGCTTGGCCAAGGCGCGAGCGCGCACCACGCCGCCCACGTCGGGCGACACGACCACCAGGTCGCTGTAGTTCTTGGACTGCAGGTCCGACAGCAGCACCGGCGAGGCGTAGATGTTGTCGACGGGGATGTTGAAGAAGCCCTGGATCTGGTCGGCGTGCAGGTCCATGGTCAGCACGCGGGAGACGCCCACGGCTTCGAGCATGTTGGCAACCACGCGGGCCGAGATCGGCACGCGGGTGGAGCGCGGGCGACGGTCCTGGCGGGCGTAGCCGAAATAGGGGATGACGGCCGTGATGCGCTGGGCGGAAGCGCGCTTGAGCGCGTCGGCCATGATCAGCAGTTCCATCAGGTTGTCGTTGGTCGGGGCGCAGGTGGACTGCACCACGAACACGTCGCGGCCGCGCACGTTCTGCTGGATCTCGACGGTGGTTTCGCCGTCGGAGAATCGGCCCACGGATGCCTTGCCGAGTGAAACGCCGAGCTGGGTGGCGATTTCCTGGGAGAGGGCCGGGTTGGCGTTGCCAGTGAACAGAACGGTGTCGGAAAGCATGGCGGGCGTGACGGTGATGGCTGCGAAAACGTCTTGCCCTTCACTTGCCCGTCGAGGAAGCCCGGCATGCGCAGCTGGTGTTCACCAGGGCTTGCCTTGGCCATCGCCCAGACATCACCCATGAGGGTGGCAGGCTTGGGGCAAGTAGATGATCAGTTTGCTGTGATGCGCTGATCATCTGGAAATTTGGCAGGGGAAGAAGGATTCGAACCCTCGTATGTCGGAATCAAAATCCGATGCCTTAACCAACTTGGCGATTCCCCTACACAGGTCTCAAGTCACTGGCCGAAGCCTTGCGTCTTGCAACCTTGTAATCTGCTCTCTTGACGAGAGACTCACATTCTAGCCCGTTTTTGACTGCGATTGCAAGTTGTTGTGTTTTTGCTTCGCTTCATCGCTGTTTGGCTGCATCGCTGCCAATCAGGTGAAGCAAAGGGTGACACGGCAACACGCGACAGACGCGACCGACCCAGTGGCCTCCATGCAGGCTCGCCCCAAGCGCCTGAAGGACCTGCTCGGGGTGGGGCGTCTGCTCAGGGGTGACCCATGAAAACACCGTGCTGCCCGAACCGGTCATCCGGCTGTTGCCGAAGCGGTTCTGCATGGCGCTCAAAGCTTGGCTGACCTGCCTGCCGTCGCTCGCTTCGGGCCTGAGGCCGTTGGCATCCCCAGCAGGTGGGAGCTCGGTCTCGCGCCAGGCTTCGGCGGGCTCCTGCAGGTCATTTCGACCAAAGCGCTTTGGCGCTGCAAGAAAGGCGGCAAGTATAGCGTGCTCTGTGCCGCGTTTGAGCAAAGGGCTGCCGAAAATCGCCGAGGTTGGGATGGCAACAGGGGGCTTGAGCAGCGCAAGTGGTGTGTCAAACACCTCGGGTGGCAGCTCGATGGGGGTGATCTGCTCGCCGATGCCTTCGACCCAGGCGTTGCGGCCTCGCACGAAGAAGGGCACGTCTGCACCGAGCTTGACGGCAAGGGCTTCGAGGCGTTGTGCTGACCAGTTCAGGCCCCAAAGTCGGTTGAGTGCCAGCAGAACGGTCGCGGCGTCCGAGCTGCCGCCGCCCAGCCCGGCGCCCCACGGCAATGATTTTTCGATGTGGATGTCGCAGCCGCGCTGGGTGCCGCCTTCTGCTTGCAGCAGGCGGGCGGCCCGCACACACAGGTCGTCGGCGGGCAGCGGGACGTTGATGTCATGCCGGATGATGCGGCCGTCTTCGCGGGTCTCGATGTGCAAGGTGTCATGCCAGTCCAGCAGCACGAAGACGGACTGAAGCAGGTGATATCCGTCATGTCGTTTGCCGGTGACATGCAGGAACAGGTTGATCTTGGCAGGTGCTGCCAGGTCATGGAGGCTGGGCATGTCGTGTGGGGTCAGGGATCCAGTCGCATCGAAATGCGAGCATCGCGCAAGCCGGGGCGGCCGTGGCGCGTGGCGAGGATGCGGCCTTGGGCACGTTCGCGCGTGTCGATGAGCCAGCCTCTTTGTTCAAACAGGCCTGCCTCGGTTTTGGGGGTGTGAGGCAGCGCTGGATCGGGGCGCCCCTGCATCCAGTGCACCAGGGTCTGAAGGGGCAGCGCCTCGCCCAAGGCGGCTTCGGCCAGCTCCTCGATGCCGCCTCGGCGCAGGTCCTCTCCACCTCCGGGTCCGACGCGGCGAAGGGTGGCGGCGGTGGGCGTCCAGTCGATCTGGGCGACTTGGCTGCCCAGCGGTGTCATGAGCGCCAGGCTGCCGCGTTCGACTTGCCCCTGAAAGAAGAAGCCGAAGCTCATGCCTTTCGCAGGCTCGTCCTGCCAGGCGCCGAGCTTGATGCCCATCTGGCCTTGCAGCGCCATGGTGGTGTCCACCGAGGTGCTGGGCTTCGGTGGAGGCGTGTCAGGCCGCACAGGGTCACCGAGGCGTGCGCCGTCCTGTGCGACCGGTGGCAACGGTGTGATGGGTGCGGGTGCACAAGCGATCGCAAGGCAGGTGCTCGCCAGGGCGCTCAGCAGCCAGGCCCGGCGGCGCAGCCCGCGGTTTGCGCCTGTCACGGTTGAACCCCGAATCGCTGCACCGTTTCTTTCAGGGTCTCGTTGTTTTTGTCGATGGCCAAACCTTCGCGCCAGCGCTTCATTGCACCCTCGCGGTCGCCCTGAAGCCACAGCACTTCGCCCAGGTGCGCGGCGATTTCGGCATCCTGGCGGCTGGCATAAGCCTGGCTCAGCAGCTGCCGGGCTTCGTCAAGCTTGCCCTCTCGGAAGGCGACCCACGCGAGGCTGTCCACGATGTACGCATCGTTCGGGCGCAGGGCCAGGGCCTGTTCGATGAGTTTGCGCGCCTCTGGCAGGTTGATGTTGCGATCTGCGAAGCTGTAGCCCAGTGCGTTGTAAGCGCCTGCGTTGTCGGGGGCGAGGGCGATGACCTTGCGCAACAGCTTTTCCAGGTCTTCAAAACGTTGGAGCTTTTCGGCAACCATGGCCTGGTCGTAGAGCAGGTCGGGGTCCTCCGGGAAACGCTGAGATCCCTGCTCCAGCACGTTCCAGGCCTCGCGCCATTGCTTGAGTTCGCGCAACAGTTGAGCTTCGGTCTGGATCTTCAGGATGCCGTCGCGGGCTTCGGTTTCGGGCAGCTTGCGCAGGTTGTTGCGAGCCTCGGTCAGCTTGCCTTGTGAGGCCAGCAATCGGGCCTTCTGGCTCTGAACCGCGAGCTTTTCGTGCTTGGTGTCGGCCTTGTCCAACCAGCGCAAGGCTTCTGCGGTCTGGTTGCGGCGGTCTGCCACCTGGGCCATCAGCAGGAAGGCCTGTTCGTGGTCCTTGCTGGGTGGGGTGGTGGTTCTTTGCAAAACGGGCTTGATGACGGCCTCGGCAGCGTCGACCTGCCGCATCTCCAGTCGGATGGCGGCGAGCAGCACGCGGTGGCTGTCCTGATCGGGTTGCGCGGCGATCAGGGTTTCGAGTTGCTCGGCAGATTCCGCGTAACGCTGGGCGGTGGCCAGTTTGCGAGCGTAGGCCAGGCGCAGCACCGGGGGGGCATCCTGGCGGGTCAGCTGTGACTTGACCAGGGCCTCGGCGTCGGCTTGCTGGCCGATGAGGTCGGTGGCCACCAACTGGGCACCGAGCTGGCCGGGGTCGAGCTTCAAGGCTTGGCGTGCGGCATCCATGGCGGTGTCAGTGCGGCCGGCCATCAGCCACGCTTCTGCGCTGGCGGCCCAGGCCGCGGCCGATTCCATGGGCGCGCTGCGCCAGGGCTGCGTGGCTTCGTCGATCACCCGGGCGGCTGCCACCCGGTCTTGCAGGCGTGCCAGGCTGCGCGGCAAGCTGGCCATCAGTTGGGCTTGTTGCTCGGTCGGTGTGAGCTGGATGAGCGCGCGCAAAGGAGCTGCCAGTTCCTTGCTCCGACCCAAGGCGATGAGGATTTGGGTGTTGAACTCTGCTGCGTCTCGAGATTGGGGCAGGGCTTGGCGCCAAGCCTTGGCCGCGGTCAGGGCTTGTTCGCCGGCGCGAGCACGCAGAGCGACCTCCACAGAGCGTTGGTAGAGCTGACCGTTTTGCAGACGTCGTGCGGCCTCGAGGTAGATCTGGTAGGCGGAACCCGGGTCACCGCTGTTGGCCTGGATCTCGGCGACCAACACCTGGAAGAACAGGTTGGCGTCCATCGCCGAGCGGGTGGGAGGGGTGGTTGCAGCAGGAGGCGAGGCCGGCTGCGCTGGGGGCGCGGCGGGGGAGGCTTGCGCCAGTGTTTGCTGCCAGCCCTGGCGAGGCTGCATGGGGGCGGCGAGCGCGGTTCCGATCAGCAGATTCAGCCCAATCCATGCCAGGGTTGGGCGATGTCCGCCCTTTTTGAGCTTGGGTCGTGGGCCCTTGGCCTCGAGGGCCCGCTCGGGCCGTGCCGATGGGTGGTTGCCTGCTTGGGCGGTGTTGCTGATGGGGCGGAACGCAGAACGCAGCATGCAATCTCCAGGGTGCTCGCGCCATTCTAGGGATGGATGAACGGGTGCGTGCGGTCGAGGTGGGTCTGTGCCCTCGATTCCACATCGGGCCTGTCGGGCCTTTACCGAGCTTTTATGATCCCGCCCATGCCAGAGCTCCCGGAAGTCGAGGTCACCCGTCGCAGTTTTGCGCAACGCATCTTTGGTGCCGAGGTGTTGTCTGCTCAATTGGGCAAGCCGCTGCGTTGGCCCCTCGGGCTGGACGTGGACGAGTTGCGAGGCGGTGTGGTGGGTGAGGTGGTGCGCCGAGGCAAGTACCTTTGGCTGCCTCTGGTGCTTCCTGCCGATCGCTCGGGCGGGCTGCTGATCCACCTCGGCATGTCGGGCTCGCTGGCTTTCAAGTGGTCGCCTGGCGAGCCTGGGCCGCACGATCATTTCGAGCTCAACACCAACCGTGGTGTGCTCAGGCTGACCGATCCGCGCCGCTTCGGGGCGGTGATCTGGGGCGCGTCGCTGCAGGATGGGCTGCCTGCCCGGCTGCTGGCGGGCCTGGGCCTGGAGCCATTCGATGCGGCGCTCGACGTGGCGCACTTTCATGCCGCGCTGGTGGGCAAGCGGGTCGCGATCAAGCAGGCCTTGCTGGCTGGAGACATCGTGGTGGGTGCGGGCAACATCTACGCTTGCGAGGCCTTGTTTCGCGCGGGCATCGACCCTCGCCTGCAGGCTGGCAAGCTGAGCCGGCCGCGAGCGGCCCGCTTGCTCCAGGAAGTCAAAGCCGTGCTGGCCGAGGCCATCGAGCAAGGTGGCTCCAGCTTGCGTGACTTCCGCGACGCCCATGGGAGCCAGGGGCATTTTCAGTTGGCGACCCAGGTTTACGGCCGGGAGGGGCAGGCTTGCAGGTCCTGTGGCTCGCCCGTCAGGCGCATCGTGCAAGCCCAGCGTTCGACCTTCTTTTGCGGCACCTGTCAGCGCCGGTGAGTTGGCGTGAAGTTGGACTCAGCTTCGGGGCATTAATCGATTGGGCATCGGCTGCCATCTGCCGATAACGATGTACCTTTTGTCCCAAACTCGCTTGCACCAGATGCAATGGGCGGTGTTCCATGCGCTAGGATCAACCACATGAAGCCGACATTCGCCAGCCACCTTGACGCCTTTGGTCAATGGCGCCTCGAAACCGATGCCCGGTTGGCCGCGCTGGCCCGCTTCGCGCGTGAGCACGATTTGCTCGACGATGGCTCGGCGGAGTGGTTCGAGGCCATGCGCCGCAGGCTGTCTGGCGAGAAGCTCATGGTGGCCTTCGTGGCCGAGTTCTCTCGCGGCAAGTCCGAGCTCATCAACGCCATCTTCTTTTCTGACAAAGGGCGTCGCATGATGCCTGCTTCGGCTGGGCGCACCACCATGTGCCCGGTTGAGCTGGGGTATGACGCAGAAGACCCGGTGGGCCTGTCGTTGCTGCCCATCGAGACGCGGCTGGAAGCCACGTCGCTGGCCGAGTACCGTGTGCAGCCCAAGGCCTGGACCTGGCATGTGCTGGACCTGGCCAACCCCGATGAAATGGCCAAGGCCCTGGCAGAAGTCATGCGCACCCGCATGGTTTCGCCCGAAGAGGCCACGGCACTGGGCTTCTGGGACGCTGAGCGCCCCACAGACAACCCGCCCTTGTCTGCCGATGGCCAGGTCGAGGTGCCGGTGTGGCGTCACGCGCGCATCAACCTGCCTCATCCGCTGCTCAAGCGAGGGTTGGTGGTGCTCGACACCCCCGGGCTCAACGCCATCGGCACCGAGCCTGAACTGACGCTGGGCCTGCTGCCCCAGGCTCACGCCACGGTGTTCATCCTGGGGGCCGACACGGGCGTGACCAAGTCAGACCTCGACATCTGGCGCGACCACCTCAGTGGTCCGGCACTGGCCCGCTACGTGGTGCTCAACAAGATCGACACGCTGGCCGACCCGCTGAGCACGCCCGAACAGGTGCAGCAGGTCATCACCCGCCAGTGCGCAAGCGTTGCCCAGACCCTCGAGATCCCGACGGAGAACGTGTTCCCGATTTCTGCGCGCCAGGCCCTTGCGGCCCGCCTGACGGGTGACGCGCAAGGTTTGGTTCAGAGTCGCCTGGAATCTTTCGAGCACGCCCTGTCCGAAGGTTTGCTGCCCAGGCGCCGAGACAACCTGGCCCAGGCCTCGTGGTCGGGGGCCCAACAGTTCCAGCAGCAGCTCACGCGTCGCTTCGGTGAAATGCGGCGCCTGCATGCCGACCAGCTGCACGAATTGCGTGGCCTGCGCGGCAAGAGCTCGGGCAAGGTCCAGCTGATGATCCAGCGGGTGCAGGCCGAGGCGGCCGAGTTCGAGCAGTGCACCGCACGCCTGCACGCCATGCGCAGCATCCACGCGCGCATGCTGCGCAGCATGTTGCATGACCTGTCTTCCGAGCGCTTGCGTCAAGAAGTCGACGTGCTGCAGCAGGTGCTGGGTGGCTCCTGGTTGCCCCTTGGGGCCCGCAAAGCCTTCGTCGATCTGTGTGCCCGCCTGCGTGAGCTCATCGAGCAGGCGCAGCAGCGCAACGACGAGATCCACGCGATGCTGGTGGCTTCGTTCTCGCGCCTGAACGCCGAGTTCGGCTTCAGCCTGGTGGCCGATGTGCCGCTGGATGTGCGCAAGTACACCGATGACCTCAACCTCATCGAGCGCAACTACGTGCAGTACCTGGGGCTGAGCCAGGCCTTCCGCTTGGCGCAGCCTGGCTTTCAGGAGCAGTTCCGCCGCATGCTGATCTCGCGTCTGCGCGTGGTCTTCGAGACCATCAGCAACGACATCGAGCTGTGGAACAAGACGGCTTCGGCCCAGGTCGACAGCCAGTTGCGCGAGCGTCGTCGCAACTTCAAGCGCCGTTACGAGTCGCTTGATCGAATCCAGTCGGCCTCGAACGAACTCGACACCCGTCTGCAGGAAGTGCAAGCGCAAGATGAGCGTGTGCTGCAGTTGCAGACTCGCCTGCAAACGCTGATGGATCAGCTCGGTGAGATGGCCGACCCCAGCGCGCAGGCCGACGTGGCCCAGGTGCCTCAACCCAGCGCTGCGGCGATCGAGGCGCTTTCGTTGGACCTCAACCTGGGGCAGGTGAGTGATGTGCCGGCTGCTGGAGAGACAGCCTGAGTCTTGCCGTTGCTTGTTTGCTTGAGCTGTGATGGAACCTGACGCGGCCGCCTTGATGGGCAGGGCCAAACGACTGCACCCCGACCTGCCGGATCGCCTCGTGGCCTGGCAGCGCACGCAAGGCAGGCACCACCTGCCTTGGCAGCAAACGCGCGACCCGTACCGCGTTTGGCTGTCGGAGATCATGTTGCAGCAGACGCAGGTCAGCACGGTCCTGGGTTACTACGAGCGCTTCTTGACGAGGTTTCCGTCGGTGGTGGCGCTGGCCAATGCGGAGCTCGACGAGGTGTTGACCCTCTGGAGTGGGCTTGGCTACTACAGCCGAGCACGCAACCTGCACCGTTGTGCCCAGGTGATTCGGGACGCGCACGCTGGCAGCTTCCCTGTCCACGCGGTTGCCTTGCAGCAGTTGCCGGGCATCGGGCCATCGACGGCGGCGGCCATTGCGGCCTTCTGCTTTGGTGAGCGCATCTCCATCATGGATGGCAACGTGAGGCGGGTGCTCAGCCGCGTGCTGGGCTGGGAGGGCGATCTTTCCGTGCGAGCGCATGAGCGTGCGCTCACCGAGGCGGCTCAGGCGCTGGTGCCTGTCCAGCCAGCTGACATGGTGCCTTACACCCAGGGCCTGATGGACTTGGGTGCAACGCTGTGCACGCCGCGCCAACCGGCCTGCCTGACGTGCCCATGGTCAGACCTGTGTGAAGGGCGCAAACAGGGTGAGCCCGAGCGCCTGCCTGTCAAAACCAAGAAGCTCAAGCGCAGCCAGCGTGAGAACTGGTGCCTTTGGCTGCAAAAGGACGATGCGGTCTGGCTGGTTCAGCGGCCGCACACCGGCATCTGGTCCGGTTTGTGGACCTTGCCCATGTTTGCCTCGGAGGTCGATTTCAAGGCAGCCTGGCCGCATCCAGCTGAACTTCAGCCCCCAGTCACGCACGTGCTCACCCACCTTGATTGGCGCTTGCACTTGGCCCGCGCGCAGGCGAGCGTGGCGCAAGAAGGCGATGTGAGGCGAGTGATGTCGCGTGTGTCCGAGCCGCTGCTCGGCGAGGGCCAATGGGTGAGCTTGTCTGCGCTGGCGCAGGGCGAGAAAGCCTTGCCCAAGCCATTTCAGCGCTGGCTGCTAGGCGAATGAGCCTGGTCAGTCGCTGAGCTCGACGATCACCGGTGCGTGATCGCTCGGGCGTTCGTTGCGCCGCGGCTGCTTGTCGATGTGGCAAGCCTTGACCTTGGGCTTGAGCGCATCGCTGACCAGGATGTGGTCGATGCGCAGGCCTTGGTTCTTGCGAAACGCCAGGTTGCGATAGTCCCACCAGCTCCATGATTTGGGTGCCTGCTCGAAGAGCCTGAAAGCGTCTGTCAAGCCCAGGCCGATCAGGCGCTGGAAATGCTCGCGTTCGGGCACCGTGCAGTGAATCTGGTCTTTCCAGCCGACCGGGTCGTAGACGTCGCCGTCGGTGGGCGCGATGTTGTAGTCGCCCATGAGCACCAGGTGAGGGTGGCGGGTGAGCTCGTCCTTGACCCAGGCGTTGAGCGCTTCGAGCCAGGCCATCTTGTAGACGAACTTGTCGCTGTCGGGCGCCTGGCCGTTGGGGAAGTAGGCTCCGATGACGCGCACGCTGCCAAGCGTGGCATGCGGCACCGTGGCAGCGATGACGCGCGCCTGCTCGTCGGAGAACCCAGGGATGTTGCGCACCGTGTCGATGCCAGCTTGCCGGCTCAGCAATGCCACGCCGTTGTAGGTCTTTTGCCCGAACCATTGAGACTGGTAGCCGGCCGCTTCGATGTCGGCCTGCGGGAACTTGTCGTCCGTGAGCTTGGTTTCCTGAAGCACCAGGGCATCGACCGGGTTGGCCGCCAGCCAGTCAAGCAACTGGGGCAAGCGGACGGACAGGGAGTTGACGTTCCAGGTGGCGAGTTTCACAGCGCGAGCAGATCAAGATGGCGTGCGCGGATCCTAACCCGGTGCGATGAGTCGTTGTAAGAGCGTGAAAAACCGCTCAAGCTTTTCGCCTGGTGGACGATGAATGGCGGATGCGTCGGTGCGCAGGCCACGTGACACAATGTGCGGCTGCGACCTGGTTTGTTGTTTTCCAGTTGTTGACACCTTGCACAGTCCCACCCTGCTGATCCTGATGACCATCCTGATGGGCCTGATGTCGCTCGTCATGGCGACCGTCTGGCGCATCAACCGCCTGGTGCCTGGTCTGACCTGGTGGAGCCTGGCGCACGGCCTGGGCTTCCTGGCATGCCTGGAGTTGCTCCTGCGAGGGCGCTGGCCCGGTGTCGTGTCGGTGGCCCTGGCTCAAGGGCTGTTGCTGGGCATGGGCTACTTCATCTTCGTGGGCGCCAGGCGCCACGTGGGTGAGCCACCCCCCCTCATTGGATCGGTGCCTTGATGATCGGAGCCGTCACCTCCGTGGCGGTCTACTTCACGTCGGTGCACCCGGACTTCACGGCCCGGTTCCTCATCCACAGCTTGTCGCTGGGGGTGCTGTTCGTGCTGACCGCGCAGGCGATGGCCAAGGGCGGCGTTCGCGCTTATCCCGCCCGTTACCTGTTGGCGGCAGTCAGCTTGCTGCATGGCCTGTTCATGCTGGGGCGCCCCTGGCTGTTTTCCTTCGACCTGAGTGGGCCCATGAGCCTGGCGCGGATGACGGCCATCTCACCGTTCATCCTGTTGGAGTCGGCCGTGGCGATGAACGTGATGGCTTTTTGCGTGCTGCTGCTGGTGGCCGAGTACTCGCATGGCGAGTTGCGCAGGCTGGTGGACCGCGATGAATTGACGGGCGTGCACAGCCGTCGCGCCTTTTTGCATCGCCTGCAGCAGCTCAGTGATGGCGGTGGTCAGCGGCCTGCTCTGCCCATCCTGGTGATCGACCTCGACCATTTCAAGCGCATCAACGATACCTGGGGTCACAGCGCTGGCGACGACGCCTTGCGGCATTTCGTGGAGGTGGCGCAGCGCTGCATGCGCGTGCAGGACACGATGGGACGCCTGGGTGGCGAAGAGTTCGCCGTGTTGTTGCCCCGCGCCTCGGTGGAGCAGGCCCAGGGGGTGGCCGAGCGCCTGCGAGGGCTGCTGGCGGATCACCCGCTCCGGCTCACCGATGAAAACGTGCGGCTGACGGCCAGCATTGGTGTGACCGTGCTGTTGCCAGGTGAGTCGCCCGAGGTGGCACTGGGCCGGGCCGACCAGGCCATGTACCGGGCCAAGAGCGAGGGTCGCAACCGCGTGGTGTCGATGCTGGCCCCCCTGGTGACCGAGGTGAGGGTGGCGTGAGCCACCCCTGCCTTGTGGCGGCAGGCCCTTGTCCTGCTCGGTGCTTGGCTCAGCGGGTCGAGGCGGCCGCCGCCAGGCGCTTCTTGCGAGCCCGGATGTTGAGCGCTTCCACGACCAGTGAGAAGCTCATTGCGGCGTAGATGTAGCCCTTGGGCACGTGGGCTTCGAAGGCTTCGGCCGTCAGGGCCATGCCGACCATCACCAGGAAAGCCAGCGCCAGCACCTTGACCGACGGGTGTGCGTCGACGAATTCACCGATGGGTTTGGCCGCGAACAGCATCACGCCGACCGAGGTGATGACCGCAGCCACCATGACGCCGATCTGGTCCACCATGCCGACTGCGGTGATGACGGAGTCGAGCGAGAAAACGATGTCGATGATGGCGATCTGGCCGATGATCCCCCAGAACAGACGCGTGCCGGCAGCCTTGACGGTGGCGGGGTCGGTCTGAGGTGGGCCGTCCTGTTCGCGAGCCTCCACTTCCACGAAGATTTCATGGGAGGCCTTGTAGAGCAGGAAGAGGCCGCCGCCCAGCAGCACCAGGTCACGCCCGCTGATGCCTTGGCCCAGGAGCTGGAACAGGTCGTCCTTGAGGCCCATCACCCAGCTCAGGGAGAACAACAACGCCAGGCGCGAGACCATGGCAAAACCCAGGCCCAGGCGGCGTGCTTTGTCGCGCACGTCCGCGGGCAGGCGCCCCACCAGGATGGAGATGAAGATGATGTTGTCCACGCCCAGGACGATCTCCAGGGCGGTGAGCATCGCAAAGGCGATCCAGATGTTGGGGTCGAGCAGGAAGTCCATGGCTTGGCGGTCTTGGGGGTGAGAGGGGGGCCGAATGCTGGGCAAAACCCAGCATTGTCTGATCAAACCAGGCGCATCATTCGCGCAAGTTACTTCGAATTTATGGCGTCGATGATTCGAAAAAACCGAATCGAAAGCGCCAGCTGGCCGCAGCTTTCAGCCAGGCGCGACTTCAGCTGCGTCGCCGAACCACGAAGTGATAAGCCCAGCCGGCATCGGCGGTGTGGGTTTCGCGGCTGACCTCGGTGAAGGCGCTGCGTTCCCAGTCAGGGAAAAAGGTGTCGCCGTCGAAGTCGGCATCGACTTCGGTCAGCACGAGCTCGTCGGCCAGGGGCAGGGCCTGGGCATAGAGCTCGCCCCCTCCGATGACGAAGACCTTGGGGGCATCGGCCGTGGCTGCCAAAGCGCTGGCGAGGTCATGGAAAACCTCGGCACCTTCGGCCTGCCACGCGGTGTTGCGGGTGATGACGATGTTGCGCCGACCCGGCAGGGGGCGACCGATGGAATCCCAGGTCTTGCGACCCATGACGACCGGGCAGCCCAGCGTGGTGCGCTTGAAGAACTTCAGGTCTTCGGGCAGGCGCCACAGCAGGGCGTTGTCTTTGCCGATGGCGCCGTTGCGGGCCACGGCGGCAATCAGCGAGAGCGTTCGAGGGGTGTTCGACATCCTGGCCCGTCCTCAGACCGCCACCGCCGCCTTGATGGCCGGGTGGTGTTCGTACTCGAGCACTTCGAAGTCCTCGTACTCGTAGTCGAAGATCGAGGCGGGCTTGCGCTTGATGTTGAGCAGGGGATAGGGGTGCGGCGTGCGGCTGAGCTGAAGCTCGACCTGTTCGGTGTGGTTGCTGTAGATGTGGCAGTCACCGCCCGTCCAGACGAAGTCGCCCACGTCCAGGTCGCACTGCTGGGCCAGCATGTGGGTCAGCAAGGCGTAGGAGGCGATGTTGAAAGGCACGCCCAGGAAGATGTCGGCGCTGCGCTGGTAGAGCTGGCAGCTGAGCTTGGGGCGGCCGCCGTCTTGCGCGGGCGCCACGTAGAACTGGAAGAAGGCGTGACAGGGCGGCAGCGCCATCTGGTCGATCAGGCCGGGGTTCCAGGCGCTGACGATGATGCGGCGCGAGTCGGGCGAGGTCTTGAGCTGCTTGACGACTTCGGTGATCTGGTCGACGTGGGTGCCGTCGGGCTTGGGCCAGTTGCGCCATTGCACGCCGTACACCGGGCCCAGCGAGCCGTCTTCACGGGCCCATTCGTCCCAGATGGTGACGCCGCGCTCTTGCAGCCACTTGACGTTGTCGTCGCCACGCAGGAACCACAGCAGCTCGACGATGATGGATTTCAGGTGCACCTTCTTGGTCGTGACCAGCGGGAAGCCTTCGGACAGGTCGAAGCGCATCTGGTGGCCGAAGACGCTGCGCGTGCCGGTGCCGGTTCGGTCGGTCTTGAGCACGCCGTGGGTGTGCACGTGGCGCATGAAGTCTTCGTACTGGCTGCGCACGGGGCGCTGGGCGGTGGGGCTGGTCACGTCGAGGTCGGAGATGGGCGCCAGAAAAGGCAACAGCCGGATTATCCCGGCTGTTGAGGTGGTCCGGTCTCTCGTGTGATGAAAGCCCGGGGGAGGTTTTGCTGCCTGTTGAGGAACTCAGATCGGGAAGAACTCCGTGTAGACCAGCCGCTCCTCGACCACGCGGCGCTGCAGCAACCGCTCGCCATGGCGTTCGGGGATCGTGCGGTCGGTGTAGTAGCGCTCGAACTCTCGCACCACCAGCCGGTAAGGGGCAGGGTCGGTGGCCGAAAAGCTCGCTCGACCCTGCCAGATGGCCGGGTCGAACAGCTCGAAGACCGGTGGCAGGGTGACGTTGAGTTCGCGCTCGAAGCGCTGGACCTCGCCCAGGCGGTCGAGCACCGTGAAGGGCTTGGTGTTCGTGGGCACGATGCCGGGCTTGACCTTGATCGCGGCCGCGTCGCCGGCCTTGGTCACAGCGCCTGCGGGGCTCACGAACACGCCACCGGGCACCCGGTCGAGCGTTGCGCCGGGAGGCAGGGCCAGGCCGCTGGCGAGCACCTTGACGTCGCTCCAGGCCAGGTCGGAGTCGATCTGCGGGTCGCGCGATTGCAGCACGAGCTCGATGCGGTTGCGGCCGCTTTCGATCTCGGTGCCCGGTTGCGGGATCAGCGAGATGCCGATGTGCGCCGAATCGTTGAGCAGGCGCATCGGGCCGTATTCGGGCACGGGGCCGTGCAGGGTCACGGAGAAGTCTCGCTGGCCCACGCGCTTGACCACGGCCTTGCGGCGCGGCAGCACCTGGGTGAATTCGGTCAGCACGGTGCGCGACACCTTGCTGCCTGGCAGCGAATGCGGCTGGTAGCGCACGACCGACAGCCTCACGAAGGGCATGTAGCTGGTGCCAGCGGCGATCTCGATGTCGGCGAACCAGAGCTTGCGCTGCGCGTCCCATTGCACGCGGTGGCCGACCACGGTCACCGTCTGGCCGTTTTCCAGCAGGGCCACGTTCTCGGTGAACACACGGGCCGGGAAATCGGTGGCCTTGGCGATGGCTTTGGGGTGGTCGCTGTCATGCAGCGGGTCCAGGCCCCACTGGGTGACGAAGGGCACCTGGGCCTCGGTGAGCTTGTTGAAGGCGCCGTTGTCGTTGGGGTGCAGCACCACGCCGAGCAACTCGCCGTTGCCGGTCTGGAACCAGGGACGGTCGATGTAGATACGCAGGCTGTTGCCCAGGCGCGTGCTGAGCTGCACGGTGCGAGCGGCACCGAGCTGACGCTGCCAGCTCATGGTGGGCAGCACGCACATCACCGGCGGCGTGTCGGGGATGCCGGTGTGCGGCACGATGACGCCGTTGGGCTGGCTGCCCGCGAAGTTGAACAACACCGGCGCTCCTGCGTCGCCTGGCGCGCCAACGTTGGCTTGGGTTGGCAGCGCCTGCGGGCCGGTTCGCGTCACCAGCGGGGTCTGGGCGTACAGCGAGGGCGGCAGGTACTCGCGAAAGCGCGTCGTGCCCTTGAGTCGGTAGCGCACCAGGCGGAAGCGCTGGTCGCCGAACTCGTGGCGGTTGCCCAGGGCGCGGTCGCCCTTGCCTCCACCTGCGTTGCCTGCGGGGGGCCTTTGTGCCTCGGCAGCGGCAGACAGGCTGAAAAGGTTCTCATGGTTGTCGGCCAACGGGACCTCGGCGAGCTGGCCGCTCATGACACGGTGCACGGGGCCCGGCTGGTTGAGGTCGTCGAGCCATTCGTCCCACTCGGCCTCGACCTCGAATTTGCCCGTGCTGGGGCCGTGCAGCTGCACGCGAGCCTGCAGGTCGGCGAAGGTGTCACCGGGCTGGCGTGGCTGCACGCCGATGGTCAGCAGGCGCGGCGTGCACACGGGCTGTTGCGTGGCGTGCACCAGGGTCAGCTCGCGCTGGGGCGTGACCATCCAGTGCAGGCCCAGCAGGGCGCGACGCGCGATCTTCTGGAACTCGGCGCCGCTGTTGCTCCACAGGGGCAGGCCCATGTGCGAGAGGAACGCCCTGTCGAGCAGGCTGGCGTAGCGCAGGCGGGCGATGTGGCCCTTGCGCACGAAGAGGGTCAGCACCCGTTTGTCCGCGTCCCAAACGGGGCGGTCGGCGGCCGTGACAGGCTCTTCCTGGGCGGTGTCGTCGTCGACTTGAGGGGCGGGCTGGCGCTCGGCCATGACGATGCGCAGGCCGGTGGTGTCGGGCCACTTCTTGCCATGGCGCACGACGATCACCAACTCTTCCTGTGGGCCCAGCACGATGGCGGCGTCTTCACCCAGGATGGTGGGCTCGATCACGCCGATGCGGCGCATGTCGCCACGGGTGAGCGCGGTGATGGCCAGTCCCGCTGCGGCACCGTCAGGCAGGTAAGGCGTTTGCACCAAGTGCTCGTGGTGGACGATGTACTGGCCACCGACCAGGCGTTCACCGGTGGGGTGCTCGGCGTCGGGCAGTTTCGGGGGGACCGAGTCGGTGCGCGCCGATGCGGCCACCGATGTGGGCGTCACGAGTTCGATGTCGCTGCCGTCCGTCTGGTCGTAGAGCGTGCCCGCCTCGCGGCCAGCCAGCGCGTAGGCGGCCTTGACGCGGGCGGGGTCGCCGCTGCCCATGGCTTCGTCGAACAGGCCGTGCTGCTCGCACTGCAATTGCGAGGACTTGGGCGGCACCACGTGGCGGTCGCAGGTCGCGACGTAGGCGAAGTCGGCGGAAGGGGGCTGCTGGGTCGATGTCTTGAAGTCGGGCGACTGCAGGTAGTCGGCGGGCGTGCTGTCGTGGTTGCTGCGCAGCACCAGGCGCTCGAGAGATTCACCTTCGCTGACGCGGTGGGCGTGCACCAGCACCGGTGGGTCGATGGGTTCGAAGCGCAGGTAGGGCACGGGTTCGGTGACCTGGGCGTCTTCTTTCAGGCTGGGATCGTCCAGGGCCAGGCTGTTGCCGGCGAGGTCGGCCATGCGGGCGCGGAAACGGTAAGTCCAGCCGAAACGCAGGCGGGGCAGGGTGCCCTTTTGAGCCTTGAACTGGGCGAGGACGCCGTGGCCTTTCTCGGCACGGTCGTCGACCTCGGTGACGGTTTCGCCTTGCAGGCCGCTGCCCGGCTGATCGACGGCCAGGATGGTGCGGCCCGGGCGGGGCGCAACCAGGCTCCAGCCCGTCCAGCGAAAGAGGGTCTCGTGCAGGTAGTGGTCGTCCTGCCCGTCGCCGGTGGTCGAAGCGCCCTTGATGTAGCCCTCATCGGGCTTGAGTTCGATCTTCTCGCCGGTGGCTTGCAGGGTGTAGTCGCCTTCGCGTGCGCACAGGCTGTGCCACTTGTCGCGGGTGTGGACGTCGATGCGGTATCCGCGGGTCACGTCTTCCGAGAACAGCACGACCTTGCGCGAATCGTCGGCCGAGGCCTGGGCGGCATCGTTCTTGAGCTTGGTGGCAGCAGCCAGCATGGCCACCTGAGCCGCGCGGCCATGGCGCGAGATGCCCAGGCCGCCTGATCGCAGTGCGGCCACGGGCTGTTTGTCGCCCGTGGTGTAGGTGACGGCGCCATGGGTGCCGGACTTGATGCTGCGGCCGACCAGGTTCTGGGCCGAGAGCAGGAAGTCGACCGTCTTGAGCGCGGCGCCATCCGGGTCCACCTGGAAGAGGTCGAAGTTGCCACGCTGTTTGACCGTGGGCGTGAGCGTCGGATCGACCGTGCCGGCCAGGGCCAACAGGCCGTCTTGCTGGTCGCTGGTGCGCGCGCGGGTGACGAAGCGGCGCGGGGTGGCGCGCCAGGCGGTGCGAGGGTAGCGGTCGGCACCCAGGTCGTGACCCGGCCAGGACAACACCTCGACGCCCACCGTGCCTTCGGCCTGCGGCTGGTTCTTCAGCGCTTGTGCGATGGGGTTGTTGGCGGGAAGCACCACGTCGATGATCAGGCCGAGCCGGCGCAGCAGTTGCGGCATGTCGGACAGCGAGGCCACCAGTCGGTGGAAGTCGAACTCGGGGGCCTTGGGCGCGGCGGGCACGTTGGCGAAGTTCGGCCGGCGCATGGCCTGCTCGGCCTTCGTGGCCGGTCGGCGGCGGTAGAAGCGGTTGGCCTGGTAGAAGGTGTACTCGGCCGCGCTTTCGAAGTGGTCCATGAGGATGGCGTCGGGGCCGCCCAGGTCGGGATCCTGCCACTCGGAGGGCAGCACGCGCAAAGGCGCAGCTGACTTCTCGCTGGTCTTGCCATCGATGCCGGTGACCGGGTGCCGGTAGCGCCCCTGATCGTTGAAGACGAGCTTGTCGACGACCGCTTCGAGTGCTTCTTCCCGGCGGTCATCGAAGAAGCGGTCGAAGCCAGGGTGCATCTTCTCCAGCGAGGTGCTGCCCAGGTCTATTTTTTCGACGCGGGTGCCCAGGCCGGTGAGCATGTCCTTGAGTGCTGGGTCGGCGCCGCGCCAGGGCAGCAGCGTGGGTGGGGTCACCGGGTTGGCCTGGGCGATGCGGCCGTGGTGCTCGCGCACGAAGCCCAGCACGTGGCGCACGGGGAAGGAGCGCAGGTTCACCCGGCTCATGTCGCGGAAGGTGAAGCCGGCCACCGGTGTGTCGGGGCCGAAGACCTGCTGCCACAGTTGCGGGTCGGTCTTGGAGATGCGTTGCACCGGCACCGTCTGGTTGCCGATGCGCAGCCCCAGCTTGACCTGGTCGAGCGTTTCAGGCCAGTTGTGGAAGTCGGCGAAACCGGCTGCGCCCAGCTTTTGCTCGGCGGCGTTCTGCGGGGTCAGGCGGGGCGAGACAACGATGGACAGGCGCAGGGACCCGGCTTGCGGGCCCTCGCTCACGCGACCGAAGGGCAGGGCGGTCCAGAGGATGGATTGTTTGGCCATGAATCAGGCTCCAGGGATTCGGGTGCTGGGGGCGAGGTGCGGTCAGGCGAAAGCGTCGCAGTACTCGCGCCAGGCGTAGTCGGTGGCGTCGGCGGGGCCGGTCTTGATCTGAGCGAGCTCTTCGGCCAGCGACAGCGACGGGTCGAAGCCCAAGAGCTGGCGGAAGGTCGGATCGCCGTTGGAGCCGGCGAACTTGCGCTCGCAGGTGATCGTGACGTCGGCCGAGAAGAAGAACACCTCGACTTCGATGGTCAACTGCGCCTTGCCAATGGCCTTGCCGGTCTCGAACTCGTAGCGCAGCTCCAGGTAGAGCTCCAGCGAGGCCGAGATCAGACCGAGCACGCTGACGTGTCCGCCCAGGCGGAAGTAGCCGGTCAGCGAGGCGGCGTCCTGCTCCATGCGGAAGTAGATGCCGGCCATGACCTCGACGCCGCCCGAGGCCACGCCGAAGTCGATCGACACCGAGGCGCCGAACTCGAAGGCGGCTTCCAGGATCTGCACGCCGTCCGGCGAGATGGTGACGCCGAAGAAGCCGCCACCGCCGAACATCGACACCGTGAGGTTGAAGGGCTGCTCGCGGGTGCAGAAGTTGAAGCGCACCGACAGCGGCTGGCCGATGAAGGGCACCGTGAAGCCCGCGCCCAGGCTGATGTTGCTGATCGAGAACATGCCCACGGCGATGTTGGGCAGGCCTTGCGAGAAGCCGGCGTCGATGCCCTTGGGCGTGATGTCAAGGTAGGGCGGGTCGGAGAAGCCGTCGAGCGGGATGAGGTCCTTGAGCGTTTCAACGAAGGACAGCGGGCCGACGAACTTGATGTCCGACAGCAGCACGTCCACGCCCATCTTGGCGCCGGTGTCCACGCTGAACTCGATCTTCTCGAAGTTCAGCTCCAGGAAGGCGGCGGGGTTGATGAGGATGAGGTCGAAGTGCTTCAGACCACAGACCACGCGGATCTTGGGCGCGCTGGAGCCGTCCTTGCGCACCTTGGCTTCCACGGCCACGGTGAAGCCGTGCGGGTCGTTCGGACGGAACAGTGGCTTGCCGGGCTCGAAGCCCCAGGGCTTGATCTCGGGGCTCCAGTCGAAGCGGATGGTGAGCTCTTCACCCAGCAGGCCGGCCAGCACATCCAGGATGTCGTCGGCCACGTCGAGGATGTCGACCAGGGCCTGCAGCACGTCGAGCACGGCCTTGCGCGCGGCGCCTTCGAGCAGGCGGAAGCCAGCCAGGGTGGTGCGCACGTCGGCCAGGGCGTTCTTGAGCGCGGTGATCTTGGGGTCCAGCGCGGCGGGGTTGCTCAGCAGGTCGCCCAGGCCGTCGGGGTTGCCGACGATGGCGTCGAGTGCCTGGAACAGCGCCTTGCCCTGCGGGATCAGCGTCAGCAGCGTCTGGACGTCCTGCAGCGTGTTGCGGGCCTGCTGGATGAGGCCCAGGCTTCCTTGCTTGAAGCCGGCGGGCAGGGGCGAGTCTTCGAGCTTGTCCTCGACCGTGTTCAGCGCCGAGATGGCGTTGTTGATGGGTGCCTGGATCGAGTTCAGCGAGGGGATGCTGTCGATCGAGGGCAGAACCGTGCCGCTACTGGCGCCATCGAGCGTGTCGGGCACCACGGCAGCGAGCTTGGCGCGCACGGCGTCGAAGGCGGCCTGCAGCTGGGCCATGGCGTCGCGCAGCTCTTGCGTTTCGGCTTGCACGAGCGACATGGCCTGCGCCTGCAGGTCGGCCAGGATGCCGCGCAGCACATCGACCGCAGCCTTGCCCAAAGAGGTGCCCTGGCCGCCCAGGTTGCGCACCATCTCGAAGGCGCGCACCAGTGTGCCGATGAAGGACTCGAGCTGCGTGGCCGACTCAGAGGCGAAACGCGGCACCTTGTCCGGGCTGTTGCCCAGGTTGGCCACGGCCTGGATGACCTCACCCAGCGGGATGCAGCCGAACAGCAGCGGCAGTGGCAGGTCGCTCAGCGAGGTCGGGAAGAGGTCGGTGCCGCCGATGTTGGTGCCCGAGACCAGCTTGGCCGGGTCAAGCGAAGCGGGGCCGCTGGAGCGCGTCAGCGCCTTGGGCGCGAGGTTGGGCATGACGAAGCCGCCCGAGCGGTCGCCTTGCGAAGAGAAGTCGAGCTTGGCCTTGCCCGCCACGTTGGCGAAGACCTCGCCCACGTTGCCCGCGAAACCTTGCTTGAGGTAGTGCGCGTTCCAGCTCAGCAAGTTGGTGTCGCCCGAGCCGGACAGCTGAGACAACGCGGCGATGCGGGCCTCGACCTCGGTGACGCTGGGGTAGAACATCGGGCGCTTGAGCTCCTCGGAGAAGCTGCGCAGGCCGTTGCTCGACAGATTGGCCGAGTTGGAGAGCTTCTTGGCCAGCGTCTCGACGCCGATCTCCATGCGCACGGCCTCGACCATGGTGTCGCCCGGCTTGAGGCTGGGCGCCAGCGCCATGCGCTGGCCCTTGAGCTGGGCGCTTCGGCGAGTGGGGTTGGCCTGCCAAGCCTTGGCCGCCTGGGCCGCGTGCAGCTCGGCCGTGGCGTAGTCGGGGCTGAGGAACTTGTCGGTCGGCTTGGCGCGAAAGCGCGGGCTGGCCGTGCTGTTGTCCATGAAGATCAGCGGCAACTCGAAGCTGACCTTGCGGCCATCGATGTCGGTGCCCACGCAGCGGAAGGCGAAGGGCTGGCCGCCCACGCAGGGCCAGAACACCTTTTGCCCATACGCTCCGCCCGCCTTTTTGCTGACGAGGCTGGCGGCAGAGGTTGGCTGGTCCAGGTTCGGCGTGACCGTGGTCAGGATGCGCACGCTGTTGAACGGGAACTGCCGCTGGAAAGCGCTGCCATCGGGCTTGAGCAGTTGCTCGTCGACGAAGGTGCGCTCGCGCTCTCGCACGACGATGAACATGCGCTGGCGCAGGTAGGCCGGGTTGCCTTCCATCTTGGGCGTGTTCTGGGTGCCGTTGTGGAACTTGCGCTCGCTGACCTTGATGAGCGAGACGCGGTGGCCGAAGGGAAAGAGGAAGCCTTTGTAGACCACGCGTACATAGTGGTCGCGGCCCATGCTGGCGCGGTGGCTCCATTCCTCGACGGACAGGCCAGGAGGATCCCACTCGCCGCGCGCATCTAGCCAGCCACCCAGCGAGGACAGCATCAGCTGGTGGGTGTCGATGGGCTCGGGGGTGTAGTTACTCAGCTCGAAGTTGGACGACAGGTGGGCGATCTGGAATCGATCGAAGTCGTCGAGCGTGGCCAGGAAGGGCGAGGGCGGCGAGCCGGTGTCGGGCAATTGCGTGCTGGAGGGGAAGGCGCTTTGCATCGGCGTGCCCGAGCCTTCGCCGGTCAGGGCCCAGACGGCGCGCACCGTGCGGCGAGGGTCGAGGTGCGGCGGCTGGATGACGCTGCCGTCGCCTGCGGGTGCGACCAGCCGGGTGTGCCACAGCTCGGTGCGACCCGTCAGCGGCGAGGTGACCGGGCCGGTGGCGTGCTGGAAGCGCTCGCCCGCATGCGGTGACAGGATCAGGCGCCAGGGCATCTCGATGGCCGTCTGGCGGGCCGATGGCATGCCGGGCTTGGGTCGCGCCAGGGGCAGCACGGGGCTGCGGATGTCTCCGAGCTTGAGCGAGCCCAGGCCGGTGCTGCCGAGTTCGAACTGTCCGATGCGGGCACGCACCACCGCCGACTGACCGCCTTCACTGATGGCAAGTTGCCGGCTGCGCACCGTGCCCAGCGCCAGGCGCGCGCGCTGCAGCTTGGGCAGTTTGGCCAGGTCGGCGGCCTTGACGAACCCCGGCAGCACCGGCAGGGGGCGCGTGCGCGGCAGGGCGTTGGCGGGCACATTCAGACCCAATTGGTTGCAGGCCTGCAGCAGCCCGTCGATGGAGTAGGTTGCCTCGAAGCCGTTTGGCACCTTGAAGGCGACGCGAGACTCGTTGGCGACGCGCGCGCGGATCGGCGCTTCGGCGGGGGGTTCGGTGCTGGCGGGTTCGAACTTGGGTTGGATGCCCGGCGGAGGCGGGGGCACGTCGGGCACGTTCATGCCGGGGGCGGCCGTTTCGAAGAAGACCTCTTCTGCGATGGACTGCGGCGGGAAGTGCAGGACGATGAAGCTGTCGCCCGAAGCCGTTTTGCGCACCTTCGGCGGCGTGCCGGCCTGCACCTGCAGGTTCACGAGTTCGAAGCGAACAGCCAGCAGGTCGTCGGGTCGCACCGCGGGCTTGCCTGGCCGGCCAGGCTGGAACAGGCTGCTGACCGCGCTTTGCACGAACACGCCAGGCGGCAGTTTGATGTCGAGTTCAGGCTTGATCGGGCCTGCAGGTTGCAGCAGCCCACGCAACTTCTTGCCGGGAAGGATCGGATTCTTCGGCATCGTGTCCCCATCTTTCGAGTCGATCCAGTGACTCTAGGTGATGGGGTTCGGCCAATCGGCCGATGGGCGCCCCTAGGCTTAGGGATGCGCGCGGCAGAGGTTGTGTCGAGGGGTAACCATCTGCCGCAAACGGTCGCGCCAGGCGTGAACCGACGTCAGTTGGCCTGGGCCGGGTCGCGCATGAAGATCTCGACGCGGCGGTTCTTGGCGCGGCCTTCCGCCGTGTCGTTGCTGGCCACCGGTTCGCGCGAGCCACGGCCGATCACCTCGATGCGGTTGCTGCCGATGCCACGGTCTTCCAGGAAGTCGCGCACGCTCTCGGCGCGCTCGCGCGACAGCGGGTTGTTGATGGCGTCGCTGCCAGTGCTGTCGGTGTGGCCGACCACGCGCACCAGGGTGCCGCTGCCGCCGGACTTCAGTCCCTGTGCGAAGGAGTCAAGCACGCCGCGCAGCTCGGGCTTGAGGGCAGCGCTGCCCGTTGCGAACGAAATGTCGTTGGGGATGTCGAGCTTGAGCTGGTTGTCATCGGTGCGGGTGACCTCGACGGGGGTGCCTTGCGTGGCAGCTTCCATGGCGCGGCGCTGGTCTTCCATGCGCTTGGACCACAGGTTGCCGGCGATGGCGCCAGCGGCCGCGCCGATGGCGGCGCCCCGGACTGTGTTCTTGCCACCGGTCATCGCACCAATGGCCGCGCCCGCCACGGCACCGATGCCGGCTCCGGCGGCGGTGCCTTTTTCCTGCGGGCCCATGGTTTCGCAGCCCGTGGTGAACAGGGCAACGGCGATGGTGCTGCCGATGATCAGGGTGCGTTGGACAGAGCGTTGCTTGGTCTTGAAAATCATCTTGTCAACTCCTTGTGGTGCCGAAGCCGGCACACGCTGGTCAACGCGCGAGGGGGCGTCCTGGATGACACCCGAGCCTCATGCGGCGGCCTGGTCGAACTGCATGGCCGCCAGCCGAGCGTACAGACCATTGCGCGCCATGAGCTCTGCGTGGGTGCCGGCATCGACGATGCGGCCACCGTCCATCACCACGATGCGGTCGGCGTTGACCACGGTGCTCAGGCGGTGGGCGATGACCAGGGTCGTGCGGCCCTTCATGGCCTCTTCCAGGGCGGCTTGCACCGCACGCTCGCTCTCGGAGTCGAGCGCACTGGTGGCTTCGTCGAGCAAGAGCAAAGGCGCGTTTTTCAGCATGGCCCTGGCGATGCTGATGCGCTGACGCTGACCGCCTGACAGGCGCACACCGCGCTCGCCCAGGAAGGTTTGGTAGCCCTCAGGCAGGCGCTGCAGGAAGTCGTGTGCGTGGGCGGCGCGAGCTGCGGCGAAGACCTCTTCGTCCGAAGCCGAGGGGCGACCGTAGCGGATGTTCTCCATCGCGCTGGCCGAGAAGATGGTGCTGTCCTGCGGGACGATGCCGATGCGTTCGCGCAGCGCGTCGAGGCTGGCCTCGGGCAGCTTCACACCATCGATTTCGACGTGCCCGCCTTGCGGGTCGTAATAGCGCAGCAGCAGCTGGAACACGGTGCTCTTGCCCGCGCCGCTGGGGCCGACCAGGGCGACGGTTTCACCGGCGGCCACGTCCAGGCTGAAGTCTTCCAGCGCGGGCTGGGCAGGCCTGGAGGGGTAATGGAACTGCACACCCGAGAGCTTGACGGTGGAGCCAGCCGTGGTTGCCGGCAGCGATCGAGCCTGTGTGGGTGACTCGATGCGTGAACGCGCTTTCAACAGCTCCATCATGCGTTCGGTGGCGCCAGCGGCGCGCAGGATGTCGCCGTACACCTCCGAGAGCGCTGCAACCGAGCTCAGCAGCAAAATCACGTAGACCACGGTCTGACCCATGTGGCCAGCCGTGATGCGGCCGTCGAGCACAGCCTGGGTGCCCTGATACAGGCCCCAAAGCAGGGCCCCGGTGGTGGCGGTGATGATGAAGCCCACCAGCAGGGCGCGTGCGCGGATGCGGCGCTCGCCGGTACGAAAGGCGTTCTCGTTGGCTTCGCTGAAACGCTGCGCTTCGCGCGACTCGGCGGTGTAGCTCTGCACCACGGGCACGGCGTTGAGCACCTCGGCGGCGATGGCCGATGAGTCCGCGATGCGGTCCTGGCTGGCACGCGACAGGCGCCTGACGCGCCGGCCATAGGCGATGGCGGGCAGCACGATCAGCACGAGGCCGCCCAGCACCTGGGCCATCACCACGGGGTTGGTCACCACCAGCATCGTCAGCGCACCGATGGCCATGATCACGTTGCGCAGCCCCATGGACACGCTGGTGCCCACCACGGTCTGGATCAGGGTGGTGTCGGCGGTCAGGCGAGAGAGCACCTCGCCGGTTTGCGTGGTCTCGAAGAACTCGGGGCTTTGGCGCAGGACGTGGGCGTAAACGGCTCCCTTGATGTCTGACGTGATGCGCTCGCCCAACCAGGTCACCATGAAATAGCGCGAGGCCGAAAACACGCCCAGCGCAGCCCCCACGCCAAACAGGGCCAGGAAGTGCTGGCGCATCTGCATGACGCGCTCGCCCGGGTCGGGGGAGACGAATCCCTGGTCGATCAAGGTGCGAAGGGCCAGCGGCAGCACCAGCGTCGTGATGGCGGCCAGCACCAGGAACAACCCCGCGAGCGCGATGCGTCCGCGGTAGGGCATCAAGAAGGGGCGCAGCGAGCCCAGCGGGCGGATGGACTTGCCTGCGGCGGTGGGGCTGGTCGTGGACATGTTGGGTCTGGGCTCGGCGTTGGCCATGCCTGGCGGCGTGCGAAGTTCGCGTTGCCGTGATTATGATGCCTTGACAATATTTGCGTAGGCAAATAAATTTGCCACCCATGAAAGGTCAGCGCCCCACCCCCCCGATCTACGACCGGGCCACTTATTGCCGCGAAAACAGCATGGGCTACCTCATGCGCCGCATCACGCAGTTGATGGTGGGGCAGGTGGACCGGCGTCTTGGCTGCACGGGGCTGACCCATGCCCAGTGGGCGCCGCTGTTCCTGATCCACCGTGGTGAGGCCAACACCCTGGCCGCGCTGGCGCGTGAACTGCAGGTCGATGCCGGGGCCTTGACCCGAACGCTGGACCGGCTGGAGGCCAAGGGCTTGTGTCGGCGCGAGCGCTCGGCCGAAGACCGCCGCGTGGTGCACCTGATGCTCACGCCAGAGGGCGAAAAAGCCGCCGAACCGGTGCCCGGCATCCTGTGCGATGTCTCCAACGCGATGCTTCAGGGCTTCTCGCCAGCCGAGTGGGAGACCTTGATGGGCTTCCTGCAGCGGATCGTCGGCAACGCCGAGGCGCTCAAGGACTGTCAGCCAGGCGAGTGCACGGGCGATGGCGCCCCCTCCACCGACGCGAGTTGACGCGCCCCGAACGACGATGAGAGGGCTGCCCCAGCCCACGAGAAGGTGTTCCCGATGACGCAGTTCAATCGATTGTCCCCCGCGAGGCCCGTGAACCGGGTGAGCCGACCGCTGGCCTGGTTGGTGCTCGCCGGGTGGGGTGCCCTGATGACCGGGTGTGCGCACCAGGCGATCCAGCCGAAGCTGACGGCCTTGGATGCGAGTGCGCTTGGCGTGAGCGCAAGCGGGCCGCAGCCGGTTTCGGCGCAGATGACCGAGTGGTGGCGGGCGTGCGGCGATGCGCAGCTTGATGCCCTGATCGCGCAGGCCTTGGCCGACAGCCCGACCATCCAGGTGGCGCAAACCCGCCTGCAGCGCGCCCAGGCCCAGGAGATGCTCAGCAGCGGCGCCGACAAGCCGCAGTTGCAGCTCACCGGCAAGACCGACCGACAGCGCTTCACCGAACACGGTTTGTACCCGCCGCCAGTGGCTGGCTCGACCCTGACCACGGGCACCTTGCAGCTCGAAGGCGCCTGGGAGCTGGACCTGTTTGGCAAACAGCGCGCCGAGATCGAGGCCAGCATCGGCCAGCGTCGCGCTTCGGAGGCAGACCTTCAGGCCGCGCGCTTGTTGCTGTCGTCGCAGGTGGCCCGCCAGTACGTGCAGGTTGGCCGACTGCAGGCACAACGCGAGGTGGCGATGCGCACCCTGGCCCAGCGCGAGGAGGTGCTGGCGCTGATCCGCCAAAGGGTGGAGGCTGGCCTGGACACCCAGGTGGAGCTGCGGCAAGGGCAGGGCGCGGTGCCTGACACACGCCAGCAGATCGCTGCGCTCGACGAGCAACTCAGCCTGGCCCGGCATGCCTTGGCGGTGCTGGTCGGGCGAGCCCCCAAGTCGCTGGACGATTTGAACGTGTCGCTGGAGCGCCTGCGTGCACCCGATGTGCCCCAAAGCCTGCCGTTGGACCTGCTGGCCCGCCGCGCCGACGTGATGGCCGCACTCTGGCGTGTGGAGTCGGCTCGCGGCATGAGCGACGCCGCGCGGGCGACCTTCTACCCCAACATCGAGCTGACCAGTTACGCGGGCTACAACGCCATCGGCCTGAACCAGGTGCTCCAGGCCAGCAGCCTGCAATGGGGCTTGCTGCCAGCCATTCACCTGCCGATCTTCGATGGAGACAGGCGCCTTGGCAACCTGAGTGCCCGCGTGGCCGACCAGGACGCGGCCGTGGCGAGCTACAACCAGACCCTCTTGCAGGCCGTGCAGGAAACGGTCGACCAAGTCGACAGCGTGCGCTCGGTGGCGCGCCAGCAAGGCGAGCAGCAAGTGGCGCAAAGCCACATCGAGTCCGCCTACGACCTGGCCACGCAGCGTTACCGCGCGGGCCTGGGCGCCTACCTCACGGTGCTGTCGGCCGAGTCCGCTGTGCTGGCGCAACGCCGCCAGGCCGTCGACCTCAAAGCCCGAGCGCTGGACACCCGCTTTGCGCTGATCCGCTCCGTGGGTGGAGGCTGGACCCCAGCGCCGCCCCTCACCCAGAACACCCCCTCGCAGTCCGGAGACCGTTCATGACCTCGCCTTCGACGAACCCCACGCCAGCATCCCAGCCCCCTGCTGCGCGACGCAAGAAGGCACTGACCATCGTGGCAGCGGCGGTGCTGCTCGGCGGCGGTGCTTATGCCGCTTACTACGCGCTGGTGGCCAGTCACTACGAGCACACCGACAACGCGTACGTGCAGGCCAACGTCGTGCAGATCACGCCTCAGGTGGGCGGCACGGTGGTGGCCATCGGTGCCGACGACACCGACCGCGTCAAGGCCGGTCAGGTGCTGGTCAAGCTCGATCAGGCCGATGCCCGCGTGGCGTTGGACCAAGCCGAAGCCCAGTTGGCGCAGACCGTGCGCGAGGTGCGCACCCTGTTCGCCAACAACGGCACGCTGTCGGCTCAGGTGCAACTGCGCCAGGCCGATCTTGCGCGTGTGCAAAACGAGCTCGCACGCGCGCAGGACGATGTGCAGCGTCGCAGCCCGTTGGTGGCCACCGGGGCCGTTGGCAAGGAAGAGTTTCAGCACGCGCAGGCGCAACAACAATCGGCTCGCAGTGCGGTGGCCGCAGCCGAGTCGGCACTGGCGGCGGCCCGCGAACAACTGGTGTCGAACCAGTCGCTGACCGATGGCACGTCGGTGGCCGAGCACCCCAACGTGGCCCGGGCTGCGGCCCGCGTGCGAGAGGCTTACCTGGCCTTGCAACGCTCGGCCCTGATCGCTCCCGTTGACGGCTTCGTGACCAAGCGCAGCGTCCAGGTCGGCCAGCGCTTGCAGCCCGGCGCCCCGGTGATGTCGCTGGTGACCCTGGAGCAGGCTTGGGTGGACGCCAACTTCAAGGAAAGCCAGCTCAAGCGCATCCGCATTGGCCAGCCGGCCACCTTGACGGCTGACGTTTACGGCCAGAAGGTGGTCTTTCACGGCACCGTGGCGGGCCTGGGCGCGGGCACGGGCGCGGCCTTTGCGCTGCTGCCTGCGCAGAACGCCACCGGCAACTGGATCAAGGTGGTGCAGCGCGTGCCGGTGCGCATCGCGCTCGACGCCAAAGAGGTGGCGGCGCATCCCTTGCGTGTGGGCTTGTCGATGCTGGTCGAGGTGGATGTGAGCCACCAGGAGGGGGGCGTGCTGGCGGCCGAGCCGCGTCCGCACGACGTGGCGCACACGGATGTGTTCGATGCCTTGAGCAAAGACGCCGACGCCCTGGTCAACCGCATCGTCGATCGCAACCTGGGGCGAGGTGCTCGCGTGAGCGCTGGCACCCAAGCGGGCGCCTGACCCATGTCGACCGCCAACCCGGGCGCCGATGTGGCGCCGCCTGAGGCGCAGTCTGCGGCTGCGCCCGCTCTGCAGCATGCGCCGCTGCAAGGCGGCTCGCTGGCGCTGGGCACGCTGGCTTTGTCCCTGGCCACGTTCATGAACGTGCTGGACTCGTCGATCGCCAACGTGTCGCTGCCCGCTATCGCGGGTGACCTGGGTGTGAGCCCGACGCAGGGCACCTGGGTGATCACCAGCTTCGGGGTGGCCAACGCCATTTCGGTGCCGTTGACAGGCTGGCTCACGCAGCGCTTCGGTGCGGTGCGGCTGTTCACAGCCAGCGTGCTGCTGTTCGTGCTGGCTTCGTGGCTGTGCGGTCTGGCAGGCTCGCTCGAGGCCCTGATCGGCTACCGCGTGCTGCAGGGCCTGGTGGCGGGGCCGATGATCCCGCTGTCGCAGACCTTGCTGCTGTCGAGCTACCCGCCAGCCAAAGCCGGCACGGCCTTGGCGATGTGGGCGATCACGACGCTGGTTGCGCCAGTGACGGGGCCGTTATTGGGGGGCTGGATCACCGACAACGTCAGCTGGCCCTGGATCTTCTACATCAACGTGCCTGTGGGGCTGGCGGCGGCGGCCGTGACCTGGCGCATCTACGCCAAGCGCGAGACGCCGATCAAGGTCTTGCCCATCGACAAGGTGGGGCTGGCCTTGCTGGTGCTGTGGGTGGGTGCGTTGCAGATCATGCTCGACAAGGGCAAGGAGCTGGACTGGTTCGAGAGTGGCGAGATCGTGGCCCTGGCTGTGGTGGCGCTGGTGGGCTTCGTCGTCTTCCTGATCTGGGAGCTCAACGAAGAGCACCCGGTGGTCGAGCTGCGCCTGTTCGCCTCGCGCAACTTCCTCTTCGGGGTGCTGACGCTGTCCATTGGCTACGGGCTGTTCTTTGGCAACGTGGTGCTGTTGCCTTTGTGGTTGCAGCAGCACATGGGCTACACGGCGTCGGTGGCGGGCATGGCGGTGGCGCCGGTGGGTTTGCTGGCCATCTTGCTGTCGCCCATCGTGGGCAAGAACGTGACCAAGGTGGACCCGCGCCTGCTGGCCACGGTGGCCTTCCTGTTCTTTGCGCTGGTGTTGTGGATGCGCTCGAGCTTCACGGTGCAGGCCGACTTCACCACCATCATGATTCCGACCATCTTGCAAGGTGGCGCCATCGCGTTCTTCTTCATCCCCTTGAGCGCGATCACGCTGGCGGGGCTGACGCCGGACCGCATCCCGTCGGCATCGGGCTTGAGCAACTTCGTGCGCATCACGGCGGGGGCGATGGGCACGTCGGTGGTCACCACGCTGTGGGACAGCCGGGCGACCATGCACCACGCGCACATGGTCGAGCACATCAGCACCACCGACCCGGGTGCGGTCGAGGCGTTCTCGGCCTTGCAATCGGCGGGGCTGTCCATGCAGCAGGCCGCCGCGCAGGTCAATCGCTTGATCGATCAGCAGGCGTTCACGCGGGCGGCCGACGATGTCTTCCTGGCCTCGGCGGGCTTTTTCCTGCTGCTGATCCCGTTGATCTGGCTGGCGAAGGTGAAAAAGGGCGCTGCGGCAGTGGATGGCGGGGCGCACTGAGCCCTTCATCAATGCAGGCCGTGGCCTGGCTCAGGCTGGCACGCGGTAGTGCGCTTCGCTCATGAGGTCGATGCCGCACACCAGGTTCTCGGCCCATGCGATGAATTGCGGCACGGCCTCGCCCACCAGCGGCGAGCCGTGTTGCGGCACGATCATGTCGATCTTGAGTTCGCGCACCATGCGTGCCCAGCAGCGCAGCACCTTGTTGGAGACCATGTAGCGACGGTGAAAGCCCTCCATGCCGCGCGGCAGTGGGTTCAGCGAGGAGATGGGCCTGAGCGCTTCTTCGCCCGGCACCAGCGACACACCCAGGTCGCCCGAGAACAGGATGCGGGCCGTCGGGTCGTAGAACTGGAAATTGCCCTCTGCGTGCATGAAGTGCGCGGGCAGGGCGATGAGCTCGCGCCGACCCACGGTGATGCGCATGCCGCCGTCGGGGATGCCGATCACGCGGCCCGTTGTCTTGCCTGGCTTGCAAAAGTGCGGCACGAACCGCTCCCACAGCGTCGAGACGTAGAGCTTGGCATCGGGCGTGGCCGTCATCCAGCGGTCCAGCGAGGCGATGATGTCCGGGTCGGCATGCGAGGCCAGGATGGCCGACAGCTTCGAGGGCGGGAAGTGCCGCGTCATGCCCAGGTAGAGCTCGCTGTAAGCCAGGTTGCCGCCCGGGTCGATGATGGCGCCATGGTCGCCGTCGACGATGAGGAACTGGTTGGCCTGCACAGCCTCGCCACCCTCGTCACCCAGGTTGGAGAACATCAGGCAGGCGTGGTCGCCCTGGCGGAAAAGCTCTTGCGGCATGGGTGTCCCTTGATCTGGGTTGGCTCAACGAGGCCAACGTGGATGGGGACTGTAGGCAGCCGGACCGCCCGGAGCCTTAACTCAGATCAAGTCTGCTGCGGGCTGGTCGCGCGAGGCGCGTTGGCATCATGCGTGTGCCGTGAAGATGCCACACGCGGCATCGGCCAGCGCTTGCGCGTCGCGGCCATCGTCGCAGGCCAGCACGTGTCGGTTCGGCATGCTGCGCAGCCAGGTCACTTGGCGTTTGGCCAGTTGGCGTGTGGCCGCGATGCCCCGCTGCGTGACCTCGTGGCGCACCTGGGGGTCGGCCAGGTTCAAGCCCTCATCCAAGGCCTCCCACACCTGGCGATAACCCAGGCAGCGGATCGAGGGCAGGTCGGCATCGAGGTCGCCGCGTGCGCGCAGGCGCCGGACTTCGTCGATGAAGCCTTGCGCCATCATCTGCTCGAAGCGGAGCGCCACGCGGTGGTGCAGCCAGGCGCGCTCGGTGGGCTCGAGCGACACCAGGGTGGCGCTCACGCGAGGCGGCGAATCGGCCTGCTTGCTGTGGAAATGCGACAGCGGCTGCCCGGTGCCATGGAAGACCTCCAGCGCCCGCTGGATGCGTTGCGTGTCACCTGGCGCCAGTCGTGCGGCGGTGATGGGGTCCACCTGCTGCAGCTCCGCGTGCAGGGCCACGCTGCCTTGGGCCTTCATGCGCGCGTCGAGTTCGGCGCGCACCTCGGGTGCGATGGCGGGCATCTCGTCCATGCCTTCGAGCAGGGCCTTGAGGTAGAGCATGGTGCCGCCCACCAGCAACGGCCTGCCACCGCGCGAGCGGATGCCTGCGATGGCCTCGGTGGCCTCGGCCACGAAGCGGGCGGCGCTGTAGCGCTCAAGCGGGTCGACGATGTCGATGAGGTGGTGCGGTGCCTGGGCGAGTTCCTGGGCGGTCGGCTTGGCCGTTCCGATGTCCATCTCGCGGTAGATCAAGGCCGAGTCGACGCTGACGATTTCGATGGGGCGGCCACCATGTTGTCGCTCAGCCATGGCCAGCGCCACGGCCGTTTTGCCGCAGGCGGTGGGGCCGGTGAGCACCCACAGCGGCTCGTCGGGCTGGGCAGGGGCGGGCGTGGTGGCGTGCATGGGCTGGGGGGCGACGTGTGGATGAGGCTGATGGATGGGCCTGATGAGGTGGCTGTTGACGGGTGCTCAGGCCGAATGCGGCGCCAGGCCATGGCGTTGCACCCGCCTCAAGGCGGTCCAAGCGGTGAGGGCGCCACCCATGGCCAGGCCCAGCGTCATCGGGTGCAGGGTGCCAGCCCAGCCGGGCAGCGATGTCCACCAGGACAGCACGGCACCCACGACGAAAGCCGTGGTCGCCAGCACGAAGCCGGAAAATGCCGAAGCGGCACCAGCCTGGGTCGGGAAGGCCGCGACCACGCCGGTCTGGCCGCAAGGCTGGTGGATGCCATGCGCGAAGGCGTAGAGCCACAGGCCGGGCAGCAAGGCGCCCGGGTGCACCGGGTGGGCCTCAGACAGGGCGCTGGCCTGCCAAGCCGAGACCAGGGCCATCCACAACCCTCCGCCCAGCGAGCACCAGCCTGCCAGCCTCACCGTGCCCAGCAGGCCGTGGCGAGGCAGCCATCGCCGACAAAACAGCGTGCCCACCAGGTAGGACAGCGAGAGCGTGGCCATGGTGGCGCCAAATGCCGTGCGGCCGACATGCATCAGCTCGATGAAAACGAAAGGGGAAAGCGCCAGGTAGACGTACAAGCCACCGTAGGTGCTCGATGTCAACAGCGCGTGCGCACGGAACGTGGGGTGACGCGAGATGCCGATCCATTGCTCAAGCATCGAGCCCCAATCCAGTCGCTGCTGGCGCCGATCGTCGGGCAAGGTCTCGGGCAGCTGTCGCCACACGAAGGCCCAGATCAAGCCGCCGAACACGATCAGCAGGGCCATGGTGGCTCGCCAGCCCCCGTGCGTCGCTGCCAGGCCTCCCAGCACCGGTCCGAACAAGGCCAGGATGCCCAAGCCCGTCATGCCCCGGGCCATGGCGCGGGCGCCGGCTTCGGGTGCATACAGGTCGCGCACCATCGCGCGGCCGCACACCACCGCAGCCGACAGGCTCGCACCTTGCGCGATGCGCGCCAGCAGCATCGTCTCGAAGTTGATCGCCAGGGCCGCACCCACGCTGGCCAGCGTGTACAGACCCAGGCCCCAACGCAGCACCGGCTGGCGACCGAAGCGATCGGAGATCGGGCCCCACACCAGTTGCCCGATGCCGAACGCCAGGATCAGCACCGACAAGGTCCACTGCGCCGAGGCCGGGCTCAGGCCCAGGCCCTGCTGCAGTTGTGGCAGGGCGGGCAGGTAGAGGTCGGTGGTCAGCGGCTGCAACCCTGTGAGCAAGCCCAGGGCCGTGACAACGACCCAGGCCGGGATGGGGGCGGAGCCGGTGGCTTTGGAGGCCGGCGATGCTGCGGACATGGGCCGCTTCAGAAGCGCTCGTCCGGACGCAGGAAGCGCCATTGGCCGGCCGGCAGCTTGCCCAACACCACGCGACCCATGCGCACGCGCTTGAGTCCGACCACCTTCAGGCCCACCAGTTCGCACATGCGGCGGATCTGGCGCTTGCGGCCTTCGCGCAGCACCACGCGCAGCTGCTGCTCGTTCTGCCACGACACCTGCGCGTGCTTGAGTTGCTTGCCATCGAGCTCCAGGCCGTGGCGCATGAGCGCGATGGCCTCTTCAGGCGTGGCGGCTTGCACGTTCTCGGCGTCTGGCTGGGCCACGTTTTGCACGCGCACCAGGTACTCCTTCTCGACGCCGGAGTCCTCGCCGATCAGCGCCTTGGCGATGCGCCCGTCCTGCGTCAGCACGAGCAGGCCTGTCGAGTCGATGTCCAGGCGCCCGGCTGGCGCCAGGTTGCGCAGGTGCGCGCGGTTGAGCTTGATCGGCAGCTTGTCGTCGGACCAGCGGTTGTCGGGGGTGATCAGGGTGATGGCCGGCTCGTGGCCGTCTTCGGCCTGTGCGCTCACATAGCCAATGGGCTTGTGCAGCAAGATGGTGACGCGCTGGGCCTGTTGCTGGTGCGCCTGCGGGTCGATGTCGATGGTGACGTCGGGCAGGACACGCAAGCCCAGCTCAGCGATGACCTCGCCATCGACTCGCACCCAACCGGCCGCGATCCACTCGTCGGCCTCGCGGCGAGAGGCCATGCCTCGCTCGCTCATCAGCTTGGACAGGCGCACGCGGCCATCGTCCTCGACCGGGCGCTGAAAAGCCGGTTGGCGCGGCGCCATGGGCGCTTCGGCGGCACGGGGCTCTGCTTGAAAGCGCTGGCGCTCGTGATGCACCGGGGTGTCCGTACGAGGGTCGGGGCGCGGCGCACCGGTGCGGCCAACAGGGCGGCCATCATCACGACCATCAGGGCGAGGCCCTCGTGATGGACGATCGTCGCGGCGTGGGCCATCGCCACGAGGGCCGGGATTGACCCGGTGGTCATCGGCGTGGCGAGAGGTGGGGCCATCCTGGCGTGGATGAGGTCGGCGATCCGCGCGGGCTTCGCGCTCGGCACGTTCAACGCGGGCCTGCTCTGCCTCGGCAGCGGTCATGCGCTTGCGTGGCGCGCTGCCGGAGCCACGCACCGGCGGCTTGTGGGCGGAGGGGGCGTCGCCCGTGGCGGCGGGGCGCGACAGGCTGATCTTCTTGCGTTCGGTCATCGGGGTCTCAGCGGCCGCGCAAAAAGAGCGCGTCCAGGTCCTTCAAGGTGAGCTGGCGCCAGGTGGGGCGGCCGTGGTTGCACTGGTCTGCGCGTTCGGTGGCTTCCATGTCACGCAGCAGGGCGTTCATCTCGGGCAGGGTCAGGCGGCGGTTGGCGCGCACGGCGCCGTGGCAGGCCATGGTGGCCAGCAACTCGTGTTGGGCGCGTTGCAGCACATCGCTGGCATCGACCTGTGCCAGGTCGGCCAGCACCGATCGGGTCAGCTCGACGCCATCGGCCTGCACCAGGGCCGTGGGCAGGGCTCGCACGGCCAACTTGCCTGGGCCGATCAGGCCGACGTCCAGTCCCAACTGCAGCAGCGTTTCGTGGTGGCTTTCAACCGTTGCGCATTCTTGCGGCGTGGCGGCGAAAGTCTGGGGCAGCAACAGCGGCTGGCTGGCCAGGCGATCAGCAGACAACTGGGCTTTGAGCCGCTCGTAGACCACGCGCTCGTGAGCGGCGTGCATGTCCACGATGATCAGGCCCTGGGCGTTTTCTGCCAGCACGTAGATGCCACCGACTTGCGCGATGGCGCGGCCCAGCGGCCATTCGTGTTCGGGCAGCGATGCGTCTGACGCGCCGCGAGGCAGCGCGCTCGAGGCGGTGTTTGTCCCGGCCTGCAGGCCCTCGTCGGCCTGGCGCACGACGCGAGGCAGGTTCATGCCTGCGAATGCGTCCACCGATCCACCGGTTTGCAGCGAGGTCGGTTGCGTCGGGGTGCCGTCGTGTGGCCAACCCGCCCAGCGGCGCTCGGTGGCACCGTCGGCCGCTTGCCAGGGCAGGGCGTCCTGGCGGCTCGAGAGCAGGGGGGCAGCGGTGGGCTGTGCGTTGCCTGAGATGTCGGCTGACCCCGGCTGGGTTGTCGAGCCTTGTGAACTGGAGGTGTCCGCGTGATCCGCCTGTGCCTTGTCGTGGGTGGCCGCTTGTGCCCGCGACAAGGCCAATGCTTTTTCAACCGCCTTGCGCACCGCCTGGTGCACCTCGCGCGAATCGCGAAAGCGCACCTCGATCTTGGTGGGGTGCACGTTGACGTCCACCCGCTCGGGGTCGATCTCGATGAAGAGCACGTAGGTGGGCTGGCGGCTGCCGTGCAGCACGTCTTCATAAGCCGAGCGAATGCCGTGGGCGATCAGCTTGTCGCGCACATAGCGGCCGTTGACGTAGCAGTATTGCCAGTCGGCGCGCGAGCGGGCGGCGTCAGGCAGGCCGGTGCGACCGAACACGCGCATCGGTCCGATCTGGAGCTCGACTTCGCGGCTGCCTTCGACAAAGGCGTCGCCCAGGATGTCGTGCACGCGCTGCTGGAGCGAGCCGGCGCGCAGTTGCTCGACCAGCTTGCCTTCGTGCCAGACGCTGAAACCCACGTCCGGGCGGGCCAGCGCATGGCGGCGCACCGACTCCAGGCAGTGGGCCAGCTCGGTGGCGTCGGACTTGAGGAACTTGCGTCGAGCGGGCGTGCTGAAGAACAGTTCGCGCACCTCGACGCTGGTGCCCACGGCGCGCGCGGCCGGGCTGAGCTCGCCTGAGCGGGCATCGAGCCTGTGGGCATGTGCATCGGCCGCCGTGCGGCTGGCGATCGACGACTCGGACACCGAAGCGATGGCGGCCAGCGCCTCGCCACGAAAGCCCATGGTGGCAACGTGTTCCAGGTCATGCAGCGAGCGGATCTTGCTCGTGGCGTGGCGTTGCAGGGCCAGGGGCAGCTCGGCCACGGGGATGCCGCAACCATCGTCCTCGACCAGGATCTGGCGCACACCTCCGCCCATCAGCTTGACGGTGACCTGGGTGGCGCCTGCGTCCAGCGCGTTGTCGACCAGCTCGCGCACCACCGAGGCCGGGCGCTCGACCACCTCGCCGGCCGCGATCTGGCTGACCAGTTCGTCGGGCAGGGCCTGGATGGTGCGCCTGGGTGTGTTCCCCCCTGGATCGGGCGTGTTGGCGGCCTCTGGAGGGAACCCGCCGGAGCGGAGGGGGTCTGCTGTCATGACATGATTGTAAAAGGGCGCTGCCCTTTGGCCGCCCTGGGGTCAGCGGTCACCCTGACCGCCTGGCTGCTTTCTGCCCTTTTTCTGTCTCGACGCCTTTTTTGCCGCCCGCCTGGGCGCCCACCATGGAAATCGTCACCTTCCTCATCGACTTCATCCTGCACATCGACAAGCACCTCAAGGAGTTCGTCGATGCCTACGGCACGCTGGTCTATGCGTTGCTTTTCCTGATCGTGTTCGTCGAAACGGGCCTGGTGGTGATGCCCTTCCTGCCGGGCGACTCGCTGCTGTTCATGGTCGGCACCCTTGCCGCTGCCGACGCGTTGAGCCTGCCGGTGGCCATCGCCATTTTGCTGGTGGCTGCCATCACCGGTGACCAGCTCAACTACAGCATCGGACGCTACTTCGGCCCCAAGGTCTTTCAGTGGGAGGACTCGCGCTTCTTCAACCGCAAGGCCTTTGACGCAGCCCACGCCTTTTATGAAAAGCACGGCGGCGTCACCATCATCCTGGCTCGCTTCATGCCCTTCATCCGCACCTTCGCACCTTTCGTGGCTGGTGTGGCCGAGATGGACAGGGCCAAGTTCACGGCCTACAACGTGGTGGGTGCCGTGATCTGGGTGGTGGGGCTTTGCGTGGCCGGCTACCTGTTCGGCAACATCCCGTTTGTGCAGCAGCACCTGAGCAAGATCATCCTGGCGATGATCATCGTGCCCGGCCTGATCGCCTTGTATGGCGGCTGGCGTGCTGCCCGCGCCGACAAGGGCACCGCCAGCGCCGCCTGAGTGCCACGGTTTGCGGGCGCGCCACTTGGCCGCTCGCTGCTCGGCTTCGCGGGCACCACGCAGTGCACCGCTCAGGTCACAGCGCGCGGTTGCGCGCCAACGGTGGGTTGCGATCGAAGTAGCGCTTGATGCCCGACATCAGCGCATCGGCCAGCTTGCTCTGGTAGTCGTCGTCGCGCAGCTTTGACTCTTCGTCCGGGTTCGAGATGAAACCGGTTTCGACCAGGATGGACGGGATGTCCGGGGCCTTGAGCACGGCAAAGCCGGCCTGCTCGACCCTGGGCTTGTGCAGCTTGCCGACCTTGCCCAGGTGCGACAGCACCGCCTGGCCGAGCTTGAGGCTGTCCTTGATCTGGGCGGTGGTGGACATGTCCAGCAGCGCATGCATGACCGACGAGTCCTTGGCCTTGATGTTGACGCCGCCGACCATGTCCGAGGCGTTCTCGCGTTTGGCCATCCAGCGGGCGGCGGCGCTCGTGGCGCCCTTGTCGGACAGCGCAAAGATCGAGGCGCCCCGCGCCTGCGGGTTCATGAAGGCGTCGGCGTGGATGGAGACGAACAGATCGGCCTGCACGCGTCGAGCCTTGCCCACGCGGTCCTTCAAGGGCACGAAGTAGTCGGACTCGCGCGTCAGCATGGCGCGCATGCCAGGCTGGGCATTGATGCGCGCCCGCAACTTCTGCGCGATAGACAGCACCACGTCCTTTTCATACAGGCCACTGGGCCCGATGGCCCCCGGATCTTCGCCACCATGGCCTGCGTCGATGGCCACGATGATCAGGCGCTGGGTGGAGGTGGCCCGATCAGGTGTGTCCTTGCTTCGCTCAGGCGTGGGCACCGGTGGGCGGCCAGTTCCAGCAGGGGCTTGTGCCTGTCGCTCGGCCGGTGAGCCTGCTTTGCCTGGCAGGCTGCCGATGAACTCGCCCAAGGCATCGTTCATGGAGTCAGCCGCTTGCTCGGAAGATGTGCTGGCCGGCCCAGTTGTTGTTTGACCGACCTGACCGGTTGGGGCGGAGGAGGCAGCTGCCGCGCTGCCGGCACTGCCTGCATTGGGCTGGCCGGACACGCTGGGCGTGTTTGGCACGCCGGCGCCCACGGCAGCCCCGCTGGCAGGGGCCGAGGCCGCCTGCAGCCCCAGCCTCGGGTCGATGGCCTGCTTGGGGTAGAGGTCGAACACCAGGCGGTGCTGGTAGGCCGCCACGGGGGGCAAGCCGAACACCTGTGGCTTGATGGCCTGCTTGAGGTCGATGACCAGGCGCACCACCTTCGGCCGGTTCTGGCCCACGCGAACGCCAGCGATGTAAGGGTCGTCGGCTCGCACCTTGCGCACCAGCTCCTTGATCTGCGGGCTGAGCTCCAGGCCGTCGATGTCGATGACCAGGCGGTTGGGGCTGTCCACCGCGAAGAAGGTGGCGTTGAGCGCCGTGTCCGACTCCAGGGTGACGCGCGTGTAAGCCTCGGCCGGCCACAGGCGCACGGCCACCAGTTGCGCACCCCAGGCCAGCTCGACGGGGCCCAGCACCAGCAGGGCGGAGCCGCCCAAGGCCTGCTTGAGCAGACGGCGGCGGGTGTTGTTCGGCTCAGCCATGTGCGGCTTCCCCAGCTTGGGCCATCGCGTTGAGCGATGCGATGCCTGCGGCGGTGCAAGCCTGCAGCCGAACCTGGCGCCGATGCTCGTCAAGCGGCTCGATCAGCAGCCGCAGGTCAGGGCAGGGCAGCAGGCCAGCGGCTTTGTCCGGCCACTCGACCAGCTTGAGCCCGTTGGCACCAAACAGGTCGCGAAAGCCCGCGTCTTCCCACTCCTGCGGGTCGTTGAAGCGGTAGAAGTCGAAATGCTGGATGTCGATGCCAGGCACCTGGTGCGGCTCGACCACCGCGTAGCTCGGGCTTTTGATGCGCCCCTGCACGCCCAGCGCTCGAAGCAGGTGGCGCGTGAACGTGGTCTTGCCTGCGCCCAGCGTGCCATGCAACTCGATGACGTGGCTGCCACCTTGGCGCAGCATTGGAGCCAGCGTCAAAGCCAGTCGTTCAGCCAGCGCAGCACAGCCGGCCTCATCGGGCCAGGTGTCTTCGAGCGTCGCGAGTGCCGGATGGCTTGCTAGGATGGACGGATGCGTCATGAACTTCGACCCGACTCGGCCCAACAAGACGTCCGGGAGGGCTTCGGGCAGGATGCCGAGTTGTTGGCGCCCGAGTTGTTGGCGCAATTGCGCCAATGGGCCACAGAGCTGGGATTTTCTCAGATTGGCGTAGCTGGTGTCGACTTGTCAAGTGCCGAGCCGGGTCTGATGGACTGGCTGGCGCGTGGTTTCCACGGGGACATGCACTACATGGCCTCGCACGGCCTCAAGCGCGCAAGGCCCGCCGAGTTGGTGCCGGGCACCGTGCGCGTGATCACGGCGCGCATGGACTACCTGCCCGACAGCCTGCCTGGCAACGACCCCGACGGCTGGCAGACCATCGAGTGGCAAAGGCTGTCTTCGCCCGGTGCGGCCACCGTGTCGGTCTATGCCCGGGGGCGGGACTATCACAAGGTTCTGCGCGCGCGCCTGCAGAAGCTGGCCGACCGGTTGAGCGAGCGCATCGGCCCGTTTGGACACCGCGTGTTCACGGATTCGGCGCCGGTGCTGGAGGTCGAACTGGCCAGCCGCAGCGGCATCGGCTGGCGAGGCAAGCACACGCTGTTGCTCTCTCGTGAAGCTGGCTCGGCTTTCTTCCTGGGCGAGATCTATGTCGACCTGGCCTTGCCACTGACGGATTCAGAGCCCACCCGCTGCGGGACCTGCCGCGCCTGCGTCGATGTTTGCCCGACCCAGGCCATCGTCGAAGAAGGCCTGGTCGATGCGCGCCGATGCATCTCCTACCTGACGATCGAGCAGGGCGGGCCGATCCCGCACGAACTTCGCCCCCTGATGGGCAATCGCATCTACGGCTGTGACGACTGCCAGCTCACCTGTCCCTGGAACAAGTTTGCCCGCCGCGCGGTGGTGCCGGACTTCGACGTGCGCCCGGACTTGGCCGACCCGACTCTTTTGCAGCTTTGGCGCTGGGACGAGGCCACCTTCCTCAAGCAGACAGAAGGCAGCGCCATCCGTCGCATCGGGTTTGCGCGTTGGCAGCGCAACATCGCGGTGGCCATCGGCAACACCCTGGCGGGGCGGCTGCATGGCGGCGAGGGCGCCTGCCCAACCGCCTTGCGGCATGAGCTGCTGCTGGCTTTGCAGACCTGGCAACGGCAGCCGCCCGAACTTGGCGAACACCATGCGTTGGTGGCCGAGCACGTCGCCTGGGCGCTGGCGCAGGCCGATGATCGGGCGCCTTGATGCGAGCGGGTCCCCGCCCCGAAGCGCGAGCCTGATCAGCCGTTGACCAGCACCAGCTTGCCGCGCACCTGGCGCGAACCCATCAGCGTGAAAGCCTCCTTGAGTTGCGACATCGGCAGCTTGTGCTCGACCACGGGCTTGATCTTGCCTTCCATGTACCAGGCAGCCAGCTGCATCAGGCAGGCGGCGTTGTTCTGCGGTTCGCGCTTGGCGAACTCGCCCCAGAACACGCCCAGCACCGAGGCGCCCTTGAGCAGCGCCAGGTTCAGCGGCAGGTTGGGGATGGCGCCGTTGGCGAAGCCCACGACCAGGTGGCGCCCGCGCCAGGCAATCGAGCGGAAGGCCTGCTCGGTCAGCTCGCCGCCCACCGGGTCGTAGACCACATCAGGGCCTTTGCCTTCGGTCAAGGTCTTGAGTTCGTCGCGCAGGTTCTGCGTGCTGTAGTTGATGGTGGCGTCGGCACCGAGCTCCTTGCACAGCGCGCACTTCTCGTCCGAAGAGGCCGCGGCGATCACCTTGGCGCCTGCGGCCTTGGCGATCTGGATGGCGGCCGTGCCCACGCCACCGGCGGCGCCCAGCACCAGCACGGTCTCACCTGCCTTCAGTGCAGCGCGGTCCATCAGCGCGTGATAAGTGGTGCCATAGGTGCACAGGAAGGCGGCGGCGTCCTCGAACGAGAAGACCGGGGGCAGGGGCATCAACATGGCGGCCGGGGCCACCACGTGCGTGCCAAAGCCACCCGTGCCGGCGAAGCCTGCCACCTGTGTGCCCACGCTCAGGTGTTTGACGCCCTCACCCACCGCCTCGACGATGCCAGCGAACTCGGCGCCGGGCACGAAGGGCAGCGGCGGCTTCATCTGGTACTTGCCCTGCACGATCAACAGGTCGGGGAAGTTCAGGCTGGCGGCCTTGATGGCCACGCGCACCTCGCCCTTGCTGGGCTCGGGGGTGGGGGCTTCTTTCCAGGTCAGGGCCTCGGGGCCATCCAGGGTTTCGCAGAACCAGGCTTGCATCGCGGGTGTCTCCTCGTGGTGATGCGCTAGGGGCGCGCTTGTTGCGCGTTTTGTTCGGATGTTGAGAGGGGGCTCACAGCGTCCGGGTGTTGAAGGTGTCGCACTGGCCCATGTCGCCGGACTCGAAACCGCGCTTGAACCAGCGCATGCGCTGGGCGCTGCTGCCGTGCGTGAAGCTTTCAGGGACCACTTCGCGGCCGGCGCCGCGTTGCAAGGCGTCGTCGCCGATCTGCGAGGCCGCGTTCATCGCTTCCTCCAGGTCGCCAGATTCCATCAGGCCTTTGCTCTGCTCGGTGTCGTGGGCCCAGATGCCGGCGTAGCAGTCGGCCTGCAGCTCCAGGCGCACGCTCAGGGCGTTGTACTCGGCTTGGCTGACGCGTCGGCGGGCCTCTTCCAGCTTGGCGCTGGTGCCCACCAGGTTCTGCACGTGGTGGCCGACTTCGTGCGCGATCACGTAGGCTTGCGCGAAGTCACCGGGCGCACCCAGGCGGTTTTTCAGGGTGTCATAGAAGTCGAGGTCGATGTAGACGCGCTGGTCGGCCGGGCAATAGAAAGGGCCCATGGCCGCCTCGCCCTGGCCGCAGGCCGTGGGCGTGCTGCCGCGGAACAGCGTCAGGCGAGGCTCCTGGTAGCGAGCACCCTGGGCCTGGAACTGGCCACGCCAGACGTCTTCGGTGGTGGCCAGCACCTGGCGCACGAAACGCGAGCCCGCGTCCTGGGCTGGGGTGGCGCTGGGGTCTGGGCGTTGCACCTCGCCGCTGGCCTGGTTCGGGCCGCCCTGCATGCCGCCCAGCACATTGAGCACCGTCATCGGGTTGATGCCCAGGAAGTAGCTGGCCACCAGTGCGATGGCCACGGTGCCCAGGCCGAGCCTGCCACCTGGCAAAGGCAGCCGGGGGCCACGGCCACCGCCTGATTCGCGCACGTCGTCGACGTTTTCGCTCTCGCGCTGTCCATCCAGTTTCATGCGAACTCCCTGGGCCCGGTGGTGGTGTGACGCGCTGGATGTTAGCAGTGCACCGTTGCTGGCTCGGGGGGGGGCTTGCGCCACGTTGGCGCACGGGACATCGCCGCTTCACCCATGTGGGGCATGGCCAGCGGCCCGATAGAATCGCCCCATGCAAGACACCCCCGTCGCTCAGGCAGCAAAGCTGCCGGTTGTCATCATCGGCGCTGGCCTGGCTGGCCTGACCGTGGCCCTGAACCTGGCTGAGACCCAGCCTGTGATCGTGCTGGCCAAGCGGCAGCTCGAAGAAGCCGCCACGGCCTGGGCCCAGGGCGGCATCGTCGGGGTGCTGGGCAGCGACGACAGCATCGAGTCACACGTTCGGGACACGCAGGAGGCCGGGGCCGGGCTGGTCGATGAGCGCACGGCCGAGTTCATCGCCCGCCACAGTGCCGACGCCGTGGAGTGGCTCGTCGCCCGAGGCGTGCCCTTCTCGCCTGATCCGCAAGGGCCGCTGGGCTTGCACCTCACGCGCGAAGGGGGGCACGCCGTGCGCCGCATCGCGCATGCGGCCGATGCCACCGGCAAAGCCATCCATGACGTGCTCTTGGCCGAGGTCAAGCGCCACCCCAACATCCAGCTGCGCGAGAAGTGGATGGCGATCGACCTGGTCACCAACCGCCACCTCAAGCGTTCGCAGCAAGACACTGCGGTGCGATCGCTCGACGCGGGCCGCTGCCACGGCGTCTACGCGCTTGACTTGTCCAATGGCCGGGTTGAAACGCTGGCAGCATCCGCGGTGGTGCTGGCATCGGGCGGGGTGGGCAAGGTCTACCGCTACACCAGCAACCCCGAGACCTCGACGGGCGACGGCATCGCCATGGCCTGGCGCGCGGGCTGTCGCGTGGCCAACATGGAGTTCATCCAGTTCCACCCGACCTGCCTGTACCACCCGCAAGAGCGCAGCTTCCTCATCACCGAAGCGCTGCGTGGCGAAGGCGCCATCCTGCGCCTGCCCGACGGCACCCGCTTCATGCCCGCGCACGACGAGCGGGGTGAGCTGGCCCCGCGCGACATCGTGGCCCGCGCCATCGACTTCGAGATGAAGAAGCACGGCCTGGACCACGTCTGGCTGGATGCGACCCACCTGGGCGAAGCCTTCCTGAAAGAGCACTTCCCGACCATCCACGCACGTTGCCTCTCGCTGGGCATCGACATCGCCAAGCAGCCCATCCCGGTGGTGCCGGCGGCGCACTACACCTGCGGTGGCGTGGTCACCGACCTGCAAGGCCGCACCGACCTGCCCGGCCTGTACGCCGTGGGCGAGACCACCTACACCGGCCTGCATGGCGCCAACCGCCTGGCCAGCAACTCATTGCTGGAGTGTGTGGTGCTGGGCCGCACTTGTGCCGATGACATCGAGGCCAGCCGCCCGGCCAAGTCGCCCAAGCTGCCCGACTGGGACGAAAGCCAGGTGACCGACGCCGACGAAGAGGTGGTGATCGCCCACAACTGGGACGAGCTGCGCCTGCTGATGTGGAACTACGTTGGCATCGTGCGCACGACGCGCCGCCTGGAGCGCGCCCTGCACCGCATCAAGCTGCTGCGCCAGGAGATCGACGACTACTACGCGGCCTTCCGCGTCAGCCGCGACCTGCTGGAGCTGCGCAACCTGGTCGATTGCGCCGAGTTGATCGTGCGCTCGGCCTTGTCGCGGCAGGAGAGCCGCGGCCTGCACTTCAGCCGAGATTACCCGCGCACGCTGCCGGTCAGCTTCCCGACCATCTTGTGCAAGAAGCCCAAGAAAAAGGACGCCTGGTTGCCTTGATGACCGCCAGGTGATTCAGCGGCGCGCGCGCATCGCAAAGCGCGCCTGCACGAACTCGAAGGCGTAGACCACCGTGTCCAGGATCAGTTGCTCGCTGTCCTGGCGCTCTTTCTCGGTCATGTGAAAGGCCAGATCCACCTGGTGACGGATGTAGCGCGGCGGCAGGCGGTTCAGTGCCACGCAGGCCACATCGGGGTGGTGGTCTTCTGTGAGCAGCGGATAGCGATGCGCCATGTCCATCACCATGTTCACGACCTGCTGTTCGTAGTAGTTGTGGAGGGTGGTGAAGTCGGCGGGCATGGCTGGGGCTGGGCGAGCTGAGGTCGGGCAACGGCCAAGGCAAGCCAGCGCAGCTGGCACGGGTGGCGCGTGTGGTTCTCAGGAGTGTCGCCGACGTCGGCTTTCCCGGGGTGTGAAAAAAGCGGCAGAAAACCGTTCAGCCGCTTCGGTCAGGCCACCTTGCCCAGCACCCGCATCGAGAAGTCCACGGCCTGAACGTCTTTGGTCAGCTTGCCGATGGAGATGCGGTCCACGCCGGTTTCTGCGATGCCGCGCAGTTGCGCCAGCGTGACGCCACCGGACACCTCCAGCAAGGCGCGACCCTGGGCCACTTCCTGGTTGATGCGCACGGCCTCGCGCATCATCTCCAGGCTGAAGTTGTCGAGCAGGACGCTGACCGCGTCGGCGGCCAGGGCTTCGCGCAACTCGTCCAGCGTTTCAACTTCCACCTGGATGGTGATCTGCTCGCGCAGCGGCGAGGCCTGGGCCGCAACCAGGGCCTGGGCGTTGCGCACGGCGGCCGTGACCGAGCCGGCCGCAGCGATGTGGTTTTCCTTGATGAGGATGCCGTCGTACAAGGCCAGGCGCTGGTTGGCGCCACCACCCACGCGCACGGCGTACTTCTGCGCCAGTCGCAGGCCGGGCAGCGTCTTGCGGGTGTCGAGCACCACGCAGCCGCGCGGGTTGGGCGAGGCGCCTTCGATGGCCTGCATGTGGCGGCGCGTGAGCGTGGCCACGGCCGAGAGCGTCTGCAGGAAGTTCATGCTCGGGCGCTCGGCCGTCAGCAGCGCGCGGGCATCGGCCTGGATGTGGCAGACCGGCGTGTCGGCAGCCATGAGCGCACCCTCTTCGTAGCACCAATCAATTTGAGCGCGGGGGTCGAGCTGCAGCAGGCAGGCCTCGAACCAGTCGCGACCGCACAGCACGGCCTCTTCGCGCACGATCAGACGAGCCTGAACGCGCTCGTTGGCGGGTACCAGCTGTGCGGTCCAGTCGCAAACGCCCACGTCTTCAAACAGGGCGTCACGGACGTTGCGGGCACGGGCTTCTTCGAGGTTTTCGTTGTGGTCGAACATGGGGGATGGCAAGCAGGATGAGGGCTGGCGTTGAATCGGCGCGGGCTGTCGGCGTGACTTCAAGCCGAGCCGATGTTGGGCACGAAGCCTTGCGCCGGTTTGGTGATGGCCGATGGGTTCCTGGCGACGAAGTCGAGCATGCGGTCGATGCAGCCATGCGCCTTGAGTCGGGTGGCCTCTTCAACGGTGATCTCGCCAACGCCGCGCTCCAGGCAGTCGAGCACGCCTTGCAGCCCGTTCATGGCCATCCAGGGGCAGTGCGCGCAGCTCTTGCAGGTGGCGCTGTTGCCGGCGGTCGGGGCCTCGATCAGCACCTTGTGGGGCGCCAGCTGGCGCATGCGGTGCAGGATGCCGTTGTCGGTGGCCACGATGAATTCGGGCGCGTTCGATTCGACCACGGCCTTGAGCAGCTGCGAGGTCGAGCCGACCACGTCGGCCTGGGCGACGACGCTTTCGGGCGACTCGGGGTGCACCAGCACCAGGGCATCGGGGTGGTCTTTCTTGAGCAGGTCCAGCTCCAGGCCTTTGAACTCGTCGTGCACGATGCAGGCGCCGTTCCACATCAGCATGTCGGCGCCGGTTTCCTTCTGGATGTAGCGGCCCAGGTGGCGATCGGGTGCCCACAAGATCTTCTCGCCCTGGTCTTTCAGGTGCTTGACGATGGCCAGCGCGCACGAGCTGGTGACCATCCAGTCGGCGCGGGCCTTCACGGCGGCGCTGGTGTTGGCGTAGACCACGACCTTGCGGTCAGGGTGGGCATCGCAGAACTTCGTGAAATCGTCGGCCGGGCAGCCCAAGTCAAGCGAGCAAGTCGCGTCCAGGTCGGGCATCAGCACGGTTTTGCCGGGCGACAGGATCTTGGCCGACTCACCCATGAACTTCACGCCAGCGACGATGAGCGTTTGCGCGGCGTGGTCGCGACCGAAGCGTGCCATCTCGAGCGAGTCGGAGACGCAGCCGCCCGTTTCCATGGCCAGGTCCTGCAGGTCGCCGTCGACGTAGTAATGGGCCACCAAGACCGCGTTGCGGGCCTTGAGCAGCTCGGCAATGCGGGCCTTGGTGGCGGCCTTGGCCGTTGGGCTCAAAGGTGCGGGCACACGGGCCCAGGCGTGGGCGGTGCAGGTGGCGCCCGAGGCGTCCTGCAGGTCGTAGTCGTAGCTGACGGTGGTGGGGCTGTTCATGGCGCTGTCAGGTGGGGGCAGGGGGCGATGCTTGCAAGCTGATTGGCCTAGGGGGCGGCGCGGCGAAGGTCAAAGCGTTGGGCGGTGCGGACGCGAAGGAGGCGGCTGGTTGCGCCGCATTCGGCGGCGGTCGATCCACGCCACCAGCTCACACGACAACCACACGGCATAGAACGCAAAAATCACGTCGCTGAGGAAGTGTCCGCCCTGCATGATGCGCCCCGCACCGATGACCGCACCGCTGACGAGGCCGATCAGGAACCAGCGGCGGCGCCACACGGGCCCGCAGGTCAGGCCCAGTCCCATGAGGGCGAAGCCGGCTGCTGCGTGGCTGCTGCAGAAGCTGCGGTGTGCTTCGGGGTTGTCGCCCAAGGCAAACGGGCCCTGAAAGGCCTGGGTGCCCCCGAATGGCTCGATCTGCACCGGGCGAGGCCGGCCCACGGTGTTTTTGAACACCCCTTCGATGACCAGCCCGGGCCCGAGCAGGGCGGCGCAAAGGAAGACGGTCGAGACATGCCGCCAGGGTCCACGACATTGCTGAGCCGCTTCCGTGCGTCCAGCCGCGTTCAGGACCTTGGCGATCCAGGGGGCGAACAGGGCGTGCGCGGCCGCCAGCAGTGCCAAACCACGACCCAGGGGAGGCGTCCAGTCGTAGAGCCACAGCACCAGCGGATCTTGGGCATGAAAGAAACCCCGCGCTGCGTCAAAGTAGCGTGAGGACACCATCAGGTCCAACGCGGGGAACTTGGCGTAAACCGCCAGAACGAAAAAGAACACCGCCCAGATCAGGCGGTTGTCCATGCCGGCGTCGTCATCGGGATCGGACGCCGCGTCGGGGCGCGCTTGGGCCATCGCAACTCAGGGCGTTTCGAGCAAGTGGCCGCTGCCGCCAGACTGCTCCATGTAGGTTTGCTGGGTGTAGCCCAGGAAGCCTCGCAGGAAAAAGGCATGCACTTCGACAAACCGCTGGTCGGCGACCTCGATGCGCACCGACTTCATGGGTTTGACGATCGCAAAACGCGAGGTGATGTCGTCTGGCTTCGGGTCGGCCGTCAGCAACAACACGTCCGGGCCGATCTTGTTGGGCAGGCTGTGCTGCAGCAGGTAGTGGTTGTCCCGTTTGCCGTCGGGGTTCCAGTAGAAGGCCCGGACCTTGTGCTGGCGCCAGTTGTAAAGCGCCTGGGTGATCAGCACGCGTTGGTCGGCCAGGATGGGCAGGCCCGCGATGCGGGGCTCGGTGACCACCGGCTCGAGTTGCTGAAAAGCCTCGTGCCAGCCACGCATGCGCACCAGCACATCGAGCTTGGGGTTCACGGGGTCGGAGAGGATGTCTCGTGCATGCAGCGCCAGCGATGTCAGCAGCACGTTGCTCAGCAAGATGGCCAGCAGCCAGCGCTGCGGCCTCGGTGCGGCAAGCGGCACCAGCGGGGCGCTCAGGAGCGAGGCCAGCAGCAGGGTCAGCCCGACCATGGCGGGGGCCGCCCAGTTCACGTGAGCGCCACCCATGAAGGCCTGCACGGCCGCGATGCCGAGCAAAGGCAGGCTCAGCATCCAGAGGAAGCGGTAGCTGGAAACCGATGCCAGGTAGTAGGCCGACGTGCGCGCCGCTGCTTTGCGCTGGGGTTGCGTGCCGGGGGGCAGGCTGTGGCCCCCCATGGCCGTGGTGTGGGCCCATTGGCTGGGTGGTGACACCTGGGTGCTGGCTGCCCACTGGCTGCCCGGGGCCAGCGGGGCGGCCGGCACGCGCCGGGTGCGCCACCAAAGCCAGGCTGCGGCCACGATGGCCACGGGGCCGAGCATCATGAGTTGTCCACCGAGGAACTCCAGCAGCTTGAGCACGCCACCCGAGCGCTCTGATTGCGTGGTGAGTTCTGCCGTGTGCTGAAGCGTCGGGAAGCCGTTGTGCGCATTCCAGACCAGGTTGGGCGAGACGATCAGCAGGGTCAGCGCCACGGCCACCCAAGGACCGACGCGCAACAAGCCTCGGCGCGGGCCGTGCACCCCCCAGAGTGCCCAAACCGCGGTGATCGCGAACGCCGCCATCGTGTACTTGCTCAGGATGCCGATGCCGCAAGCGATGCCCAGCAGCAACCAGTGGTGGAAGCGATTGGTGACCTGTGCTCGCCACAGCGCCCATGCGGCCAGCGTCCAGCACAGCAGCAAGGGGGCGTCCGTGCTCGCGAACAGGCCCATCGTGCCGACCATCGGCATGCACAGGAACAAGGCACCGGCGACGATGCCGGTTCGCACACCGCTGCTGGTGGGCCACAGCGCACGGGCCAAGCCGACCATCACCAGCGCCGTGGCCGGGTAGAGCAACATGGCCAGCAGCTTGACGCCGATGACGCCGTCACCGAACAGCGTGGTGCTGGCGCGGATGATCGCGGCGATCACGGGCGGTTTGGAGTAATAACCCCATTGCAGGCTGCGCGACCAGTCCCAGTACTGGGCCTCGTCAAAGAACAGCGAGATGCCACTGTGGTGGACCACCCAGACGCGGTAGAGCAGGAGCAACATCGCCAGACCGATCAATGCCCACAGCATGGGCCCCCAGATGGCGGGCCAACGCTGACCGACGGGTTTGCGGGCTTCTGGTGAAGGCGGCGCGGTGGCAGGCGTTGGAGCGGTCATGGGTGATGCGGGTGCGGTACAGCGGACGGGACGGTCATGCTTGAGCGGACTTTCTGCGAAGTCGACGCGCGGCCTCAGCGTGGCTGGTGCCAGGCCGATTCTGCGGCCAGTTCAGGGCCCTGCGTGGTGTGGTATGGCGCCACATCGCCCCGATCGTAGTAGATGCGGATCAGCAACTCGGCCAGCACCCCCGTCGTGAGGAACTGCAGCCCGCCCAGCACGCAGAAGAAGCCCAGCCACAGCAGGGGGCGGCCGCCGATTTGTTCGCCGAACATCTTGAGCACCGCCAGGTAGGACAGGATCAGCATGCCCACCAGGCCCACACCCAGGCCCACGCCGCCGAAGAAGTGACCGGGGCGCCCCGAGAAGCGCAGGAAGAAGTTCACCGCCAGCAGGTCGAGCACCACGCGCAGCGTGCGCGAGATGCCGTACTTGGACTCACCTCGGGTGCGGGCATGGTGGCTCACCGGCTCTTCGGCCATGCGTGCCGGTGACGTCACCGTCGCCATCCACGCGGGGATGAAGCGGTGCATCTCGCCATACAGGCTCACGCGCTTGAGCACGCTGGCGCGGTAGGCCTTGAGGCTGCAGCCCAGGTCCTGGAATTCGAGTTGCGTGACCTTGCGGATCAGTCGGTTGGCGATGCGCGATGGCACCTTGCGCAGCCACAGGCCGTCCTGGCGGTTCTGGCGCCAGCCGGCCACCAGGTCCATGTCGTCCCTGAGCAGCCGGGCCACCAGTTTCGGGATGTCCTTGGGGTCGTTCTGCAGGTCGCCGTCGAGGGTCACGATGACGTCGCCACGTGCGGCATCGATGCCGGCCTGCATGGCCGCCGTCTGGCGGAAGTTGCGCCACAGGTGGATGGGGCGCACATGTGGGCCGCGCAGGCGCGCCTGCTCGTCGAGGGCCTGCTGCGTGCCGTCGCGGCTGCCGTCGTTGACGATCAGCAGCTCCCAGGGGAAGCCGTAGTTCGCCAGGGCCTCGTGCACGGCGCTCACGAAGGGCTCGACGTTCTCCACTTCGTTGTACATCGGCACCACGATGGACAGGCGGTGCATGGGCACGTCGGCAAGGGCCGAGGCGGAAGTGGCGGCAGAGGTCACAGCAGTGTTCATGGCTTGTTCTTGTGTTTTCGTGTGTTCAGCGGGTGGCGGGCGCGGGCTGCAGCCGGGTCAGCAGCAGCGCGACCACGCCAGCGACCACAGCGCACACCAGGAAACACAGGTGCAGCGCGATGGCGGCGGGGATGGCTTGAGTCAGCAGCGCAGAGCCAGTCCCCAGGTTCGTGGCCATGCCGGCCCAGACGCCGGCTTCATAGGTGCCGAAACCGGCTGGCCCTTGCAAAGGCACGATGGCCGCCAATTCTCCACCCAAAGCGCCAGCCCAGGCGATGGGCAACCGGACATCGGCGATGGCAGAAAGCAGGCAGGCCCCGGCGGCCAGTTTGACCACCCAGTTCGACAGCGTGAGCAACCAGGCCGTGATGCGGTGGTGGGCAGACTCCAGCAGGGCATGGCGCAACTTGTTGAGCCAACGCCCCACGAGCCCGGCGGGCACAGAGGCGTCGCTGGGGTGTTGGCGGTCCCAGTTGCGCAAACCTGCAAGCAGCAGCCACCAGCCCAGCACGACGGTGGCGAGCCCCGCCGCGCGCCAGGCCGAGGCCAGGCCAGGCCACAGCAAAATGCCAAGGCCCACCAGCACGGTGATGTCTTGCAAGCGCATCCAAAGCAGGCATGCCACGGCCCGCGCCACCGGGTAACCCAGCTCGCGTGAGGCCAGCCACGGGAAGCTCAGCTCGCCAGCACGCATGGGCAGCAGGTTGATGGCGGCGTTGTGCATGAGGATGACCCTCAGCGCGTCGGTGCGCAGACCCAGCCAGCGCCGCGGCGGTGCCTGGTGGTTGTCCAGGTCGAGCACGACTTGCAGGCGAGCGCCGCGCAGGCCGTAACTCAGCAGCAGGCCGCCGAGCGTGAGCCCCCAGGTCGAGGCGCTGGGTCGCATCAACGCGTCCTGGGCCTGCGCCAGGGGCACGTGCGGCAGCAGCCAGCCCAGCAGACCGAAACCCACGACCCACGTCAGCACCAGCTTCAGGCGCGAGCGGGGGGAGGTGGCAGGGGTGGCTTGTGGGGAATTCACAGGGCGGAAGTGATCCGGCGAACCCGGGATTGTCGCGCACAAAACAAAAGGCGGGCCGAAGCCCGCCTTGCGGAAAAGTTGCGTCTCAGCGCTGGCTCACTGAGCGCCCTCGCGGAACAGCACCACGCTGACCGTTTCGAACAGGACCAGCAGGTCCAGGAACAGCGAGTTGTTCTTGACGTAATACAGGTCGTACTGGTGCTTGTGCAGCGCGTCCTCGACCGAAGCACCGTAGGCATAGCGAACCTGGGCCCAGCCGGTCACGCCCGGTTTGACGCTGTGGCGCACATCGTAGAAGGGGATCTGGTCACGCAGTTGAGCCACGAACGAGGGGCGCTCGGGGCGCGGGCCAACCATGCTCATCTCGCCCTTGAGCACGGACAGCAGCTGGGGCAGCTCGTCGATGCGGGTCTTGCGGATGAAACGGCCCACGCGGGTGACGCGGCTGTCGTTCTTCTTGGCCCACACGGCCACGCCATCCTTCTCGGCGTCGGTGCACATGCTGCGGAACTTCAGGCACATGAAGCCCTTGCCAGCCAGGCCCACGCGTTCCTGGCGATAGATCACCGGGCCAGCACTCTCCAGCTTGATGGCGATCGCGGTGATCAGCATGATCGGCGAGGCCAGGGTGAGCAACAGACCGGAGGTGACGATGTCAAAGACACGCTTGACCAGCGCACGGGTGCGGTCCTGGGCAAAGCCGCGGCCGTAGACCAGGAAGCTGGCCTTCAGGCTGTCGACGGGCACTTCGCCAGTGGTCTGTTCGTAGAAAGTGGCCAGGTCCATCACGGGGATGCCCTGGATGCGTGCCTGCAGCAACTGGTCCATGGGGACGTTGCCACCGCGTTGCTCCTTGACGGCCACGATGATCTGGTTGACGTCGTGCTTGTTGACGATGTCGTCGATGGCCGTGTCGCGCGAGAAGATGTTGAAGCGCTTGTCATCACCCGGCAGCACAGAGTGGCCGGCGGGATAGAAACCCACCACGGCGTGGCTGGAGCGGCGACGCGACTTCAGGTCGGCGGCCACCGCATGGGCTTCGTTGCCCGTGCCAACGATCAGCACGCGTTGTTGCACGAGCGAGCCGTGCCAGGCGGTCAGCAGCAGGCCGCGCACAAGCACCAGGCCCACCATCAGGTACGCGATGGCAAAACCCATCAGCTGGGGTGCCTGGGTGCCATCGACCAGTGTCTTGACGGCCAGGTGGTACGCGATGGGGGCGCCAATCAGGCAACCGAGCACGGCGCGCCCGAGCTTGGCGCGGGCGGTTTGACGGGTCGCGCCTTCGCGGTAGACACCGACCAGGCCGCAATGCAGGGGGATCAACAGGGCAAAGCCCAGGCCGGAACGAAGCACCGTGGAGACACCCAGGGCATCGCCGTCGCCGTAGAAGTGGGCGAGTGTCAGGACACCCAGCATGATCGCCAGGAAGCTCGTGAGGCTGTCCGCGATCAGTTCAGCCAGGGTGGCCAGCGAAATATGGTGTTGAAAAACCCGCAGCATGTGGTGCCTCTCTGTCGCGCCGTCTCACAGGCAGGGCCTGAAACGCATGACCTGCCTTGGTAAGATTTTGTAATGGCCTGATTGTCAGCGGGATGAGGGCACGCCAATATCCTCCGTTTGTGGGGGACCCCTGGACATTAGGGGGATGGATGTGGCTTTGGGCACAACCCAACCCCCTCGGGTGGGGTGGTCAACCCTGAGGTGTGTGCGAGCGAGGCTGTCGCTGCTTCCACCATGCGGCCAGGTGATCGGCCGTGCGCTGGGCCGACAGGCCATCCCAGAACTTGGGAAGCCGGCCTTTTTTGCCTCCACCACGGATGACTTCGGCCACCGCACGGTGGATGAGGCTGCTGTTGCGCCCCACCGCGATGTTGGTGCCTTGCTCGACCGTGATACGCCTTTCGGTGTAGTTGGTCAGCGTCAGGCAGGGGACGCCAAGGATGGTGGCCTCTTCCTGGACGGCGGACGAGTCTGTCAACACGCAAGCGGCGGTGCCGATCAAACCCATCATCTTGAAATAGGGAATGATGGGCAGCAGCCCGACCTGGTTGCCCGAAACACCCTCGAGCACGTGGTTTTCTTCGACCCAGGCCCGGGTGGCATCGGTCATGGTCCAGATCAGCGGCATGTCCCGTGCCACCGACTTGAGTGTGATCACCAGCTCCAGCAGGGCTTCGGGGTTCTGTGCGATGCCCTGGTCCTGCAGGTAGACCACGGCATAGCCTCGTCCGGCCTTGAGCAGCTCAGGCGACTGGTTGAACTGCCGCAAGGTGTACTTCGGGGGGGCCGCCTGAGACAACATGGCGCGCATGGTGTCCATCATCAGGTTGCCGACAAACACGACCCGGTCGGCCGGGATGCCTTCGCGTGTGAGGTTGTCGTGGGCCACCCACTCGGATGTGAGCAGCAGGTCGGCCATGTGATCGCTCATCATGGCGTTGATTTCCTGGGGGCGGCTGCGATCGAAGCTGCGCAGGCCGGCTTCGAGGTGCAGCACCGGGATGCCTTGTCGGTGAGCGGCCAGACCGGCGGCCAAGGCAGCATCTTCACCGCCTTGCACGATGACCGCAGCCGGCCGGTATTCGTTCAGCAGGTGATCGAGCTGGCGCAGGGCGTCGGCCGTCTGGGCGATCGGGGAGCCGCCCGGCAGACGGATGGACACGTCGGGTGCAGCCAGGCCCATGTGCTCGCACCACTCGGAGGTGAGTTCGAAGCGCCCCGGCGAGTCGATCAACAGGGTGCGCAGCGCGGGCAGGTCCTGACGGCTGAGGAAGGCTCTTTGCAGGGCAGCTGCGCGGATGCAGCCCGCGCGCGAAGCCGTGAGCATCAGCAGGTGAGGCTGGCCGCCGGCTGCCGATTGACCGTGGTACTGAGGGGTGGCGAACTGAGGCTGCAGCGGCGCCAGTGCCACGTTGTCGGTGAGCGTGGGCACGCCGACCGCGGGGTGGCCATAGGCCGTCAACTGGGGCTCGCGTGCCTGGCTGGGTGACAGGGGCGCCAGGCCCGAGCCGGCTGGCGCAGGGCTGGGTGTGACCTCGCCGATCTCGGCGCGGATTTCCAGTGCAACACGGGCGATGTCGGCCGAGGTGACGATGTGCCCTTCGGCCAGGAACGTGGCCAGCAGCACCCGGTTGCAAAGCAGGTTGATCCGCCGGGGGATGCCGGAGGTCCACTGGTAGATCTCGTCGAAGGCGTCGTCGTCGAAGTGCGGGTTGTCCTGCCAGCCGACCTTGTGCAGGCGGTGTTCGATGTACCGGCGGGTCTCTTCCCGGTCCATCGGCCCCAGGTGGTAGGACGCGATCACGCGCTGGCGAAGCTGTTCCAGGCTGCGCGAGAGCAGCATGTCGCGCAATTCGGGTTGACCAATCAGGAAGCTTTGCAGCAGAGCCTGGTTGCCGAACTGGAAGTTCGAGAGCATGCGCAGCTCTTCGATGGCGTCGCGGCTGAGGTTCTGGGCCTCGTCGACGATCAGCACGGCGCGCTTGTTCTGCGTGGCCAACAGCGTGAGGTAGGCCTCCAGCGAGGCGATCAGTTCGGCCTTGGTCTGCCCTTTGACCGGCACCCCGAAGGCGGTGAGGGCCGATCGCAGCAGGTCGCCGGCTTCGAGCTGGGTGCTCACCAACTGGGCGGCCACCACCTTCTCGTTGTCGATGTCGCTGAGCAGCGTGCGCACCAGCGTGGTCTTGCCCGCGCCGATGTCGCCCGTCACGACGATGAAGCCCTCGGCCTGGTAGAGGCCGAACTTCAGGTAGGACAGGGCGCTGTTGTGCCCCCGGCTGTCGAAGTAGAAGCTCGGGTCAGGATTGAGCAGGAATGGGGCGCCGTTCAGGCCGAAGTACGACTCGTACATGCGTGCTGCCTCAGAAGCGGTGTTCCAGACGGACGTTGGCGCTGCGCACGACCGTGAGGGAGGAGTCTGACGTGGCGATCGACGTGCCTCGGCTGCGAAGCAGGCTGAAGCCTCCGCTGAACTCGGTCTGGGGCGACAGCCGCACAGCCAGGCCAAGCGACCCGACCCATTCGCGGCGTGACACGCCAAGGCCGTCCTGCGCCCGGTTCCAGCGCAGGCCAGCTGAAGGGGTGATGTTGGTTGTCAGCCTGTAGGACACCAGGGCTGCGTGGTACCGGCTGCGGTCGGTGCCATTGGTCTGCGTGCTGGCACTCAACAGCGCCCTGGACTGGAAGCGTCCTGACGTCAGGTTCAAGGTGGCACGCACCCCTTCGTATGTCACCCTGAGCGCGAGGTTGCGCTGCACCCCCAGCGCCGCATTGGTCACCGCGTTGCGGTCGGCCGTCAGCGTGCTGGACGTGGGCGTGCTGGCGATCAGCCCTGAGCTGGCGAGCTGCCCAAGGTCGGTGGTGAGGGTCGGTGTGTTGCGAACCGTGGATTGGCTGCTGATCAACGCGAACGTGGTCCGACGCATGCGGTGCGAGAAGTCCGCGTTCCAGGTGCGCCCGGTTTCGTGTCGTTCATAGCGACCTGCAAACGTGGTCCGTGGGGTCGGGTGCCAGGTCAGCTGAAAGCCGCCGAAGGGGCCGTCGAAGTCACGATCGAGTTGCAGCTTGGTGCTTGGCGTGTCGAATGTCACCCGGCGGCGATCTTCTTCAACGCCCGCGAGCACACCGATCTGCAACTCTTCGCCCCAGGCATACATGAGCGTCGCGCTCAGCGAGCGCTGGCGGGTTTCTCCGATCTCCCGGGATGCATTGGTGCCAGTGATCACCGCGGGTGTTTCGACCGTCGAGTGCTCGTTCAGCGACCTCGCTTCGATCGCGTAACCCATGGGGGCCGGTCTGCTGAGCCAGGACAATTGCACGTTGCTGGCGCGGGTGCGCAAAGTCCGGTGGGTGTCATCGCGCGGGTCGGTGCGGATGAGCAGCCCATTGCCCTGCAGCCGCAGGCTCTGACGCTCGTTCAGGCGCCGCTCCAGGGTGGGACTGAAGTTGGCCCGCGTCTGAGTGGACGTGGTGCTGGTGCTGTCGATGCCCTGTCCGACCGAAGCAATCGATGGCGGCACCTGTTGAGACTGCAGGCTGGCGTCCAGGCCCAAGCCTTGTTCTCTCAGCAGGGTTCGCCATCTCACAAAACCGTCTGGTGACACCCGGTCTGCCCCAGTGTTGTTCAGGCGTTGTTCGGCGAGGATGCCAAAGCTGCCATCCAGCGTCGTGTCGGCCCCGCGATGTTCGAACATCAACATCGGGTTGAGGGTCAGGGTGTTTTCGCTGCGCCGAGGCTGCTGGGCGGTGTTGCTGACCGAATCGACGTTGTCGGTGTGCTCGACCTTCACCGCGATTTTCGGGGTGACGCTGTGGGTGCGCGTTTGAGCCTGCACGAGGCCGGCGTGCATCAGTGCGCCACTGGTGCAGGCGACCAGGCACGCAGCCTTGAGGGCTTCACGGTGCGTAGTAGCCATAAGCCGTGCTGCCTTTCGGTCCGCGGTATTTGTTCAGCAAGCCGAGCACCACAGGGTGGTTTTCAACCGTGGCGTATGCCTGCTTGACGAGCGAAACCGGGGTGTTGTTGGCCTCGGTCACCAGCACCACCTGTCCCATGTTCGAGGCCAGGACCCTGGACTCGGTGGTCGACAGCAGGGGTGGGGTGTCGAAGATGATGATGCGATCGGGGTACTTGCTCGCCAGCTCGGACAGCAGGTTGTCCATGGCGTCACTGGCCAGCAGTTCGGTCGAGCGCGAGCTGGCAGTGCCGGCAGGCAAGAGGGTCAGCTTCGGGATGTTGGTGCGCAGGAGCACGTCCGGCAACTGGGTTTGCGGGGTCTCCAGCAGGTCGAGCAGGCCGTGGCTGGCCTGTACGCCGACACGCGCCAGCGCAGACGGCCTGAGCACGTCCGCTTCGACGAGCAGCACCGTGTGGTCCAGCTCCATGGCGATGCTGATGGCCAGGTTCAGCGATGTCTGTGTCTTGCCTTCACCGGCGACTGCGCTCGTCACCATGATGAGGTTGGCGCGGTTCGGGCGCATGGGCCCCTCGTGTCGGACGTTTTCCAGCAGAGGTCGCTTGATGATGCGGAATTCTTCTTCGAGCTGCGAGCGAGGCTGGCCCGGCACCAGCAGGCCAGCGCGCTGCATGCGCAGCAGGTCGAGGGTCACCTCGCGGCTGCGGCGTTCTCCCTGGCTGGAGGTTTCAGGCGCTGCGGCGGCAGGCGACGTGGCGACCTGTGTCGCAGGATCTGCCTGCGTGGGAGGCGCGCGTTGCGGATCGGTGTCGGCTGCGACCGGGTTGCTGTCTTCGACCGCAGGCGCCGGGGCGATTTCGCTCGGTGGAGCTGCAGGCTCTTCCTGCAGCAATGGCACGCCTGCGCGGCGCAGCTGTTCCAGTCGTTTGGCGGCTTGTTCGATCGTGTTCATCGTCTTCGACCTCAGGGCAACCACTGCTGTCTGACGACGATCAGCCAGCAGACGTTGACGAGCAGAAACAGGCCAACGAGGCCGAAGAACAAACGGTTGGCCTTCTGGACCGCTTCCGATGTCAGCGGGTTGATGACCAGCGAGGCCGAGCCCAGGATGGGGCGCCCGCCGACCTCTCGCAGACTGCGCGAGTCCTGCACCGTCGGGAAGACTTGCGTGAGCGCGAAAGCGACCCCGAAGCCTGCTGCAATGGACGCGAGAAAGCCCAGGACAGCCACCAGCATGCGGCTGGGACGCGCGGGCGTGGGGGAGACACGTGGCGGCTCGACCACCCGGAAGTCGGCGACCTTGGTGGTGAGGTCGATTTTCTCGCCCAGGGACGCCGACTCGCGTCGGGCCACCAGTTCCTCGTAGTTCTTGCGCACGACGGTGTAGTCGCGGTTGAGCTGGCTGAATTCAGCCTCGACCTCGGGCATGCGACCTGCCATGGCCCGGGCTTGCTCCAGTTGCGACTGCTGCGCCGACAGTTGGCCTTGGAGCGACGCCACCTTGGCTTCGGCCTCGGCGAGCGCGACGCGGATGCGCTGGAAGACCGGGCTGGTGGGGGCTGGACCCCGCTTGCCGTCGCCGCGCCGAGCATCCTGCTCGGTCTTGCGCTGCTGCTCCAGTTGCGCGATGGTGCGGCGTGCCGCCATGACATCCGGGTGCTGGTCGGTGTAGCGGCGCAGCAGCTCATCGAGCTGGCGCTTCTGCGCGTCCAGGCGTGACTCGGTGTCGCTTTGCACGGGAGCCATGCCTGGCATCATGGCCTCGACGGGCATGGTGGGGTCTTCCTGGGAAAGCTCCCTCCTGAGGGCGTCGCGCGCTTGCGCAGCGGCTTGGAGTTCGATCTTCAGGCGGTTGACCTCTTCGGTCGACGCCGACATGCGTGCGTAGTGGTCCTGGTCGGAGGTGCCGGTCAGGCCGAAGTTGCGCAGCTTGAAATCCTTGAGCCGGTTCTCGGACTCCATCAACTTGGCTTCGTAGGATTTGATCTGGTCATCCAGGAAACGGCGAGCCTGTTCGGAGTCGCGTTGCTTGTCGGTCACGCCCGAGCTCACGAACAAAGAAACCAGCTCGTCAACGATGATTTGCGCCCGCTGAGGGTTGATGTCGCGGTAGGTGATGGCAAAGAGGTTGGCATCACCGCTGGGCAGCACCTTGATTTCGCGGGTGAGGCGGTCGATGGTCTTTTCGCGGTCGGCTGGGCTGAGGTTCTGCAAACCGGCCCGGGGCGAGGAGATCAGTCGCTCGACGTTGGGGCGGCTGATCAGCGTGCGCGCCAGCATGCGGACCTGTTGGTCGACGTCTGGCTGGAAAGCCAAACCGCTCATCAGGGGCTTGAGCACGGTCTGGGTGTCGACGAACACCCGCGCCGATGCCTCGTAGCGGTCTCGCACCAGCAGGGTGACGGCCGCCATGCTCAGGAGGGCGGCTGCCCATGCCGCAGCCACGCCCAGCCAGCGGCGCTGCCACATCGAAACCAGGATGCCGGAGACTTGTCTGAAAAGCTCGTCCATAGAGGCGATACAAGTGGACCCTCAGGCGACAGGTCTGCCGCCTGCCCAGGGGCCCGGTGTCAGAACCAGCTCTGGGGGATGATGATGATGTCGCCGGGGCGCACTTCCACGTTGGCGGAGATGTCGCCACGGCGGATCAGGTCTTTGAGCCTGATGCTGTAGGGCTTGCTCTTTTCTGCGCCGCGAACCAGCACCGCCGCGTTGCCGTCGGCGAACTCGGTCAGGCCGCCAACCTGGATCATGACGTCCAGCAAAGTCAGGTTCTGGCGGTATGGCACCGACTGCGGGCGAGCTGCTTCGCCCACGATGCGGATCTGCTCGGTCGAGACGCCCTGGAAGTTGTTGACGATGACGGTGACGACCGGCTCGCGGATGTACTTGGCCAGGGCTTGCTCGATTTCGCGCGAGAGCTCATCCGGGCGTCGACCGGCCGCCTGGATGTTTTCGACCAGGGGCAGCGAGATGCGACCGTCGGGTCGCACGGTGATGTTCGACGAGAGGTCAGGGTTGCGCCAGACGACGACAGACAGTTGGTCCAGTGCGCCGATGCGGTACGACTGCTCGACGTTGTCGGCGGTCATGGGTGCCGGGGGGTGTTGCTGGAACGAGCCGCAGCCGGTCAGCCCTGTAGCCAGGGCAAGGGCGATGAGCCAGAAGCTGCCTGCCTGGCGGATGGAACGGGGCGGTGTCATCTGGGTACCCTCTTCTGTTTGAAAACCCTGCCGCCTCATATCAGGCGGGCAGCCGGATGGACAAGGATCGGCTCGAACGCCCGTTCAAGGCGCATCGGCACGGCGCCGCATCTTCGGCGGCGACATGATTAGAGCATGGCTCGGTAACGAGTTTGGTGGGATTCTGGAGACGGTCCCCGTGGATCCGGGGTAAAAAAAAGCCCGCCAGAGGCGGGCTTGGGTGGCTTGTGGCGTCTGCGTCACTTGACCGGCGGGGCGGTGACGGGCTCGGCCATCGGCATCAGGTTGCGCTTGGTGATGCCCGTGGGGAGGTTGCCTGCCAGCAGTGCATACGGTGAGGAGCTGGTGGTCAGGAAGTTGCCTTTGGCCATGTCCACGAAGCCCGGGTTGGACGTGTTCTTGGTCAGGCCGTTGGCCGCGTTGCCGTCGATCAGCGTGTTGGTCAGGGTGTTGATGCCGTTCCACTTGGTGCCGGTGGCCAGGTTGGTGCCGCCGTAGGGGTCAACCGTGTGAGCGAAGTTGTTGGTCCAGTTGGATTGGAAGTCAGCGCGGCCTTGGTAGTAGAACAGCCCGATGGGTGCGGCGGTGGCGCCGGCGGTGGCAGGGGCTGCGTACAGCAGGTTGTTGCGGGCGACCACGGTGGTCTGGGCGCGGGTGTTCAACAGGTCGATCAGCGGCACGGGCTGCAGTTCGAAGTAGTTGTTGTTGCGCCAGTAGGATTCGTTGTTGACGAACGAGGCCACGCGGTTGTTGTAGAAGAACAGGTTGCCTTCACGAGGCTGCTTGTTCGTGCCCATGCCGCCGTCACCGTGGCCCACGATGGCTTGCAGGTATTGGCGGGTGACCAGGATGTTGCTGTAGACGAAGGCGTTGGCCACCAGCTTTTCGCCATGCGTGTCAACTTGGGCGCTCTCGTGGTCGACGTTGGACTCGGGGTCACGCATGGCGATCAGGTCCGCACCCCCTTCGATGTAGTTGTAGCGGAAGATGACGCCAGCCGAGCGTTCCTTGATGTTGTCGCCGTTGCTGCCGTTGACCGGAGGCGCGAAGTAGTTGTACTCGTAGATGGTGCCGATGCCTTCGGTGTACGAGTTGTGCTCGCTGAAGCTGCCGACGTTGCCGTTGCCATGGAAGTGGTTGCGGGCGATCAGCAGGTTGCGGGTCTGCAGCCATTCACCGCCGGTCGAGTTGGCGAACACGCCCAGGCCGTTGTCACCGATGTCGCACTTGGTGATGGCGACCTTCTCGGCACCGTACATGGCGATGCCGGAGGAGAAATTGCCCCAGGCGCCGGTGCTGCCGGCCATGTTGGTCACCTTCTGCGGCGGGCGGGCGTTGCGGATCTTCAGGCCGGTGATGTGCAGGTAACCGGGCTTGTAGTTGCTCGAGCGGGTCACGACGCTGTTGCTGGGCGTCATGATGACGATCATGCCGGCGGTGTCCACAGCGGACGGGGCGCCCGTGTTCTTGGGCATCACGGCGTTGGTGCCATCGAGGATGGGCATTTCACCGTTGGGGCCGGCAACGCCCTGGATGGTGATCCACTTGTTGTGACGGCCGCGCGATGCCAGGTAAATGATGTTGTTGTAGGGCGTTGCGCGGTAGTTGATGTTGACGATGTCGCAAGGCAGCAGGGTCAGCCAAGGCACGGCTGCCGGCGTTGCGAATTCCTTGCCATCGCCCACTTCGAAGGTCTTGCCTTCGCCTGCGGCGCAGGCCGAACGGCTGGGGTAGACGGCCTGGTAGTCCCAGTTCGTCGGGGTTTCGTAGTTGTTCCAGTCCGGTGCCGTGCGAACCACAGGAGTGGTGGTCGTGCTGCCGCTCGTCGGGGTGGTGGTCCCGGTGGTGGGCGTGGTCGTGGTGGTGGTCGTTGTGGGGGCCGTGGTGCCTGTCGAGGCCGTCTTGCGGCGCAGGCGTTCTGCCTCGGCGTCGGCCTCGGCTTGAGTCATGCCCTGAGCCGTGGTGTTCTCGGTGCTCGGGTTGTCACCGCCGCCACCGCCGCCGCCACAAGCGGTCAGCACGACAACGGATGCCATCGAAGCCAGGAGGGCGGCGCGAGACAGGTGAGACGGTTGGTTGGGCATGAAGGACTCTCGAATGAAGTGCGTTGCTGAGTGCCGGGGCGGATTTGGAACCGCTAGGCCCCTTGCGATGAGCTGACCGGGATTTCGGTTGCCAGTGAGGTCATTCTCAAAGTTGCGGCAAGCACTGGGGTGTGAGTCTGTCACAGACAGGAAGTAACGGACCGTAAGAATTGCTTTGGATTTTCGAGGGGGCCATTCACGCAAAAGCCCCTTGAAGGCGGGGCTAGCGGGTCAGTGAGCGGCACACGTGCAATGTTTCTCGAGCGACATCGTCCCAGGTCCGTGACATGTTTCTGGAAATCGCGGGGCGATCCCACGCCTTTTTGAGGGTTTGGTCGAGGGCCTCGGTCAAGGCATTTGTATCTCGCGCAGGAATCAGGCAGCCGTTGTCGGTTGTGACGATTTCGGGGATCCCTCCAACGCGGGTCGCGACAACAGGACAGCCGCACGCCAGGGCCTCCACCAGCACATTGGGGTAGCCCTCGCTCCAGCTGGGCAAGGTGAGGACGTCGGCCGCATTGATGTATTGGGCCACTGTCTGGGGCAGCTGACCCCCGGCCAGGATGATCCTGTCTTGCTGCCCCTGGGCGGCGATGAGTCCCCTCAAGGTTTCAAGGTAGGGGCCATCGCCGATCAGGATGGTGCGCAAGTCGGGATGCTTTTGACGCAATTTCGTGGCGCTTGCCACCAGTTCGCCCAAGCCCTTGGCCTCAATCAATCGACCGACATAAATCACGACGGGCGCATCGGGGGGCAGGCCGAGTGCTTCGCGGCAGCTGTTTCGCTCCTGCGGGTGAAAGATCGCGGTGTTGATGCCATTGACCACGGTGGCGCATCGCTCGGGTGAGACGCCGAAGGTGTCGATGGCATGCCGCGTCATGGCCTGGCTGACGAAGACGATCCTGTCGGCGGCTTGCAGCGTTCTGCGGGTGAGCCAGGCGTTGACGCCATGGCGGTCATTGATGTCGGTGCCCAACGCGCCGATGACCACGGGTTTGCCGAGTTTTCGACCCACGTATTCGGCGCCGGCACCTTCAGGGTATGTCCAATAACCGATCAGGATGTCGGGGGAGTATTGCGCGACCCTTTTCAGCAGGGACATTCCTGATGCCACGCCATTTGTTACCCGAGAAATCAGGGGCAGGGCGGGGTAGGTCACGGTTTCGATGTCGATGCCCGGCAGGGAATATGCGTCCGCCATGACAACCGATTTGTGTCGGCTGGGTTGCAGCCAACTGGTTTGGGGATACTGGGCCTGCGTGAGGAAAACCCGGACGTCTGCCTGCTTGGCCAAGGCCCGGGTGGTCTCATAGATGAAACGCCCGCGGGTCATGTCCTCGGGCACGGGCAGGATGGGCGTGATGACGGCGATGCGGGTCATGCGGTCGGGCGTTGGTTCTGCACGATGCGCTGGCGCAAGGGTTCCTCGAACCAGCGGAAGGACAGGTGGGCGACGACGGCCACAGCCACCATCGACACGGCAATGGCCACGTCGGTGTGCAGCCCGAGTCGCGTCAGGATGTTTCGAACGGGGTGCAACACCATGGGGTGGAAAAGGTAGATGCCGTAGGAAATGCGGCCGATCCAGGCCAGCCCTTCGGCATTGAGCAACCTGGAGGTGCGCGTGCTTGGCTGGTTGGCGGCCAGGATGACGAGTGGCAAGGCCAGGGCCACCAGCAGGGATTCGATGGAAAAACCAACTGCGTATTTCAGGACATTGCTGCCGCGAAACACGTTGAAGCTCAGGATCACGAGGCCCAGGCTTGCCAGAAGGACCCAGTGCCGGGCCGGCACGCGAGCAAACCCTTGGCGAACCCGCTCCGAGGCAACGGCGCAGGCCAGCAGGCCACCGATCGCCAGCTGATCCCCCCGGGTTTCCAGGGCGCGATACAGGTATTCATCGGAGGCACCTGCGGCGACCCAGGCGAGTCGGCAGCCAATGAGCGCCAGGGTCAGGGCGAGCACGCCGTGCCAGGTCACCTTGATGTGCCGGTGGATCAGCAGCAGGCCCAAGGGCCAGAGCATGTAGAACTGTTCCTCGACCGCCAGCGACCAGCAATGCGAGAGGTAGTGCGAAGCAGCCCCCGTGAACGCCTGGTAGTAGTTCACCACGTAGGTGCTGCTGCTCCAGATCGCGCCCCAGGGAACGGGACGGTGTGCCAAGGTCAGCAGCACCAGGCCAACCAGCACATAGACGTAGAAGACCGGCAGCAGCCGCGCAGCCCGGCGCAGGTAAAAACGCCCCAGGTCGATGTCGCCACGTTGGCGCAGTTCGGCCAGCAATCCGCGCGTGATGAGGAAGCCGCTGAGCACGAAGAAGAGCATCACCCCGAAGCCGCCGTCGAACAGCGGCAGGCCGAAGGGGCCTGACCAGCCCGAGTGGTCGGCCAGCACCAGGAAGACGGCCAGGGCGCGCAGGGCGTCCAGGCCGGGGATGCGAGGCTGAGACAGCGCCGCTTGCAGCGCGTCGGGGTGGGGGGCGGGGTGGGGTTTGCGCACGGATGGGCCTCACCGGCGCGAGGCCGAGTCGTCGTACAGGCGGTCGTACTGGGTGCACAGCACGGACAGGGACGCGTGTTCCTGCACCCACTGGCGTGCTTGACGCCCGAGTGATTCGCGCAAGGAGGCACTGCCCACCAGGTCGAGCAGCGCGGAGCGCAAGGCGGACGCGTCCTGGACGTCGAAGAGCCTGCCCGTCACGCCCTCCTGGATGACTTCCACGTTGCCTCCGACGCGGCTGGCCAGGGCGGGCAGCCCGGTGGCGCAGGCTTCGAGCAGCGCGATCGAGACGCCCTCGGTGAACGATGGCAGGGCGAAGACATCGAGGCCGGGCAGCAGCCGCGAAACATCGGATCGGATGCCGGCCAGCAGGACGCCCTCTCCCAGATCGAGCTCGCTGATCAGTTGCTCGATCTGCTTGCGCAGGGGCCCCTCGCCGATCAGCACGAGGCGGGCCTTGGGGTGTGCGGACCGCACGGCCGGCCATTGGCGGATCAGCCCAAGGTGGTTCTTGAGCTCGACCAGGCGCCCCACGCAGCCGACGACGATCTCGTCATCGGACAGGCCCAGCGCCTGGCGCGCGGACGCCCTGCGTTCGGGCGTGATGCCGAAGTCTTCGACCGGCACGGCGTTGAGCAGGGTCATGGCCTTGCGTGCGGGCACGTAGCCGTCGCGCGTGAACCGCTCGTGCACCTGTTGCCCGACCATGGCCACGCCCTGAGTGCGCAGGATCGACCACTTGAAGAGCCAGCGCAGGCGCCGGTTGCTCAGCCTGGTGCCCATGTCATGACAGGTGACGACTTGGGTGGGGCGTTGCCGCATGCCGATCAGGGCGGCTGCGGCGTAATAGCTGGGCACGAAATTGTGGGCGTGGACGGTGTCGATGTGGTGGTCTCGAACAGCCCGGCGCAATGACTGCAAGACCTGCAGGTCCAGCGTGCCTTGCTTGTTGCCCTCGATCACGGGGACGCCCTCAGCCCGCAGCTCGTCGATGAAGCCACCTGTCTGGTTGATGCTGAACACCGCCACGTGATGACCGCGGCGCAGCTGGGCCACCGCCAGGTCGCGCACCAGGCGCTCGAGTCCGCCTCTTTCCAGCGAATCGACCACATGCAGGATGCCGCGCCTGCTCGGGGCCACTGGTTGTTGGGTGGAGGTGGTTGCGCTCATCTGGCGGGTGTGCGGGGTGCTTCAGCGGCCCAGCAGGATGTTGTTGACGTTGACCAGCACGTAGAAGAACAGGATGGTGCCGATGGCCCAGAAGAAGGTTCGCGAGCGCCAAGGCAGGGTGGCGGCCAGTGCGACGCCCTGTGGCGTGCCCTGCAGTTGCTTGCACACGGCATTCCAGATGCCGATGCTGATCACCAGAAGGATGAACAGCTGGGGCTCGAACGCGCGTGAAAGGAACATGCTGCAAACGAAGAACCCGATGAAGGACATCTTGGCTCGGGTGGCCCACAGCTGCTCGTCGGTGCCTGGCAGCGCGGCGTCGGCTGCGCGGCTGAGTTGCGTGAACACCATCAGCACCAGCCCCAGCCAGACCCAATATCCCAGCAGGCCCAGCTCCCCGAAGCAGACCACCAAGGTGTTGTGCGCGGTGTGGGTGTGGTGGTCGCTGAAGCGGTGATAGCCGACCCCGGCCACGGGGTGGTAGGTCAGCATGTTCAGGCCTTGGGCCCAGGCCTCGATGCGCCCGCCTGCGGATTCGTCCTTGGAGGAAACGGCCCGTCCACCGGTGAAGTTCAGGGCCATCGCGCCCACGAAGATGCCGACCACCAAGCCGGCGGTCAGCAAGTTGCCCAGTTTCTTGCGCACCGTCAGGAAAAAGAGCGAGCTCAGACCCAGCAGGGCGCCCCGCGAGCGCGTCAGGTAGATGGTGTAGAGCAGGAGGCTGACCGTTGGCGCGATGAGCAGGAGGTTGCGCAGCGCGTGCCCAGGCTGCCAGAACGTCAGCAGCAGGGGCAGGAAGCACACCATTGTTTGGGCGTAGTCGTTGGGGTCGCCCAGAAAGCCCACGGAGCGGATGCGCCAGAGGTAGCGACCAGAAGTGTCGAGCGCGGGGATGTCGTTGCTCTCGATCACGGCTGCGAACCCGCTGTCCGGACCGGTGCCGTTTTCCTTCATGGTCAGGGTGTCGACCATGAAGCCGGTGTGATAGCAGGCCACGCTCATGATGCCCAGGATGGCCAGGCAGCCGAGGATGGTGGCCGTCAGTCGCTTGACCCGCTCCATGCTGGTGAGGTTCATGCCCGAGATGAAGAACAGCATCGGCGTGGGCAGGAATGCGATCAGGGAGCCAATGGCGTCGCCAAACCCTGCAGCCAGCAGGGACGACAGGAACACCATGCCGATGATCCCCCACATCAGCCTCTGGTGCTGTTTGCTCAAGGCACTGCCGCCTTGCTTCTTGAGATCGGCGATGGACAGGCCGAGCACGATCAGCATGAGCAGCAGCATCGGCCGCAGCGGCGCCAACTCAGGAGCAAAGAGCTCGAAGACGCGCAGGTACGACAGCGCCATCAGCAGCAGGTACAGCTTGAACGTCATGGCGTTGGCGCTGTGGATCGGGCTGGAGAGCCATGCAGGCGCTCTTTCAGCCTCAGGAAGGGCTGCTCGACGAAGCGGTAGGACAGCCAGGCGGCGGCGAAGCTCAGCAGCAGGTTCAGCGGGAAGCGCGTTTCCCAGCTGTCAACCAGGAAGTACAGGAAGGGCTCTTGCCACAGGTAGAGCGAGTAGCTCATGGCACCGATCAGGGCCACTGGCTTGAGGTTGGCGATGCGACCGGCCCATGAGCCCGGCGTGCGCACCAAGTGCTGCAGGATGACGACGATGCCCAGGTTGCTCAGAACCTGGCCGCCGATGAACGCGAACGGCCGCGAGACCAGCGCCGAGGCATATGCCGCACCAATGAGCAGGCCGCCCACTGCCAACGGTGCCATGGGGTGCATCAGGAACGCCTTGATGCGTGGCATGGTGCTCAGCTTGGCATGGAGCATGGCTGCAAGGCAACCCATGGCCAGGGCGTCTGCGATGGCCTGGAACTCGCGGTTGAACGCGATCTCCGGCGCGTCGGTCCACAGGTGCATGGCCAGTCGGATGAGCGGGCACAGAACGATCGCAACAGCGGCCACGACCAGGCTTCGGCTGAGCCCGGCGATCACCAGCACAAAAGGCCACAGCAAGTAGAACTGCTCTTCGACCGACAGCGACCACAGGTGGTTGTAGTACCAGTTGTAGTCGTGGTTGTAGTTGGCGGTGAAGGTCAGCGCGTGCAGCAGGTGCCGCATGGGCGCTTCTTCGTCCTGCGTGCGGTTCGGCACGCTCAGCGACAGGTCGATCCAGCCAATCTGAAAGGCCAGCCAGATCAGGCCGATGTAGGCAAAGGCCGCAGGCAGGATTCGGTACGCGCGCCTGAGGTAGAACTGCCCGAGGTCGATGCGGCCGGTGCGCGCATGCTCGCGCAGCAGCAGGGTGGTGATCAGAAAGCCCGAGATGAGGAAGAAAAACCGCACCCCGATGTTGCCCAGAGAGGTGATGGCCGGTTTGTCCAACCACAGCGGGGCGCCGTGCGTGGCCGCGACGTGTCCGATCAACACCAGCAGCACCGAGAAAGCGCGCAAGCCATCCAGCGAGGGGATGTGTCCGCTCAGGTCTGGCGGGGTAATGGCCTGGCGCGGGCTGCTCATGGCTGGCTCCCCTGAGATGGCTTTGCAAGGATGGCCGCGCTCAGTTGCTCCGCCAGCAAGCGCGCTCCTTCGTCGGTGAAATGCACGAAGTCGGCGTAGTGTTGGGGACCCGGCGGCACGGCCTTGCGGATGTCGACCAGGATGGCTTGCGGCTCGCTGTTTGCCACCCGCTGCACGACCTGGTTGGCGCGCGCTTCCATGTCGATGAAGCCAGCCTCGGACAGGTCGGGGTAGAAGCGCCGCCAGGCCACCAGCATCGGGCGGTTTTCAGGCGTGATCTGGTCGCCGAAGTAATTGCCGTGGGTCACGAGGACCGGGGTGGCACCGGCGCGGCGAGCTCGCTCGACCACACAGCGCAAGTCCTTCTCGAAAGCCTGCATGGCCACTTCCGGCAGCCGATCGATGACCTGGAGTTCTCGCGTGGCCCGCCAGATGCCGAACTCCTTGAGCGCGGTCATCACGGGCTCGGGCATCACCTGCTTGGCCACCAACTCGACCTTGCCCTTGAGGCGTGCGCGCGGCGAGTCCTGGGTGCTCAGCTGGCTTGGCCAGGTGGCGGGCTCGTCGCAGAACGGTTTGTCCACGCCGATGTAGGCCGCTGGCGTCGGGTAGACGATGACGTGGCTGGCCGGGGCTTGTTGGATGATGCGCTCGAGGTAGCCCATGCGGCCGATGCGAAGCCCCGGTACGGCCGCATTGAGCACGTTGTACGCGCCAGGCTGGGCTGCGTCCAGCAGCCGCGCCAACTGGCGGGGGTATTCCTGATCGGGGCTCTCATAGATCCCGAAGGACTCGGAGGCGCCGTAGACCAGGATGTTTCGGCGCCCCTCGATGGGCTCGGGCCCGCGAAAGCCCAGGCTGTTCATCTGCCACTTGCCGAAGTGGGCGCCGGGCTTGCCGGCCTTGACGCCCGGGGCGCTCACGAAGACCGTGTCGATGTCGTGGTTGCCGGCCAGCGGCGCACCCTCGCGCACCCAGTCATCCAGGCGCGCCAGGGCCTCCAGCGTCAGCAGGAAGATCAGGCTGTAGGCCACCCAGCGGGCCACGGATCGCATGCTCATGACTCAGAACTGGAAGTAGACGAAAGACTGCGGCGTGCCACCCAGGAAGACCGCCGCATAGAACATGCCGGCGTACAGCACGGGCTTGAGCCAGCCAGGGATGATGGGTAGGCGCATGAACTGGAGCTCGCCGCTGCGCCACTGCAGCCACTGCACGATGACCAGGGGCAGGGCGTAGAGGCCGATCGTTTGCAGGCTGGCCGTGTCCAGCCCCTCAAGTGGGTTGCTCAGGGCGCCGCTCATGCCGATCACCTGGTCCAAAGACGTGGCGCGAAACAGCAGCCAGCCATAGCAGGTCATCACGAACATGGTGGCGATGTGCAGCGTCAGCCACAGCGCGCGGGGCAGGGGGATCGCCTGCTCGAAACGGTCCAGGTAGGGGCTCAGGTAGCGGTGGATGCACAGAAGCGCGCCGTGGTAGAAGCCCCAGAGCACGAAGTTCCAGGCGGCGCCGTGCCACAGGCCGCCAAGCACCATCGTGATCATCAGGTTGCGGTAAGTGAAGAAGGTGCCGCCGCGATTGCCGCCCAGCGACTTGTAGAGGTAGTCGCGCAGCCATTGCGACAGGCTGATGTGCCAGCGTCGCCAGAAGTCGGACGGGTTGGTCGCGAAGTAAGGCAGGTTGAAGTTCAGGGTGAACTCGAAGCCCATGATCTTGGCGATGCCGCGCGCGATGTCGGTGTAACCCGAGAAGTCACCGTAGATCTGGAAGGTGAAGGCCAGCACGCCCACCAGCACCTCGCCCCCGGTCGGGTCAGGTTTGCTGAAAACCTGGTCGGCGATGGGCGCCAGGTTGTCGGCCAGGAACACCTTCTTGAAAAAGCCCCACATGATCAGGTGCAGGCCGTCTTCCCATTGCTGGCGCGTGGTTTGTCGGGGCAGTAGCACCTGCGGCAGCAAGGTGGACGCGCGCTGGATCGGGCCTGCCACCAAGTGAGGGAAGTACAGCACGCCCAGGAAGAAGTCCCAGAACGTGCCCGACGGGTGCAGTTCACCCCGGTAGACATCGATCGTGTAGGACAGCGCCTGGAAGGTGTAGAACGAGATCGCCACCGGCAGCACGATGTTGAGCGTGTGCACCGACACCTCGAAGCCCAGCGCGGTCAGCACCGCCGAGGTCGACTCGATGAAGAAGTTGCAGTACTTGAAGAAGCCCAGCAGCGACAGGTTCGAGACCACGCTGATCCAGACCAGGCGCTTGCGCTCGGCTTCGGGGCCCCTGGCTTTGTGCGAGGCTTCCAGCTTGCCCGCGATCCAGTAGTCCAGGCCGGTGGTGCACAGCAGCGGCAGCAGGAAGCGCCAGTCCCAGCTCGCGTAGAAGAAGCAGCTGGCCAGCACCAGGAAGGTGTTTTGCTGCTTGTGAGGCAGCAGGTAGTACACGATCAGGACGATCGGCAGGAAGAGAAAGAGGAACTCGACGGAGTTGAACAGCATGCGTGCTCCGTGGGTCAGCGGGCCGTGCGGCGCCAGGTTCCCTGCTGGGTGCCACGCGCGTAACGGATCGAAGCCAACAGGAAGGCCCAGTTCAGGGCGAAAAAGAAGGTGGGCAGCTTGGCGATGCGTGGCAGCGCCGCGCCAGCGCTGCTGCGCCGGTACCACCAGGACACCATGGCGTAGCCCAGCACTTGCAGCGCGGTCCAGGCTTGCCAAAGGTGTTGATTCGGGCTGGGCAGGGTCGACAACGCCAGGCTGGCCAGCAAGGCCGCCAGGAGCAGGTGCGGGGTCAGCCAGCGCAGCACCTTGTGCGACACGTACGCGAATCGGGTGGCCCCGCTGGTGCGCGTCAGGAACTCCGGGTGCTCGAACAGCGCCTGGAAGTTGCCCACCCCGATGCGCAGGCGCCGGTGGTGTTCTTCCGAGATGTTCTCGGGCGTGTCTTCTTCGGCCCAGGCCGATGGGTCGTAGGCCATGCGCTTGCCACTGGCGCTCACGTGCATGCCGATGAGGAAGTCGTCGCAGATGGCGTTGCTGGCCAGCTCGGGCCACAGCTCGCGGCGCACCGCGTAGATGGCCCCATTGGCGCCCAGGAGTCCGCCGATGCGGCCCTCGAAGAACTTGAGCACCTGCTCGATGCGCCAATACAGGCTGTCCTGGTTTTGCCCGGCGTTGCCCAGCAGGCGCAGCTCGCCGCTGACGCCGCCCACATCGGGGTCGTTGAACCAGCCCACCAGGCGCCGGATGGCCTGGCGATCGAAGAAGGTGTTGGCGTCGGAGAAGACCACGATGGGTGCATTGACCCGGCCGCGCAGGTCGTTGAGCACGTTGGCCTTGCCGCGGTTGGCCTCGAAGACGTGGGCTTTCAGTCTTGGGTCATCGATGCTGCGCAGGATCTCGGCCGTGCGGTCCCGGCTGCCGTCCGAGCCGATGTGGATGCTCAGTTTGTCAGCCGGGTAGTCCTGCTCGAGCAGGTTCATGACGCGGGCGTGGATGTGGCGCTCTTCGTTGTAGGCAGCGATCACCACGGCGACGTCGGGCCATTGGCTGGCGTCGTTGGCGCTGGTTTGGCGACGGCGTTCGGCCTTGCCCAACACGTAGCGCAGGTCGCGCTTGAGCTGGTGCAGCGCGGCAACCAGGGCCAGCAGCACCGGGTAGCCGGCGTAGCTGTACACCACGAGGGCCCAGCCCCCGAGCGCGATGCCAACCAGGGTCAGCGTCGCCGCATTCATGCGCCCACCCGTGGGGCGTAAGCCGGACGGGGGATCACGTGATCACGGTAGGCGTTGGGGTCCCCGGTGAGGCCCTGCTCGGCCGCCTTGACGATGTTGTACATCTCCCGCGCGCTCACGTAGTGCAGCTTCCAGTCGCGGCCGCAGTTGTACTTCGTCTCCATGTAGGTGAAGCAGTCGTCCATGGCCGGACCCAGCAGCGTGGGCATGTCCGGCTCTTGCGTGCCGTGGGTGTGCACCTTGACGAAGATCCACTCGGGACGGCCCTTGACGTGGATGCCGGTCTCGACCCAGGCGTCGACGCGCTGGCGCGTGGGCGGGTTGTTGGTGCGCACATCGCTGTTTTCGATGCGAGGGATCAGGCCCAGCTTGCGCTTTTTGAAATCGAAAGTCAGCGGGCCTTGCAGGATCATCAGGTCGCCACTGGGGGGCGTGCCCACGCGCACTGGCACGCCGTGGTCGTGCGAGCGCGGGCGGTCAGGGTCGTCCTTGGCGTAGTAGATCTGGTTGATCGTGACCGTCTGGCAAGGGTTCGGCGCGGCCGGCAGGGTGTAGTCGGCGTAGCAGCCCTCTTCGCGCAGGATGATGAGCTCGTTGTTGACGCCGCAGCCTGTGCCGTCCGGGTGGGCGTTGTCCAGTGCCCAGTTGCCATGGATGAAGGCCCAGCGGGCCTGGCCCGTGACGGGGTCAACCGGCAGGGCATCGTGCCGGTCTATCAGGGTGCGGGTGAAGCGCTGAAGCTTCTCGCGAAGGCCGGCTTCGGTGTCGTCTTCGTGATGAAGGTGAATCTCGATCTCGCCCAGGCGCATGCGGCACAGGTCGACGATGTCATCGAGGTGCTCGGGGCGGTATTCCTCTTCGGGGTAGAAGAAGGTGTGCACCGGAGGCAAGCCGTCGGCGTCGCGGTGCTTGGCGCACAACTCGGGGTAGCGCTGTTTCCACTCCAGCACGCGCTTGCGTTCGACCTCGTACGTGGGCCGCGCCCAGGCCGGCTCGTAGTGGTCGACGAAGCAGAACATCAGGTGGCGCAGGGCGCCTTCGGGGGCGGGCTCGCGCCAGTCCTGTTTCAGCCAGGAGCGGAACCAGATGCCGATGTGGCGGCTGCGCACTTCCCGCGCCAAAACGGCGACCGCGGCCAAGAACACCGCTGCAACCAGACCCAATCCCCAGTAGATGTGCATGTTCAATCGCGGCAGACTCAAAAGGTGGCAATGAACGCGGGTGCATCGCCGTGCGGATCGATGCGCGCGGGCCATGCCCTTTTGCCGCAGGACGGCGGCGGCCCGTGGACACGGGGAGTGCGCGGATGATAGCGGAGATTGCCTGGGGGGCAGACCGTATGATTGAGGGGGAAAACGGTCCACAACCCGGCAATACAACACATGATCAAGCGAGTTCTGTATCACCACCGCACCCAGGGCAAGGCAGTCGAGGGCGTTCACATCCGTGGCATCACGGACGCCCTGCGGGCCGATGGCACCGTGGTGGATGTGCTGTCTTTGCCAGGGGCCGACCCCTACTCGTCGCCCAAGACGCTGTCGCCCACCAAGCAAGCCAAGTGGTGGATGAAGCTGGTCAGCCGCCTGCCCGAGCCCCTGTTCGAGCTGGTCGAGCTGGCTTACAACCTGGTGGCTGCTTACCGGGTGGGCCGCTACCTGCTCAAGCACCGCGACACCGAGCTCATCTACGAGCGCTACTCGCTGTTCATGTTCGCCCCGACCCTGATCGCTCGCTGGTTCGGTGTGCCCATGATCCTGGAGATCAACGACTCTGCAACGGTCTACCGCGTGCGGCCGCTGTCTTTGTCTCGCCTGGCCATCTGGCTGGAGCGTTGGACCGTGCAGCGCGCCGACGGCCTGGTGTTCGTGTCGTCGGTGTTCCGCGACCGACTGGTCAAGGCCCACGGGTGGATGGCGCCCGCCATCGTCTCGCCCAATGCGGCGAACCTGTCGCAGTTCTCCTTCACGCCCGAGCAACGCGAGGCGGCTCGCCGCAAGTGGGGCCTGGAGGGCGCGACCGTCTGCGGCTACCTGGGTGCCTTCCTGCCCTGGCATGCCATCGACCAGTTCGTCTACCGCATCGCCGATCGCCTCAAGAGCGAGCCGCAACTGAAGTTGCTGTTGATCGGCGACGGCATCACCTCGGACGAGGTGCGCCGCTTCGTCAACGAAAAGGGCTTGCAGGCGCAGGTGATCCTGACCGGACGGGTGGCCCACGAGGAGGTGCCTGGCTTGCTGGCCGCCATGGACCTGGCCGTGCTGCCCAGCGCAGGTGACTACACGTCACCCGTCAAGCTGTTCGAATTCATGGCTTGCGGCATCGCGCCGATCGCTCCCGACTTCGAGCCCATCAAGGAGGTGCTCAAGGTTGACGAGACGGGTTGGGTGTTCCGGGCCGGAGACCTCGATCACGCCGTTGCCTGCGTGCTGGAGCGCGCACGCCAGCCAGCCGAGTTGGCTCGGGTGGGTGCGGCGGCCCGCGAGTACATCGGCCGTGAGCGTCAGTGGTGCCACAACACGCGCCAACTCGAAGCGTTCCTGCGGGACATCCAGTCCGGCAAGGCGGTGCCGTGCCAGGCGAGGCCCTGACGCATCCTTGACGCAAGGCCCCGCAAGAGGGTGATCAGCTCGCCAGCTTGCGGCGGCTGCCGAGTTGTTCGCGCAGCCAGTTCGGCACGCAAGCCTTGGCCATCAGCGGCCACGATGCGCTGGCCGGGCCATGCTTTCGAGCCTGCCAGGCGGCTTGCCACGCCTGGCGGTTCTCGCCGATCCAGAGGTGGCTGCGCGCCAGGTCGAGGTAGAGCTTGTGATAGGCCTGCTCGATGCGCTGTGCGCCGATCACGTCGCGGGCTTGCGGGTGGTTTGCCAGGAAACGGTCGTAAACCTTGAGCAACTGGTGGTAGCCGGCCACGCTGTCGTCGCCCAGGCTGCCTGGAACGGGGCGTTTGTAGACAAGCGCTTGAGTCATCTTGATCACCAGTGGGTGACGCACCAGCACACGCAGGTAGAAGTCAACGTCTTCGGCGATGCGCAGGCGGGTGTCAAAGCCACCGGCCTCTTCGAAGGCCGAGCGCCTCACCATCACCGTGGAGGTGGTCAGGTAGGGCACCAGGAAGCTGCTGTGGAAGTCGGGGATGAGTTCGTGCGGTGCGTCGGGGTTGGGGGCGCCACGCTGGATTTCGGCTTGCCGGGCGGGGTCGCTCACCGCTTCTGTGCGACAAAAGACGCTGCCTGGGTGTTGGCGCAAGGCTTCGACCTGTTGGCGCAATTTGTCCGGGTGCCAGAGGTCGTCGGAGTCCAGGAAGGCCAGGAATTCGCCGCGCGCGTTCGCCGCGCCGGTGTTGCGCGCTGCCGAGACGCCGGCGTTTTTCTGATGCACGTAGCGCACCGACGCAAAGCGCTGAACCACCTCGGCCGTGTTGTCCTTGGAGCCGTCGTCGACCACGATGACCTCGACGTCGGCGAGCGTTTGACCAAGGGCCGAAGTCAGTGTCTCCGCGATGTAGCTGGCCGCGTTGTAAGCCGGGATGATGACGCTGACGATGGGCATGTGCGCAGGGGGTGGTCGGGTGGCGCGCGGAATTTAGCATGCAGCCGGCCTGCCGTGAACGGCGGGGCGCTGCGATACGATCCGGGCATTCATTTTGCGCGCGCCGTTGTCACGCTCCCCGTGTTTTTGGGGAGCGTCATGCGACCGCACCGACAGACGAACGAAGACTGGAGCCAGACATGACCGCATCCTTTGCCACCTGCGACCTGTGTGACACGCACAAGAACAACACCGACGGCGACTTCCGGGTTTTGCCGCCGGTCTTCAAGGACTACGGGCGTCGGATCAAGTTTTCGGGCCAGGTCAGCACCGTGAAGTGTTTCGAGGACAACACCCTGGTCAAGGCAGCGGTGGACTCGCCTGGCAATGGGCGCGTGCTCGTGGTCGATGGCGGTGCTTCGCTGCGCCGGGCGTTGGTGGGTGGCAACCTGGGCAAGGCTGCCGCCAAGAACGGCTGGGCAGGTGTGATCGTGGATGGTTGCGTGCGTGATTCCGCCGAGCTGGCCGAGTGCAATGTGGGCATCCGAGCGCTGGCTTTGATGCCCCTGCCCACGGAAAAGCGCCAGGAGGGCCAAAGCGATGTGGCCGTTCAGATTCAGGGTGTCTGGGTGCGCCCAGATGACTGGCTCTACGCTGATGAAGACGGGATCGTGGTGGCCTCGCGCCCGCTGATCTGATCACCGGCCCTGCGCATCGTCGAGGGGCGCACCCTGGCGCGCCCCCGTCGCCCCTCAGCGAATCAGTTCAAGGAGGCGGTCAAGGCCGCCTTCCTGAATGGACACCATGGCCTGCTCGCGCACCTTGGGTTTGGCGTGGTAGGCCACGCTGAGTCCGGCTGCGCCCATCATCGGCAGGTCATTGGCGCCGTCGCCCACGGCGATTGCCGCCGAAGTGGGGCATCCCAGGCGGGCGCACAGCGAGATCAGGTGCTGCCTCTTGGCCTCGCCATCAACGATGTCACCGACGACCTCGCCGGTCAGCAGGCCGCCCTCGATGGCCAGCACGTTGGCGTGCGCTTCGTGCATGCCCAGGCGTGTTTTCACGCGCTCGGCAAAAAAGGTGAAACCACCCGAGACCAGCATGGTTTGCAGGCCGGCTTCTTTGGCGGCCTGCATCAGGGTCTGGGCGCCTGGGTTCAGCCGCAGTCGCTCGTCGTAGACCTGCGCCAGGCTTTCGGCCGGCACGCCTTTGAGCAGGGCCACGCGCCTTCGCAGGCTGTCCTTGAAGTCGGTGATCTCTCCGCGCATGGCCGCTTCGGTGATGGCAGCCACCTCGGCCTTCTTGCCAACGGCATCGGCGATCTCATCGATGCACTCGATGTTGATCAGCGTGGAGTCCATGTCGAAGGCGATGGCCTTGAACGAGGACCAGTTCAGCGGGGGCGTGATGCCCTGGATGGCCAGGCCAGGTGAGTGAAAGTAAGCGGACATGAAAAGAGAAATCGGTGCGCGAGGGCTGTGATTATCACAGCGCCACGGGCACCGATCGGCAGGGAGCGAGGACGATCAGGCTTGTTGGCGGCGGCGGCGTGCGGCCACGGCGCCCACAACGGCCAGACCCAGGCCGGCCATGGCGACGCTGCTGGGTTCAGGCACGTCGGTCACGTTGAACGCCACTTCGCCGACGCTGCAGCCCACCCAGGTGCTGCTGGCCGGGCATTGGCTGGCTTCAAGCTTGATGTAGCGCGTGGCAATGGCGTCCCAGTTGAACACGTCGGCACCGTAGTCCTGGCCGGAAGCGTTGTCAGTGGGGGACAGGCTGCTGCCGAGGGTGGTCCAGGTGATGCCGTCAACCGAGCCCAGGATGTTGAGCTTGCCGATGCCATTGCCGTCTTCGTTCCACAGTGCCAGGCCTTGGGTGAAGCGCACTTCGCCCAGGTCGTAAGAAACGCTGGCGGTGGCGGTGCCGAAGTTGGAGAACCACTCGTAGTAGTAGGTGGTGCCGGCGTCTTCAACGCTGAAGTCCCACACATGCAGCGGGTTGCTGGCGATGTAGGTGTCAAAATCGGTCACGCCGCTCACGTAGTCGGTGATCAGTCCATATTGGTCGAATGTGCTGGAGATGGCGCCAATGCCGGGGGCACCGGCGACAATCTGGGCAGATTGGGCGCCGACGACCACGCCGGCTTGGGCCGACGAAAGGGCGGCTGCGGACAGGGCGGCTGCGATGGCAAGCTTTTTGATCATGGTTTGCTCCGGTTTTGGGGAACCTCTCCCCTGGGGCGTTTTCAGTTACTCGGAACGTTACTGTGAATACCTCACACTTGACAACCCCTTGTTCCCGGGCCTGTGGCCTGAGTTCAACCCTTTGCCAGGGGTTTTGCCATGTCCCGTGAGCCGATCAGACCACCTGGTGCGGTGGTGCAGCATTTCATCGACCTGATGGATCGCTTCGCTGTGGTGCGCGCGCGCGCGATGTTCGGCGGGCATGGCTTTTATCGCGATGGCGTCATGTTTGCGCTTCTGGCAAACGGGGTGCTTTATCTCAAGGTGGACGATGAAACTCGCGCGATTTTCACAAAATGCAATCTGCAGCCTTTTTCATTTGCCGCCAAGGGGCGCACGGTGCACCTCAGTTATCACGAGGCGCCGCCTCAAGCATTGGAGGACCCGACTGAGATGGCCCAATGGTGCGCATTGGCCTGGCAGGCGGCGCTCAGGGCCCGGTGTCAGCCCCGAAACAAGCGGGGCGGCAAGTCGCCGGCGAAGTCGATCGACGCCGAGGCCATGCCTGGGGTGGCCCAGGCGGGTCGCACGGACAAGCGCGGCGGCGCCCCGGCATCAGCTGTGCCACTCGACAAGCTGCCCAACCTGGGGCCGCGCAGCGTGGCCGCGTTGGCGGCCGCCGGCATCACCAGCCTGGATGGTTTGCGGCAGCTTGGTGCGGTGAGGGCGTACGTGCGCACACGCGAGTTCAGTCCGGGCGTGAGCCTGAACCTGTTGTGGGCCCTGGAGGGGGCGCTGACCGGCCGGCCCTGGCAGGAGGTGGCCGTGGCCGACCGCGCCAGTTTGCTCATGGCGCTGGAGGATGCACAGCGCCAGGGATGAGTTGCGTGCTCAGGTTTTGAGCGGCTGCCCGAGTTGCTTGAGCAGATCGCGCACGTACTGGGCGCGGTCTTTCGGGTCTTTCAACTCCTTCTCGATGCGCAGCTTGTCGTTGCCGGCCAGCTTGATGTGGCGGTTCTTCTGCACCAGCTCGATGATGCGCATCGGGTCGATCGGCGGGTTGGGGCGGAAGGTCACGTTGATGATGCCGGGGGCGGCGTCGATCTTGATGACGCCATAGGGCTTGGCCTGCACTCGCAGCTTGTGGGTGTCGAACAGGGCCTGCGCCTGGGGTGGCAGTTTGCCGAATCGGTCGACCAGCTCTTCCAGCATGCCTTCGATCTTGTCGGCGGAGTCGGCGGTCGCCAGGCGCTTGTACAGGCTCAGGCGCACGTGCACGTCGCCGCAGTAGGCGTCGGGCAGCAGGGCGGGCGCGTGCAGGTTGATGTCGGTGTTGCTGCCGAACAGGCCCGAGGGCGAGAGCAGGTCGGGTTCTTTGCCGGATTTGAGGGCGCGCACGGCTTCGGCCAGCATCTCGTTGTAGAGCTGGAAGCCCACCTCCATCATGTTGCCGCTCTGGTTGTCGCCCAGCACCTCGCCGGCGCCGCGGATCTCCAGGTCGTGCATGGCCAGGTAGAAGCCCGAGCCCAGCTCTTCCATGTTCTGGATGGCGTCCAGGCGTTGGGCGGCCTGCTTGGTCAGCCCTTCGACGTCGGGCACCAGCAGGTAGGCATAGGCCTGGTGGTGCGAGCGGCCCACGCGACCGCGCAGCTGGTGCAGCTGGGCCAGACCGAACTTGTCTGCGCGGGTCATCACGATGGTGTTGGCACTCGGCACATCGATGCCGGTCTCGATGATGGTCGAGCACAGCAGCACGTTGTGGCGCTGGGCCACGAAGTCGCGCATGACGCGCTCGAGCTCGCGCTCGGGCATCTGGCCGTGGGCGATGGCGATGCGGGCTTCGGGGATCAGCTCGGCGAGCTTGTCGCGCCGGTTCTCGATGGTCTCGACCTCGTTGTGCAGGAAGTAGACCTGGCCGCCACGCTTGAGTTCGCGCAGCACGGCTTCGCGGATGACGCTGCTGTTTTCACTGCGCACGAAGGTCTTGATGGCCAGACGGCGTTGCGGGGCGGTGGCGATCACGGACAGGTCACGCAGGCCCTCCATGGCCATGCCCAGGGTGCGAGGGATGGGCGTGGCGGTGAGGGTGAGCACGTCGATGTCGGCGCGCATGGCCTTGATGGCCTCTTTGTGGCGCACGCCGAAACGGTGCTCCTCGTCGATGATGAGCAGCCCCAGGCGCTTGAACTTGACCGATTCGCTCAGCAGCTTGTGCGTGCCCACGACAATGTCGATGGTGCCGTCTTCGATGCCCTGCATCGCCTGCTTGATTTCCTTGGCCGAGCGGAAGCGCGACATCTCGGCCACCTTCACGGGCCACTGTGCGAAGCGGTCGGAGATGTTCTGGTAGTGCTGCTCTGCCAGCAGCGTGGTGGGCGCCAGCAGGGCGACTTGCTTGCCGCTGGTGACGGCCACGAACATGGCGCGCAGCGCGACTTCCGTCTTGCCGAAGCCCACGTCGCCGCAGACCAGGCGGTCCATCGGGCGCGGGCTGATCATGTCCTGGATGACGGCGTGGATGGCTGCGCGCTGGTCGGGCGTTTCTTCGAAGCCGAAGCTGGTGGCGAAGGCCTCGTAGTCCTGGGCGCTGAAGCGGAAGGCGTGGCCTTCGCGGGCGGCGCGGCGGGCGTAGAGGTTGAGCAGCTCGGCGGCGGTGTCGCGCACCTGTTCGGCGGCCTTGCGCTTGGCCTTGTCCCACTGGGGTGAGCCGAGCTTGTGCAGCGGAGCCTCGTCGGCGCTGACGCCGGTGTAGCGGCTGATCAGGTGCAGTTGCGACACGGGCACGTAGAGCACGGCCTTGTCGGCGTACTCCAGGTGCAGGAACTCGGAGGGGCCGTCGCCCAGGTCGAGGTTGATGAGGCCCTGGTAGCGGCCGATGCCGTGGTTGCTGTGCACCACCGGGTCGCCCACGTTCAACTCGGACAGGTCCTTGATGAGCGAGTCGACGTCGGTGGTCTGTTCGTTTTTCTTGCGGCGACGGCGCGTGGCCGGGCTGGCGTCGAAGAGCTCGGTCTCGGTGATGAGGTGCAGGCTCTGTGCGGTGGTGGCGGCCTGCCAGATGAAGCCTGCGGCAAGGGGGGCGGCGGTGATGGCGTGGCGGTGGTCGCTGACCGAGAAGGCGTGCAGGTTGTCGACGCTGGGGAGCTCCAGCTTGTGGTCGCGCAGCAGCTCCATCAGGCTTTCGCGGCGGCCGGCGCTTTCGGCCACCACCAGCACGCGGGCTTCGGTCTGGCTCAGGTGTTGCTCCAGCTTGCGCAGCGGGTCCTGGCCGCCGCGCTCGACGCTCAGGTTGGGCAATGGACGAGCCCATTCGGTGGGCTCGGTGCCGCGGATGGCCAGCACCGCGTGGGCGTTGGCCAGCGTGAAGAACTCGTCTGACTTGAGGAAGATCTCTTCGGGCGGCAGCAGGGGGCGCTCGGGGTCGTGTTGCAGGAAGCGGTGGCGCTCGCGGGTTTCGGTCCAAAAGCGGCGCAGGGCTTCGTCGATGTCACCGTGCAGGACGATTGCGGCACCACCCTGAGTCGGGTCCCCCAGGTGTTCAAAGAAGGTCGAGGTCTCGTTGAAAAACAGGGGCAGGTAGTACTCGATGCCGCCCGTGGCCACACCCGTGCCGATGTCTTTGTAAATGCGCGACTTGCTCGGATCGCCTTCGATGCGTTCGCGCCAACGGTCGCGGAACGCCGCGCGCGAGGCTTCGTCCATCGGGAACTCGCGGCCTGGCAGCAGGCGAACCTCCGGCACGGGGTAGAGGCTGCGTTGGGTGTCTGGATCGAAGGTGCGGATGGAGTCGATCTCGTCGCCGAACAGGTCGACCCGGTAAGGCACCAGCGAGCCCATGGGGTAGAGGTCGATCAGGCCGCCACGCACGGCGTATTCGCCGGGCGAGACCACCTGGCTGACGTGGTTGTAGCCGGCCAGGGTGAGTTGCGACTTGAGCGCGGCTTCGTTGAGTTTTTGCTTTTGCTTGAAGTGGAAGGTGTAGGCGGCCAGGAAGGAGGGCGGCGCCAGGCGCGTGAGGGCCGTGGTGGCGGGCAGCATGACCAGGTCGACGCCCTTGTCGCCTTCTCCTGCCACGCCGTTTTGCATGCGCCAGAGCGTGGCCAGGCGCTCCGAGATCAGGTCCTGGTGAGGCGAGAAGGTGTCGTAGGGCAGCGTTTCCCAGTCGGGAAAGATGGCGCAGCGCAGCTCGGGCGCAAAGAAGGCGACCTCGTCGAGCAGGCGCTGGGCATCTGCCGGGTCGGCCGTGAGCAGGGCGGTGAGCTGGCCTTGTGCCTTGCGTGCCAGGGCAAAGTGGGCCAGCAAAGCCGCGTCGCCCGAGCCGATGGGCCGAGGCACGGAGAAGCGTTTGCCGGGGGCGATGGCGGGCGAGGGCAGGGCGGGCAGCATGAGCAGGTGAAAAAGCAAAAGGCCCGGGCACAGGTGTGGCCGGGCGTCAACGATCAACGCATTGGCTTTGATTTTAGGTGCGAGACAATCCGGCCATGCCCGAGACATCCCTGTTCACCCTGACGTCACCTGAATTTCAGCCGCGTTGTTTTGCGTTGGTGCCTTGTGCCGGGGTCGGCGAGCGGGCGGGTGTGGGTGGGCCCAAGCAGTACCACCCTGTCGCAGGGCGCTCGGTGGTGTCGCACACCTTGAGGGCGCTGCAAGCGGTGCCAAGGCTGTCCGCGACGCTGGTGGTGCTGTCGCCCGAGGACACGCAATTCGAGCGCCACGCCCCTGATTTCGCAGGCGAAGGGGCCTGGGTGGCGCGGGTCGGCGGCGCAAGCCGGGCCGAGAGCGTGCTCAACGGGCTGAGCGAGTTGCGAGCCCGGGGCGCCGAGCCCCACGATTGGGTGCTGGTGCATGACGCGGCGCGGTGCCTCTTGCGGCCCGAATGGGTCGATCGCCTGCTGGACGCTTGTGTCGATGACGAGGTGGGCGGCTTGCTGGCGCTCCCATTGGCGGACACGCTCAAGGCATCGGAGCCTGGGGCGGACGGTGAACCCCGCTCCTGCCAGACGGTGGACCGCACCGCCAAGTGGGGAGCCCAGACGCCTCAGGTGTTTCGCCTGGGCTTGCTTCAGCCGGCCTTGTTGGGGGCATTGTCTGACCCCGCCACGGCGGCGGCGGTCACCGACGAGGCCAGTGCCATCGAGATGCTGGGGCACGCGCCCCGCCTGGTGACGGGCGATTTCGAGAACTTCAAGGTCACTTGGCCGGGCGACTTCGCTTTGGCCGAGCGCCTGTTGGCGACGCGGGCTTGAGCGCCGAAAGCTTGGGCTCGCTGGACTTGGCCTTGGCTGCTTTCGGTTCTGTCGATGAGGCTGTCTGGCGCGAGGCTGCTGCCTTGATGGCTGCCATCGCGATCGGTTTGGCCCATTCCGGCGTCTGACCCATGTCGGTGGCGCTTGCTGGCACGCGCACCCGACCTTGCTGCCAATGCACCACCAATTTGGGTTGGGGTGCTTGGCCCTGGTGCGGATCGGCGTCGTGGCTGTTGTCGTAGACGCGCAGCTCAGCCAGGTGGGGCATCAGCTGGATCAATTGCAAACGGCTTTGGTCAAAGCGGCGGCGGATGTCGGCCTCAGGGATGTCATGGCCGCCTTTGCGCACCCGGGCTTTGACGCGAGCCAGGTGCTGCTCCGGGCTGGCCAGCCCGACGTACCAGATCCGCACCTCGATGCCAGCCAGAGCAGCCTGTTTGAGCAGGCGCGCGAAGCTTTGCCCACCCAGGGTGGTTTCAAAGTTGTGATCCAGCCGCTGGGCGATGGCATGTTGGAGCAGGCGCTTGCCCTCATGCCAGGCGGCGCTGTTGGCTTGGGTGGCGCTCAGGTGCGGCTGAGCCGCCCGGATGCGGGCAGCGGCCTCATCCGGGTTGAAATACTGGGCGCCATGGGCGCGGATGGTGGCCCCGCCGATGCTGCTTTTGCCGGCACCGTTGGTGCCAGCCAGCACGAAAATGCGGGGGGCGTGGGCAGTCTGGTCCACGGGCAGTCTCTCTGTTTTTCAGGTTGAAACGAAAAGGCGCACCTGGGGGTGCGCCTGAAGCGTGCGGCGCATCGAGGCGCCTGGTGGTGCGTCTGGCCGACCTCTTTGGTCGATTTCAGTGGGCTGGCGTCACCGCCGCCAGGGCTGCTGCGCCCAGCTCTTCGGGGGAGGCGTCGAAAGCCGCCAGCATGCCCTGGCGCGATGCAGGCGTTTGCATTTGTTGAAGCAAGGCGTCGAACTCATGGCTCAGGCTGCCCAGAGCCTGGTCGCGCGCGTCAAGCAAAGCCTGGTAGGCGTCCAGAGACAGCACCACAGCTGTGGTGCGGTCTCGTTTGGTGATGGCCACCATGCCTTGGCTGGAGGCAGCGTCCAGGACGCGCCCGAAACTGTTCTTGGCTTCGGTGGCAGAAAACTCGGGAACAGCCACCTCTTCGCCTCGGTGGTTGCGCAAGGTCAGTGCAGTCATGGGGACGCCCTTCGCGATCAAATTTGATCGATGGAGCCATTTTAGCCATTTCGGCTGATTTGTCCAGTTCTTCTGGCCAAAATGGCCAATCCGCCGATGGCGAGCAGCAGCATGCTGGAGGGCTCGGGCACGCTGGACACCCAAGTGGCCTGCTGCCCAGAGCTGGCCATGGTGGCGTCGATCCAGCTGCGGTAGCTGGCGACCTGCACGAAGGCCGAGCCCTCTGTTGCACCCGTGTCGCCGTCCTGGAGCACCGCAGACGCCACGCCGAACAGCAGCGCTCCAGCGCTGTCGGTCGGTGTCCCGGCGAACAAGGCGCCGCCGCTGTCGCCCCCCTGCAAATGGGCGTTGCCGTTGGTCAGCAGCCAGTTCACCGAGGCCGCGCCAGCGGCGTCCGCCTGGTAGGTGGCGGCCACGTCGTACGCGGTCGTGGTGGCGAAGCCGTTGGGTGCCTGGTTCTGCGCCGACACCATGGTCAGCGTGCCCAGCGACGCGACCTGCGACGAGGTGATCACCTCGTCATTGAGAAAGGGGGTGGCGATGCTCAATGATGAAGAAAGCTGAACCAGCGCGATGTCGTCGTTCGGGAAGTCGGCGCTGCTGAACGTGAAGGTGGCGCTCACCAGAGACGAGCCGGCCTGCGACACGAAGCTGCTCGAGCCGACTGTCAGTGAGCTGGCCACGTGCGCTGCCGTCAGGACCCAGTTGCTCGCGATGAGCACGCCAGAGGCGCCTCCAAGCTCGCCAATGGCATCAAAGCCGTTGGTCGCCGTGCCATTGACGATGGCGTGAGCCGCCGGTGCGAAGCTAAAGGCGGATCCCACAGCAAGGGATGCAACGATTGAGCGAAGAAAACACGAGCGGTTTTGCATGGTGAGGCGAGGCTGGGTGTTGGGCTTGGAGCGACCAATGCTGCTGGGTGGCACTGCGCCGGTGCCGTGGTGCAGTCCAAGGCGTGAACTCCCTCAAGGATGCGTCACCACAGGGCCATTCGGCCATTGGGGCATTCCTCGTGGGGGGTGATCTGGTGCCTCCATCGGGGGCGCCAAGGAAAAACCCGGCGGGTGCCGGGTTGTCAGGTTCGTGTGGCGCTTTGGCTTCACCAGGATGTTTCGTGTTCCGGGGTCGCCTTGATTCGATGGATCGACAGGTCGGCGCCTTCGAATTCTTCTTCTTGCGACAGGCGCAGGCCCATGGCCTTGTTGAGCACCCCGTAAACCAGCCCGCCAGAGATCAGTGCAAAGGCCACCACGCCCAGCGTGCCGACGGTCTGGGTCAGCAGGCTCACGCCACCAGCGCCACCGAGCTCGGTCTGCCCGAAGATGCCTGCCGCGATCCCGCCCCAGGCTCCGCACAAGCCGTGCAGCGGCCAGACGCCCAACACGTCATCGATCTTCCACTTGTTCTGCACCAGGGTGAACATCAGCACGAAGATCGCGCCCGCGATGCCGCCCACCACCAGCGCACCCGCCGGATGCATGATGTCCGAGCCGGCGCACACCGCCACCAGGCCGGCCAGGGGGCCGTTGTAGGCAAAGCCCGGGTCGTTGCGGCCCATGAGCACGGCCACCAGCGTGCCGCCCACCAGGGCCATCAACGAGTTCACCGCGACCAGGCCCGAGATCTTGTCGATGGTCTGGGCGCTCATCACGTTGAAGCCGAACCAGCCCACGGCCAGGATCCACGAACCCAGCGCCAGGAAGGGGATGCTCGAGGGCGGGTGGGCCGAGATTTCACCGTTCTTGCGATAGCGGTTGCGGCGCGCGCCCAGGATGAGCACGGCCGGCAACGCCAGCCAGCCACCGAAGGCGTGAACCACCACCGAGCCAGCGAAGTCGTGCATCGGGGTGCCCGAGAGAGACTGCAGCCAGTCGCCCACACCGAACTTGTTGTTCCAGATGGCGCCTTCGCACAGCGGGTAGAACAAGCCCACGATGGCAGCCGTGGCAATCAACTGCGGGCCGAACTTGGCGCGCTCGGCGATGCCACCTGAAATGATGGCCGGGATGGCCGCTGCGAACGTCAGCAGGAAGAAAAACTTGACCAGGGCGTAGCCGTTGTTCTGCGCCAGGGTGCCTGCGCCAGCGTAGAAGTCGACCCCGTAGGCGATGGTGTAGCCCACGAAAAAGTAGGCCAGCGTCGAGACGCAGAAATCGACCAGGATCTTGACCAGGGCATTGACCTGGTTTTTGTGCCGCACCGTGCCCAATTCGAGGAAGGCGAAGCCGGCATGCATGGCGAGCACCATGACGGCGCCCAAAAGGATGAACAGCGCGTCAGCGCCTTGTTTGAGTTGATCCATAGTCAGGTTCCACAGCGGAGTAGGCCGCACCGATCTGAGTCGTTTTTGGGCCGGGCACATCGGAAGCACCAAAAGCAAGCAAAACACGTGCCTGTTTTTGGGGCGATCAGGCCGTTCTTGGGCGGGAAAAATGATTTGCATTGGTGCATCAGCGTGATTGCTTGATCGTTTGCACCGATGTTGTGCGTCAGGTGGCGATGCACGGTGTGCTGCGCAGGGCAAGCTCGCCATGGGCTTTTCTCGCATCGAGGGGGCCTCGGGTGCTCGGATCGCCGGACAATGGCGGCTGTCAACCGACATCAGTCCAACCAGCGCGGACCGCTCGCGGTCCCTTTTGAAGCACCGTTCACATGAGCGCACCAGCCATCCGCATCGGAGAAGGGTGGGACACCCACGCCCTCGTCGTCGGCCGTCCTTTGATCCTGGGGGGAGTTGCCATCCCTCACACCCACGGCTTGCTCGGGCATTCCGACGCCGACGCGTTGCTGCACGCGATCACGGATTCACTGCTGGGGGCAGCCGGCCTGGGCGACATCGGCCGGCACTTCCCTGACACGGACGAAAGCTTCAAAGGCGCCGATTCGGTCGTGCTGCTGATGGAGGCCCATCGTCGGGTGATCGATGCGGGCTGGGGCGTGGTCAACCTGGACACCACCATCGTGGCCCAGGCCCCGAAAATGGCACCCCACATCGGCGCCATGCGCCAGCGAATCGCCCAGGCACTGGGCTTGGACGAGTCGCAGGTCAACGTCAAGGCCAAGACGGCCGAGAAGATGGGGCCAGTGGGTGAGGGACGGGCGATCGAGACTCGGGCGGTCTGCCTGCTCTACCGACTCTGAGCCCGCTCAAGGAGCGCGTTTGAGCCGAATGTGCGCCACCAGGCCGCCGCCCGGCGCATTCGCCAGCTCGAACGAGCCGCCCATGCGCTGCAAGGCCTTGTCCACGATGGCCAGGCCCAGGCCGGCGCCGGTGGCGGCGGTGCGGGCCGCGTCCCCGCGGAAGAAGGGCGTGGTCAGCTGCGGCAGCTTCTCGGGTGCCACACCAGGCCCGTGGTCGCGCACCGACAGGATCACCCAGGCGCCGGAACGCGTGTAGCTGACGTCCACGTTGGTCACACCCGTGTAGGTGTTGCGGCCGTAGCGGCGGGCGTTCTCGAACAGATTGGTCAGCACCCGGCCGAGTTCGGTTTCGTCCGCCATGACCCGGGTGTCGATGGGCAATTTGGCCGTGATGCGGATGCGCTTGGTGTCGCGGAACTGGCTGATGGCCTTGTCCACCACGCTCGAGACATGCACCGCCACCAGTTCGACCTCGCCGGGGCGGGCGTAGTCCATGAACTTGTCGATGATGGCGTCGAGCTGGTCGATGTCAGCGGCCATGTTGCGCTTGGCCTCTTCGTCGACCACGCTCATTTCTGCTTCCAGGCGCATGCGGGCCAGCGGCGTGCGCAGGTCGTGCGAGATGCCGGCCAGCATCACGGCGCGGTCTTCTTCCACTTTGGCCAGCTCGCGCGCCATGCGGTTGAAGCCCTGGTTCACCTCGCGGATCTCGCGCGTGATCATGGATTCATCCAGCACCGAGTCGTACTCGCCTTCGCGGATGCGGCTGGCGGCGAACGACAGCTCCTTGAGCGGCTGGTTGATGAGTCGCGCGATGATGGCCGAGCCCAACACGGTCGCCACCAGCGCGATGCCCACCCAGATGAACCAGGTGCCAGCCGCCAGCGGCTCGACCCGGGTCGGATCTGCCTGCAGCCAGTAGTTGTCTCGCTCGATCTGGAAGCCCACCCACAGCCCTGGCACGCCGTTGACACTGCTGGCCACGACGGTGGTTGGCCCCAGGCGCGAGCGCAGTTGCTCGCCGATGGCCCGAGTGAAGCGGCTGATCTCGAAGGCCTCGAACCGATCAGAGGGCTCCCGAGGCTTGAGTCGGATGGACTCCTGGTCCGACAGCGTCTTGATCAGCGTGAGCCGGTTGATGCTGTCGGAGTAGCGCAGCGCCGCCCGCGACAAGTTGACCAGGCTGGCGATCTGCTGGGCGGCCTGGACCGCGCGCGGCTCGAACTCGAGCGCACGGAAGGTCTGGACCCAGGCGAAGATGCCTGCCGTCAGCAGCAGGCCGAGCAGGATGAAGGTGCGCCAGAAGAGGCTGAGGGCGAACCGCTTTCTTGGCATCGATCAAGCCCCGCCGTCCGGCACGAACACATAACCCACGCCCCACACCGTCTGGATGTAGCGAGGTTGTGCCGGATCGGGCTCGATCATCTTGCGCAGGCGCGAGATCTGCACGTCGAGGCTGCGGTCGAAAGGCTCGAACTCACGGCCACGAGCCAGTTGCGCCAGTTTGTCGCGGCTCAGTGGCTGGCGCGGGTGGCGCACCAGGGCCTTGAGCATCGAGAACTCGCCCGTGGTCAGGGCGATGGGCTCGCCTTCCTTGCTCAGGCGGCGCAGGGCCAGGTCGAACTCGAAGGGGCCGAACGTCACCGTTTGGGCTTCCTTGGCGGGCGCGCCGGGAGCTTCCTGGGCCGGGCGGCGACGCAGCACGGCGTGGATGCGTGCCAGCAGCTCGCGGGGGTTGAAGGGCTTGGGCAGGTAGTCGTCGGCGCCGACTTCCAGGCCGACGATGCGATCGACGTCTTCGACCTTGGCCGTCAGCATGATGATCGGCGTGACGTCGTTGGCGGCGCGCAGGCGGCGGCAGATGGACAGGCCGTCTTCGCCGGGCAGCATCAGGTCGAGCACGATCAGGTCGACGGTTTCACGCGTCAGCAGGCGGTTGAGCGCCTTGGCATCTTCTGCCAGGAGCACCTCGAAGCCTTCCTGGCTCAGGTAGCGCCGCAGCAGGTCGCGGATCCGAGCATCGTCGTCCACCACGAGGACGCGGTCGGGACGCTGGTTGGCGTTGTTGGAAGTCATGGTGCGTTCCTAGGCGTTTGTAACAAGCGCGGATTGTGCGCAGTTTGCGGACCCCAAACGCCCGTATTTGACCGGTTGTTACAATTCTTGCCCGCTCATGACGCTCCCGTCAAGCTGAAAGGATGTCGGCGCCACAGGGGTATTTCGCGTTGAGAATGGGTCTCCAACTGACCGACAAAGGTTGACCATGATCCTGACTCGACGTCCCGCAGCCGTCCGCCAACTGACAACCGCCTGCCTGATGGCCGCTGCAGCCTGTGGCGCGCAGGCCGATGCCCCGCGCCAGGGCAGCGTGAACTTCAGCGCCACCGCTCACCGCGAGGTGGTGCAGGACGAGTTGACCGTCGTCCTCGAAACCGTCAAGGACGGCAGCCAGGCTGCAGATGTGCAGGCCGAGCTCAAGCGCGTGCTCGAATCGGCCCTGACCGAGGCGCGTGCGCTCATCAAGGGTGCTGCACCTGAGGCCGTCAGCGTGCAGACCGGCGGCTTCAACCTTTACCCGCGGTACGGCAACAACAGCCGCATCACCGGCTGGCAAGGATCCGCCCAACTGATCATTTCGGGCACGGATGCCGGCAAGGTGTCCACGGTCTCGGGCAAGCTCAACCAGCTCAACGTCACGCAGGTTCGCTACGGGCTGTCGCGCGCATTGCGCGAGCAACACGAGGCCTCGCTCACCACGGAGGCCATTCGCCAGTTCAGGGCGCGCGCCGGGCAGCTGGCCACCGACTTCGGCATGAAGGGCTACACCCTGGGCTCGGTGTCGGTGTCTTCCACCGATGCGGGCTTCGAGGGGCGTCCGGTGCCCATGATGGCGATGGCCAAGGCGGCTGCGGCCCCGATGGCCGACGCAGCCCTGCCGCTGGCCCCAGGCAAGGGGACGCTGACCATCACGGTCTCGGGTGACGTCCTCCTGCAGCCCTGATCAACCCTCGCGCCACTGGCCGCCCAGCAAGAGCTGGTGCGGTCGAAAACGCGTCTTGTAAACCATCTTGGGGCTGGCCTCGATCCAGTAACCCAGGTAGAGGTGCGCCAGCCCGAGGTCGCGTGTTTGCTCGATCTGCCACAGCACGTTGTAGGTGCCGTAGCTGGTGTCTGGCTCGGGTTCGTAAAACGTGTAGACCGCCGAGAGCCCGTCTTCGAGCACGTCCAGGACGGACACCATCTTGAGAGCGCCGGGCTGCCCATCGGGCGAGGCTGGTTCACGGAACTCGACCAGGCGAGAGTTGACCCGGCTGTGCAACAGAAACTGGGTGTACTGGTCCACCGAATCGTGGTCCATGCCGCCGCCTTGGTGCCTGCCGCGCTGATAGCGCAGGTAAAGCTGATAGTGCTCGGGGTTGAAATTCAGCCTCAGCACACGCGCCTCAAGGTGCTGATGGGCACGCCAGGCCCGCACCTGGCTGCGCGAAGGCTGGAATCGCTGCACAGGTATGCGCAACGGCACGCAAGCCTTGCAGCCATCGCAATGGGGGCGGTAAGTGAACATGCCGCTGCGGCGAAAGCCGGTGGCCACCAGGCCGGAGTAAACGTCGGCGTTGATCAGGTGGCTGGGCGTGGCCACCTGCGAGCGCGCGGTGCGCCCATCCAGGTAGCTGCAGGGGTAGGGCGCCGTCGCATAGAACTGCAGGGAGGCAAGCGGCAGGTCTTTGGGATGCGTCACAGCGGGTTTCGCGAAGGGTTCACCGGGGGATCAGGTGATCCCAGAATGAATGATGATAGGTCCAATCGGATGGGCCTGATTCATCGACCACCTGCTTGAGGTGGGCCTCGAATTGCCCCCTTGGCCAGGGGCGTGCCCCCAGGGAAGCCAGGTGGGATGTCTCCTGCTGGCAGTCGATCACAGGCAGGCCGTTGGCTCGGCAAAAGCACACCAGGGCGGCCAGGGCAATTTTGGACGCGTCGGTGCGGTGCGAGAACATCGATTCACCGAAGAACATGCGGCCCATGTGGATGCCATAGAGGCCGCCGACCAACTCGCCGTTCACCCAGGTTTCCACAGAGTGCACTTGGCCCTCGCGGTGCCACTTGCCGTAGGCGGCGCGCATCTCGGGCACGATCCAGGTGCCGCGCTGGCCGTCGCGCGGGGTGAGGGCGCAATGGTGCATGACCGCGTCGAAGTGCGAGTCGATGCGCACCTCGCAGCCTGGTGTGCGCCGAAAGCGCTCAATCGTCTTGCGCAGGGAGCGGGACAGCTTGAACTCTGCCACCGGCAAAACCATGCGGGGGTGTGTGCTCCACCAGAGGATGGGCTGGTCTTCACCGAACCAGGGGAAGATGCCGCGACGGTAGGCCTGCGCCAGCCGCTGGGTGCTCAGGTCGGCGCCAGCGGCCAGCAAGCCCGGGGCATCGGAGTCGGGGCCCAGCGCTTCAAGCGTGTCTGGGAACGGGGTGTCTGCTTCCAGCCAGGGGATCATGAACGAGCGGGCATTCAGTTGATGCGGGCAAGAAAAAAGCCCGGTGGCAAGCCACCGGGCTGAAAGGTACCTTAGAAAAGGTTCGACAGGTACCGAGGAGACAACCTTTCAGGGAGTGCCGCTTGTCCAGAGCGGCCCTGATGAGATCAGGGCCCGGTCAGGAAGTTCAAGCGACTGGCTCCGAATTCCTTGCAAAGATTTGTCAACCAGGGGCAAGCGCCAATCAGGCGGCCTTGCGCTTGGCGGCCGTCGTGGCGGCCTGGGATGCCTTGACGGCGGTGTTGGTGATGGCCTGGAAGTTGGCTTCGGCCACATCGGCAGCTTGCTTGGCGGCTTTTTGCACCGAGTCAAAAGCGTTGTTGGCGGCCGCAACAGCCGACTTCACCAGCACGACGGCGTTTTCGGTGCCGGCGGGGGCGTTCTTGACGGCGTTGTCAACGACAGCTGCGAACTTCTTCTGAGCATCGGAGACTTGCGATTCGGCCAGCTTGCTGACTTCGGCGCTGGTGGTCGAAGCGATGTCGTACAGGTGACGACCGTAGGCTGCGGCCTTCTCAGCCGAGGGTTGCAGCAGCGAGGCTTGCAGCGCCAGCAGTTCCTGGGCGTCCTTGACGGCCAGCACAGCCTTGGCGTGCTCGGAAGCTTCTTCCAGCGAAGTCTTGGCGACTTGCAGGTTCAATTCGACGACCTTCTCGACGCCTTCGAAGGCCTTCTGACCCAGGTCGAACAGGGTGGCCAGGCTGGCTTTTTGGGAGGCGAGGATTTGTTCGGCAGTCAGCATTTCAATCTCCGTTATGAAGGGTTGATCGCAAACCGCAGCTTCGAACTTCAATTGCTGCGTTGCAACATGACTCGAAGTATAGGAGCGCTGCCGCCGATTGCAAGCACTTTTTTGTGCGGTGCAGCAACCGCTTGCAACTTTGTCATGTTTTTGACAATCGGCGAAACGCGAGATCGCGCAGGGACAGGGCTGTCCGGATCGCCTCCTCGCCTACACTCTCGACTTCACCGCATCCCAACTGCTCAAAGCGATCACCATGAGCCTGCTCAACGTCCCCGCTGGCGCCAAGGCGCCCGACGTCTTCAACGTCATCATCGAGATCCCCGCCAACGCCGACCCGATCAAGTACGAGATCGATCACGAGACCGGCGCGGTCTTCGTCGATCGCTTCATGGGCACGGCCATGCACTACCCCTGCAACTACGGCTATGTGCCCCAGACCATCGCCGCCGACGGCGACCCGGTCGACGTGCTGGTCGTGACCCCGTTCCCGCTGCAGCCGGGCGTGGTCATCCCCTGCCGTCCTCTGGGCATCCTGAAGATGGAAGACGAGGCTGGTGGTGACTCCAAGCTGGTGGCTGTGCCCACCGAGAAGATCTGCGCCATGTACAAGGGCATCCAGAAGCTGGAAGACCTCCCCGAGTTGCTGATCGCCCAGATCAAGCACTTCTTCGAGCACTACAAGGACCTGGAGCCCGGCAAGTGGGTGAAGGTGGTTGGTTGGGCCGGCATCGAAGACGCCAAGGCCGAAGTGGTCACCGGCCTGGAAAGCTTCAAGAAGCAGCACTGAGGCATGTTGGGCGCGTGTCGCCCCGCCTGACGCAGCCGCCTGCGCCCCGCTGGGAGCAGGCGGCTTTTTCTTTGGCCAAGGGTCTTGCAGCACGGGCGCTGCGCGGTGGGCGAGCACAAGCGGGCAGGGTGCGTTGTTGCGGGTTAACGACCCCCTTGTGTGAGGGGGTCTTATATAAGACATAAGTCCGCACCGTTTCGCAGAAATCCTGATAGAGTCACGGCTTTTCTAGCACCTCCCTTCAACCCCGGAGATCGTCATGACTCAACTCACCCGTGAACAGCAAATCGCTGCCCTGGAAAAGGACTGGGCCGAAAACCCCCGTTGGAAGCTCGTCAAGCGCGGCTACTCTGCAGCTGACGTGGTTCGCCTGCGTGGCAGCCTGCAGCCCGAGTACACCCTGGCCAAGCGCGGCGCTGAAAAGCTGTGGGAAAAGGTCAACGGCGGTGCCAAGAAGGGCTACGTGAACGCTTTCGGCGCCATCACCGCCGGTCAAGCCATGCAACAGGCCAAGGCTGGCCTGGAAGCCGTGTACCTGTCGGGCTGGCAAGTCGCCGCCGACGGCAACACCTCGGAAACCATGTACCCCGACCAGTCGCTGTACGCGTACGACTCGGTGCCCACCATGGTTCGCCGCATCAACAACACGTTCAAGCGTGCTGACGAAATCCAATGGTCGCGTGGCATCAACCCCGGCGACGAAGGTTTCATCGACTACTTCCTGCCCATCGTCGCTGACGCTGAAGCCGGTTTCGGTGGCGTTCTGAACGCCTTCGAACTGATGAAGAACATGATCACGGCTGGCGCCGCTGGCGTGCACTTCGAAGACCAACTGGCTGCTGTGAAGAAGTGCGGTCACATGGGTGGCAAGGTGCTGGTCCCGACCCGCGAAGCCGTTGAAAAGCTGATCGCTGCTCGTTTCGCTGCCGACGTGCTGGGTGTGCCCACCATCGTTCTGGCTCGCACCGACGCTGAAGCCGCCAACCTGCTGACCAGCGACTGCGACGACAACGACAAGCCGTTCGTGACCGGCGAGCGCACCCAAGAAGGTTTCTACCGCGTCAAGAACGGCCTGGAGCAATCCATCAGCCGTGGCGTGGCTTACGCTCCTTACGCCGACCTGGTGTGGTGCGAAACCGGCGTGCCCGACATCGGCTTCGCCCGTGAATTCGCCCAAGCCGTGCACGCCAAGTGCCCCGGCAAGCTGCTGTCGTACAACTGCTCGCCTTCCTTCAACTGGAAGAAGAACCTCAACGACAAGCAAATCGCTTCGTTCCAGGAAGACCTGTCGGCCCTGGGCTACAAGTACCAGTTCATCACCTTGGCTGGTATCCACGTCAACTGGTACAACACGTTCCAGTTCGCCCACGCTTACGCTCGCGGCGAAGGCATGAAGCACTACACCGAAATGGTGCAAGAGCCCGAATTCGCAGCTCGCGAAAAGGGTTACACCTTCGTGTCGCACCAACAAGAAGTGGGCGCTGGCTACTTCGACGACGTGACCACCGTGATCCAAGGTGGCTCGTCCTCCGTGAAGGCCCTGACCGGCTCGACCGAAGAAGAACAGTTCCACTGATCTGCGCGGGCCGCAAGGCCCGTTGCCTGATCGGCTTGAACACATAAGCGGCACCTTCGGGTGCCGTTTTTCATTTCGGCCCGCTACAATCGGGCCCCTGATGCTCGACAGGGCGTCGTTTTGATTTGGCACATCGTAAGGAACGTAGAAAGGCACTCACGGTTATGACACCGCGAACTTCGACCCCCACTTTCACCTCGACCGAGGTCTAGTCGGCTGGCCGCTGCTTTCGCAAACCTGTTTGCTTCTACAAACCTGAAAGCGCGGCAGCCACCGCGCTTTTTTGTTGCCCGAATGCTTTCAACCGGCGGCTGCACCAAGCCGGAGGGGCAACTTCCCCACTGAGGAAACCAAGATGATTTCGATTCAACTGCCCGACGGCTCCAAGCGCGAGTTCCCGCAGCCGGTGACCGTGGCCGAAGTGGCCGCCTCCATCGGTACCGGCTTGGCCAAGGCTGCGTTGGCCGGCCGCGTGGGGCAGGGCGATGCCGCCCGCCTGGTGGACACCTCCTACCGCATCGAGGCCGACACGCAACTGGCCATCGTCACCGAGAAGGACGCCGACGGCCTGGACGTCATCCGCCACTCGACCGCCCACTTGCTGGCCTACGCCGTCAAGGAGCTGTTCCCCGAGGCTCAGGTCACCATCGGCCCGACCATCGAAGACGGCTTCTATTACGACTTCGCCTACAAGCGCCCCTTCACGCCCGAAGACCTGGCTGCCATCGAAAAGAAGATGGGCGAGCTGGCCAAGAGGGACGAGAAGGTCGAGCGCAAGGTGCTGCCGCGTGATGAGGCGGTTGCGTACTTCAAGAGCCTGGGTGAGCACTACAAGGCCGAGATCATCGAGAGCATCCCGGCCGACCAGGACGTGTCGCTCTACAGCGAAGGCGCCTTCACCGACCTGTGCCGCGGCCCGCACGTGCCCACCACCGGCAAGCTCAAGCACTTCAAGCTGATGAAGGTGGCCGGCGCCTACTGGCGCGGTGACCACCGCAACGAGCAGCTGCAGCGCGTCTACGGCACGGCCTGGACGAGCAAGGAAGACCTGCAGCTGTACCTCACCCGCCTGGAAGAAGCCGAAAAGCGCGACCACCGCAAGCTGGGCAAGGAGCTCGACCTGTTCCACATCGACGAGCACGCCCCGGGCGTGGTGTTCTGGCACCCCAAGGGCTGGACCGTGTGGCAGGCCGTGGAGCAGTACATGCGCCAGGTCTACCGTGACAACGGTTACCAGGAGGTCAAGGGCCCGCAGATCATCGACAAGACGCTGTGGGAGAAGACCGGCCACTGGGACAAGTACCGCGAGAACATGTTCACCACCGAGTCGGAAAAGCGCGACTACGCGCTCAAGCCGATGAACTGCCCCGGCCACATCCTGATCTTCAATCAGGGCATCAAGAGCTACCGCGACCTGCCCATTCGCTACGGCGAGTTCGGTCAGTGTCACCGCAATGAGCCCACCGGCGGCCTGCACGGCATCATGCGCGTGCGCGGCTTCACGCAGGACGACGGCCACGTCTTCTGCACCGAAGACCAGATCCTGCAGGAGTGCGTGGACTTCACAGCGCTGCTGCAGAAGGTCTACGCCGATTTCGGCTTCACCGACATCATCTACAAGGTCGCCACGCGCCCTGAAAAGCGCATCGGCTCCGACGAGGTGTGGGACAAGGCCGAGAACGCGCTGATGGAAAGCCTCAAGGCCACCAACAGCGAGTTCACCATCGCCCCTGGCGACGGCGCGTTCTACGGCCCCAAGATCGAGTACACGCTGAAAGACGCGCTGGGTCGTCACTGGCAGTGCGGCACCATCCAGGTCGACTTCTCGATGCCCGAGCGCCTGGGCGCCGAGTACGTGACCGAGGCCAGCGACCGCAAGCACCCTGTGATGCTGCACCGCGCGATCCTGGGCTCGCTCGAGCGCTTCATCGGCATCCTGATCGAGCAGCACGCGGGGGCCTTGCCGGTGTGGCTGTCGCCCGTGCAGGCCGTGGTGCTCAACATCACCGACGCACAGGTCGACTACGCACGTGACGTGGCTGCGGCACTGAACAAGGCCGGCATCCGCACCAAGCTCGACACCCGCAACGAGAAGATCACCTACAAGATCCGCGAACACGCGCTTCAGAAGGTGCCTTACTTCATCGTGCTGGGCGACAAGGAAAAGGACGCCGGCAAGGTGGCCGTGCGCGCCCGTGGCAACCAGGACCTGGGAGTGATGGACCTGTCGGCGCTGACCGCACTGATCAACCAGGCGACGAACGAGCGCAGTTGATCAGATGGCCGGGCCGCTCCCTCAGCCTGGGGGCGGTACCAGCCAGCGCTGCAGTGTCAGCGTCAGCCGCGTGAGCTCGAAGGGCTTGGGCAGGTGGTCGTTCATGCCTGCATCGATGCAGCGCTGCCTGTCGTCCAGCGACGCGTTGGCCGTCATGGCGATCACGGGGACCCGCTGACGGTGTGGCATGGCTCGCACCAGGCGAGTTGCCTCCAGGCCGTCCATCTCGGGCATTTGCATGTCCATCAGGATCAAGTCGAGCGTTTGATTCGGGTTTGCTGCCAGGGACACCGCCTCGCGACCGTTGGTGGCTGTGTGCACGGTCAGGCCGTGCAGTTGCAGCAGCTCGCAAGCCAGTTCTCGGTTGAGCTCATTGTCCTCGGCCAGCAACACGTTCATGCCGGCAGGCAGCTTGGCCATCATCGGCAGACCCGAATCGGCAGGGGTGGTCGCTGCGTCCGGGGCGTCTGTCTGTTCGGCTTGCGTCATGGGGATTTCCAGCCAGAAAGTGGAGCCTTCACCGGGGCTGCTGTTCACACCGATGCGCCCCCCCATGAGCTCCACGATTCGCCGGCTGATGGCCAGCCCAAGGCCGGTGCCGCCAAAGCGACGGGTGGTTGAGTTGTCGGCCTGCTGAAATGGTTTGAACAATCGAGCTTGGGCATCGACATCGATGCCGATGCCCGAGTCCTTGACCTCAGCCCTCAGCAGGCTGCGCTGTTGCGCGTCCTGCGTGATGCTCAGGCGGATGTCGATGTGCCCCTCCTCGGTGAACTTCACCGCGTTGCCTGCGAGGTTCAGCAGCACCTGGCCGAGCCTGAGCGGGTCGCCTTGCATGCTTTGCGGCACCTCGGCGTCGGCGTGCGTCGACAGCGTCAGGCCTTTCGAGCGTGCCTGGTCTTCGAGTGTCCAGGCCAGTTGGCGCAGCAGCGTGCGGGGCTCGAAGGGTTGGCGCTCGATCTCCAGCTTTCCTGCCTCGATCTTTGAAAAGTCCAGGATGTCGTTGATGGTGCCCAGCAGCAGCTGACTGGCTCCTTCCACCTTGCGCAGGTGGTCTCGAACGCGTGCGGGCTCCAGCAGGTCGTCGCGAAGCAGCAAGGCCGTCAGCCCGATGATGGCGTTCAGTGGCGTGCGGATTTCATGGCTCATGGTGGCCAGGAAGGCGCTTTTGGCCTCGTTGGCGGCTTCGGCCGCTTCCTTGGCTCGCTTGAGCGGGGAGATGTCTTGCAGGGTGATGAGCAGGCCATCATCGAGCAGTTGTCCGCCAATCAGCACGTCGAGCGTGTGACCGTGCCCTGTCTTGACCTGGTATTCGCGTGCCGGCACGGTGCCATCGCCGTTGCGGGCCAGCTCGATGTCCTGCTGCCAGCGCAGGATCACCCATTCGCGGTAATCCGGGTCTGGGTAAGCGCGTTGGAACCACTGTTCGGGGTGGCGGATGTCCTCTGCCGTCAAGCCCAGTTGGCCCATGTAGCGCTGGTTGACGGACACGACCTCGTTGCCGCGCTGGAAGGCCATCGCCACTGGTGCCATTTCATAGAGCACCTTGAAGAGCTTGTCGCGTTCGGCCGCAGCTTGAGCCAGCCTGGCTTGCTCTGTGTCGGCCTCGGCTTGGCGTCTTTGGGTGATGTCACGAGCGAGCGTGAGCACGTGCAATTGCTGGCCGTGCAGCTTGCGTGTGCTCGAGAGCTCAAGCCAACGCGGACCGGACGGCGCATTCAGGCAGATGCTTCGGCCCAGATCCCTTCCTTCTTTGCGCGCGGTGTCAACCGATGCCTGCATCAGTTGGGCGGCCGCCTCCGGCAGGAAGGCTTCGGGGGGCTGCCCGATCAGCCTGGAGGCATCTGCCTCGATGGCGCTGCCTTCGCGGCCCGCGAAAGCGTTGACGACGCGGCCGTTGGCATCGAACTCGATCAGCCAGTCCGGGATCGCCTCCAGGGTGGCTGCCAGGTCGGCGCGCGCCACTTCGGTGTCCTGGTGTGCCTGTTGCAAGGCCTCAAGCGCGCCATGCAGGGCCGATGTGCGCGCGCTCACGCGTCGGCGCAACTGCATGTTCCAAAGCAGCAGCAGGCCAGCGCCCAGCAGCACCGTGGCTGCGGCCCACCAGGCTTGCGGGGGCACGTGAGGTGCACGACTTCCACCTCCCAGCCACTTGTCTTGCAGCGCCTGCTCCTCTGCCTCGGAGATGGCTTGCATGCCCTTTTCGACGAAATCCAGCAACTCGGTGCGACCTTCCTTGACGGCGCGGTGTGCCTGGCCTGTGTAGAGCACGAACGATTGCTTGAACTCGGTGTCGACGCCGAGTTTGTAGAGGTAAAAGCGCGCGGGGCCCTCGTCGAGACAGAAGACCTTGACCTCTTGTCGCTGAGCTGCGCGAATGAGCTGCTCGTAGTTGGCGTAAGTCGCGATGGTGCGCACGCCCGCTGCCTGCAGTTGTTCGATGCAGGCATCGCCGTCCTGCGCCCCAATGAGGAAACCTTTGAGCGTGGCGGTGTCGTGGATGCCCAGGATGTCGCTGTGGCTGAAAATGCCAACAGGCATGTCCGCGTACGGACGGGAAAAGTCGTATTGCGCTTCCCGTGAAGGGGTGCGGTAGATCAGGTCAATGACATCGGCCTCGCCCGATTGCAGTGCTTGCAGCGCTTGAGCCCAGGGGCGAAGGCTGAATTCGACAGGCACGCCTGTCTTGCGGGACCACAGGCGCCAACGGTCGATGAGCAGGCCCTCCGGCCCGCCATCGCTGTTGCGGTAGGTGTAGGGCGGGAAATTTTCGTCGCTGACGACGTGCAGCACCTTCAAGCCCGTGGCAGGGGCGGATGGGGCAGGAGACTCCTGGGCGGCAGGAACGCCGCTGCAGAGCAGCAGGCAGGTCGCTGTCAGGCTCAGCAGGAGCCGTCGCCAGCAATGGGGCAGGGGCATGGGCGATGGGGGCGTTGGAGGTGTCGAAACATCGCGGGGGCCATGGCGAAGTCTGCCATGGGTGCTCATTCGGGTCCTCTGTGAGGCCTTGGAGCGATCGTTGGGTTTGCGCAACGTGCCAGGAGCGTGTAAACTTTCGCGCGCTAAGGTCAGTTGAGTGCGCCGTGTGCGCAGGCTCTGGCTCTGTGCGCGCCCGGGGCAACAAATAGCCTCGGCGCGATGTCGATGAAGACTTCTGCCTTGTTGCCTTGAAGCTCGACCCAGACATCGCCGGTCAGGTCTGACGCGTGCCGCGTCTGTTCATGCAGTCTGGACAGCCGGTCGCCAACCCGCCGGGCGCGTGTTCACCGACCATTGGTTCGAGCGATTTCAACGCCGGGCCCGAAGGAAACAGACATCGCTAACTTCTTTGACCGCCGCACGCGCAACGACGAGCGCAAGCACCGGCTGAACCGTGAAATCACTGCGCCCGAAGTCCGCCTGAACGGACCTGAGAACGAGCCCCTCGGCGTCGTCAGCATCCAGGAAGCCCTGCGACTGTCGGCCGAGCACGATGTGGACCTGGTCGAGATCTCCGCCACGGCAGATCCCCCTGTCTGCCGCCTGATGGACTACGGCAAGTTCAAGTACCAGGAGCAGAAAAAGGCCCACGACGCCAAGCTCAAGCAGAAGGTCATCGAGGTCAAGGAAGTCAAGTTCCGCCCCGGCACCGACGAAGGCGACTACCAGATCAAGCTGCGCAACCTGCGCCGCTTCCTGGAGGACGGTGACAAGGGCAAGGTCACGCTGCGCTTCCGTGGTCGTGAAATCACCCACCAGGACCTGGGCATGCGCCTGCTGGAACGCGTGCGTGATGACCTGCAGGACTGCTCCCTGGTCGAGAACATGCCCAAGCTGGAAGGGCGCCAGATGATCATGGTTCTGGGCCCCAAGAAGAAGAAATAATCTGTTATCATCAAAGGCTTTGGTGGGTTTGCCCTGTTTGTGGGGGTGCCCGCCGGCCGAAGCCGACAGCAGTCTGCGAGGCGGATCACCCAGGGGCAACCCAGGTTGAGCCGCTTTGTTGCTTCTGGCGGCCTCCAAGCCGAAGTGGTGCCTTTCAAGGGCGCCACCGAGGCAATCAAAGTGCCTGCAGGCCATCAAGACACGGACGTGGGTTGCCGTGGCGCCTGACAGGAACAAGTCATAAGGAGCATCAACATGCCCAAGATGAAGACCAAGAGCAGCGCGAAGAAGCGTTTTCGCGTTCGTCCCGGTGGCACCGTCAAGCGCGGCCAAGCCTTCAAGCGCCACATCCTGACCAAGAAGACCACGAAGAACAAGCGCCAGCTCCGCGGCGCCGTCAACGTGCACGAGACCAACATGGGCCACATGGCCCAGATGCTGCCTTTCGCCGGTCTGTAAGACCCGCAAGCAGCCGTCTCGTCCAGTCATCTAGTCAACGCAGAAGGAGCTACACATGCCTCGCGTCAAACGTGGCGTTACCGCCCGTGCCCGTCACAAAAAAGTCCTCGCCCTCGCCAAGGGCTTCCGCGGTCGCCGCAAGAACGTCTATCGCATCGCCAAGCAGGCGGTGATGAAGGCCGGTCAGTACGCCTACCGTGACCGTCGCGCCAAGAAGCGCGAATTCCGCCGCCTGTGGATCGCTCGCATCAACGCCGGCAGCCGCGCACTGGGCCTGACCTACAGCAAGTTCATTGCTGGCATCAAGAAGGCCTCGATCGAAATCGATCGCAAGGTCCTGGCTGACATGGCTGTCAACGACCCCGCTGCTTTCGCCAGCATCGTTGAAAAGGCCAAGGCCCAACTGGCTGCCTGATTCCGCAGCACCCATGTCAGACTGATGGCCGCCGGTGTGCCGGTGGCCTCGACTGAACCCAAGGCCAACCCCGTGTTGGCCTTTTTTTTCGAATGCATCCGATGAACGACTCGTCCAGCGACCTGCAGACCCTGGTGCAATCGGCACAGTCCGCGTTCGACGCCGCCGCCACGCCTGCTGACCTCGAAAACGCCAAAGCCCGGTTCCTGGGCAAGTCGGGCTCGCTCACCGATCTGCTCAAGGGCATGGCGGCCCTGAGCCCCGAAGACAAGAAGACCCGCGGCGCGGCCATCAACCAGGCCAAGCAACAGGTTGAAGCGCTGCTCAATGCGCGCAGGCAGGCCTTGGCCGATGCCGAACTCGCGCAGCAGTTGCGCGCCGAATCGCTGGACGTGAGCCTGCCGGGGCGTCGCCGTGGCGAGGGCGGCCTGCACCCCGTGTCGCTGAGCATCGAGCGCATCGAAGGCATCTTCGGCTCGATGGGCTTCGCCGTGGCCGACGGCCCCGAGATCGAAGGCGACTGGCACAACTTCACCGCGCTGAACACGCCGGAAGACCACCCCGCGCGCTCCATGCACGACACCTTCTACGTCGAAGGCGGTCACCTGCTGCGCACGCACACCAGCCCGATGCAGGTGCGCTACGCCATGCAACATGTGCAGGACCACGCCGAGCAACTGGCCCGTGGCGAGCGCATCCCCGAGATCCGCGTGATCGCACCGGGCCGCACCTACCGTGTCGACAGCGACGCCACCCATTCGCCGATGTTCCACCAGTGCGAAGGCCTGTGGATCGGCGAGAGCGTGAGCTTCACTGACCTGAAGGCCGTGCTGGGCGATTTCTTCAGCACCTTCTTCGAGACGGACGAGCTCGACATCCGCTTCCGCCCGTCCTTTTTCCCGTTCACCGAGCCTTCGGCCGAGGTGGACATCGCTTTTGCCTCTGGCCCGCTCAAGGGCCGCTGGCTGGAAGTGGGTGGCGCCGGCCAGGTGCACCCGAACGTGGTCCGCAACTTCGGCCTGGACCCGGAGCAGTACATTGGCTTTGCCTTTGGCCTGGGCCCGGATCGGCTCACCATGCTGCGCTATGGTGTGAACGACCTGCGCCTGTTCTACGAAGGCGATTTGCGTTTCCTGCAGCAGTTTCAGTGATCGCTCGAGCGAGGACAGGGCGCCTGTCCTCGTTGTGATCGCTGCGAACTGCGTGTCAATGTCTCAACCCAGTCTGATGAGGATGCCCGCATGACCACCACCGCCACGAGCCCCACCACGATCCAGGCCTGGGCTGCTCAAGAAGCTGCCAAACCCGTCGTGCCGTTTTCGTACGACCCGGGTCCTCTGGGCGCCGAAGAGGTCGAGATCCGCGTCGAGCACTGTGGCCTGTGCCACTCCGACCTCTCGCTGATCGACAACGAGTGGGGTTTTTCTGCCTACCCGATCGTCGGTGGCCACGAGGTGGTGGGCACGGTGGTGGGCCTGGGCGAGCGCGCCAAGGGCCTCAAGCTGGGCCAGAAAGTGGGCCTGGGCTGGATGTCGGTGAGCTGCCAGACCTGCCCGAGCTGCCTGAGCGGCCAGCCGCAGCTGTGCCGCGCTGGCGTCGCCACCATCGTGGGCCACCATGGTGGTTTCGCCGAAAAGGTGCGCGCGCATTGGCTGTGGGTCAGCCCGATCCCCGAAGGCCTGGATCCGGCCAAAGCCGGCCCGCTGCTGTGTGGTGGCATCACGGTGTTCTCGCCCTTCCTGAACTTCGACATCAAGCCCGTGCACCGCGTGGGCGTGGTCGGCATCGGCGGCCTGGGGCACCTGGCGCTGAAGTTCGCACGGGCCTGGGGCTGCGAGGTCACGGCCTTCACGTCGAGCGAGTCCAAGCGCGACGAGGCGCTGCAGTTGGGTGCGCACCGCGTGGTCTCCAGCACCGACCCGAAGTCGATGAAGGCCATCGCGGGCCAGCTCGACATGGTGCTGGTCACCGTCAACGTCATGCTGAACTGGAAGGCGCTGATGTCCACGTTGGCGCCCAACGGCCGCTTGCACCTGGTGGGCATCCTGCCGCAGCCCATGGAGGTCGAGGCCTTCCCGCTGATCGGCGGGCAGCGCAGCGTGTCGGGCTCGCCCACCGGCTCACGCCAGGACATCGACACCATGCTGGCCTTTGCGGCGCGCCATGGCATCGAGCCGCAGACCGAACACTTCCCGATGAGCCGAATCAATGAGGCCCTCGACCACCTGCGCGCCGGAAAGGCCCGCTACCGCGTGGTCCTGGACGCCGATCAGAACTGAATCCCCGAGGATCCCTTTCCATGCAATTCCCCGAGTCCTGGTTGCGCAACTTCTGCAACCCCGATCTGAGCACGCAGCAACTGGCTGACCTGCTGACCATGGCTGGCCTGGAGGTCGAAGAGCTGCAGCCGGTGGCGCCGCACTTCACGGGCGTGGTCGTGGCCCAGGTGCTGGAAGTCGCCAAGCACCCGGACGCCGACCGCCTGAACGTGTGCAAGGTGGACGCGGGCACGGGCGAGGTGCTGCAGATCGTTTGCGGCGCGCCGAACGTGCGCCCGGGCATCAAGGTGCCTTGCGCGACGGTGGGCGCCGAGCTGCCCCCGGGTGCAGATGGCAAGCCTTTCGCGATCAAGAAGGGCAAGCTGCGTGGCGTGGAAAGCTTCGGCATGCTGTGCTCGGCCAAGGAGTTGGGCGTCTCCGATGAGTCCAATGGCCTGCACATCCTGGCCGACGACGCGCCGGTGGGTGTCAGCATCCGCGAGCACCTCCAGCTCGACGACACGCTGTTCACGCTCAAGCTCACGCCCAACCTGGCGCACTGCCTGAGCGTGGCGGGCGTGGCCCGCGAGGTGTCTGCCCTGACCGATGCCCCGCTGCACCTGCCGGCCAGCGAGCCCGTCAAGCCCACCATCGACGATCGCCTGAAGGTCAACGTCGAGGCCGCAGATTTGTGCGGTCGCTTCGGTGGCCGCGTGATCCGTGGCGTCAACCCCCGAGCGAAGACTCCGGCCTGGATGGTTGAGCGCCTGGCCCGTTGCGGCCAGCGTTCGGTGTCGGCCCTGGTCGACATCTCCAATTACGTGATGTTCGAGCTGGGCCAGCCCTCGCACGTGTTCGACCTGGACAAGATCCAGGGCGAGCTGAGCGTGCGTTGGGCGCGTGCGGGCGAGCAGCTCAAGCTGCTCAACGGCAACACCATCACGCTCGACGAGCAGGTGGGCGTGATCGCCGATGGCAGCCAGGTCGAATCGCTGGCTGGCATCATGGGTGGCGACGCCACCGCCGTGAGCGACGACACCCGCAACGTCTACCTGGAAGCGGCCTTCTGGTGGCCCAAGGCCATCGCCGGCCGCGCACGCCGCTACAACTTCTCGACCGACGCCTCGCACCGCTACGAGCGTGGCGTGGACCCGGCTCCCACCGCGCAGCACATCGAGCGCATCACCCAACTGATCCTCGACATCTGCGGTGGCGAAGCCGGCCCGCTCGACGACCAGAAGGTGCACCTGCCCGAGCGCAAGCCCGTGACGCTGCGCCTGTCGCGCGCCCAGCGCGTCATCGGCATGCCGGTGAGCCTGGCCGAGGTGCAGGCCGTGTTCCAACGCCTGGATCTGCCTTACGGCACGCAGGCCCAGGGCGACGACACCCACCTCATCGTGACCCCGCCGAGCTGGCGCTTCGACATCCAGATCGAAGAGGACCTGATCGAAGAGGTGGTGCGCGTCATCGGTTTTGACAAGCTGCCGCGCCGCGCGCCCAAGGCCCCGGTGGTCTCCGAGGTGCGCCCCGAGGCGCGCCGTGGCCTGTACGCCGTGCGCCGTGCCGTGGCCGCTCGTGGCTACCAGGAAGCCATCACCTTCAGCTTTGTCGAAGCCCGCTGGGAAGCCGATTTCGCCGGCAACGCCAACCCCATCCAGCTGCTCAACCCGATTGCCAGCCAGCTGTCGGTGATGCGCTCGTCGCTGATCGGCAGCCTGGTCGAGGTGCTGCGCACGAACCTGGCCCGCAAGGCCGACCGCGTGCGCCTGTTCGAGGTGGGACGCGTGTTCCGCCGCGACGCTTCGGTCGCCGATGGCATGCAGACGGTCGCTGGTTTCGATCAGCCCGTGCGCGTGGCTGGCCTGGCTTATGGCCCGGCCGATGCGCTGCAATGGGGGCAGACCGCGCGCCAGGTCGATTTCTTCGACGTCAAGGGCGATGTCGAGTCGCTGCTGGCGCCGCTGCAGGCCAGCTTTGTGGCTGCAGAGCACCCGGCCTTCCACCCTGGCCGTTGCGCGCAGGTGATGGTCGCTGGCCGGGCCGTGGGTTTCGTGGGCGAGTTGCACCCCAAGTGGCGTCAGGCTTATGACCTGCCTCAGGCCCCCGTGCTGTTCGAACTCGATGCCGACGCGCTGGTGCAGCGCTCCGTGCCGAGCTTCACCAGCGTGCCTCGCATGCAGTCGGTCTTCCGCGATCTGGCGCTGGTGGTCAACGACCGCACCGCGCACGACGACCTGATCGGTGCCATCCTGTCGGCAACGACCGATGGCCTGGTGCGCGGCGCTCGCCTGTTCGACATCTACAAGCCCAAGCAAGCCGTGGCCGGCATCGCCGAAGACGAGCGCAGCCTGGCCGTGCGCATCGAGCTGCGCGACGACGAGCAGACGCTCAACGACGAGCGCATCGAAGCCGCCGTGCAATCCGTGTTGCAGAATCTGGCCGACAAGGTGGGTGCGCGCGTGCGCGCCTGAGGCGTGAGAAGGGGAGAGACCACGCATGAACGACAAGATCAGCGACCTGACGGTGCTGTTGCCGACCATCGAGACGCCCACGCTGACCAAGGCCGAGCTGTCCGAGCTGCTGTTCGAGCGGCTTGGCCTGAACAAGCGCGAGTCCAAGGACATGGTCGAGGCCTTCTTCGAGCTGATCAACGACACGCTGGTGCAGGGCACCGACGTGAAGCTGTCGGGATTCGGCAACTTCCAGATCCGTCAGAAGGCGCCTCGCCCCGGGCGCAACCCGCGAACAGGCGAGGCCATCCCCATCAAGGCCCGCCAGGTGGTGACCTTTCACGCCAGCGCCAAGCTCAAGGGCATGGTGCAAGGTGACATTCCCGTTGGTGACGACTTGGAGTAAAGTTTGAGGTCCTGTCGGAATCTGATTGATCCGACAGGCTTTTTTGCTTTTGCGTCCTTCAGCAGCAGGGAACATGGACCGAACCAGCCACGACCTACCGCCGATCCCGGCCAAGCGCTACTTCACCATCGGTGAGGTCAGCGAGTTGTGCCGCGTGAAGCCGTATGTGCTCCGTTATTGGGAGCAGGAGTTCGTGCAGCTCAAACCCATGAAGCGGCGGGGCAACCGCCGTTACTACCAGCATCACGAGGTGCTGCTGATTCGCCGCATCCGCGAGCTGCTGTACGAGCAGGGCTTCACGATCAGCGGTGCTCGCAACCGCCTGACCGAGTTGGGGCATGCTGCACGCACCGAGGTCGAGGACGACGAGCTGGCCTTGCCCGATGCGCTGCCTCCGTCCTCCGCCTTGATCGCGTCCGAGCGCCTGGCCGGTGGCGGTGTGCTGATGGCGTCGCGTGCTTTGCAGGCGTCCCCGTCCGTCATGGCCGAGTCGGCCTTCCTCGCGCCCGAGCTGCCAGACCTGTCCAAGCTGTCTCCCGAGGCTGCCGCCAGCCTGCGTGTTTCCTTGTTGTCGATTCGCGACCTGCTGTCGTGAATGCAGGCGTTCGGCTTGAAATGACGGCAAAAAACATGCTATAGTCTAATTCTTGTCGGGGCGTAGCGCAGCCTGGTAGCGCACTTGCATGGGGTGCAAGGGGTCGCGAGTTCGAATCCCGCCGCCCCGACCAAGAAATCACGAGGGCCAGAAGGAAACTTCTGGCCCTTTCGTGTTTTTGCGCGGTGTTTTTCGTGTGTCACCCGGATCTGTGTCTGGGCGCTTGGCGTGAGCGGAGCCATCGGTGGCTTGATCAGCCGCGACGGCGGCCGAGTTGGCCAGTCCTTCAGTTGCCTGATGCGTTCGGGGGGCGAGCCTGATCGAGCTGCATCTGGATGGCGCGATCGAACTCCTGTTGGAGCACCACCGGGAATGCGGCGCTCACCGAACCAATGGCCAAAGGGCGCAGGCGCTCGAACAGGCCCTTGATCGCCTCTGCCAGTCGCAGGTCAACGCCGACGGCAGCGGCTTCACTGGTCGATGGTGGCGCCCCACGCATGGCATGGTTTTCAGTGACCGTGCGCACCATCGCGATGAACAACTGCTCCACGTAGGCCCGCGCGATCGAGCGACTGTGCCGAATGAGCTCATCCTGAAGATCGAGCACGGTGTTCAGGGGCACGTCGAGCTCGGCCAGCTGGATGCCGATGCGCTCGAGTGCGGGCGAGAGCATTTCCACCTCGTCTGGACCGACGCGTCGGTACAGGCCGTTTTCGCTGAGCCTGTCCTTTTGCTGCTGGGTCGCGGGCTGCGCCCAGTGCGATGCCATCTCGGACAGCGCCTTGCGCAAAGGCTTCTCGACGGTGAAAAACGTGGTGGAGAACAGGTGGCTGACCAGCGAGTACTCGCTCCAGGCGCCATCGGGCGTGCCCGTGAGCATGTCCTTGATGGTGTCGAGTTTGAAGCCCTGCTTGCGCAACTCCCGGATGAGTTCGAGCTTGCCCAGGTGCTCGGCGTTGTAGATCGCCGTGCGGCCTTGCAGGCGAGGCGGGGGCATCAGGCCGGCAGTCTGGTAGGCGCGCACGTTGCGCACACTCACGCCGGTGCGCTCGGACAGCGTTTCAACGGTGAATTCGTCGACCGCAGGGGAGGGCGCTTGCCGGCGGGGCCGAGTCGCGCGCATCTTGTTTTCGGACATGCTGATGGGCCAATGGGACAGGCTCGCCAATGATAACGAGCCCCGTCACCGCGCGCCGTCAAACGTCGGGCAGATGCGCCTGCGCTCAAATCAGCACTTGATGCCCAGGTGCAGGGCCACGACACCGCCGGTCATGTTGTGCACATCGACGTGGCCGAAGCCGGCGGTCTTCATCATGGCCTTGAGCGTGGCCTGGTCTGGGTGCATGCGGATGGACTCGGCCAGGTACTGGTAACTGGCGGCGTCACCGGCCACCAGTTGGCCCAGGCGCGGCAGGACCTTGAACGAGTACCAGTCGTAGGCCTTCTCGAGCGGCTTGGCCACTTTCGAGAACTCCAGCACCAGCAGGCGGCCGCCCGGCTTGAGCACTCGGCACATCTCGGCCAGGGCTGCGTCCTTGTGCGTCATGTTGCGCAGGCCGAAGGCCACGGTGACGATGTCGAAGGTCTCGGCCGGGAAGGGCAGCTTCTCGGCGTCGCACAGCGTGGTGGGCAGCGCCAGGCCCTTGTTGAGCAGGCGGTCGCGGCCGGTGCTCAGCATGGCTTCGTTGATGTCGGTGTGCACGACCGTGCCGGTGGGGCCGACGCGGGCGGCGAAGGACTCGGCCAGGTCACCCGTGCCGCCGGCGATGTCGAGCACCTTGTTGCCTTCGCGCACGCCGCTGGCGGCGATGGCGTAAGCCTTCCAGAGGCGATGCAGGCCCATCGACATCAGGTCGTTCATGACGTCGTACTTGTTGGCCACCGAATCGAAGACGCCGCGCACGCGCTGGGCCTTCTGGGACTCGTCAACTTGCTGGAAACCGAAATGCGTGGAGCTCATGGGGGCGCATCTTAAACGTTCATGGGGCGGGCTGAAGCGCTTGGGCGCATGCCATGGCGCTGGACCAGGCCCACTGGAAGTTGTAGCCGCCCAGCCAGCCGGTGATGTCCACGACCTCGCCAATGAAGTGCAGGCCGGGCACCAGGCGGCTTTCCATGCTTTGTTGCTGCAGCTCACGGGTGTCCACGCCCCCGATGGTGACCTCGGCCTTGGCGTAGCCCTCGGTGCCCGTCGGGCTGATGGACCATGCGTTGGCGGCTTGCCCGAGCGCTTCGAGGTCCTTGTCCTTGAGCTCGGCCAGCGCAGCCTGGGGTTGCAGGGCGGGCAGGTTTTGCGCCATTTGCGCCAGCCATGTCTGGGCCAGGCGCTGCGGCACGGCCTCGCCCAGGGCCAGGCCCCAGGCGGTGGACAGCTGCTTGCGCGAGCCAGCCTTGGCGGCCTTGAGCTCGCCTGCCAGGTCATGCGCGGGGCTGAGGTTGATGGTGAGCGCCTGGCCCGGTTGCCAGTGGCTGGAGATCTGCAGCACGCCCGGGCCGCTCAGGCCGCGGTGGGTGAAGAGCAGGTCTTCAGTGAAGCGCGCGAGGTGCGGGCCCTTGGCCTTGCCGCCGCGCTGCACCGGCGGCACGGTGGTGGGCGTTTCGATGACGACTTCGAGCGAGAGCCCGGCCAGTTCGGCGAAGGGAGCCCACGTTGCTGCGTCGAAGGTCAGGGGCACGAGGGCTGGGCGCAGGGGCACGACGCGGTGGCCGAGTTCGCGCGCCCAGCGCTGGCCCGCATCGGTTGCACCGATCTTGGGGATCGAGGGGCCGCCTGTGGCAACGACGACCTGGTGGGTGCGCAGCACGCCTCGGTCGGTGTCGAGCTCGAAGCGGCTGCCGTCCTCGGCCTGAAGGCCCAGCGGTCGGATGCCATCGACCCTGCAGGGTTGCCAGCGCTGCACGCCCCCGGCCTCGCATTCGCGCAGCAGCAGCTGGATGATGTCGTCAGCGCGGTGGTCGCAAAAGAGCTGGCCTCGGTGCTTCTCGTGCCAGCGAACGCCGTGGCGCTCGATCAGCTCGATGAAGTCCTGAGGCGTGTAGCCGCTCAGGGCCGAGCGGCAGAAGGCGGGGTTCTCGCCCAGGAAATTGGCCACGCCGACATCGCGGTTGGTGAAGTTGCAGCGGCCCCCACCGGAGATGCGGATTTTTTCGGCAACCTTGGGGGCGCGATCCAGCAGGAGGACCTTCAAGCCGCGCTGGCCCGCCACACCGGCGCAAAAGAGCCCGGCGGCACCAGCGCCGATGATGACAACGTCGAATGCAGACATGCGGCAATTGTCGCGGCTGTGGCGGGTGTTGCCGCGGTCTCAGGTGGACTCAATCGAGCCCAAGGGGGCGGCTGGCTGAAAAAACCGGCCGGCCTTCCAGGTCATCGGCCCGCACCAGCTGGTTGCGACCTTGGCGGCGCGCTTCGGCCAGTGCCTCGTCGGCACGGTGAATGGCTTCGTCGATCGACTCGCCAGGTTGGATCTGCACCACGCCGAAACTCAAGCTCAGCGCGGGCCGCTGCTGGCCGCTGCGCACCTTGTCGACATGACGCACCATGCGATCGGCCACGTGCAGGGCATCGGCCACGCCGGTGTCGGGCAGCAGGGCCACAAAGGCCTCACCACCCAGGCGCCCCATCAGGTCGCGGCTGCGCAGCAACGAGCGGGCGGAGGAAGCCACGAACTTCAGCGCCTCGTCGCCGGCGGCGTGGCCATGGTCAACGGTGAAGAGCCGGAAGTGGTCGATGTCAAAGCGCATGAGGGTGGCGCTGCCGGGCGTGCTCAGGCTCAGGGCCTGGGTGGCCAGCTCCTGGAAATGGCGCCGGTGGGGCACGAGGGTCAGCAGGTCGAAGTCGGCCATCAGGCGCAGCTGGTGGTGTGACTCACGCAGGTCTTGCTCGGTGCGCTCGTAGGTCAACAGCAGGCACATGTAGACCGAGAACATGACGCCAGCGACCAGGCCGACCAGCACCACGGGCTGCTGGATCTGGGTGGGGTTGAGGACCGGGGTGCCCCACACGCCGAGGGCCGAAACGAGCCGTGGCAGCTGGATGACGGCCGCCGCCAGCATGAACAGGCCCACTGCCTTGAGGTAAGGGCCCGAGCGTCCGGGGCCCTGGTGGCGAACACCATGCACCAGCCAGGCGGCGTAGAGATAACCCGTGACGCTGGCCAGGCTGAAGGTGGCCACCCGCGCGCCGAGGTCGTTGGGCGAGTGCATCCACATCGCCATGTAGGCCCCGGCCCCAGCTGCCAGCACCACGAGGTCGACCCAGGCAGCGGTGCGGAAATCGCTGCGGATGTAGAACTGGCGCAGCCCCCCCAGCATGGTCAAAGGCCATTGCAGCGTCAGCAGGACACTGACGGGCAGCAACCACGGATGGTGGTCTTTGAGGACCAGGCAGATCGCACCGGCCGTGTTGAGCCATTGCGCAGTCGTCCACCAGCCGTAGCCCAGGTAGGTGCGCTGGGTTCGGCCCACCAGCGTCATGGTGGAGGCGGCGGTGAACAGCACCACGCACACCACGAGCGTGAGGGTTGGCAGGTGCAGGTCAAAAAGAGGCAGCATGGGTTTCGGACACAATCTCGCGGCAGAGTATCGCCCGATTGAGCTGGGCATCAGGCGGGCCACCCCTCATGACGAGGGTGAGGTGGCCCCTCGATTTTTCACAACGGAGCAAATCAACATGGCCATGGACGTGGTGGATCACGAAATTCGCGGAGCCGAAATGCAATTCGTCGAGGTCGAGCTCGATCCCGGCGAGGCGGCCATCGGCGAAGCAGGCAGCATGATGTTCATGGAGCCCGGCATCGAGATGGACACCGTCTTCGGCGATGGCTCACAACAGCAAGGCGGCATCTTCGGCAAGCTGTTGGGCGCAGGCAAGCGTTTGATCACTGGCGAGAGCCTGTTCACGACGGTCTACACGAACCAGGGGCAGGGCAAGCGGCGCGTGGCGTTCGCGGCGCCGTACCCCGGCAAGATCCTGCCGATGGACCTCAAGCAGTTGGGCGGCACGCTGATGTGCCAGAAGGACTCCTTCCTGTGCGCCGCCCGTGGTGTGTCGCTGGGCATCGGTTTTCAGAAGCGCCTGGGCGCCGGGTTTTTCGGCGGCGAGGGCTTCATCCTGCAAAAGCTCGAGGGCGATGGCATGGCCTTTGTGCACGCGGGTGGCACCGTGGTGCGGCGCGAGCTGAAGGCGGGCGAGAGCCTGATGGTGGACACCGGTTGTGTTGTGGCTTTTACTTCCGGCGTGGACTTCGACATCCAGTACGTCGGCAAGATCAAGACCGCGCTGTTCGGCGGCGAGGGCCTGTTCCTGGCCAAGCTGAGCGGCCCGGGTCAGATCTGGCTGCAGAGCCTGCCGTTCTCGCGACTGGCCTCGCGCATCTTTGCTGCGGCGCCTCAGACACCCGGTGGTGGTGGTCGCGAGGAGGGCGGCTTGCTCAGCGGGGTGGCCGCAGGTGGCGTGGGCGGGCTGCTGGGCTCGGTGTTGGGTGGGGATGAGTGAGCCTGTCGCGCCGGCTCTGCGGACCGGCGTTGTCGCGCGCTGACCCATGTCATCGCAGCCCCGGTCTGCCGCGCTTAAACTGGAGAGCTTGACTGACAAAAGGTTCGCTGGGGATGAGTGGGGACATGTTGCTGCGCGGGGTGCCTGCGTTGCCTGAGGCGAAGCCGACGCCGACGCCTGTCGGGCCTTCACGCCGGGCAGTGGCTTTGGGTGGCCTGGGGCTGGCTGCGCAAGGTTTGATGTCGTTCGGGCTCGCGGGGCTTGCGTCCCCGGCGCTGGCGCTGGGCGACCGGCCCAAACCCCGTCCCCCTGTGGTGGCGCCTGCGCCCGCGCGTCCCCCCATCTTCGTGCTCAATTCGCTCGATGCGAACCTCAGCATCATCGACCCGGTGACCTACACCGAAATCCGCCGGGTGCCGACAGGCAAGGAGCCCCATCACCTCTACCTCTCGCCCGACGAGAAGTCGCTGATGGTGGCCAACGCGCTGTCCGACTCCCTGACCCTGTTTGATCCCAGGACAGGCGCGGTGCAACGGGTGATCGAAGGCATCGTCGACCCCTACCAGCTGCGCTTTTCGCCCGACATGAAGTGGTTCGTGACGGCGGCCAATCGGCTCAACCACGTCGACATCTACCAGTCCACGCCTTCACCCAAGGGCGGCGTCGACCTCAAGCTGATCAAGCGCGTGCCAACGGCCAAGACGCCCAGCCACATCGCCATCGACTCGCGCAGCACTGTGGCCTACGTCACCATGCAGGACAGCGACGAGATGGTGGCCATCGAGCTGGCGACACAGGCCCCGCGTTGGCGCATCCGCGTGGGCAAGATGCCCGCCGATGTGTACGTCACGCCCGACGATCGCCATGTGCTGATCGGCCTGACGGGCGACCGTTACGTCGAGGTCTACAACGTGTCCGGCGCGAAACCCGAGCGCGTCAAACGCATCGAAACCGGCAATGGCGCGCACGCTTTCCGAGCCTGGGGCGACAAGCGGCATGTGCTGGTCAGCAACCGGGCTGGCAACACCATCAGCCGCATCGACCTGCAAACCTGGAAGGTGGTGGCAACCTATCCTGCGCCGGGTGGCCCCGATTGCATGGACCTGCTGGCCGACGGACGGACCATCCTGGTGACCTCGCGCTGGGCGCGCCAGTTGACGGTCATCGACACGGTCAAGGGCGAAGTGATCAAGCAAGTGCCTGTGGGCCGATCGCCGCATGGCGTCTGGACGTTGCAGCATGCGCCGCGCAATTGACCGCACGGCTTGCGCTCTGGCGCTGACCCTGGGGCTCGGCCTGTCGGGTCAGGCCCTGGCCGCAGCACGCTGCGACAAACCGGTCTACCTGACCATCGACACCGGGCACATGGGCGTGGCCTCGCTGGTGGCCGATGTGCTGACGCGCCATCAGGTCAAAGCCACTTTCTTTCTGGCCAACGAGCGCACGCAGGCGGTGGGCGCCCGGCCAGAGGGCAGCAGCCTGGACGAGCACTGGGCCGCCTGGTGGAAGCAGCTGGCTGCTCAGGGCCATGACTTTGGCAGCCACACCTGGGACCACGTGGTCTGGCAGGCCGACACCGCAGAGGGCCTTCGGGTCAAGCCGACGGCAGGGCCCCGCAACGGTGAGCGACAGTCGCTTTCGGCCACGGCTTACTGCGAACAACTGCAGCGCCCAGCCACCCGTTTTGAACAAATGACCGGCCAGCGCATGCGCGCCATCTTCCGCGCACCGGGTGGGCGGACCTCACCACGGTTGCTGGCCGTGGCCCACGCCTGCGGATGGCAGCACGTGCCCTGGACCCCCAATGGCTTCCTGGGGGACGAGCTCGACAGCAAGCGCTACCCCAATGCGGCCTTGTTGGGGCAGGCCTTGCAGCGCGTGCGATCGGGTGAGATCTTGCTGATGCACCTGGGCATCTGGAGTCGGCAGGACGCGTGGGCGCCCGCCGTGCTCGAGCCGCTCATCGTGGGCTTGAAAGAGCGCGGCTTCTGCTTCGAGACCCTCAGGCAGCACCCCACCTATCGCGCAGCAGGCCCAGCTCCGCACGAAGCGCTCGCTGAACCCCGCTGAACCCCGCTGAACCGATGCAACACCGCTGCAGCCCATGCTCGACGAACTGATCATCCAGCCCCTGACCGATGCCTTCGGGCGACTGCAGCAGGCCTTGTTCGAGTCGGTGGTCCAGCCTTTGTTGTTCCACACCGGCCAGGGCAACTTGCTGGAGGACGGCTACGCCGCCACCGGTTGGCTGCTGGTGGGCTTTATCCAGTTGGTGCTGATGCTGTTGCTGTTCGCGCCCCTGCAACGCTGGCGTCCGGCAGAGCAGCAGTTCGGAGGCGGGCCAGCCGTGCGCGTCGACATCTTCTACACCCTGTTGCACCGCCTGGGCCTGTTCCGCCTGGCCATGTTTTTCTCGGTCGATCCGCTGCTGGACACCGTGTTCGGCGAGGCGGCGGTGCAGGGGGTGCAAGGCATCCAGCTCGACGCCCTGGTGGCACCCCTGTGGCCAGGTGTGCTCGACACCGCCTGGGCCAGCTTCCTGCTCTATCTGCTGGTCTTTGACCTGCTGGACTACTGGATCCACCGAGGCCAACACCACTTCGACCGCTGGTGGGCCTTGCACGCCGTGCACCACAGCCAGCGGCAGATGACCCTGTGGAGCGACAACCGCAACCACCTGCTCGATGACCTGATCCGCGACGTGCTGCTGGCGTTCACTGCCCGAGCCATCGGCGTGGCACCGGGGCAATTCGTGGCCGTCGTGGCCGTCACACAGTTGCTTGAAAGCCTTTCGCATGCCAACGCTCGGGTGAGCTTTGGCTGGTTGGGTGAGCGCTTACTGGTGAGCCCCCGCTTTCACCGACAACACCACGCCATCGGCGTTGGCCACGAAAGCCATGGCCCGGGTTCCTTGGGTGGCTGCAATTTCGCGGTGCTGTTTCCCGTGTGGGACCTGTTGTTTGGCACAGCGCGGTTCGATGGTCGCTACGAGCCGACCGGCATCCGCGACCAGCTGCCTGAAAACGGCGCGCGTGACTACGGCCTGGGTTTTTGGGCGCAGCAGTGGCTGGGCCTGCGGCGCTTGCTGGGCAGGGGCTGACGCACCGGCCGCCTGGCCGCCAGGGTGTCGCGAGCGGGGCCCAAGGGGTTTTGGTGCCGATCGCTTCAGGCCTGGGGCCACTTCGGTATGCTGTTCGACATGGACGCTTCCACGCCACCTCTGACGCCCCCTTCTGCCTTGCCTCAACGCCCTTTGCCATCCGCCAGCCTGGCCGCCGATGCCGCCTGGCGCGCCGTGGCTTACTGCCTGCACCCGAGGGTCATCTGGCTGACCTTGCTGCCCATCCTGTTGTCGGCCACGTTGTTGCTGGGCCTGGCCTGGTGGGGCTGGTCCGATGCCAACGAGGCACTCAGGCAGGCCCTGGACAACTGGTCGCTCAGCCAATCACTCCTGTCCTGGCTCGACAGCATGGGGCTGCAAGGCTTGCGTGCCGCGTTGGTGCCCGTGTTGATGTTGATCCTGGTGGTGCCCCTGGTGGTGGTCCTGAGCCTGCTGCTGGTGGCCTGGATGATCACCCCGTCTGCGGTCAAGCTGGTGCGCGCGCGGCGATTCCCGGATCTGGCCTCGCGCCACCGGACGTCGCTTTGGCGGTCGGTCGCCTTGTCCCTGGCCTCCACCGTCGTCGCGCTGGGCGCGCTCGTGCTGAGCCTGCCGCTGTGGTTGATCCCATTGTTCGCGTTGGTGGTGCCACCCTTGATCTGGGGCTGGCTGACCTACCGCGTCATGACCCACGACACCCTCGCCGACTTCGCCACGCCTCAAGAGCAAAACGCCCTGATCCAGCGCCACCGCACGACCTTGCTGCTCATGGGCGTGGTCTGTGGCTACCTGGGCGCAGCGCCTGCCGCCGTGTGGGCCCTGGGCGTGCTGGCCATCGTCCTGGCGCCTTTCATCCTGGTCGTCTCGCTGTGGCTCTACACCCTGGTGTTCGTTTTTTCCAGCCTGTGGTTTGCTCACTTCCTGCTGGCGGCGCTGGCGTCGCTGCGAGCCGAGACCCTGCCCAGTTCGTTGGCCAACCTCCCTCACTCAGAACATGCCTGACACTCAGAACCCGCGCATCGGCCTCATCATCATCGGCGACGAAATCCTCAGTGGTCGCCGGCAGGACAAGCACCTGGTCAAGGCCATCGAGCTGCTGACCGAGCGGGGCATGGCGGTCTCCTGGGTGCGCTATGTGGGCGACGACCCCGCGAGCATCACCACCGACCTGCGTCACGCGCTGGACAGCGGCGACGTCGTTTTCTCCTTTGGCGGCATCGGGGCCACACCCGACGACCACACCCGTGCCTGTGCGGCCGAAGCCGCCGGTCAGCCCTTGGCGCTGCACCCCGAGGCCCGCGACTTGATCCTGATGCGCTGTCGCGAAATGGCCGAGCAAGAGGGCGTGCCCTTCGAACCGGAATCGGCCGACACCCTCCGGCGCCTGGAGATGGGGCGTTTCCCTCAGGGTGCCAGCATCATCCCCAACCCCTACAACCGCATCCCCGGCTTTTCGCTGGCCGGGCGTGTGCACTTCGTGCCGGGCTTTCCGGTCATGGCCTGGCCCATGGTGGCTTGGGCGCTCGACACCTTGCATGCCGACTTGCACGGGCAAGGGCGCCTGGTGGAGCGCTCGGTGGTGGTTTACGGCGCCATCGAGTCTCGCCTGACGCCCCTGATGGTCGAGATCGAGGCGCGTTTCTCGCCCATCAAGGTGTTCTCCCTGCCCAGCGTTGACCACCCGGTGCATGGGCGCCACATCGAGCTTGGTGTGAAGGGCTTGGCGAGCGAGGTGGATGCGGCGTTCGTCGCCTTGCGCGACGGCTTGGTCCAGTTTGGTGCGGAAATAGGCCCCGAATCGGTGCGAGGCTGATATTGAACCCCGATTTGCACGAATATGGTGCAAATTTAGGAAGGGCGTGGCCAGCTTCGTTTTCACGATGTGCGCCATGGCCCTTCGCGGTGCGCCCAGAGATGGCGCACCCCGGGGTTGCGCCCCCTCTGCCATGGACCGAATCCGGGTGCGGCTTGTCCGCGCTCAGCCTGAAGGCACGCTTTCTGCTATTACACTGCGCGCTGTTTCTGGACCAGAGACAGAAAAATTTCTCTTCCTGCTTTCATTAAGCCTGTTGCTAGGAGCTCCTGATGGCCAACAAGACCGTCGCCGACGTGATGAAGATGGTGAAGGACAACGACGTCAAGTTCGTTGACTTCCGTTTCACTGACACCCGTGGCAAGGAACAGCACGTCTCCGTGCCTGTTTCGCACTTCGATGAAGACAAGTTTGAGTCCGGCCACGCGTTCGACGGTTCGTCCATCGCTGGCTGGAAGGGCATCGAAGCATCCGACATGCTGCTCATGCCGGACCCCAACACCGCCAACGTCGACCCCTTCTTCGAAGAGCCGACCCTGCTGCTGACCTGCGACGTCATCGACCCGACCGACCACAAGCCTTACGAGCGCGATCCCCGCTCGCTGGCCAAGCGCGCCGAAGCCTACCTGAAGTCCTCGGGCCTGGGCGACACCGCTTTCTTCGGTCCTGAACCCGAGTTCTTCGTGTTCGACGGCATCCGTTGGGGCAACGACATGTCCGGCTGCTTCTTCGAGATCCAAGCCGAAGAAGGCGCCTGGAACACCGGCACCAAGTACGAACACGGCAACACCGGCTACCGTCCCACCGTCAAGGGCGGCTACTTCCCCGTGCCCCCGGTCGACTCCGGCCAGGACATGCGCTCGGAGATGTGCCTGATCCTCGAATCGATGGGCATCCCGGTCGAAGTGCACCACCACGAAGTGGCCAACGCCGGCCAGATGGAAATCGGCACCAAGTTCGCCACGCTGACCCAGCGCGCTGACTGGCTGCAACTGCAAAAGTACATCATCACGAACGTGGCCCACGCCTACGGCAAGACCGCCACGTTCATGCCCAAGCCCCTGGTTGGCGACAACGGCTCCGGCATGCACGTTCACCAGTCCATCTGGAAGGACGGCAAGAACCTGTTCGCTGGCGACGGCTACGCCGGCCTGAGCGAGTTCGCCCTGTACTACATCGGCGGCATCATCAAGCACGCTCGCGCCCTGAACGCCATCACCAACCCCGGCACGAACTCGTACAAGCGTCTGGTGCCCGGCTTCGAAGCCCCGGTGAAGCTGGCCTACTCGGCCAAGAACCGTTCCGCTTCGATCCGCATCCCGTTCGTGTCGAACCCCAAGGGTCGCCGCATCGAGGCTCGCTTCCCCGATCCCTCGGCCAACCCGTACCTGGCCTTCTCGGCACTGATGATGGCCGGTCTGGACGGCGTGGAAAACAAGATCCATCCGGGCGAAGCCGCCACGAAGGACCTGTACCACCTGCCGCCCGAAGAGGACAAGTTGATCCCCACCGTCTGCCACAGCCTGGACCAGGCTCTGGACGCCCTGGACGCCGACCGCGCGTTCCTGACCAAGGGTGGTGTGTTCACCGATTCCTACATCGACGCCTACATCGACCTGAAGATGCAGGAAGTCACCCGCTTCCGCATGGCCGTTCACCCGGTCGAGTACGACATGTACTACGCACTGTGATCCGCGCAAGCGGTTCGCAAACAGAGAGCGGCTTCGGCCGCTCTTTTTTTTGTTCGCTTGTGCCTCGCTCCTTGCCCATGTTGTGGCGACGTGCCTTTCGTTTCGTTTGTGCCGGCCTTGTCTGCCATGGGGCGCCGCTTGCGGGCATACTGCAAGGCATCCGGCTTGCACGCCGACTGACTGCATGACGATGACGAATCCGCTGCACGTGTCTCTCAAGCTGATCTCCCTGGTCTGCGCCCTGAGCGCTGGTGCTGCCGTGTGGGCCCAGGAAAAGCCCGTCTACCGATGCCCGGGCAACCTCTACACCGACTCGCTGAGCGCCAAAGAGGCCCGCGACAAGGGCTGCAAAACCCTGGAGGGCGCACCGATCACGGTGATCCAGTCCCAGGCTCCGCGTGGCAATGCCGCCCGGCCAGCCGGCGCTTCGTCCGCTCAGGGTGAAAAGGTCGGCGCCGACGACCAGAAAGCCCGCGACAGCGATGCCAAGCGCATCCTCGAGGCCGAACTCAAGAAGGAAGAAGACGCCTTGGCCGCCCTGCGCAAGGAATTCAACGACGGTCAGCCTGAGCGCCGCGGTGACGAGCGCAACTACCAGAAGTACCTCGATCGCATCGAGGAGATGAAAGCCGCGCTCACACGCAAGGAAGCGGACGTTGCCGCTTTGCGGCGCGAGTTGGGCAAGTTCGGCCAGCGCTGACGCGAGCCACCAGACAAAGCTTTTCCCGATGACTGCTGTTCCCCATGCGCCTGCCGACATCGTGCAGGCGGTGTCCCGTGTTGATCCGATCGTGCCCGGCGGGCTCGAAGCCTTCGACCACCTGGGCACGATGGTGTGCGTGGTGGTCCCCGATGGCCGCTGCCTCTACGCCAACTCCGCCTTTGAAGAAGGCCTGGGCTTGTCGCGCAAGTCCATGCTGCGCGAATCCATCTACGACTGGGTCGTCTCGCCCGGCCTGTTGCGCGACTTGGTGTCCGCGGTGGCTCGCAACGAGTTCGCCACCAGCCGCCTGCAAACCGACCTTCGCCGGCACCTGCGCGGCCATGGCGAGCCCCTGCCGGTGCAGGTCATCGTCACGCGCCTGGGGCAGGGCAGCCTGGTGCTGGTCGAGCTGGTCGAGGTCGAGCAGCAGACCCGCCAGGACCGCGAAGAGCGCGCACTCGATCAGGTGCAGGCCAACAAGGAGCTCATCCGCAACCTGGCCCACGAGATCAAAAACCCGCTGGGCGGCATCCGGGGCGCGGCGCAGTTGCTGCAGATGGAGCTCGAGAGCAAATCACTGACCGAGTACACCCAGGTCATCATCCACGAGGCCGACCGCCTGCAATCGCTGGTTGACCGGCTCCTGGCGCCGCACCGCCGCCCGCACGTGGTGGGTGACGTCAACATCCACGAGGTCTGCGAGCGGGTGCGCTCGCTGATCCTGGCCGAGTTCCCCAAGGGCCTGAAGGTCCAGCGCGATTACGACACCTCGCTGCCCGACTTTCGAGGTGATCGTGAGCAGTTGATCCAGGCCGTGTTGAACATCGCGCACAACGCAGCGCAAGCCTTGATCGATCGCATCGCCCAGGGTGATGCGCGCATCGTGTTGCGCACGCGCGTGGTCCGGCGCGTCACCATCAACCGCGCCTTGCACCGACTGGCACTGGTCTTGCATATCGAGGACAACGGCCCGGGCATCCCGGAATCCATCCGCGATCGCGTCTTCTACCCTTTGGTGTCGGGACGTGACGGCGGATCCGGACTGGGCCTGACCTTGGCACAAACCTTCGTTCAACAGCATCAGGGCACCATCGAATGCGAAAGCGAACCCGGTCGCACGGTGTTCAGGATCCTCATCCCCTTGCCATGATCCTTGGCCCGGTGGACGGATCGCCCGATGACGCAGACAACCACAGGCCAGCATGAAACCCATCTGGATCGTTGACGACGACCAATCCATCCGCTTTGTGCTTGAAAAGGCACTGGCCCGCGAGGAGCTGCCGGTGCGCAGCTTCACCAACCCCCGCGACGTGCTCGCGGCCCTGGAGGTCGATGAGCCCCAGGTGCTGGTGTCAGACATCCGCATGCCGGGTGGCTCAGGCATCGATTTGCTGAGCAAGGTCAAGGCCCGTCACCCCGGGCTGCCTGTCATCATCATGACCGCTTACTCCGACCTGGACAGCGCCGTTTCGGCCTTCCAGGGAGGCGCTTTCGAGTACCTGCCCAAACCGTTCGACCTGCCCAAGGCGGTCGAGCTCATCCGCCGCGCCGTGGACGAGAGCGTGCGCGAAGAGGTGCTCGACGACCGCGTCACGCAGATGCCGGAAATGCTGGGCCAGGCGCCAGCGATGCAGGACGTCTTCCGTGCCATCGGCCGCCTCAGCCAGAGCAACGTGACGGTGCTGATCACCGGCGAGTCCGGCTCCGGCAAGGAGCTGGTCGCGCGAGCGCTGCACAAGCACAGCCCTCGCGCCAACGGCCCGTTCGTGGCCATCAACACGGCGGCCATCCCGAAGGACCTGCTGGAGTCAGAGCTGTTCGGTCACGAACGCGGAGCCTTCACTGGCGCGCAGACCATGCGCCGTGGTCGCTTCGAGCAGGCCGACGGCGGCACGCTGTTCCTCGATGAAATCGGTGACATGCCGTTCGATCTGCAGACCCGCCTGCTGCGCGTGCTGTCGGACGGTCAGTTCTACCGCGTGGGTGGTCACCAGCCGCTCAAGAGCAACGTGCGCGTCATCGCTGCGACCCACCAGAACCTCGAAGAGCGCGTGCGCTTGGGTGGTTTCCGGGAAGACCTCTTCCACCGACTGAACGTGATCCGCCTGCGTTTGCCCGCGCTGCGCGAGCGCCGCGAGGACATCCCAACGCTGGGGCGTTTCTTTTTGCAGAAAAGCGCCAAGGACCTGGGCGTCGAGGCCAAGCGCATTTCAGAGCCGGCGCTGGCCAAGTTGGCGACCTTCGACTTTCCCGGCAACGTGCGCCAGCTGGAGAACATCTGCCACTGGCTGACGGTGATGGCGCCTGCCCAAGTCATCGAGACCAAGGACCTGCCGCCTGAGTTGCTTGAGGGAGTGGTGACAGGCGTTCACGAGCAGGCCACCGCTGCGGTGGCAGATTGGGCGCCCGTGGCAGCCCCTGCACCTGCGCCAGTGCCGATGTCCGCGTCGGCATTGCCGTCGGCTTTCACCGATGCTGTCCGCGCGCATGCCGACGTGGCACCGGTGACAGCGTCCGGCCTGGGTGGCTTTGGCGACGTGATCGCCACGGAGACCCTGGCTGCAACGCCTTCGGGCGCCAGTTGGCTGGCTGATCTGCAGCGCGAGGCCCGCGAGCGGCTCAATGCGGGTCAGACCGATGTCTGGGACGCCTTGACCCGGCAGTTCGAGGCCCAACTCATCCACACGGCGCTGGAGCTGACGCGTGGACGCCGCATTGAGGCCGCGCAGAAGCTGGGCATCGGGCGCAACACCATCACGCGCAAGATCCAGGAACTCGGCATCGACGACTGAGGCTTGTCTCGAGGTGTTTTACGTTGGGAAACGCGTCTGTCAACGGCGCGTGGAGGTGCTGCGCTAAAGTAGATCGATCCAACCCAGGTTTTGATCATGCGCTTTGCCCTCCGCTTCCTTTCCACCCGTTCAACCCGGCCGGTGTTTGCCTTGGCTGGCGCCTGCCTGGCCCTGGGCTTGACGGCTTGTTCCACCACCAGCTCTGATGTCATCAAGCCAGGCGATGCCCAAAGGCTTTCGCAGGTCTCCGACGCCGTGGTGCTGGGGGTGCGGCCGGTGACGGTGGAGGGGTCCCAGAGTGGCATCGGTGCCGCAGCGGGCGCCGTGGTCGGTGGCATCGGTGGCAGCATGGCCAGCAGCCACAACCCGACCTCCGCCGCCGTGGGCGTGGTGGGGGCCGTGGTGGGTGGCGTGGTGGGCAACGCGGTCGAGCGCTTGGGCACCCGCGAGTCCGCCCTGGAGATCCTGCTGCAGATGCCCAGCGGTGAGCGGCGGGCCATCGTCCAAGCTGCAGGCAGCGAGAGCTTTCAGCCCGGGGATGCCGTCATCCTGGTCACCACCGGTGGCAAGACCCGCGTGATGCTCGCGCCCAAGACGACGCCGGTCGCACCCGCTGCGCCCGTGGCCCCGGCTACCAGCGTTCGTTGAGCGCTCTGCCATCGCCATGCGGTCCTTGATCGGTCGGTCGCTTTGGCGGCCTGCTTTGCTTCTGGCCATTGCCAGCCTCTCATCCAGTTTGCTGCTGGAGGTGGCTGTCGCCAAACCGGCTGCATCGGGCCCTCGCGTGGCATCGGCCCACGTCACCAAGGCGGGCAAGGCCGCCGACCCTTGGTTGCCTGTGGCCCAGGCGGAAGGCATCAGCGAATGGCGTTTGCCCAATGGCCTGCAGGTGCTGCTGATCCCGGATGCTGCGCGGCCCACCACCACCGTGAACCTGACCTACCGCGTGGGTTCGCGCCACGAGGGCCTGGGTGAAACGGGCATGGCTCACCTGCTTGAGCACCTGCTGTTCAAAGGCTCGCCCAAACACCCCAAGGTGTGGGCCGAGTTCACCCAACGCGGCCTCAGCGCCAACGGCAGCACCTGGCTGGATCGCACCAACTACTACGCCAGCTTCGCCGCCAACGAGGACAACCTTCGCTGGTACCTCAACTGGCAGGCCGATGCGATGGTCAACAGCTTCATCGCGCGCAAGGACCTCGACAGCGAGATGACCGTTGTGCGCAACGAAATGGAGATGGGTGAGAACAGCCCGGGCCGCGTCTTGCTCGAAAAGACGCTGGCGACGATGTACCAGTGGCACAACTACGGCAAGTCCACCATCGGCGCACGAACCGACGTCGAGGGCGTGGACATCTCGCAGCTGCAGGCCTTTTATCGTCGGCATTACCGCCCTGACAACGCCACGTTGATCGTGTCAGGTCGCTTCGATGTGCCTCGCACATTGGCCTGGATCCGAAACGCTTTTGCCCCCATCGCCAAGCCCAAGGCCCCCTTGCGCGAGCCGTACACGCTGGATCCCGTCCAGGATGGCGAGCGCAGCGTCACCTTGCGGCGCAGCGGGGGTGTGCCCTTGCTGTACGCGGGCTACCACGTGATGCCTGGCGTCCATGCTGACCATGCAGCGGTTGCTTTGTTGTCATTGATCCTGGGAGACACCCCGTCAGGTCGCTTGCACAAGCAACTGTCCGAGCGTCGGCTGGCGGCATCCACCTTCGCGTTTTCTCAAGGACTGGCCGACCCAGGGTTCCTCATCGCCGGCGTTCAGCTGGGGGTGGATCAGGAGGTCGGCCCCGCCCGCGAGGCGTTGCTCAAGGCCGTTGAGTCGTTCGCTTCGCAGCCCGTGACCGAAGCGGAGCTGGCCCGAGCGAAGGCCCGCTGGTTGAAGGACTGGCAAGCGTTGTTTGCCGATCCACAGCACGTCGGGGTGGCGCTGTCCGAGTCGGTTGCACAGGGCGACTGGCGGCTTTTTTTCCTGAACCGCGATCGCGTGCGCGACATCAAGCTGGCCGATGTGCAGCGTGTGGCGGCGGCTTACCTTGTGCGGTCCAATCGCACCTTGGGCGAGTACGTGCCAACGGCGCAGCCGGTGCGCGCACCTGCGCCCGCGCGGGTTGACCTGGCCGAGGTGCTCAAGGGTTTCAAGCCGCAGGCTGCGGCCGATGACGTGGCTCCTTTCGACGCCACCCCAGCCAACATCGATGCCCGCACGCAGCGCTTTGATCTGCCGCCGGGCATGAAGGTGGCCCTGCTGCCCAAACCCACGCGCTCACACGCTGTGCAGGCCACCTTGGTCTTTCACCATGGCACGTCCGAGTCGTTGGCCAATTGGGGCGAGGCCCCTTCCGCGCTGGCCGAGTTGCTGGATCAGGGCACGCAGACCATGTCCAGGCAAGCCCTGCAGGACCGGCTGGACGCACTGCAGACCGAGGTCAGCGTTCACGCTTCGGCAGGGCAGTTGGCCGTGACCTTGTCGTCCAGGCGGGAGCACTTGCTGGCGGCCATCTCCGTGGTGGCCGACATGCTGCGACGCCCATTGCTTCCGGCCGAGGGTTTGGAGGAGGTGCGCCGGCAAGCTTTGTCCGCGATCGAGGCACAGCGCAAAGAGCCCTCAGCTGTGCTTGCCGAGGCGCTGTCTCGCCACGGTGACCCTTATCCGGCGGGCGACGTGCGTCACGCGCGCTCCTTCGATGAGATGGCAGCCGACTGGCGCGGTGTGAACCTGGCGCAGGTGCAGGCCTTCCATCGGCGCTTCTTGTCGGCCTCGCATGCGCGCGTGGGCATCGTCGGTGATTTCGATGTGCAGCAGGTGCGCCAGGCTTTGAGTGAGGCCTTTGGCGATTGGGGCTCACACGAGGCTCGCGCACCCATTGCGATGCCGCTTTTGTCTGTGCCAGCGGTCAGCTTGAGTTTGCAAACGCCGGACAAACAAAACGCCACGATGGTGGTGCGCCTGGGCATGCCCGTGAACGACAGCCATCCCGATTACCCGGCATTGATGATGGCCAATCACCTCATGGGTGGCGGTGGCGATGCCAGGTTGTGGCGCCGCATCCGCGAGCAAGAGGGCTTGTCATACAGTGTTCACAGCGCCATCGAGTGGGGGCAACGTGACCTGAACTCGCAATGGGTGGTCAGTGCGATTTTCGCACCGCAAAATCGGTTGAAGGTCGAAAGGGCGTTCCAGGAAGAATTGGAGCGTTCGCTCGCAAACGGCTTCACGCAAGCCGAGTTGAGCGCTGCTCAGGGCAGCTTGCTGAGTTTCAGGCAGCTTGGGCGTGCCAATGACGGCCGTTTGGCGAGCGCTTGGGCCAATAACCTTGAGCTGGGGCGGGATTTTTCGCTGTCTGACAGGGTGGATGCAGCCCTGCGTTCGCTCACGCTGGATCAGGTCAACGACGTCTGGCGGCGCCACATTCGGCCTGAGGCTTTTGTCAGGGGTGTGGCCGGAGACTTTGCGTCGGCGCCCTGAGCCAGATGGCTGCGTGAGTTGGGGGCAGCGCCAAGCGTGGTTTGGGTGGCAAAAGAAAAAGGCCGGATGATTCCGGCCCTTTGGGTTCATTCGGGTTTGAAGCCGTTCAAATCGCGAAATCTTCCAGTTTCTTGCCCGACGCGATGGCAGCCTGAATCCACTTGGGCTGCAGGCCACGGCCTGTCCAGGTTTCACCGGTGGCCTGGTTGCGGTACTTGGGGGCGACCTTCTTGCCTGCGGTGGAGCCGGAAGCCGCAGGTTTGCCGGGCTTGATCCCAAGGTCAGCGACGGTCAGGCCGTGCTCGGCCAGCATGGACTTGATCTGGTTGATCACGGAGGAGCGCTCTGCGCGACGGGCCTCTTGAAGTTGCTTTTCGAGGTCGGCGGCTTGTTTTTCGAGAGCTGCCTTCTGCGCGAGGAGTTCCTGATAGTTGCTCATGTGCTTCCTTTGTTGCCCGATGCCCAGGCTTGGATACTTAATCGAGGACCAGTCCGGATCTGCGGCGGTGGATAAAGAGGGGCGCGGCAGATTGGCGAATTCTATACCCAGGTTTTTGCCGCCGCCAATCCACATGGCAAGCAAGTGTGAATCAAGGTAAATCGCTTATTGATTGTCGCGCTTCGGTGGGCTGGAAATCGCCTGCCCGAGTTCAATCACCGCCAGAGCGTAATAGCTGGACTGGTTGTATCTCGTGATGGCGTAGAAATTCCGGGTGCCAGCGATGATGGTGGGGGGCTTGCCGGCGTTGTGCAGCAACACCATGGCCAGGGGCCCGGGGTGATCCATCGCGGTTTTTGGGAGCTTGGCGCCGAGCTCCTGCATTTGGCTTGCGGTGAATGTGGGGCGTATATCCGGCGCCAGCAGGGTGTCGAGTTGTGGCCCGCTGCCGGGCGCTTGCACGGAGAAATGGGTGGGCCATTGCGCCTGCCAGCCGTGCGCGGCCAGGAAATTCGCGACGCTGCCGATCGCATCGCTGGGGCTGTTCATCAGGTCGATGTGTCCGTCGCCATCGAAATCCACGCCATGGCGACGAATCGAGCTCGGCATGAATTGTGGCCAGCCAATGGCGCCGGCGAACGAGCCCAGCACCTGGCCCGGCTCCAATCCCTGCTCGTGGCACATCGTCAGGAACTCACCGAGCTCCTGTCGAAAAAAAGCGCTGCGATCGCTGCGACCTTTCGGGAAGTCAAGTGAGAGCGTGGTCAAGGCGTCGAGCACGCGGAAGCGACCGGTGTCCCGTCCGTAAAGGGTCTCCACGCCAATCACGCCAGCGATGATGTGCGCCGGCACGCCGTAGCGTGCCTCGGCGCGTTGCAGGTCGGCGGCGTGCGCCTGCCAGAAGCGCTGTCCGGCACGCAGGCGTTGGGGCTCGACGAACCGGCTGCGGTAAGCCGCCCAGTTTTTGGCACCTGGGTTGGCCGCCGGCATGATCAGCTTGCCCACGACCTCGCGGTAGCGAGCCTGGGCGATGGCTTCTCGCACCCACGGCGCGGGCAGGTCATGGCGGCGGGCCAGCTCGTCGGCGAGCTGCGTTGCATCGCCGCGATCCGCGTAGCTGGCCTGGTCTGCCGGCAATGGCCTGGGCTGCTCGTTTTGCGCGCTCGACGTGGCGATGGGGGTCGCCACCAGCGCTGGTGAGGATGCCGCAGGAGCTGGGGCCGAAGGCGTGGGCTGCTGGAGCGGCTGCTCGAGCGCACGGGGCGCTGCGGGGATGGCGGCTCCCGTGTCAGGGGCGGTGCTGGGCGACGAGCCACAGGCCGCAACGCCCAAGGCCAGGAGCACAGAGGTCAAGGAGATGAGCGGCCTGGTGTGACAGGGCGATGCGGGCAGGGCTCGAGTGGGGCGGTCTAACATGGGAGCGAGGCAGGAGCGGGGCATGGTGCGTGTGCATGGGCGTGTGCATGGGCGTGTGCATGGGCGTGTGCTTTGGCGCACGCGAGGGGGCAGTGTGCCAAATGCCGCGGCGCTCAGCCACGTGGGCGCATCACGGGCGTGGTGTGGGGGCGACCTGACTGACTGGCCCACTGCGCAGCCAGCTTCGTGACCTCTTTGACCAGGGCCTGCCGTTGTTGTCGCGCGCGGGGCTGCTCGGGGGCGTAGCGCAATGCGTCCAGGCGTTGGAGCCGTTCGATGAGCGCCAGCGCAAGCTCCGGATGACGGCGGCTCGGTGCTTGTCGCTCGATGGCGCTGGCCCAATTCAACGCTGGCGCCGGGGCAGGGCAATCGATTGGGGCCTTTAGTCCGGCCGCCAGCAATGCACGGTGCACTTTCATCAGCGGGGCATGCCAGGGAGATCGACCCTTCCTGGGACGTTGCAACCAAAGCCACAACAGCCCCGCGATGGCGAGTGCGCCGACGATGCCTGCGCACATCCGCACCAGCGTGACCCAGTCTGGGGACTCGAAACCCCAGTCGCGAAGCAGGGACATCTGTTGTTGCCTTGAATACTGCAGCACCCAGACGTTCCATCGGTGGTTCGCGGCATCCGTGTAGGCTCGCAGGCCGCTCCAGAATGCCGGGTCAAGCCCTCGCAGGGCCGGTGGCAGTTGCTCGGGGTAGCGGATCGGTGGGCGAGGGCGGTCGATTCGATTCGGCGCGACCGCGGCCGTCGGGTCGATGCGCACCCAGCCTCGCTGCACCGACCAATATTCCGCCCAGGCATGGGCGTCGCTGTTGCGCACCACATGCAGCCCGTCGACAGGGTTGACCTCGGCGCCCTGGAAGCCGGTGACGACTCGCGCGGGCACGTTCATCGCCCGCAAGATCACGACGAAGGCGGTGGCGTAGTGTTCGCAAAAACCGGTCTTGCGATCCAGCCAGAAACGGTCGATGGGATGCGGGCGGGGCTCCGAGCCATCCCCTGGGCCATCATTCGGCGCGAGGGTGTAGCTGAAGCCGCCCTGGCGAATGTGGCTGAGCAGGGACTGCGCCAGCGCGTCAGCGTCGGCTTCCTTCAGGTTGCCTCGCTCCCGCCATTGGGCCGCCCAGGCCAGGGTGCGGGGGTTGTGGCCCAGAGGCAAGGCCAGGTTGCCCAGGCCGGTCTCGCGAGTGCGCGGATCCAGCGTGTCCCGGGTGCCCATCCACGCGCTCGCGTCAACCTGGGTTCGCTCGGTCAAGGGGGCTCGCGCGTGCCAGCTCAGCCCGTCTCGCTGCAGCGTCGTGGTCGAGCCGTTGGCCGCCGGCTTGGCGACCAGCGTGCCATCCAGCAAGGGCACGGTGCGAAGGCGATTGGGCTCCAGCGTCAACTGGTAGTTGATTTGTCGGCCCAAGGCTTCGGGTGCGTCGATTTGAGAGGTCGTCGCGGCCGTTGCGCCCATCGGGGATGGTTGGCGAAGCGCCGCGCTGCTGGTCCAGTGTTTGCCATCGAAGCGGTCCAGCACCGGCCCCCGAAAGTACATCTCGTGGTGCAGCGGCGTTGCCCCCAGGAAGCGAACGCGCATGGCCACGCTGTCGTCGAGGGCCAGCTCGGACATCTCTCCCAGCTCGATCCTGTCGGACAGGCCGGTGCGTGGACCGCTGTCTGACGGTGCGCTCCACAGCGGTCCGAACCGGGGGAACAGCAGGTACAGCGCGAGCATGACGGGCACGCCCATCACCATGCACCGGGCGGCAGCGCCCACGGCCGCGGTGATGGGCGGGCGACCTTGCTGCCGCTGCGCCAGCACCAGCGAACTGAGCAGGCCCAGCGTGGCCACCAGCATCAGTGCAGCCAAGCCAATGGCCTGAGAGTGCAGGAACTGAGTCAGCACCAGGAAAAAGCCCAGCGATGTCACCACGAAGGCATCGCGCCTGGCTCGCAGCTCCAGGGTCTTGAGGGCGGTCAGGAGGGTCACGAGCGTGACGCCGGCTTGCCGCCCAAAAATGGACTGGTGGGTGAGCAGGGTCAGGCCTGTGGCAGCGATCAAGGCCAACACCAGCATCCAGCGTGGCGGCAGTGGGGCGTCGCGCCAGGCGAGCCAGGCGCGCCAGGCGATGGCCAGGCCCGTGCCCACGCTGCACCAAATCGGCAGGCGACCGAGGTGAGGCAGGATGCAAACCGTGATCACGGCCAGCAACCACAATGTGTCGCGGCCGTCCCGGCTCAGGCTGGTGCGGGGGCGGCTCAAGGGTGGCGACCTCCGCGGGCAGACCCGGCACCACCTGGCCAGGTGGCGAGGGTGTCCAGACAATGCCTGAGGTGGGCGGGCCCCTGGCCGCAGGCGACCACTTGTCCCGGCAGCCTCAGGCCATAAGCGCGCCCCAGTGCCGCAGACTCCTGTTCGGCCATCAACAACCACGATGTCAGCCGAGACAGCCGTTCTTCTGTGTCCATGTTCGCCAGCCCTGGGCTGCGCTCGAAGTCCAGCCAGCGATCGGGTGCCCTGCTCGCCGCAGGCTCGCGGGTGACCAGACCTGCGCCGGTGGCCAGCGTCAGGCTGGATTTTTTCCAGGCGATCCAGCGCACCGGGTCGCCCCTGCGGTAGTCACGCAAACCTTCGGGCAGGTCCTGTCCCTGACGGCTTTGGTGGGTGGTGGCCAGGTTGGGGTCGACGCTGTCGCTGTCAGGCAGTTGCGGGGCGAGGGTGTCCAGTGCGGGCCACACCAGCACCTGCGAGCGCGGGCGCCAGTACGACCAGGCCCTGAACAGCCCCAGCGGGTAACGCGTCTCGATGACCAGGCGAGGCAGGGCTTGCTGGCCGCGCTGCTGCGCTGGGATGTCGATCAGCAAACAGGTGTCCTGCCCGGGGGGCAGGTCGGCGAACTGCACTGCGCCTGCCAACCTGGGCTCAGGGCCCGAAGCCGATACTGCCAACGCACAGCGCCACAGCCGTTTGTGCTGGTTGGTGATCGTGACGGGCAGTTGCACGAATTGCCCGGCATGGACGCTGGGCGGGCTGCCCAGGCTCAGGCTGATGCCTTGCAGGTTGCCGTGCGTTTGGTAGAGGGCCGCCAGACCTGAGCCGCCAAGCAAGAAGGCCAGCGCGTAGCCCAGGTTGACCTGCTCGTTGATGGAGGCCAGCAACAGCACGCTCACCACGGCGGCAAATCCCCAGCCAGCGCGCGTGGGCAGGATGTACAGGTTGCGCTGCGTGAGCCGCAACTTGTCTTGGCGGGGCAACCTGGCCTCCCACCAATCCGACCAGCGTTGCCTCAAGCGCGACGTCACGGCGGCCATCATGGCACCGGCGTCGCCTCCAGCAGGGCTCGCGCCTGGGCTGCGGCGCTGCGCCCTGACTGGTTCAGTGCTTGCAACCGGTGGGCCACGCCTGGCACCCACAGCACCTGGATGTCTTCCGGTGAGGCGTGTTGCCTGCCCATGACCAAGGCCCGCGCACGGGCCAGCCTCAGCAGCGACAGGCCTGCGCGCGGGCTCAGACCCTGCGCGAACCAGCGTCCGTCCCGGGTGGCATGGATGAGCGCCAGCACGTAGTCAAGCAGGCTGTCCGACACGTGCACGCTGTCAACCTGTCTCTGGCAGGCCAGCCAGGACTCGGGCGACATCACCGGCTGCAGTGACTGCAGGGCTTGGCGCCTGTCCGAGCCCTGAAGCAACGAGCGCTCGGCGATGGCATCGGGGTAGCCCAGCGACAGTCGCATCGCGAAGCGATCAAGTTGTGATTCAGGCAGCGGGTGCGTGCCCAGTTGCTCGCCCGGGTTTTGCGTGGCGATCACAAAGAAGGGGCTTGGCAAAGGCAAGGTCTGCCCGTCCACGGAAACCTGCCGCTCCTCCATGGCCTCGAGCAGCGCACTTTGGGTGCGAGGCCCGGCCCGGTTGATTTCGTCGGCCAGCAGCACCTGCGCGAACACCGGCCCGGGATGAAAGACAAACGATTCTTTCTGGCGCTCGTAGATGCTCACCCCGATCAGGTCGGAGGGCAGCAAGTCGGCGGTGAACTGCACGCGAGCGCAACTCAGCCCCAGCGACCTGGCCAGGGCCTGCGACAGCGTGGTTTTGCCGACCCCTGGCACGTCCTCGACCAGCAGGTGCCCGCTGGCCAGCAGGCAGATCACGCTGAGCGAGACCTGCTCCTTCTTGCCCACGATGATCGTGCTAACCTGATCGATGAGCGACGTGAGGTGCGTGGCCTTCCCAGCAGTCAAACCCGATGGCAGGCTGGCGGGCATGGAAGCGTGCGAATCGTTGCGAAGCATGGCAAGACCTTAACCGATTCCCGGGAGCGCCGAAGCGCTTTCTGAACCATGACCACCGGCTATTTCTCTCACCCGGACTGCCTTGCTCACGACATGGGCAAGGGGCACCCGGAGTGCCCGGCCCGGCTGCACGCCATCGACGATCACCTGCGTGCCGTGGGCCTGGACGTGCTCATGCTGCCCCAGGACGTGCCCATGGCGTCCAACCAGGACCTGGCACTGGCGCACGACTTGAATTACGTGCTCACGCTCGATGACTTCCTGCAGCAGCTCGAGGCCACGGGGGACACCCGCGCGCTGGACCCTGACACCTGGGGGTGCCCGGGAACCCGATCGGCGGCCTGGCGTGCCGCGGGGGCGGCGGTGGCCGCGACGGATGCGGTCATCGACGGCAAGCTGGCCAATGCGTTTTGCGCCGTGCGCCCACCCGGGCACCACGCGACGCACGACCACACCATGGGCTTTTGCTTCTTCAACAACGTGGCCGTGGCGGCCCGCCATGCCTTGGATGTGCGGGGCTTGCAGCGCGTGGCGGTGGTCGACTTCGACGTTCACCATGGCAACGGCACCGAAGACATCCTGGCCAACGACGACCGAGTGCTGATGGTCGGGCTGTTCCAGCACCCGTTTTACCCGTTCAGCGGTGCCGAGAGCCGCGCTGGCAACATGGTCAACGTGCCGGTGCCGGCGCGCAGCGACGGCAAGGTGGTCCGAGATGTCATCGAGAGTTACTGGCTCTACCGACTGGAAGACTTCAAGCCCGAGATGATCTTCATTTCGGCCGGCTTTGACGCTCACCGCGAGGACGACATGGGCGGCCTGGGTCTGGTCGAAGCCGACTACGCCTGGATCACTCAGCGAGTCATGGACATCGCCCGTGTGCACGCCAAGGGCCGCATCGTCTCCTGCCTGGAGGGCGGCTACAACCTCAACGCCCTGGCGCGAAGCGTCGCGGCACATGTGCGCACGCTGATCGAATACTGACCCTTCTTCTGCCTGTGACCTCCCTTGTTTCCTTTGCCGCAGCGTCGGCTCCCTCGTCGGCTGCTTTCGCCGGCGCCCACACCCGCCCCCTGACCGCCGCCGAGCTGGAGCAACTGTTGTCCATGCTGCAGCAGCCCACCGCGCTGATCGAGCTGGGGGTGGTCATCGGCTGTCTGGGTTTTGCGTGGCTGCTCATCCGATTCCTGCGGGGTAAACAGCCTGATCCAAGCTCCATCTGGTTCGGCCACCACGTCATCGACGGCATCCTGTTTCCGGTGCTGGCACTGCTGCTGGCGCTCATCGCCCGGCGTGTGCTGCAGGAGGCGATCCCGCTGGCGGTGTTTCGCGTTGCCATACCGGTGCTCTCGTCCCTGGCGGTCATCCGACTGACGGTCAAGGTGCTGGGCGCTGCTTTCCCGGCGTCCAGCGCCCTGAGGGTGGTCGAGCGCACGGTGTCCTGGGGCGCCTGGCTGGCCACGGTGCTCTGGATCACCGGCTTGCTGCCCATCATCCTGATGGAACTCGATGAGATCACCTGGAAGATCGGCTCCAGCCGGGTCAGCCTGCGCAACCTGATCGAGGGCACCTTGAGCGCGGTGCTGGTGATGATCCTGTCGCTGTCGCTTTCTTCGGCCCTGGAAGCCAGGTTGCTCAAGGGGGCAACGGACAACCTCTCGCTGCGCAAGATGGCCGCCAACATCCTGCGTGCGTTGCTGCTGGTGGCCGGGCTGATGCTGGCGCTGTCGGCGGTGGGCATCGACCTGACGGCGCTGTCGGTGTTCGGTGGCGCCCTGGGCGTGGGCGTGGGCATGGGCCTGCAGAAGCTGGCGGCCAACTACGTCAGCGGCTTCGTCATCCTGGCCGAGCGCAGCCTGCGCATCGGTGACCTGGTGCGGGTGGACAACTTCGAGGGCGTCATCACCGACATCAACACCCGCTTCACGGTGATCCGGGCCACGAACGGGCGGGAGTCCATCGTGCCCAACGAGGTGCTCATCACCCAGCGGGTCGAGAACGCCTCGCTGGCTGACCGGCGCGTGTCGGTCACGACGGTGGTGCAGGTGGCATATGGCACCGACCTGCAGTCGGTGATGCCCTGCTTGCAGGCCGCTGTCGCCCAGGTGCCCCGTGTGGTCCAGGATCCGCCGCCGTCGGTTTTGTTGACCCAGTTTGCGGCCGACGGCCTGGAGTTGACCGTGTCGTTCTGGATCATGGACCCGGAAATCGGCCAGTTGGGCGTGCGCTCGGCCGTCAACCTGGCTCTTTTGGCCGAACTGGACCGGCTGGGTGTTGAAATTCCTTTTCCGCAGCGGGTGCTGCGCCAGGCCAGTCTCCCCTCGGCGCCCCAGGCGGGCGGGGTGGTATCCTCGCCCGCACCATGATGTCCATCCTGCAGTTGTTCACCCGGACCCATCGCCCACTCACTTTGGGCCTGCTGCTGGCAACCGTGCTCCTGGCCTTCCTGGTCAGCGACGCCTGGGGCCTGCTGGCGCTCGCCTTGTCAGCCTTCTGGCTGATGCTCAGCCGGCGAGACGCCCCGCGCCCTGTGCCCAGCCAGGCGGGTGCCGTGCTGTGCCCCGCTGATGGGCGCGTGGTTCGCATCGAAAAGGCGCGTGATCCCTACGCCGACCGCGAGGCCCTGCGCATCAGCGTGTTCATGAACGTGTTCGACACCCACGCCAACCGCGCCAGCGTCGATGGCGTGATCCGTGACGTCAAATACTTCCCGGGCGCAGCCATCAACACCGACCTGGACACTGCCTCCCCACGCAACGAGCGCAATGCCGTGGTCATCGAGTCCAATGGCCAATTGGTGACCCTGGTACAGGTGGCCGGCCTGATCGCCCGCCGCATCCTCTGCCACGTCAAGCCCGGTGACACGCTCACCCGTGGCCAGCGCTATGGCCTCATCCGCTTCGGATCTCGCGTTGACATCTACCTGCCGCCGCACGCCGTGCCCAAGGTCGCCCCAGGCGAGCGCGTGTCCGCCACCACCACCGTCCTGGCGACCCTGGTGACCGCATGAACCTCCCTGATCCTCAATCGGGTGCCGACGAGGCCGTTGACGCCTGCGCCGAAACCCCGTCCGAGCCGCCTCGCCCGCGCCGCAAGGGCATCTACATCCTGCCCAACCTGTTCACCCTGGCCGCGCTGTTCGGTGGGTTCTACGCCATCGTCATGGCCATGAACGACCGCTTCGACCAGGCTGCCGTCGGCATCTTCTGCGCCATGGTGCTCGACAGCCTGGACGGCCGCGTCGCGCGCATGACCAACACGCAGAGCGCCTTTGGCGAGCAGATGGACAGCCTCTCGGACATGGTGTCCTTTGGTGCCGCGCCGGCTCTGATCGTCTATGAATGGGCGCTCAAGGGCATGGGCAAGTGGGGCTGGATCGCCGCCTTCGTGTACTGCTCCTGCGCCGCGTTGCGACTGGCGCGCTTCAACACCAACATCGCGGTGGTCGACAAGCGCTTCTTCCAGGGGCTGCCCAGTCCGGCTGCTGCCGCCTTGGTGGTGGGCCTGATCTGGGTTGTGACCGATGCCGGCTATGTGCCGCAAGATGCCATCTGGCTGACCTGGCTGGCCTTTGCCTTCACGCTGTATGCGGGGCTGACCATGGTCACCAACATCCCGTTCTACAGCTTCAAGGACGTCAACTTCCGCAAGACCGTGCCCTTCATCGTGATCGTCGCGATCGCGCTGGGCATCGCCGTCATCACCATCCACCCGCCGATCGTGCTGTTCGGCGTGTTCGTGGTGTATGGCCTGTCCGGCTACGGCGTCTACGCCTGGAAACTCAGTCAGGGCAAGCGTGTGAGCGTGATTTCCACCTCCACGGACGAGCCCGAGGAAGCTGGTTTGCACCGCTGAAGCGTTAAGCCCACCCAAGCTGATTGACACGGGGTGCGAACCGCCGCCCCCGCTTGCCCCACCACAGGGCGAGGAGACCCCCATGACCGACAAGCTGATCATTTTTGACACCACCTTGCGCGATGGCGAACAGTCGCCCGGCGCCTCCATGACCCGCGACGAAAAGCTGCGCATCGCCCGCCAGCTCGAGCGCATGAAGGTGGACGTGATGGAGGCCGGTTTCGCGGCTTCGTCGAACGGCGACTTCGAGGCCATCAAGGCCATCGCCGACGTCATCAAAGACTCCACCGTGTGCTCGCTGGCCCGCGCCAACGACCGCGACATCGCCCGTGCGGCCGAGGCCCTGAAGGGCGCCAACGCCTGGCGCATCCACACCTTCATCGCGACCAGCCCGCTGCACATGGAAAAGAAGCTGCGGATGTCGCCCGAGCAGGTGCTGGAGCAGGCCCGTTCCTCGGTGCGCTTTGCCCGCAACCTGACCTCCGACGTCGAGTTCTCGGCCGAAGACGGTTTCCGCTCCGAGATCGACTTCCTGGCCCGCGTCTGCGAGGCCGTGATCGCCGAAGGCGCGACCACCATCAACATCCCCGACACGGTCGGCTACGCCATCCCCGAGCTGTACGGCAACTTCATCCGCGAGCTGCGCGCCAAGGTGCCCAACTCCGACAAGGCCATCTGGTCGGTGCACTGCCACAACGACCTGGGCATGGCCGTGGCCAATTCGCTGGCCGGCGTGAAGATCGGCGGTGCGCGCCAGGTCGAGTGCACCATCAACGGCCTGGGTGAGCGCGCCGGCAACTGCGCCATGGAAGAAATCGTCATGGCGATCAAGACCCGCCGCGATTACTTCGGCCTCGACGTCGGCGTCGACACCCGCCAGATCATGCCGGCCTCGCGCCTGGTCTCGCAGACCACCGGTTTCGTCGTGCAGCCCAACAAGGCCGTGGTGGGCGCCAACGCCTTCGCACACGCTTCGGGCATCCACCAGGATGGCGTGCTCAAGGCCCGCGACACCTACGAGATCATGCGCGCCGAGGACGTCGGCCTGTCGGCCAACAAGATCGTGCTGGGCAAGCTCTCGGGTCGCAACGCCTTCAAGCAGCGCCTGCAGGAACTCGGCATCGAGCTGGATTCGGAAGCCGAGATCAACGCCGCGTTCGCCAAGTTCAAGGAACTGGCCGACCGCAAGAGCGAGATCTTCGACGAGGACATCATCGCCCTGGTTGGCGATGAAAGCGTCACGAGCGAGCAGGAGCACTACCGCCTGGTCGCGCTGTCGCAGCAGTCTGAACTGGGTGAGCGGCCTCAGGCTCAGGTGGTGTTCGCGGCCGGCGGCGTCGAGCATCGCAGCGAGGCCGAAGGCAATGGCCCGGTGGACGCCAGCGTCAAGGCCATCGAGGCTGTCGTGAAAAGTGGCGCGGAAATGCTCCTGTACTCCGTGAATGCCATCACGTCCGGCAGCACAGAATCACAGGGTGAGGTGACAGTCCGTCTGCAGCATGGCGGTCGCGTCGTCAACGGGGTCGGAGCCGACCCGGACATCGTGGTGGCGTCCGCCAAAGCCTACCTGGCAGCCCTGAACAAGCTGCACAGCAAGGCCGAAAGGGTGGCCGCTCAGGGGTGAAAACCCTCGCCCCGATGGCCTGATGCTCCAGGCCGCTTGATGAATGACGCGTAAGTCCTTGATTTACGCGTCATTTTCATTACACTCCCTGTGTGGACGAAAGGGCTGTAACGTGGTGGACAGAAAATTGAAGGCATCCCACTGGGTGTTGATGGCGTTGGTGGCCTGCGTGGCAGGCTTTTCTCAGCCCCAGCTGGCCGAGGCCAAGTCGACCCCACGCGAGGCCAAGTCCCAGGCCACCAAAAAGGTCAAGGTCGTCAAGCAGGCCAAATCAGCCAAAGAGTCCAAGGTGGCCTCTCGCAAACAGGCCGGCAAGCGCACGGCCGCTGCCCAGGCTCGCCAACGCAAGGTGGTCGGCTCCCGGAGCGAGTCGCGGGTTGCAGCCACGCGAGCAACGGGCAAGCGCTCCGCTTCCTCGGCACGCGCCCAAGCCGCCAGCGTCGCTCGCACCCCAGAAGTTCCCGCGTTCTCGCGCATCGCGGTGAGTTCGCCCAACGCTTTGTCCCGTCCCACGGCCAGCCTGGTCGCCGCATCTGGCGCCAAGGGCGCGTCCTTCGGGCAACTGTACGGCTTGCACCAGACGCAAGACCCGCTCGAGCTCAAGTCCAGCGTCGCCCTCGTCATGGACCAGGACACCAACGAGGTCATGCTCTCGAAGAACCCCGAGGCGGTGCTGCCGATCGCGTCCCTGACCAAGCTCATGACGGCGGTGGTTGTCGTTGAGGCGCACCTGCCCCTGGACGACTCGATCACCATCACCAACGACGACGTTGACACCGAAAAGAACAGCAGCTCTCGCTTGGCAGTGGGCTCCAGCCTCAGCCGAGGCGAGCTCCTGCACCTGGCGCTGATGTCGTCCGAAAACCGCGCCGCCCATGCCCTGGGCAGAACCTACCCAGGCGGGATGCCTGCCTTCGTCAGCGCCATGAACGCCAAGGCCCGCCTGCTGGGCATGCACGACACCCGCTACGTTGACCCGACCGGTCTGAACAGTGGCAACCAGGCCACCGCGCGAGACCTGGCCATGCTGGTCAAGGCCGCTTATCAGCAGCCTCTGATCCGTGAACTGTCTGTGTCGCCCGAGCACGCGGTTCGCCTGGGCAACCGCCAGCTCCAGTTCCGCAACACCAACAGCCTGGTGCGCAGCCCATCCTGGGACATCGGTCTTCAGAAGACGGGCTACATCGTCGAGGCCGGGCGCTGCCTGGTCATGCAAGCGAGCATGGCCGGCCGCAAGTTCATCATGGTGTTCCTGGACTCTGCGGGCAAGTACTCTCGCCAGGCCGATGCCGAGCGCGTTCGCCGCTGGATCGAGAACGCCGCACAAAAGGGTGCTTTGAGCACCCATGCTTCGGCCAAGGTCACATCCTGACGGGTGCCGGCGTCGGGGGCAATCCGGCAGCTCCATTCGTGAAACGGGCCCCGAAGGGCCCGTTTTCCATTTGAATGCGCTGCACCCGCTGGTTCATGTCACCGAGGGGTCCTGCCAGCCCAGGGCCAGCGAGATGCGCTGGGCGCAGCCCTTGAGTGCTTCCTGCCACTCTGCGGGGAGCCCGCGAGAATGGCCGATGTTCAGCGCCAGGCTGGCGGCGACACCGCCCAGGTCATCGTGGATGGGTGCGACCACCGTTTGAGAGCCCGGCTCGCCCGGCTCTACGTCGATGGCCATGCCAGCCTGTCTGATCTGGCTGAGTTCGGCCTGCAGGTTTTCGGTGCGCAAGTTGGCAGATTGGCTCAGTGCGTTGAGCACCAGGCCCGATTCGTTGATCAGCAGGACCTTTCCGGCGGCGCAACCGGTGATCGGCAAGCGCAAGCCCATGACCCGCGTCACCTGCACGCCACTTCGCTCTGAGACGGTGCGCTCCACGCACAGCGCTTCGTCATCGTGGCGCACGAACAGCGACACCGATTGACCGGTGACGCGATGGAGTTCCTGCATCGGGCGAACCGCGAGGTCACGCACGTCCAGCCTGGCTTTGACCAGATTGCCCAAGGCCAGCAGGCGGATGCCCAGCCGGTAGGCGCCGGGACCCGAGCGCTCGACCAGGCCGCCCGAGGCCAGGTCATTGAGGATGCGGTGGGCGGTGGAGGGGTGCAGGCCGGTCTGTTCGCTGATGGACTTCAACGACATGGCCTCGTTGCCGTGGGCCAGGGTGTCGAGCAGGGAGAACATCCTGCCCAACACCTGGATCGACGTGCCGTCTGGTCTGGAATCGCTCATCGGGTTTTCCTTCGGCGCAATGGCCTTTTGGGACGTGGGATGAAGCATCAATCGGCGAAACTGGCGGTTCCTTGAGTGCAGTTCCACTTTTCCCATGTGCCTTTTTTGGCATCTGATACGGCCATGCACAGGTTTGGTTCTTCATTGCCCCGCGCCGCCGTGTTGGCGTCCGCTTTCCTGGCCCTGATTTGCTCGATGGCGTCCACGCCTGTGCGGGCTCAATCGGCCACGTCGCCAGCGGCATCTCGTGCGGTCGAGGCATCCGACGAGGGCGCTGGTGCCAACGCCAGCAGCCGCCAATGGATCAGGGTGCCGCGGGTGTGGGGGCGGATCACCGCAGAAGAACTCGGTGTGGTCATCAACGTGGACGACCCGTACTCCGTCGAGGTGGGCGAGCACTACATCCGCGCGCGCAAGATCTCGCCCAGCCAGGTGCTGAGGTTGCGCCTGCCCGTCAGGCCCACCCTGGATCGCCAGGAGTTCCAGGCTTTCAGGCGCCAGGTCGATGGCTTTTTCGGCGTGCGAACCCAGGGCCTGGCCCTGGCTTGGCGCCAGCCGCACGCGGTCGAGTGCCACAGCATCACCGGGGCGCTGGCCCTGGGGTTCGATCCGGCACTTTGTGAAAAGACCTGCGCACCCAGCAAGCCATCGCGGTACTTCGGCTCCTCCAGCACCCACCCGATGCGTGACTTGGGCGTTCGCCTGAGCATGTTGCTGGCCGCACCCGACGTGGCCCAGGCCAGGGCCCTCATCAACCGCGGGGTGGCTTCGGACGGCACACTCGGTGAGCGTGGGGCGCAGCCTGCGAACGTGCATTTCGTGGCCACGTCCGACGCCCTGCGCAGCGTGCGTCGTCAACTGTTTCCGCCGGCCGGTCCGGTGCCGGCTTTTGGCATCGACGTCCACCTGGACCAGACCGACGCCTTGCGTCACGCTGACCGGGTGTTGATGTACCTGACCGGTCGCACGCACGTGGACGGCCTCGAGAGCGTCAACTTCCTGCCAGGCGCCTTGGCCGATCACCTGACCTCGTTCGGAGGTGTCCTCGACAAGCCCAACAGCCAGATGACGGTGATGTCCTGGATACAGGCTGGCGCCACGGCCAGCCATGGCACGGTGAGCGAGCCTTGCGCACACCTGCAGAAGTTCCCGCACCCACAGTTGCTGCTGTTGTTCTATGCCCAGGGGGCCTCGGCCATGGAGGCTTACTGGAAGAGCGTCGCATGGCCCCGTCAGAGCCTGTTCGTGGGTGAGCCCCTGGCCGCGCCTTTTGGCCGCTGAGGTTCAGCGCATCCAGCCCCAGGCCACGCGTTGAGCGGTCCAGGCCTTGCGCCAGGGCGTCAGCAGCAGGCGCTGGTGCAGCACGGCGTCGCCCGCGTTGGCCACCACCTCGACCTGGGTGAGCGCCAGGTGCGCCAGCAGCACCAGCGGTCGCAGGGCCTTGGACTGATCTTTGGGCAGGCGCCGAATCTGACCCAGGGATTCATGCAGTGGCGTGCGAGCGCGTTGCGCGAGGTCCGCCAGCAGCTGCGGCCAGCCTGGCGGCGCCTGCTCAGGAACCGGCTTGACCAGCTGGTGTGCCTTGACGTCGTGGGTCTGCAACAAATCGATGCCCACCATGACCCAGCCAGCGCGTGCGTCCTGGCCCAGGCGCCCCAGTCGGTGGCTCAGGCGCAGGCCGGTGCCAAGCAAGGCGGCGGCCGAGCGCGCCTCATCGCTCGTGGCCCCCAGCAGGCGTGCAGCGCTTTCGCAGGCCAGTCCGGTGGTCTGCTGAGCGTGGCGCACGAAGTGGGCTTCGTCCATCCAGCGGTTTTGATGCACCAGTTGAACCAGGCCCTCGATCTGGGTCATGCAAACGGCGGTTTCTGGCCAAGTGGCTCCCTCGGGCAGGCGCAAGTTGTTTTTCTCGCGCGTGAGGGGGTGGTTGGGCTCGCCCCGTTCGGTTGCCTGCAGCTCGTTGGCCCACCAACGCAGCTTGGTTTCGGCCACGCCCGGGTCCTGGACGTCCAACGGGATGCGGGCCGTTTCGTGCCACCAATTCAGCCAGCAGAGCAGGGCGGGTGCGTGCGCCGCAGGGCTTAGGCGCATCGCGTGAGCCAGGCTGCTGCCAGGGCGAGGAAAATCTGGCGACAAGGGATGGGGGGTCTCGGACATGGTGGTGTGAGGGTTCGGGTTTGCCCGCAACAAACAACAAGGGGCGGACAAAGAGGTCGCCATTGTCTCAACAGCTGAATTGACATGGGCAGGCGCGCGTGCCTACATTACTGACCCGCGGGTCAGTTGCTGCGCCACCAGGTTGGCATGGGTGATCCGACCCGACCGCGACGGCGGTTGTCCTCCTTGCATCCGAACCCCTGCACACCATGCGCTGGCCCCTGGCAACTCCTGCTCCCTCCATGTCTCGTTCTGCGCCTTCTGCCGCGCCCCTGGTCGCGATCCTCCTCGTCTCTGCTGTTTTCTTGTCTGCTTGCGGCAAGCAGGCCGAGCAAGTGGCCCCGATTCGGGCCGTGCGCACCATGGTGCTGTCCGATGGCGGCGCCTCGTTGCAACGAGAGTTTTCTGCCGACATCCGAGCCCGCACCGAATCTCGCTTGTCCTTCCGGGTGGGTGGCAAGGTGACGCAGCGCGCGGTGGAGCTGGGGCAACGGGTCAAGGCTGGCCAGTTGTTGGCACAGGTCGATCCGCAGGACCTGAGGCTGGGCGCCGACGCGGCCAAAGCGGCCTTGTCTGCGGCGGAGGCCCAGGCAGGGCAGGCCGGCGCTGACCTGGCGCGCTTCAAAGAGCTGCGTTCACAAGGTTTCATCAGCGAAGCCGAGCTCGAGCGCCACACCACGGCCGAACGCGCTGCGCAGGCCAGCCTTCGCCAGGCTCGTGCCCAGGCTGGTGTTCAGCTCAATCAGGCTGGCTACGCGTCGCTGACCGCGGGCGCTGCCGGCGTGATCACCTCGGTTGATGTCGAGCCAGGGCAGGTCGTGGGGGCAGGGCAGCCCGTGTTGACGCTGGCTCAGGACGGCCCCCGTGACGTTGTTTTTGCCGTGCCGGAAGACATGGGCCCCGCTGTGCGCGCGTTGATTGGCAAATCCGCAGGCATCCAGGTGCGCCGTTGGGGCGCGACGGAATGGTCAGCGGCCAAGGTGCGTGAGGTGGCGGGCGCCACCGACAGCCTCACCCGCACCCTGCTGGTCAAGGCCGACATCGGCGAACTCCAGGCCGAGCTTGGCCAGACGGCTGCCGTGCTCGTGCGCACCCCCACCCGCATCAAGGGTGGCATCCAGCTGCCTCTGCACGCCCTGGCACAGCGCGAAGGCCGCTCGGTGGTCTGGGTGCTGGATGGCCAGTCCATGACCGTCAAGCCGCAGCCCGTGGTCACCGGCGACATCGTTGGCAACGTGGTCCTGGTGGCCGACGGGCTCAAGCCTGGTCAGGAGGTGGTGACCGCTGGTGTGCACGTCCTCAACCCTGGGCAGAAGGTCAAGCGCTACGTCGAGCCCGGCTTGGGTGAGCGCCCGGCCGTGCCGCCTGCTGCGGCGTCTTCGGCGTCGACCCCGATGCCATCTCGTTCCTGATCCCTGCGCGGATCATCGAGCAACCGACCCGATCAGGAGCTGGTGGTGAGTCACACCGAACACGACACGGCTGAGCCCCAGGCTCAGCGCTTCAACATTTCCCGCTGGGCGCTGGAGCACCGCGCCCTCACGCGCTACCTCATGGTGGTGCTGATGCTGCTGGGTTTTGCGGCCTACTTCCAGTTGGGGCAGGACGAGGACCCGCCGTTTGCCTTTCGCGTGATGGTGGTGCGCGCCTACTGGCCCGGCACCACGGCTCAGCAGATGGCCGAGCAAGTCACCGACAAGATCGAGCGCACCCTGCAGGAGGTGCCTTACGCCGACCGCATCCAGTCCTACACCAAGCCGGGCGAGTCGTTCACGCTGATGGTGGTCAAGGACTCGTCGCCGCCCAAGGAGATCTCCAACCTCTGGTACCAGGTGCGCAAGAAGGTCGGTGACATGCGGGGCACGTTTCCCCAGGGTGTCATCGGTCCTTTCTTCAACGACGAGTTCGGCGACGTCTACGGCAGCATCTATGCGCTGTCGGCCGATGGGTTCACGGAAGAGGAGTTGCGGCAATTCGCCGAGCGGGCTCGCTCGGACATGCTGCGCGTGCCTGGGGTCGCCAAGGTCGAGCTGTTCGGTGTTCAAGCCGAAAAGGTGTTTGTCGAGATCCCGCAGCAAAAGCTGGCCCAGTTGGGCATCGACATGAACCACGTGGTGTCGGAGCTCAACGCGCAAAACGCCATCGAGAGCGGCGGTGTCTACACCGGTGAGCGCCTGACGGTGCAAATGCGCGTCAACGGCGCGTTCCAGAACATCGATCAATTGCGCCAGGTGCCCATTCGCGTCACCAACCCGGCCACCGGGCAGTCGCGCAACCTCAAGCTCGGCGACATCGCCCAGATCCGCCGCGGTTACCAGGACCCGGCCACCGTCAAGGTGCGCCACCAAGGGAAACAGGTCATCGCCCTGGGTATTTCGATGGCCAAGGGGGGTGACATCATCGCCCTGGGCAAGGACCTGAGGACGGCCTCAGAGCGCATCCGAGCCAGCCTGCCGGTGGGCATCGAGCTGGACCAGCTCCAGGACCAGCCGCAGGCGGTGTCTTCTTCTGTGGGCGAGTTCCTCAAGGTGCTCATCGAGGCCGTGGTCGTGGTGTTGGCCGTGAGCTTCATCAGCCTGGGTCTGCACACCAAGCCGCTGCGCCTGGATGTTTGGCCTGGCCTGGTGGTGGCCATCACCATCCCGCTGGTGCTGGCCATGACCTTCTTGGTCATGTACTACGCCAACGTGGGCCTGCACAAGATCTCGCTGGGCGCGCTCATCATCGCTTTGGGCCTGCTGGTCGACGACGCCATCATCGCCGTCGAGATGATGGTCCACAAGCTGGAAGAAGGCTACGACAAGGTGCGTGCCGCCACGGCCGCCTACGACATCACGGCCATCCCCATGCTGACCGGCACGCTGATCACCGCGGCAGGCTTCCTGCCCATCGGCATGGCCAAGTCGGCCGTGGGTGAGTACACCTTCGCCATCTTCGCAGTCACCGCAGCGGCGCTGCTGCTGTCTTGGTTGGTGTCGGTGTACTTCGTGCCCTACCTGGGCCTGCTGCTGCTCAAGACCAAGCCGAAGGTCTCCGAAGGCAACTCCGCCGACCTCTACGACACGCCCTTCTACGCCCGCTTTCGCGCGCTGGTGAACTGGTGTGTGCAGCACCGTTGGGTCACCATCGGTCTGACCATCGCCGCTTTGGTGCTGGGCGTGATGGGCATGGGCAAGGTACAGCAGCAGTTCTTCCCGGATTCCAGTCGCCCCGAGCTCATCGTCGACCTGTGGCTGGAGGAGGGCGCCAGCGTTCGTGCCTCCGAGGATGTTGCAAGGCGCTTCGAGGCCCGCATGCTCAAGGAGCCGGGCGTCAAGACCGTCAGCACCTGGATCGGCAGTGGCCTGCCGCGCTTTTACCTGCCGATGGACCAGATCTTCCCGCAGAGCAACATCAGCGAGGTCGTGCTCATTCCGGAGACCCCGAAAGAGCGCGAACGCCTTCGCAAAGCACTGCCGGAAATCCTGGCCACCGAGTTCCCGGAGGTGCGCGGTCGCGTGCGCCTGCTGCCCAACGGCCCGCCCGTGCCTTACCCGGTGCAGTTCCGCATCGTGGGGGAAGACGTCACGGTGTTGCGCGGCATCGCCGACCGCGCCAAGGACGTGCTGCGCACCAGCCCCGACCTCCACGGTGTCAACGACAACTGGAACGAGTCGGTCAAGGCCATCAGGTTGTCTGTGGACCAGGACAAGGCCCGCGCCTTGGGCGTGAGCTCGCAGTCCATCGCCCAGGCCAGCCGCATCCTGACATCGGGTGCCACGCTGGCGCAGTACCGCGAGGGCGATCGCCTCATCGACATCGAATTCCGCGTGCCGCAATCCGAGCGCCTGACCCTCGAAGCCCTGGACAACGCCTATGTGCCCAGCGCCACGGGTCGCATGATCCCGGTGCTGCAGGTGGCCAAGCCCAAGCTGGTCTGGGAGCCGGGCGTGCTGTGGCGCGAAGGTCGCCATTTCGCCATCACCGTGCAGGCCGACGTCCGCGACGGCGTGCAGGGGCCGACGGTGAGCATGGCCTTGTGGCCCAAGCTGCAGGCCATGCAGGCCGAGCTGCCGCCGGGCTACCGCATCGAGCTGGCCGGTACCGCCGAAGAAAGCTCGAAGGGGCAGGGCTCCATCTTCGCCAACATGCCGGTGATGCTGTTCATCATCTTCACCTTGCTGATGCTGCAGCTGCAGAGCTTCTCGCGCGCCATGCTGGTCTTCCTGACGGGCCCGATGGGCATCGCGGGAGTGGCCATGGCCCTGCTGGCCTTGAACCGACCGTTCGGCTTCGTCGCGCTGTTGGGTGTCATCGCCCTGATGGGCATGATCATGCGCAACTCCGTCATCCTGATCGACCAGATCGAGCAGGACCGCGCCCGCGGCGTGCCGGCCTGGGATGCCGTCGTGGGTGCGGCCGTGCGGCGCTTCCGCCCCATCGTGCTGACGGCGGCGGCTGCGGTGCTGGCCATGATCCCGCTCAGCCGCAGCGTCTTCTGGGGCCCCATGGCCGTGGCCATCATGGGCGGGCTGATCGTGGCCACCTTGCTGACCCTGCTGGCCCTGCCGGCCATGTACGCGGCCTGGTTCAGGGTGCGCCGTCCCGAGGAGGCTGCCACCTGACGGCTGCGGCTGCGCGTTTTCCTTTGGCGCGCCTTGGGCAAAACGTGGCCCGCACCGCAGTAGAATCCCAGGTTCAGACCGAATCACCTGGTTCGCCGGCAGGCGCTTCTGGAGTTTCCAGGGGTGCGCCGACGAACCTTCCGCTGTCTGTGCGCGGGTGGCGAAATTGGTAGACGCACCAGGTTTAGGTCCTGACGCCAGCAATGGTGTGGGGGTTCGAGTCCCCCCCCGCGCACCACAGACAACCCTTTTCTTTTTACCTTTTGCAGAGAGTTCAAATCATGGCGATCACCGTGGAGACCCTCGACAAGCTGGAGCGCCGCATCACGCTGTCGCTGGCAGCCGATGCCCTCAAGAGCGAAGTCGATGCCCGCCTCAAGAAGCTGGCTCGCACCACCAAGGCCGACGGCTTCCGCCCCGGCAAGGTGCCGATGAACGTCGTGGCCCAGCGCTACGGCTACTCCGTCCAGTACGAAGTCATCAACGACCAACTCGGCGAAGCCTTCGCCAAGGCCGCCCAGGAAGCGCAACTGCGCGTGGCCGGCCAGCCCCGCATCGCCGAAAAGGAAGGCGGCCCCGTTGAAGGCCAACTCCAGTTCGACGCCACCTTCGAGGTCTACCCCGAAGTCACCATCGGCGACCTGACCGCAGCCGAAGTCGAGCGCGTGAGCTCCGAAGTCAACGACGCTGCCATCGACCGCACCGTCGAGATCCTGCGCAAGCAGCGCCGCACCTTCGCCCAGCGTCCGGCTGCCGAAGGCGCCGCAGACGGCGACCGCGTCACCATCGACTTCGAAGGCAAGATCGACGGCGTGCCCTTTGACGGCGGCAAGGCCGAAGGCTTCCAGTTCCTGGTCGGCGAAGGCCAGATGCTCGAAGCCTTCGAGAAGGCTGTTCGCGGCATGAAGACCGGCGACTCCAAGACCTTCCCCCTGGCCTTCCCCGAGGACTACCACGGCAAGGACGTGGCCGGCAAGGAAGCCGACTTCCTGGTCACCCTCAAGAAGGTCGAGCAGCAGAACCTGCCCGAGCTGACCGAAGACTTCATCAAGTCCCTGGGTCTGGCCGAAGGCACCGTTGAAGCCCTGCGCGCCGACGTCAAGCGCAACCTCGAGCGCGAGGTCAAGTTCCGCGTCCTGGCCCGCAACAAGGCCTCCGTCATGGAAGCCCTGCTGAAGGTTGTCGATTTCGACCTGCCCCAGTCCCTGGTGGCCGCCGAAACCGACCGCATGGTCGAGGCCGCTCGCGCCGACCTGAAGTCGCGCGGCATCCCCGACGCCGACAAGGCACCGATCCCCGCCGAAATGTTCACGCCCCAGGCCGAGCGTCGCGTGCGCCTGGGCCTGACCGTGGCCGAGCTGGTCAAGGCCAACAACCTGCAGGCCAAGCCCGAGCAACTGCAAGCCCACATCCAGGAACTGGCCCAGAGCTACGAACAGCCCGCCCAAGTGGTGGCCTGGTACATGAGCGACCGCCAGCGCATGGCCGAAGTCGAAGCCGTCGTCATCGAAGGCAACGTGGCTGAATTCGTGCTGTCCAAGGCCAAGGTGACCGACAAGGCCCTGGGCTTCGAAGAGCTGATGGGCCAGCAAGGCGCCTGATCGCCTGACTGAAACCCGCCCTGGCGGGCTTTCAGTTGCGGCTCAGCCCGAGGCACCGGCAATCCTGAGTGATTGCCGGTGCCTTTTGTTTTGTGCAACCTTCTGGGACGCGATCTGAGGATTTCGTCACGGGAAATTCCCTGAGGCTGACAGGCCACTGCGGTGTTTTTCCGCGCTGTTTGCGCGCAACGGAAAAACGACGTCAAGGTAGCGACGCCTTTTCCGGCCTTCGGCGCACCCGCATCGCACGTCATAATGATTTCAACCGAGGTCGATTTCCCCCGGCGGGGGCCTCGCTACCTACGCGTACAAGGAAGCACATGAGCGCACTGGACATTCAAAACCTGGGCATGGTGCCCATGGTCATCGAACAATCGGGTCGCGGTGAGCGCGCCTACGACATCTACAGCCGCCTGCTGCGCGAGCGCGTGATCTTCCTGGTTGGCCCCGTCAACGACGCCACGGCCAACCTGGTGGTCGCTCAGATGCTGTTCCTCGAGAGCGAGAACCCCGACAAGGACATCTCGTTCTACATCAACTCGCCCGGTGGCTCCGTCAGCGCAGGCATGTCGATCTTCGACACGATGAATTTCATCAAGCCTGATGTGTCCACCCTGTGCATGGGCATGGCAGCTTCCATGGGCGCTTTCCTGTTGGCCGCTGGCGCCAAGGGTAAGCGTTTCGCGCTGCCCAACAGCAAAATCATGATCCACCAGCCGCTGGGCGGCACCCAGGGTCAGGCCACCGACATCGAGATCCATGCCCGCGAGATCCTTAAAACCCGCGAGCAGCTCAACAAAATCCTGGCCGAGCGTTCCGGCCAGCCTCTGGAGAAAATCCAGAACGACACCGAACGCGACTACTACATGACGGCCGAAGAGGCCGCCACCTACGGACTCATCGACAAGGTGCTGGAAAAGCGCGGTTGAGCACCACCTCTCCGCAATCCTCTTTTCCGGCCCTTGCCGACACCTGACAGGCCTGCACCATGGCAGACAAAAAAGGCTCTTCCAGCGAAAAAATCCTCTACTGCTCCTTCTGCGGGAAGAGTCAGCACGAGGTCAAGAAACTCATCGCCGGACCGTCGGTCTTCATCTGCGACGAGTGCATCGACCTGTGCAACGACATCATCCGCGACGAAGTGGCGGCGGAGTCCGAGCAGACCAGGCCCTCGCGCGGTGACCTGCCCACCCCCGGCGAAATCAAGGCCAGCCTCGATCAGTACGTGATCGGCCAGGACACGGCCAAGCGCACGCTGTCGGTGGCGGTCTACAACCACTACAAGCGGCTCAAGCACATGGGCTCGGGCGACGGCAAGAAGCCCGACATCGAGCTCAACAAGAGCAACATCCTGCTGATCGGCCCCACGGGTTCCGGCAAGACGCTGCTGGCCCAAACCCTGGCCCGCCTGCTCAACGTGCCCTTCGTGATCGCCGACGCCACCACGCTGACCGAAGCCGGTTACGTGGGCGAAGACGTCGAGAACATCATCCAGAAGCTGCTGCAGAACTGCAATTACGAAGTGGACAAGGCCCAGCGCGGCATCGTCTACATCGACGAGATCGACAAGATTTCGCGCAAGTCCGACAACCCGTCCATCACGCGTGACGTGTCGGGTGAAGGCGTGCAGCAGGCCCTGCTCAAGCTCATCGAAGGCACGATGGCTTCGGTGCCCCCGCAAGGCGGCCGCAAGCATCCCAACCAGGACTTCCTGCAGATCGACACGACCAACATCCTGTTCATCTGCGGCGGTGCTTTCGATGGCCTGGAAAAGGTCATCCAGAACCGCTCGATCAAGTCGGGCATCGGCTTTGGCGCATCGGTTCAGAGCAAGGACGATCGCAAGGCCGGTGAGGTCTTCCGCGAGGTCGAGCCCGAAGACATCATCAAGTTCGGTCTGATCCCCGAATTGGTGGGCCGCCTCCCGGTGGTGGCCACGCTGGGCGAGTTGACCGAAGATGCCCTGGTCAAGATCCTGACCGAACCCAAGAACGCGCTGGTCAAGCAGTACCAGCAGTTGCTGAACATGGACGGTGTCGAGCTGGAAATCCGGCCGGCCGCCCTGGCCGCCATCGCCCGCAAGGCACTGGCGCGCAAAACCGGTGCCCGTGGCCTGCGTTCCATCCTGGAACAATCGTTGCTGGACACCATGTTCGAACTTCCCACACAGGAGGGCGTGCAAAAAGTTGTGCTGGATGAATCCACCATTGAGGAAAACGCCAAGCCATTGCTGGTGTATCGGGAACAGGCCAAGGCCAGTGCCTGAGCGCGATTGAATGCGCTCCGTGGGGCACCGCTGAGAACCTTTTCCAAACGGGTTTTCGCGGTGCCCTTGTGTTTAGCCACTGAGGCCCCAAGTGGGCTTCAGAGAAAGTGAGCCCATCATGTCTGGACACCCCATTCTTCCTTCCGATCCCATCTCGCTGCCGCTGCTGCCGCTGCGCGATGTCGTGGTCTTCCCGCACATGGTCATCCCGCTTTTCGTGGGACGCCCCAAATCCATCAAGGCCCTCGAGTCGGCCATGGAGTCCGGCCGCCAGATCATGCTGGTGGCGCAAAAGGCCGCCGGCAAGGACGAGCCCAAGGCCGACGACATGTTCGACGTCGGCTGCGTCTCCAGCATCCTGCAGATGCTCAAGCTGCCAGACGGCACCGTGAAGGTGCTGGTCGAGGGCGTGCAGCGTGCCAACACGCAATCGATCGACGACAGCGGTGAGTTCTTCACCTCGGTGGTCGTGCCCGTGCCGCCCGAGGCCCAGGTCACGCCCGAAGTCGAAGCCCTGCGCCGCGCCGTGACGCAGCAGTTCGACCAGTACGTCAAGCTCAACAAGAAGATCCCGCCCGAGATCCTCACCTCGATCTCCGGCATCGACGACGCCGGTCGCCTGGCCGACACCATCGCCGCCCACCTGCCGCTCAAGCTCGAAGCCAAGCAGTCGGTGCTCGACCTGGTGACCGTGTCCGCCCGCCTGGAAAAGCTGCTCGAGTTGCTCGAGCACGAAGTCGACATCCTGCAGGTCGAAAAGCGCATCCGTGGTCGCGTCAAGCGCCAGATGGAGAAGTCGCAGCGCGAGTACTACCTCAACGAGCAGGTCAAGGCCATCCAGAAGGAGCTCGGTGAAGGCGAAGAGGGCGCTGACCTCGAAGAGATCGCCAAGAAGATCGAGTCCGCTCGCATGCCCAAGGAGGCGCGCAAGAAGGTCGATGCCGAGTTCAAGAAGCTCAAGCTGATGTCGCCCATGTCGGCCGAGGCCACGGTGGTGCGCAACTACATCGAGACCCTGGTCAACCTGCCCTGGAGCAAGAAGTCCAAGGTCAAGCACGACCTGGCCCTGGCCGAGACCGTGCTCAACGAAGAGCACTATGGCCTCGACAAGGTCAAGGAACGCATCCTCGAGTACCTCGCTGTGCAACAGCGCGTCGACAAGGTCAAGGCCCCGATCCTGTGCCTGGTCGGCCCCCCTGGCGTGGGCAAGACCTCGCTGGGTCAGTCCATCGCCCGCGCCACCGGGCGCAAATTCGTGCGCATGGCCCTGGGCGGCGTGCGCGACGAGGCCGAGATCCGTGGCCACCGCCGCACCTACATCGGCTCCATGCCGGGCAAGGTGCTGCAGAGCCTCTCGAAGGTGGGCGTGCGCAACCCGCTGTTCCTGCTCGACGAGATCGACAAGCTGGGCATGGACTTCCGGGGCGATCCGTCCTCGGCGCTGCTGGAAGTGCTTGACCCCGAACAGAACCACACCTTCGGTGACCACTACATCGAGGTCGACTTCGACCTGTCCGATGTGATGTTCGTCGCCACGTCGAACTCGCTGAACATCCCGCCGGCGCTGCTGGACCGGATGGAAGTGATCCGCCTGGCGGGCTACACTGAAGACGAGAAGGTACACATTGTTCAGACCTACCTGCTGCCCAAGCAGATCAAGAACAACGGGGTGAAGGAAGGCGAGCTGGAGGTGGCTGAAAGCGCCATCCGCGGCATCATCCGCTACTACACCCGCGAGGCCGGCGTGCGCTCGCTGGAACGCGAGGTCTCCAAGATCTGCCGCAAGGTGATCAAGGGCTTTGCGCTCAAGCAGCACACCGAGAAGGTCGTCGTCACCGACGAGAACCTCAACGACTTCCTGGGCGTGCGCAAGTACAGCTACGGCGAGGCCACCAAGGAAAACCAGGTGGGCCAGGTCGTGGGTCTGGCCTGGACCGAGGTCGGTGGCGACCTGCTCACCATCGAAGCCGCGATCATGCCGGGCAAGGGCAACATCATCCGCACGGGTCAGCTGGGCGACGTGATGAAGGAGTCGGTCGAGGCCGCCCGTTCGGTGGTGCGCTCACGTGCTCGCCGCCTGGGCATCACGGACGACCTCTTCGAGAAGCGCGACATCCACATCCACGTGCCCGATGGCGCCACGCCCAAGGACGGTCCGTCCGCCGGTGCGGCCATGACCACGGCTTTCGTGTCGGCGCTGACGGGCATCCCGGTGCGCGCTGACGTCGCCATGACGGGTGAAATCACCCTGCGCGGTGAGGTCACGGCCATCGGTGGTCTGAAGGAGAAGTTGCTGGCGGCTCACCGTGGTGGCATCAAGACGGTGCTGATCCCGGAAGAGAACGTCAAGGACCTCGCAGAGATCCCCGAGAACGTCAAGAGCCAGATCGAGATCGTGCCGGTCAAGTGGATCGACAAGGTGCTCGAGGTGGCCCTGGAGCGTCAGCCGACGCCGCTGCCGGAAGAAGAAGCCAAGGTCGTGGAAGCCAAACCGGAAGCCGCGGCGTCGCCCGTCAGCAACGAGTTGCTCAAACACTGAAAATTTTGAGAGCACGTTGACGAAGGCGCTAAAAACGCGCTATAGTTCAGGTCTTCGCTGATCACGCGCCAAACGCGATCAACGCAAGCGAAGACGGTAGGCTGAAAGAGCAATCTGAAGCCTGCGAAATGCGGGATTAGCTCAGTTGGTAGAGCGATACCTTGCCAAGGTATAGGTCGAGAGTTCGAGTCTCTTATCCCGCTCCACATTCCGAAGGGAAGCCCAAAAGGCTTCCCTTTTTCTCTGGTGAAGTCGATGGCGTGCGCACCTGCCGCCGGTTTTGCTGGATACTCTCAACACCCTGGCGCGGTAGCAAAGCGGTTATGCACCGGATTGCAAATCCGTCCAGCCCGGTTCGACTCCGGGCCGCGCCTCCAGAAAAACGAAGCCCCACTCGCTCGCGCTGGTGGGGCTTTTTGTTTGGGCACCTCGGTGCCATGGGCGTGTTGGTGCCCCGAGCCGGGGTCGAACCGGCACGCTGCCTTTCAGCAAGCGGCGGATTTTAAGTCCGCTGTGTCTACCGATTTCACCATCGGGGCCTGGGCGGCAAGTGTAAGCCGGCCAGGTGCAACACCCGCCTGCTGGACCTGGCGGCCCACCGCAGGCGGGGTGTCGCGTCACGACGGCGATGAAAACTTGCAACACCTTGCCAAAGCCGAGAATTTCGATGTATAGTTGCGTTCTTCGCTGATCGCGACACCAGACGGGATCAAGGCAAAAACTGAAAAGTTCAGCCAAGCGAGCGTTGCAAAGCTCTGAGTTGTTGCAACACATGCGGGATTAGCTCAGTTGGTAGAGCGATACCTTGCCAAGGTATAGGTCGAGAGTTCGAGTCTCTTATCCCGCTCCAAATTCGAAGGGAAGCCCGGTTTGACTTGGCTTCCCTTTTTTCAAGCTCTGGCGCGGTAGCAAAGCGGTTATGCACCGGATTGCAAATCCGTCTAGCCCGGTTCGACTCCGGGCCGCGCCTCCAGAATCAACAAAGCCCCACTCGCTCACGCTGGTGGGGCTTTTTTGTTGGCTGAGGCCAGAATTGGCCGCCTCCAGCCGCTGTAATCCGGCTCAAGCCCCCACGGCCCTTTGCCTAGCATCGACACATCCCCCATGGCGCCTGCCAAGGGGGCAGAACAGGACGTGTGTCGATGGACCGAAGCCGAGACGATCAGTTGATGCGCCAAGGGGCAGGGCAGCCGCCGTTGGCCGCCAGTGCGTTCGAGCAGGCGCTGGCGCAAGCCCGCTCGGGTCAGATGCCCTTGATGAGCTTGCTGGAGGTGGCGCAGCGCCCCGAGGTGGTGGCGCGTGCCGAGCTCGTGCGCGACCTCTATGAGGCCTGGCTGGCCAACACCCAGTCGCCGCAACGCCACATCGCGCTGTTCAACCACGGCACGGTGCTGGGCGGCATGGGCGAGCACGTGGCCGCCGAAGCCGCTTACCGCGAGGCCTTGCAGCTGGCGCCAGGCTTCATGCAGGCGCACCTGAACCTGGGCCACCAACTGGAGCACCAGGGCCGCCATGACGAGGCCTTGGCTGCCTGGGACATGGTGCTGCAGCTCTCGGCGCAGCAAGGCCAGGCAGGGCAGCAGGTGGACCTGGAGCTGCCGCTGCACGCCCTGAACAATTCCGCGCGCATGCTCGAGCAGCAGCGCCGCTACGACGAGTCCGAGGCCGCGATGAAGCGCAGCCTGCTGCTGCAGCCCGATCAGTCGCGGGTCATCCAGCACCTGGTGCACATCCGCCAGAAGCAGTGCGAATGGCCGGTCTACGCACCCGTGCCTGGCGTGACGCCCTGCGCGCTGCAGTTGGGCACCTCGCCCTTGGCCATGCTGGGCGCCAGCGACGACCCGGCCATGCAGCTGCTGGCCGCGCGCACCTTCGTGCACGAGCGCGTCAAGCCCGTGACCACCAAACTGGCTGCCCCGGTGCGCCAGCGTCCCGGCAAGCTGCGCCTGGCCTTCCTGTCGGGCGACCTGTGCATGCACGCCGTCGGGCTGCTGACGGTCGAGCTCATCGAGCTGATCGACCGAAGCCGCTTCGAGACCTTTGCCTATTGCTGGAGCCGCGAGGACGGCAGCGCGCTGCAGGCCCGTATCCGTGGATCGCTCGATCACCACGTGCCCGTGGCCAGCCTGAGCGACGAGGCCGTGGCGCGCCGCATCGCTGCCGACGACATCGACGTGCTGATCGACCTGCAGGGCCTGACCTCGGGCGCGCGCGCCGACATCCTGAGCTGGCGTCCTGCGCGGCATCAACTGACCTACCTGGGCTTTCCGGGCACCACGGGCCTGCCGTCGATTGACCGCGTCATCGCCGACCGCTTCGTGATGCCGCCCGAGCTGCTGCCCTACATGACCGAGCGGCCGCTCTACCTGAGCAAGTGCTTCCAGTCGAGCGACCGCCAGCGCGTGGCATCCGAGCCGCCCACGCGGGCGCAGTGCGGCCTGCCCGAAGAGGGCTTCGTCTACTGCTCGTTCAACAACAACTTCAAGATGGGGCAGGCGCTGTTCCAGCTGTGGATGCGCGTGCTGGCGCAGGTGCCGGGCAGCGTGCTGTGGCTGCTGGCCGACAACCGCTGGGCCGAGGCCAACATGCGCGCCGAGGCGAGCGCCCATGGCGTGGACCCGGCTCGGCTGAACTTCGCGCCGCGTGTGGCACCAGCCGACTACCTGGCCCGCTTCACGGCGGCCGATTTGATCCTCGACACCTTCCCCTACAACGCGGGCACCACGGCCAACGACGTGTTGTTCATGGGCGTGCCCATCCTGACCTGCTCGGGGCGCACCTTCGTGTCGCGCATGGCGGGCAGCCTGTTGCACGCGGTCGGCCTGCCCGACCTGGTGACCGACAGCCCCGAGGCCTACGAGCGCATGGCGATCACGCTGGGCCGCGAGCCGGCGCGCGTGGCCAGCCACCGCCGCTACCTGGCCGAGCACCGGTTCCAGACCCCGCTGTTCGACACGCCGGGCCTGGTGCGCGACCTTGAAAACCAACTCGAGGCCCTCGTGGCCGGCACCCTGAGCGAGGGCTGAGGCCCCACAGCGACGACGTGACGCGACGGAGTTCTACTTGACGCAGCAGGACAGCGCCCCCCCCACCGAGCTGCCGGCCGACACCACGGTGCCGCCTGGCAACACCGAGCCCGCGCCGGGCACGGCGGCGGATGCGCGCGCGGAAGACCCGCTGCTGGACGCGCTGCTGTGGCTGTGCCGTCACCATGGGCGCGAGCGCACGGCGGCTTCCTTGTTGGGCGAAACCGGTTTCACCTCGCCGCTGATGCCGACCAACGCGGTGCGCGTGATGCGCGACGCGGGGTTCCAGGCGGCCATCGTCAAGCGCGAGCCGCACCAGATCCTGGGGCTGCTGTTCCCGGTGGTGCTGCTGCTGCGTGGTGGCGAGGTCTGCATCCTGGTGCGTCGCATCGAGTCGGATGCGGCATCGCCTGGGCAGGAACGTTATGAGGTGGTGATGCCCGTGGAAGGCATCACCATGGAGGCGGCTGCGGCCGACCTGCTGGTCGAGTACACGGGTTTTGCGCTGATGGCCTCGCCCACGGCCAGCGAGACGGTGCACCGCGACGGCGAGTTCACCGAGCCCGATGGCCACTGGCTGTGGCACACGCTCAAGCGCTTCATGCCGTACTACCGCTCGGCGATGATCGCAGCGCTGCTGACCAACGTGCTGATGCTGGTCACAGGTCTGTTCTCGTCGGTGGTGTTCGACCGCGTGATCCCGCACCAGGCGCTGGTGACGCTGTGGTCGCTGGCGGCCGGTGTGTTCGTGGCCCTGGTCTTCGACCTGCTGGCGCGCCAGTTGCGCAGCCACTTGCTTGACCTGGCCGGCAAGAAGGCCGACCTGATGCTGGGCAACATCCTGTTCAAGAAGGCATTGAGCCTGCGACTGGAGAACCGGCCCGATTCGTCGGGCAGCTTCACGCACCAGCTCACGCAGATCGAGACGGTGCGCGACTTCAGCGCCTCGGCCACGCTGTCGACGCTGACCGACCTGCCGTTCGTGTTCCTGTTCATCGCCATGACCTTCATCACCGCGGGCCCGCTGGGCTGGGTGCTGGTGATCGCGGTGCCGGTGCTGCTGGGGCTGTCGTGGCTGATCCAGGGTGTGCTGGCCAAGCTGCTCAACGCCAACGTCAAGCAGCACGCGGACATGCAGGGCGTGATGGTCGAGGCCGTGGAAGGCATCGAGGACATCCGCGCTGCGGGGGCCGCCGGGCACTTCCTGCGCCGCTATGAAGAGGCCAACGCCGCGGCGTCGCAGTCGAGCGTGCGGGCCAGGGCGCTCTCCAGCTGGGTCAACAACGCTTCTACGGTGTCGCAGCAACTCATCACGGTGGTGATGCTGGTGTGGGGCGTGCACCTGGTGCACGACGGCGTCATCACCGGTGGCGCGCTGATCGGCTCGGTGATGTTCGCGGGGCGTGCGGTGGCGCCACTGGGCAGCGTCATCAGCCTGGCGACGCGCTACCAGGGCGCGCGCGCGGCCTTGCGCATGCTCGACCGCATCATGGGCCTACCTTCGGAGCGCGTGCCCGACCGGCCCTACCTGCCCATGCCCAAGCTGCGCGGGCAACTGGCCTTGCGCGAGGTGTCGTTCGCCTACCCCAAGGGCGCGCACGACCACGCGCAGTCGGTGCTCAAGGATTTGAACGTCAACATCCTGCCGGGCCAGCGCGTGGCCATCCTGGGCAAGATGGGCAGTGGCAAGTCGACCGTGCTGCGCTTGCTGGCCGGGCTCTACCAGCCGACCGACGGCATGGTCGAGGTCGATGGCCTGGACCTGCGGCAGGTGGACCCGACCGATTACCGTGCCCACGTGGGCTTCGTCGCGCAGGAGCCGCGCCTGTTCACCGGCACGCTGCGCGACAACGTCATCCTGGGCCGAGCGCATGCAGACCCGCGCCTGCTGGCCTCGGTGCTGCAGATGACGGGCCTGGACAAGGTGGTGGCCAACCACCCCATGGGTCTGGACATGCAGGTGGGCGAGGGCGGTTGCATGCTCTCGGGTGGCCAGCGCCAGCTGGTGGCCCTGGCGCGCTGCCTGATCACCAAGCCCGCGGTGCTGCTGATGGACGAGCCGACCAGCGCGATGGACGCGCAGGCTGAGGTGGACTTCGTGCGGCGCCTCTCGGGCATCTTGCCCAAGCGCACCTTGGTGGTGGTCACGCACCGGCCGGCGCTGCTGGAGCTGGTGGACCACGTCATCGTGGTGGACTCGGGCCGCGTGGTGGCCAGCGGGCCCAAGGCCCAGGTGATGGCGGCGCTCTCCGGGCGCCAGCCGGTTTCGCCGGTGGCCAGCCCGCAGGGTGGGGCGCCAGTGGGTGCCGCTGCGGCGGCTGGTGCGGCGCCCGCTGCGGTGGCCGCAGGCGCCACGCAGCCGGCACCCACCGCACCGCGTCCGCAAACGGTGGCCGCAGCGGCGCAGGCGCAGCCCACGCCGCCACCAGGTCCGCCCGATCAACCAGATGAGTCCTTCGTCGACTTGTCTGACCCACCGTACCGGGTGCCATCATGAAGATGAGGCTGCCCGGTTTCGGTCGCAAAAACCGCTCGCCGTCCTCGGGGCGTTTCTTCCCCGGGGACGAGCAGTTTCTGTCTGGCGTGAGCCAGGCCCGCATGGCCGAGGGCACGCCGCGCGCCAACTGGGTGCTGTGGCTGATGGCCGGTTTCGTGGCGCTGACGGTGTTCTGGGCCGCGACCGCGCGCGTGGACATGATCACGCGCGCCGAGGCCAAGGTCGTGCCCGATGGGCGCGAGCAGGTCATCTCCAGCCTGGAAGGCGGCATCCTGCGTGAGCTCAAGGTGCGCGAGGGCATGGTCGTCGAGAAGGGCCAGGAGCTGGCGCAGCTCGACCCGACGCGCGTGGAGGCCGCCCAGCAAGAAGGCCAGGCCAAGCGCCTGGCGCTCAAGGCCATGATCGCGCGGCTGAGCGCCGAGGCCACGGGCCGGCCTTTGAAGTTCCCGCCCGATGTGGCCAAGGACGAAACCCTGGTCGAAGGCGAGCGCGATGCCTTCGATGCCCGGCGCTTCTCGCTGGACGAGGCCGTGGCCGTGAACAGGCGCAACCTGGGCTTGCTGCAGCGCGAGCTGCGCATGTCCGAGACCCTGGCGAGCCGGGGCTTGCTGTCGGACGTCGAGGTGATGCGCCTGCGCCGCCAGGTCAACGACCTGATGCTGCAGATCCAGGACCGCACCAACCGCTTCAGGCAGGACGCCAGCAGCGACCTGGTCAAGGCCCGCACCGAGCTGGCCCAGATCGAAGAGCAGATGGTGGTCAAGCAGGACGTGCTGCAACGCACCTCGCTCAAATCTCCCATCCGAGGCGTGATCAAGCACATCAAGGTGGCGACGATCGGCGGCGTGGTGCAGGCGGGAGCGCCCATCATGGAGATCGCACCGGTGGGCGCGCAGCTGCTGGTCGAAGCGCGGGTCAAGCCGGCGGACATCGGTTTCGTGCGCCTGGGCCTGTCGACCCTGGTCAAGCTCAGCGCCTACGACTACTACACCTACGGCGGCCTGCAGGGGCGCATCGACTACATCAGCCCGGACGCGCTGACCGAAGAGGGCAAGGCCGCGTCGGCCGACACCAGCTACTACCGGGCGCTCATCCGCACCGAGCTGTCGACCCTCCAACAGCACGGCAAGCCCCTGCCGATCATCCCTGGCATGACGGCGAGCGTTGAAATACGCACCGGAGAACAGTCTGTTCTCCGCTATTTGCTCAAACCCATGCTGCGATACAACGAAGCCTTCACAGAGAGGTGAAGGCCATGCGCGCTCATCGACGTTCCCCGCAGCTGTTGTCCACGCTGGCCGCTGGCTTGTGCCTGTGGTCGGGCCTGGCGCTGGCCCAGACAGGTGGCCGCTGCAACGACCTGTCCAACTCGGAGCCACGCGGCATCCGCGAGCCCGTGCCCCTGAACCAGGGCGAGGCCGCTCCGCTGGACCCCCAAAGCAGCCTGCAACTGCTGGTGCGCGAGGCCGTGCGCCGCAGCCAGGAGGTGGGGGCGTCGCGCTTGCTGGCCGAAGCCGCCGGGTTCGACCTCGATGAGATCCGCGCCGGTCGCCTGCCCCAGGTCAGCCTCAACGGTTTTCTGGGTGCTGGCGGCACCTACGGTGATGGCGTGAGCAAGACGGCCAATGGCGCGCGCGCCACCGTGGGCGTGAACGTGTCCGCGCCGCTGTACGACTTCGGCCGGCTGCAGTCCCTGATCGACTGGCGCACGCGCCTGGCCGACGCCGCCAAGCTGGGCGAGAACGTCAGCCAGGAGCGCGTGGCGCTGGAGGTGGTCAACACCGCGTTGGAGCGCCAGCGCTACCGCCTGCAATCGCAGGTCTACCAACAACAGGTGCGCAAGATGGGCTGCCTGGTGGACGCGCTGGAACAGATCGTGGCCGCCGACAAGGGCCGCACCAGCGAGCTGGTGCAGGCGCGCAAGTCGCTGCAGCAGGCCGAACTCTCGCGCGACCAGTCGGTGGCGCTGGTGCGCCAGGTCGAGTTCACGCTTCGCAAGTTCGTGGGCGAGCAGGTCTCGCTCAACGACAGCTTCGTGGGCGCCTTGATGGCCACGCCCGACCTCGGCGAGGTCAACCGCCTGATCGAGCGCCACCCCGAGGTGCTGCGCGCGCGCCAGGAAGCCGAGGCGCTGGACAGCTACGCCGAGGCCGTCAAGGCCGGCCAGAAGCCCCAGCTGAACTGGCAGTTCTCCGGCAACGGCGGGCGCAGTGGCGAGCAGACCGTGCGCGGCTGGAGCGCCGGCGTGTCGGTCAACGTGTCGCTGTTCAACGGTGGCGCGCAGGAAGCGGCCTCGATGGCGGCCTACAAGCGCGCCCAGTCGGCCCGCGCCGGTTTGAGCCAGACCGTGTTGGACCGCCAGACCCGCGCCGCCCAACTGCACGACGCCGCACAGACCTCGATGGAGCGCGCGCGCCGCTACGTGGCCCTGCTGCGTGACACCGAGAAGGTGCGCCTGGCCACCTTCCAGCAATGGTCGCAACTGGGCCGCCGCTCGCTGTTCGACGTGATGTCGGCCGAGACGGACCACTTCTCGCAGCGCGTGGCCTACGTCAACGCGCTGATGGACAGCGCCCAGTCCAACGCCAGCCTGCGCTCGGTGGGCGAGGGCCTGATGAGCTGGGCCCGCCCATGACGAAAAAACACCTCCTGGTCGAAGGCTGGCGCGGCGTCAACCACTCCATCGCCCTGGTCAACCAGCACCAGCTGCTGGAGCTGGTCAGGCGGCCCACGCTGCGCCTGTCGCACCGCGACCGGCCCTTTGCCATCGCGAGCTGGAACCGCCAGGCCAACGCCAGCGGCTTCACGCCCGAGGACATGGCCCGCATCGACGCCATCCCCGAGCCGGGCGACGAGCGGCCCGACGTGGTGCTGAGCTTGTCCTCGCCGATTGCGCCGGTGCGCCAGGACGGCGTGCGGCAGCTGACCTTCATGGTCACCGAGCTGGGCCTGGGCGAGAAAAGCTTCGAGGGCGGCGCGCCCGACCGCGCGGCCCTCACCGCGGCCTACACCGCTGGCGGCAACCGCATCGTCACGCCCACGAACTGGTCGCGTGACCGGCTGGTGGACTTCGGCTTTGACGGAGACGGCATCGAGGTGGTCAGCCACGGCGTGCGCATGGCCACCTTTCACCCGCTCAGCCGCGAAGAACGCGCCACCAACCGCGCCAACCTGGGCCTGCGTGACGACGAGTTCGTCTTTCTGAACCTCGGCGTGGCCACCTGGAACAAGGGTCTGGACCTTCTGCTGATCGGCTTTGCGCGTGCGCGCCAACGCCACGGCCACCTGCGCCTGATCCTCAAAGACCAGCGAGACCTCTACGGCCTGTCGATCGAGCCGGTGATCAAGGACGTGGTGCAGCGACACCCCGCGCTGTTCACCGACAGCGTGCTCAACGCCATCATGGTGGTGCCGGGCAACCTCAACCCCGCCGAGCTGCGCCTGCTCTACGGCGTGGCCGACTGCTACGCCTCGCCTTACCGTGGCGAGGGCTTCAACCTGCCGGTGCTCGAAGCCATTGCCTGCGGCACGCCGGTGGTGGTGACCGACGGCGGCGCCACCGACGACTTCGTCAGCGACGAGGTGGCCATTCGCGTGGCCAGCCGCCCCGGCGACCAGCTCGACGCGCAAGGCCGCGTGGCCGGCCGTTACCGCGAGGTCGACGACGAAGCCTTTGTGCAGGCCTTGCTGGCGCACGTCGACGGCTGGCGCAGCGCCCGCCCGCGCCTGCAGGACCACTGCATGGACCTGGCGCAACGGTTTTCCTGGGCCCGCGCCGTGGACCGGCTCGAAACCCTCATTGGCCGCGACGACTGAGCGCGACCTTCACCCCAACCCAGTTTTCTCCGACCGGAGCCCACGATGAACATGAACGAGATCCGACCGCTGACCCAGCAGGACGTGCTGGAAGCCCTGGACCTGCTGCGGCCCTGGGCCACGCGGCGCACACCGAAGGTTCGCGTGGGCAACGACTACGACGGCGGCTACGTGCTGCCGGCCGTGGCGCTGCAATGCGATGTGGTGCTGTCCATCGGGGTGGGGCACGACGTGAGCTTTGACCACGTGATGGCCGAGCGCGGCGCGCGCATCCTGCAGTTCGACCACACGGTGGAGGGCCCGCCGACGCCGCACGCCAACTTCATCTTCGACAAGAAGGGCTGGGCGTCGGAGACCTTCGGCGACTTCGTGAGCTTTGCGGAGATGGTGCGGCGCATGGATGCGCTGCAGCCCAAGCGTGCTTTGCTGAAGTTCGACGTGGAAGGCGCGGAGTACGAGGCCTTGCCGACGGTGGCCGATGCCGACCTCAAGCGCTTTGACGTGATCGCTTGCGAGCTGCACGACCTGGGCAAGTTGGCGGAGCCGGCTTTCCATGCGCGGTTTCGGCAGACGATGGAGAAGATGCTGGTGAGCCATGTGCCGGTGCACTTGCATGCCAACAACTACGCGGGGGTGGTGCTGGTGGAAGGCGTGCCGATGCCGTCGGTGATCGAGCTGAGCTTTTTGCGGCGTGACCTGGACAGCTTCCCTTGCCGATCGAACGAGCCGATTCCGGGGCCGTTGGACAGGCCGAATCACCCGGGGCGGGCGGACATTGTGATGAACCCGTTCTGATTGGTTTTGATGCTGGCGAGGGCTGTTGGGCCTTCGCGAGGTGAGGGGGCCCTGCCTGGTTGGTGGGGCCTTTTTGTTTTTGTCCTGGCGTGCGTGGGGTGGGGCGCTTTGTCGGGGCAGCGCGGGGCGGCGCTGCGCCGGCATCGGCTCGGGCGCCAAGCGGGTGGTCATGCCTGCGGCATGACTGCCCTGCGGTGCTCGCGGCAAGGTGGGGCCTTCGAACTCGCTGCGCGCCCTTTGGGCGCTCCGCTCAAACAACTCAGGCCAGCTAGATGACGAAGCGCGCTGCGCGCGCCCACCTTGCCGCTGCGCTCCTCGGCACCCGCAAGGCGCCCGAGCCGATGCCGGCTTCGCGCTTTGTGCCCCGCTGTGGGCTTGCGGTGGAGGTGTGGCGCGTGGGGACTCCACATTTTGGGTGGGTTGGTTTAGGCTATCCCCAAGTCCCCACATAAAAATCCATTGAGAGCCAATGTTTGTGCAGGCCGATCATTTGCAGCTAGCTCGCGATTGTGGTCTTCTTGTTTGGTTTGATATTGGTTTTGTTGGGCGTTTTTGGAAATTTTTATTATGGTGTGAGAAGTGCAAGATAAAAATATGCTCATCCAACACCTAAGAAAGCAGATGGGCTTTCTCAAGCGATCCTGTGCCAGCTTTGATGAGGGCTTTTGTGACGAGGCTGTCAGAATCGCAGTCGTTCTAAGGGTACTCGTGCACGACACAGCGAGGTCGACATCACTATTTACTCAATTGGGTATCAATGACCTCCATCTAAGAACAACCTGCTATCTTCTTGAGGATAATGTTTTTCACTTCACTGGAGGCTTAAGCACCACGAGGTTGATGGTTTCTGAAGATGGGTCGTTTAATTCTTTTCATATGCCAAACCTGGACACGCGCGAGCCGAAGCAGTTGCTTATGCCGTGGAAATTATGGGGGCAGCAAACCATTTATAGATTAAATGGGAAAAATATTTCTAGAATGCAAATCGTGCTGGGGGCAGCCAACAAAGACGGGGGGGCTCACGTAGATGAGAGACTCACCCCAGAATATGCTGCTCTTCGAGATGGGGTGGTTAATATATTTTTTCATATGGACGAAAAGGAGGTGGGTGGACCTGTGCCTTATGGGCATCTCTGCGATCTTCGGCAAATGGGTCACGAAATTCTTACTACTCCGCAGCTATTGGAATTTCTGTAGCCTGCCTTTAATGGGGGTGGTGTCTTCGTATCGTTTTTGTGAACAAGGTTAATTTGGCTGTCTGTGCCTGATATTCCGGTTTGACTGAATTTTAAGCACGGTGTGCACAGCGAGCGGTACAAATTGGGCAACGCGTACTACTTCCATGTGAACCGCTAGAAATTCACCACACTGTGTTTTCGCGTAGAGGCCTGATGGGATGTGGCACGGGCGCCGTCGCCACCGCGGGTTGCACCCACGCTCAGCGTACGCCCCTGAACTTTGGTGTGGGCTGCGCGCTATTTTGCGACAGCACCCCTGCGCCAACACCCACCCGCCAGTCTTTTCCGGACAAGATCCGAGTAATTTCAGACAAACGCCGAGCTCCAACACCCGTTCACGCCCCATCGAGGTGCATTCACCGAGCTCCGAGCTCGGCGTGCCACCCCAAGAGCTCGGCTCACCGAGCAAAACACTCGGCGCGCCACCCAAAAAGCGCCATGCGCCACCGAAAAAGCTTGGCGCCCCACCCAATCAGCTCGGCGCACGCTGCCCAAGCGGCCAACCGCCGCGCCACCACCGCCCCCCACCGCCCCCCACCGGCCGCAGTCAACCACCGGCCCCCAAAGCCCAACCGCACGCACGACAAAAACCACCGCACGCCACCAGCGAGGCGAAAAAGGGCGGAGGCGCTGTGCGGGCGGGCGCCTGGGTGGCGCCGAGGAGCGGAGATTCGATCAGGTTGCCCCTTGGCGCAGCCAAGGGGATGGCGAGGACTGTTTGAGCCCCTGAAGGGGGCGAGTTCCGCAGCCACCTGAGCGAGTCGAGCACCGCAGGGCAGTCCTGCCGCAGGCAGGACCGTCACCCTTGAAGCCTGCCCGCCCGAGTTCGACACCAAAATGCCGATTTCGCATTTTTGGTGAAGCCGTTTCCATGTGAATCAACGACTTATGCACATTTTTGCGGAAGTTTTGTAGTGGCAACTGCATGAATGCTTTGTAGTGGCGCAATTGGGGT
>NZ_LFRI01000515.1 GCF_001447195.1 Aquabacterium parvum | reverse complement strand
GGAATCATGAACTTTGACGAAGTAATCCAGCTTCAGGTGCTGAAGCTCAAGGCCCTGAGCCACGGTGCCAACATGGGCCGGCTGGTCGATCAGGCCATTGATCAAGGCCAGCTCACCGAGCTGCGCCAGATGTGCGTCAAGGTGCATCCCTCGCTGATCGAGCGCCTCGATCAAGTGACGAACCTGCTCGACATGAGCAAGCGCGAGTTCATCGAGGCTGCTGTGTCTGATGCGCTGGCCCGCGCCGAGGAAGCTATCGAGCGTTCCGGTGCC
>NZ_LFRI01000514.1 GCF_001447195.1 Aquabacterium parvum | reverse complement strand
TTGATTCCTCCGTCAACGCATAGAACAGGCTTTCGTATGGTCGAACTTGGCATGCGTGCTCCGTGTCGAACCGCTTCTCGGCACCAAACACATGGATCATGAACTCTTCATAAATCACATCCGCTCCGCCGTTGGAAGTACCGTTCTCGCCATCCTGCAACACGGCGATGCGGGGTAGCAGGTCGCGGCGATGAAGCAAGAAGCACAAACCAATCAGCTGCATCAACTGGCAGTAGTCATCCAGCACGACGAAGTCAAAGGTTGGCTCGTTTCGGTCGGCCTTGTGTTGCCACAACAACTCTGCATATCGCTCAAAGGCGGCAACGACCTTCTCCAGATCGCCGCGCAAGGGCTCTATCGGTTCGCCTGCGGTGTAGCGCAAACATAATGTCTGGAATTCGTAGTGGGCAACGGTGTGGCGCGACCACATCCACTTTTCGTCTAACGTATCGCCAACGCCTGAAGGATTGTTCGAAAAGTACTCAATGCCGTCGCCGGACGCAGCCACGTCTTCGATGAAGTGCCTTTCACCCAAGAACTGCTGCCGCCTTTTTTCATGAAACTGCATGTCGAATCCTGTCCTCGGTCTCATCGCTTGCGCTGATCGCGGGCCTCGCCCTTCATGCCAGCGCGGTTATCAACCACTTTGTCAATGTCGGCATCTCCCCACTCACGGGTCAGATGGTGCGCCGCGTGACTCTCATGCTTCGACACATGCCCTGACGCACAAAGGATTAGCGCCTCGGCGTGCGCAGCCGCGTGAGGGATGGAGAAAAAGAGAACGTACCTTGAGTACCCATTGGTGCTGATATCGCTCGCAATACGCTTTGATCCAGTGGCTTTCAGCAGCCTCGTGTTGACCCAACTCTTACCCATCTGCGTCACTTTTCCGTTTGTCTGGCGAATGGCTGAAGCGCCCTGGCTGCTGGCGCCACCGGCGCCACTGCGGCGCCGCAAAGTACCGCCATTTGAACCATCCGAACCGGCTTTGTCCCCGGCCTCCCCCAACAACGCACCAAGCGATTTGGTAGGGTCGTAACTTGCCTTGGCCTCGATGACGGCATAGGGCTTCTTGCCGCCCGGCGTGGACCACACAGCGTCGATCCCACGCCCCCGAGGCACGCATGGCCACAGTTGCACCATGTGACCGCTGTCATTGAGCTTGGCCGAGTTCTTGTCGCCGCTGTCGTGCCGCGCCTTGCGGCCCCAACCTTTGACATCCTGGCAATGGTAGTCAGCCATGTGCTCGCCCAAGACGCCCAACACCTTCTGGGTCAAGCTCTTGAACCGTGCGGTGCGCTGTGTCGCTGCGTTCGGAGTGTTCGAGCTGGCGCCATCGCCCTGCTTGGTCTTTGCCTGAGCACCTGACTTGGCTTGGGTGTTGGGTTTGGCCGCAGGCGAACCAGGCGTAGCCTTGGTGCCGGTGCCCCCGTTGGCACTGGTTCTGCGCCCCTTGGTCAACCAGCCGTCGATTTCTCTCTTGAATGCATCGAACTGCTGCCCGAGGTTGCGCTGAATCGAATCAAGGCGTTTGCTTGATTCTGGCCCCAGGTGTTCTCGCAACTTTGGATTGGACAGGATGGCGTCCAACTGCTTGCGTAGTTTAGAGACGTCGAGCACTTCTTTGAGCAGCTTCTCCGGGTCCCCCTTGTACAAGCGCCGAATCATGTCCAGCAACTCGTCGGTGTGGACCGCGCCGCTCTTGACGGCTCGCATCGAGCGCTTTGCCGCGTCGCCACCACCTGGAACCAGTCCGATCAACGCAGTGATCAAGTTGAACCAGGCCGCAGGGCTGGTGGGTGCAGCCGAGACCTCGATCAAACCCTTGATGATGTCTCGTGCATCGACCAATTGCCCCAAAACCGGGATGCATCCGATGACGCTTTCGGCGAGGATCGCCCACGGCGCATTGTTGTCGCCTTTGAGAAAGCTGACGGCGTCATCCTTCAACGACGCCAGCCAGCCAGATCGACTGGCCGATTTGGATGCCGCTGAGGCGCCACGCGCGGCCACCGCTGCACCGCTCATGCTGCACCTCCTTGTAACTTCTGGCTCAATGCCTGCTGTTGAGCTTCACTGAGGTAATGCCAGGCGCTTTCGCCGCTCGCTTCGGAATCACCGTTGTTCATCTCGGCAAACAACTCTCTCTGCTCGCTGGAAGCCTCGTTTTGCCAGAAGTCATCTGCCTCCCCCAAGTAACGCTCGATGTTGGCGATGGCCGCTTCGTTTGTCGAACTGTTCGCATTGAACACATTGGCGGGCATTTCAGTGCGAGCGCTCGGCTTGGCCGGCGACTCACCATAAAACACTTGAGCGGGCAGTTTGGGCACGCCATCGAGCCGAGCATGACCCGAGGCATCGAGCACGCCTTCTTTGATGGTGCCGTCTTCGAAAACAACCCGATAGGGTGCGCCCCCAACGGGCATCAGCCATTCATCGTGCAGGTTCAATTCCATGAAAGTCGGCGCTTCTGTCGCCGCGCCTACGGGCATGCCTGTCAACTGTGCCGGCTGACTCCCACCCCCCAACCAATCATGACTCGCCCCCTTCACCGTCCACGTCCCCGGGCAAGTGAAGGTGATGTTGCCGCCCTCGATGACGATCTGGCTTTGCCCCGCCGTGAGCGTGATGCTCTTTGACGCTTGAATGCGCACCTCGTCGGTGGTGCTCTGCACCGTCAGGTCTTGCTCCGACCAGACCTGCTGGGCATCGGTGTGGGCACGCACGCTCAAGGCCGCGTTGGCGGTGATGGCCTGGATGCCGCCTGCGTGCGTGTACAGGCTGGTGGTCTGGCCGCTGACGCTGCTGAAGGTGTGCGCGGCTGTCAGGTGCACGTCACCCTGGGCGCTGATGCTTTGGTCTTGCCCACTCCAAAGGTGGATGCTCGCGGGCGTCACCCAGGCGGCCGATGTCGGCGTGTCCAGGTGCAGCAGCGGCTTGGCGAAGCGCTCAACCGGGTCACCCAGGTCGCGGCTGCCTGCTCTCGCCTGGCGGGCGTCCTGGCCGCCCACGGCGCCCGCGTAGCGGCCTTGCGCGCTCGGGTCCATGGCCTCGGTGTGCTGGGCCCAGGCCTGGCCGGGCTCGTGGCTGTGCAGGCCGTGGGCGCCTTGCTGGCGGGCGCTTTGCGCGAGCGTGTCGCCCAGTTGCTGTGCGGCCTTGAGCTGCCCGACGGCTTCGGCTGCGTCCATCTGCGTGCGGGCAACGCTGGCGCCTTGTGCGGGACGCGCCGTGGTGCTCAGCAGCAGACCTTCGCCGGCGCGCACCACGGCCCAGCCTTCGGTGTGACCGTAAAAGCCTTCGCCCAGCCAGGCGCCGCGCTGGGCCGCGCCCGAGCCGCCCCGCCCGCTTTGCTGGATCAGGTGACCCAGCGTGAGTTCGCTGTGACCCGTGGCGCTGGAATGGCTGGCCAGGCGCATGCGCAGCTGGCCGGTGGCGTCGTCCACCACCCATTGGTTGGCGCCTTGGCCGTCGAGGTGCGGGTGGTGCCAGCCGGCGATGGTGCCGGGGTGGTTGACGCCGGCGTCCACGCCCGCGGGCCAGGGCAGCTCGTGCGGGCCGTTGTGCACCTGGCCCACGATGATGGGGCGGTCGATGTCGCCGTCGATGAAGTCCACCAGCACTTCAGAGCCCGGACGAGGCGTGAACAGCGCACCCCAGTCGGGGCCCGCCACGCCTTGGGCCACGCGCACCCAGGTGCCGCTGGTGGCGTCGCCCGGTGCGTGGCCGGTGGCGGCGCCTGCCGGGGTGCTGGGGCCGGTGAGCCCGCCGGCCAGGGGGTTGTCGCCGCGCTGCCAGGCGAACTGGATGCGCACGCGCCCGTCGCGGTCGGCGTGGATGGGGTCTTCGCCGTGGGTCATGACCTGGGCGTGCAGGGGGCCCGGGGCCTCGGACAAGGCGAAGGCCGGAGCCCAGGGCAGCAGGCGCAGTGCGGCTGGCGCGGCGCTGAAGCGGTTGCGGTAGCTGCCTTGTTCGACGTCGGTGGCGCGCAGGATCTGTGCGGCCTGCGTGCCCAGGTTGTTGGCCATCTCGTGGGTGATGGCGATGGCGGCGAAGCGGCGATCGGCGCCCGCACCGTGGCCGTCGTGGTCAAGCAGCTCGAAGGTGATGCCAGGTTGCAGTGCGCGCACCGCGCCGGCGGCGTCGATGCCTTGTTGTTGCAGCGCCAAGGCGTCGAGCAGGTCTTGCGTGCCGCCTTCGGCTTCGGCGGGGCTGGCGTGCAGGGGGTCGGCCACGCGGCCGTGGGCGTGCAGGCGCTCGCCGTGGCCTTGGTAGAGCTCCAGCGCAGGCACGGCGGCGGGCAGGCCGCTGGCTTGCGCCTGTGCTGCCACGCCCGCGAGCTGGCGCTCATCCCACGCGGCCAGGGTGACGGCGTTGGGGCCGATGGCTTGTGAGGTGGCCCACTCGGTGATCGTGTCTTGCGCGAAGCTGCCAAACAGGTTGCCGGCCAGCTGCCCCACCAGCGTGCCAGCCGCGCCGTGGCGGCCAGGCTGACCAAAGCGCAGGCCCCCCAGGTCGGGGCGCTCGGCAGCCTGGTCGAAGATGACGAGTTGCGGGCCTTGCTCGGGCGTGGCTTCGTGGTCCAGGCGCCAGCTCCAGCCCTCGGCGGCCATGAGGCGGCAGGCAAAAGCCCAGTCGGTCTCTCGGTACTGGGTGGTGATGGCGCGCAAGGGCCCTGGCTCGGCCAGCTCCAGCCGGAAGGGCAGTTGCGGCCAGGCCTGCAGCACCTGCGAGACGATGTCGGCCGTGGTGAGGTCCTGGAAGATGCGGGCGTCTCGGCGCTGGGCCAGCCAGCAGCTGCCGTCGCGCACGCTCAGGCGGTAGCGGCCCAGGCCGCCGTCGCTGCCCAGTTGTGCCACCGCGGCCACCCAGCCCTGCCAGGTGCGCCAGCTGCCATCGGCTTGCAGCAGGCGCAGCGCCACGCGGGTGCCCATGAGCGATTTGAGCGGCAGGCCCGCTTCGGTGCTGACGCAGTCGATTTCAGCCCGCAAGGGCTCGGCCGCGTGCAAGGACTCGGTGAGCGTGGCACGCTCGACGAGCAAGGTTGCGGCGGGCAGCGCCGTGTCGAGCTGCAGCAGGCGCGTGGCCTGGCTGAGCTGGACGGCAGCCAGGAGGCTCGTCGCCAGTGAATTCATGACTCCACCTGAGATGTATGCTTTTGACCTGCCCTCTTTGGGGCAGCCTCGCATCATCGCCGTGATGGCCCACTGGGACCGGCGAGCCCCCGCCCCCCTGCTGGGGGAAAGTTGCAAGAAGTCGTAACCCGCCCCACCGCCTGAACCCGTGAACCCACCCGCCGCACGAGCTGCCAGCCACCCCGATCAACAGTTGGGCAAGCCCCTGAGCGGCTGGCGGCTGACGCTCTACACCATCATCTTCGAGGCCGACACCCGGGCGGGTCGCTGGTTCGACCAGGCCCTGCTGCTGACCATCGTGGCCAGCGTGGTGATGGTGGTGCTCGACAGCATGCCCGCCATGCACGCGGCCTTTGGCGACTTCTTCGGCGTGGCCGAATGGGTGTTCACCGCCTTGTTCACCGTCGAGTACGTTCTGCGGCTGGTGTGCGTGCAAAAACCTTGGGTCTATGCGCGCAGCTTTTTTGGTGTCATCGACCTGCTGTCCACCTTGCCCACCTGGCTGGCGCTGTTCGTGCCCGGCCTGCACGTGCTGATCGACGTGCGGGTGCTGCGTCTGCTGCGCATGTTCCGCGTGCTCAAGCTCACGGGCTATGTGGCCGAGTACACGATGCTGGGGCAGGCCCTCGTGGCGAGCAAGCGCAAGATCCTGGTGTTCCTGTCTTTCGTGTTGCTGGTGGCGCTGCTGATGGCCACGGTCATGTACGTGGTCGAGGGGCCGGCCAACGGCTTCACCAGCATCCCCACGTCGATGTACTGGGCCATCACGACGATGACCACGGTGGGCTTTGGCGACATCACGCCCAAGACGGACCTGGGGCGGCTGATCTCGTCGATGATGATGATGCTGGGCTGGGGTGTGCTGGCGGTGCCCACTGGCATCGTCACCACCGAGATGGCGCTGCAGCGCGGCCGCATGCCCGAGCCGACCACGCGCACCTGCCAGAACTGCCTGACCGAAGGCCACAGCGCGACGGCGCGCTACTGCATGCATTGTGGTCACGCGCTGCCTGAATACCAGCGCGATTGAAGGCAGCTGCCCGGCGTCTCAGGCGGTCGGCGGATCCGAGGCAGAGTGCCTTTTGCGAACCGGTGAGACCGGCTCGGGGTCACCCGCCTGGAAGTCGCTGTCGGCAAAGCCCTCTCGGTCGACGACGGCGTCATGGCCTTGCAACCAGGCCTGCAGGTGGCGAGCAGGCATCGGGCGGGCGAACAGGAAGCCTTGCAATTCGTCGCAGCCCAGGCGCCGCAGGATGTCGAGCTGGGCCTGGGTTTCAACGCCTTCGGCCACCACGGTGAGCCCCAGCGCGTGCGAGAGCTTGATGACGGCGCACACGATGGCGCGGGCGTCGACATCGCGGTCGACGTCCTGCACGAAGCAACGGTCGATCTTGAGCTGCGAGGCCGGCAACTTGCTGAGGTAGCTCAGCGAGGAGTAGCCCGTGCCGAAGTCGTCGATGGACAGGTGAACACCCACGTGCGCGAGCCGCTCGAACAGGCGCAGCGAGGCCTGCGGGTCCTCCATGGCGGCCGACTCGGTGATCTCGAAGGTCAGGTGGTCAGGGACCACGGCATGGCGGCGCAGCGATTCCTGGATGCGCTCGGCGAGGTCGCTCTGGCGCAACTGGTGCACCGAGAGGTTGATGGCCACGCGCATGTTCACGCCCAGGTCCTGCCAGATGTGCATCTGCCGGCAGGCTTCGTCGGTGACCCATTGGCCCAGGCTGCCGATCAGTCCGAAGCGCTCGGCAATGGGCACGAACACGCCAGGGCTGACCATGCCCCGGTCAGGATGGTGCCAGCGCAGCAGGGCCTCTGCACCGGTGACGTGGCCGGTGCGGCCGTCGACCTTGGGCTGGTAGTGCAGTTCCAGGCCGGTGCGGGTTTCGATGGCGCGGCGAAGGTCGCGCTGCAGGTCGATGACGTCCTGCGCGTCGTGCTCCATGTCCGGGTCGAAGAAGCAGTGCATGTTGCCGCCGGCACGCTTGGCGGCGAGCATGGCGGCATCGGCTCGGGCGATCAGGCGGGCGCGCGAGCCGTGGTCGGGGTACAGCACGATGCCGATGGAGCACGACAGGCGCACCTCGCGACCAGGCAGTTGGTAGGGCCGCTGCAGGGCCTGTCGCACGCGATCGGCCACGAGGGTGGCCGCGGCGCTGTCGGGGTCGCCGTCCATGAGCATCAGGAACTCGTCGGCGCCGACGCGGGCGATGGTGTCGGTCGAGCGTGCGATGGTGAGCAGGCGGATGGCGACTTCGCGCAGCAGGCCGTCACCGGCGCGGTAGCCACAGGAGTCGTTGATGGCCTTGAAACCGTCGAGGTCGATGTAGAGCAGGGCCAGGCGGCGCTGGCGGGCTTCGGCGCGCAAGGCGGCGGACGCCAGCTGGTCTTCCAGCATCAGGCGGCTGGCCAGGCCGGTGAGCGGGTCGGACATGGCCGAACGAGGAGGCGGGGTCAGCTCGCCTGGGCCTGCGCCGGGCACGTCATGGTCTTCGAACAAATCGGTGAGGTCGTCGTGCGCAGGCTCGCGTGGGTCGGTGCTCGATGGCCCGGCATCCAGGGCCACCTTGGTCGGCAAGGCTGCTTCAGGCACCAGCGAAGCCTTGTTGCGCCAGCGAGCGCTCAGCAGGCGGTTGGCCTAGGCACCCAGCATGGCGCCGATGAGGGCCGCGCCCACCAGCCACCAAACCTCCTGCGCCACGCCCATCATGGGCGGCTGGCCTCCAGCTCGGACCAGGCGGTGGCGATGTCACTGGCCTCGCGATCCGACTCCTCGTGGGTGTCCAGCGGCACGGCGTTGGACGCCAGCGGCGCGGGCGCCCCTCGCTGGCCCAGCCACTTCATCAGCGTGGGCTCGGACATCGGCCTGGCAAACAGGAAGCCTTGCAGCTCGTCGCAATGCAGCTGGGCCAGGATGTCGGCCTGGTCCTGCGTCTCGACACCTTCGGCCACCACCTTCAGGCCCAGCGCGTGCGCCAGGCGCACCACGGCTTCGACGATGGCTTGCGCGTCGAGGCTGCTGTCGAGGTCGCGCACGAAGCTGCGGTCGATCTTGAGCTGGCGCGCGGGCAGGCGGCGCAAGTAGCTCAGCGACGAGTAGCCGGTGCCGAAGTCGTCGATGGACAGGCGCACGCCAATCTGATCGAGCATGTCGAAGACCCGCAGTGAGGCCTCGATGTCTTCCATGGCCACCGATTCGGTGATCTCCATGAGCAGCATGCGCGCAGGCACGCGGTGGCGCCGCAAGGCCTCGCGCACGCGTTGCTCCAGGTCGGGCTGACGCAGCTGGTGCACCGACAGGTTCACCGCCACCGGGATGTCCAGGCCCAGGTCGTGCCACACGCGCAGGTGGCGGCAGGCCTCGTCGATGACCCACTGGCCCAGCTCACCGATCAGGCCGAAGCGCTCCGCCACAGGGATGAACTCGGCGGGACTGACCATGCCGCGCGTCGGGTGGTGCCAGCGCAGCAGGGCCTCGACGCCAGCCAGCTCGCCCGTGGTGGCGCGCAACTTGGGTTGGAAGTGCAGCGTCAGCTCGTTGCGGGCCACGGCGTGGCGCAGGTCGCGCTGCATCTCGACCTGGGCTGCGCCCACGCGGTCCATGCCACGCTCGAAGAAGCAGTACACGCCACCACCTGCGCGGCGGGCGGTGAGCATGGCGTCATTGGAGTGCGACATCAGCTGCTCGGCCGTGGCGCTGTCGGGGTAACGGGCCACGCCAATGGAGCAGTTGACCGTGATCTCCTGGTCCTGCACCAGGAAAGGCTCGTGCACGGCGTCTTGCAGGCGCTGGGCCAGCACGGCGGTGACGTGTTCGTCGTTCAGCCCACGGCAAGCGATCAAGAACTCGTCGGTGTCGGAGCGCGCCAGCACGTCGCCTTCGCGAATGAGGCCCTGCAGCCTGAGCGACAGCGTCTGGATCAGGCCATCGCCAACGCTGTGTCCATAGGTGCCCGTGAAGGCATGAAAGCCGTCGATGTTCAGCCGCATCACGCTCAGGTTGAGCACCTGGTCGGTGGCCTCGTGGATGAGCTGGCGCACCTGCTGCTCGAAGCCCGTGCGGTTGGGCAGCCCGGTGGCCGAGTCACGCAAGGAGGCCTCTTCCAGCGCGGACTGCGCGGCCTTGAGGGAGTCGGACAGCGCCTGGTTTCGGGCCAGGTTGCGCGCGTCCTGCAAGGTGCCGATGTGCGCCATCACGAGCAGGATGAGCACGGTGGCGGTGAGCACGAACTCCAGCGAGTCACCGGAGAGCTGCCCCTCGCTCAGGCAGATGGCCGCCAAGGGGATACCGACCGCGCTGACCTGCAGGACCAGGCCAGCCCAGATGACCGAGCCCACCATCACGGCGATGGCCAGGTGGCGGGTCTGGTGGTGATCTCGGTCGAGTTCGGCCTGCATCAACAGAGCACCCAGCGAGCACCCGAGCAAGACCAGCAGGAAGGCGGCGCCCGACGCCTTGGCGTCCCAGATCATGGCCGGCTGCAGCATGATGGACGAGGCGTTGACGAACACCAGCATCTGCACGCCCACGGCAACCAGCACGGCACCCAGCAAGCGCGTTCGCCAGCGCAGGTCACGGTGGGTCTGCATCCAGATGGCGGCGGCGGCGATGACGATGGCAGGCAACCAGGACGCCAGCACGACGTCGCGCACATAGCCCACCTTGATGGGCAACTGCATCGCCACCAGGCTCAGAAAGCTCGCCGCCCAGATGCCCGTGCCCACGACGAGCGCGCCGCCCAGGATCCAGGCCAGGCCGGCTTCTCGGTCATTGGCCCGCACTCGGCGGATCACCATGCCTTGCAGCGAGATGGCGTACACGGCAAGCAACCAGGCCGGCGCGAGGGCCGAGCCGCTCCAGCTTGCTGCCATGAAGGTTGAAGACATGCGTGCTCCCGATTCGTTCACACACCGAGGTGTGATCGGGATATCGGCGGGTGCGCGCGTGGGCTTGAGCGCCCGGGGTGGTCAGCGGCGGTGGAGCGTCAATGCTTCACGGATGCCACCCGGTGAAATGCCTCAGTGCATCACCACGGGCTGCTGCGCCATGCCGGCGTAGCGCTCGAGGTAGGCATCGAACTCTTCGATGCTGGGAGACGACTCGATCAGGGCCTCGACACCTTCCTTGAAGGTCTCGGCCAGGGCGCCTTCGATGAAAATTTCCTTGCGGGCGAACTTGTCGACGATCTCGTAGCCACCACGGGTCAAGGCAGCGCTGTGGCGAACCGGGCCGTGCTCATCGGCGGCCAGTTCGATCTGCACCACCGCGTAGCTGTCCGAGTTGTAAAGCATGTGCATGGACGACACTCCAGGGTCCTTGAGACCGACTTCCGTCATGGCTTTGGCCGACTGGCCATTTCCATCATGACGGCTCCTTCGGCCTCGTCATCCCCCGACTTGAGGGCGATGCAGCCCAGCTCAAGGCCTGACGTGTCGGAATGCACGCGATCCCCCGCGAACACGCGGGCGGATCACTGCGGAGTCAGGGCTTGCGGAAGCTCAGCGTGACGTCGCCCAGGTGGATGCCGAACTTGCTCATGGCAGCGCGGTTGAGCACGACCTGGCCGTCCACTCGGTACATCCAGTCGTCGAACTGGAACTCGATGGGCTTGCCATCGACGGGCACGCGCATGGTGTAGCTGAAGCGGATGGCGTTGCCCGATTGTTCGCCCACGGCGACGCCCACGATGTCGGCCGCCCGGCCCTCGAAGCGCCCGCCCCCCAGGTCCTTGAGTTGCCAGACGCGGCGCTCCTTCTCGCCATTGCTGTAGGTGAAATCTTCTTCCAGCACGCCGCTGTCGCCGCTCCAGCGGCCCTGCATCTCGACCGTGAAGCGCTTGACGACGCGCCCCGACCTGTCGGTGAACATGCCGTGCGCCTGCACGGGGCCGGAGAAGTAGCTGCGGAAGTCCATGGCGGGCTGCTCGGCCTGGTAGTCGGTCGGCTTGGGGGCGGAGCCGCAGGCCGACAAGCCGAGGGCCAAGGTCAGCACGATGGCGCCGAGGGCCGTGCGGCGCTGGATGAAGGGCTTGGATGGGGTCATGTCGAACTCCAGAGGAGGTGTCCTGAATGGTGGTGGGCCACGTCAGGGATCAGGGATGGCGGATCAGGCCAGCGCCGGGTGATGACGCCAGCGCCAGCAGGCCAGCAAGGCCAGCAACTTGAACAGGCATGGCAAGCCGCCGTAGACCCAGCTCAGCGCGCTCAGGCCAGCGGGGTCCTGGGTGCCCGGGGTGTAGCCCAGGGCTTGCAAAGCGGGCAAGGCCAGGCCTGCCGCCAGCGCGAGGTTGAGCTTGGTGGCCCATTGCCACCAGCCTGCGTAAGCACCCTCGGTTTGAGCGGTGTGACCGGCGCGTTGCACCACCCCGGTCAACAGCGTGCCCGGCGCGGTGAGGTCAGCCCCCAGGGCAAAGCCACCCGCCAGGCAGATGAGGAGGTAGCCCACGCGATCGCCTTCGCCCAGGCCCAGCACGCTGACAAAACTGAGCACGCTCAGCAGCATGCCCAGCGCCCAGGCGCGCATGGGGCCGATGCGCCCGATCAGGCGCACCCACAGCGGCACGCCGAGTGCGGCCATCAAAAAGTACAGACCCAGGAACAGGGGCGCACCGTCCATCGCGCGCAGCCGGTCCTGGATGAAGAACAGCACCAGCGTCGCCGGGATGGCGCTGGCCACGCCGTTGACCAGGAACAGGGCCATGAGTCGGCGAAAGCCGGCGCCCTGCCAAGGCTGGGACAGCGGCGTGGCGGCCTGCGCGTGGGATGCCTGATCGCTCGCGGCCCTCGTCACTGGCGCCGGCCTGGGGCCCTTGCTCAGGGCCCACACGCCGGCCAGCAGGCCCACGGTCAGCACGGCACTCGTCCAGCCCATGCCCGCCTGCGTGGCCAGCACATTGGCCAACAGCACCCCGAAAAGCCCGAAGCCCTCTCGCCAAGCCACCAGCCGGCTGCGCTGCGCCACGTCGCCGCCCAGCCGCGTGCCCCAGGCCAGGTGCAACACGCTGGTCAGGCTGTAGGCCAGGAAGGTGAAGATGAGCGTGACGGCGCACCAGGCCAGCAAGGGCACGGTCTGCCTGACCGGCGGGTGAAACAGCAGCACGAAGCCCAGCGCCAGCGTGAGCACCGCCAGCAAGGCGGCCATCAAAGCCCTCTGAGGTTGCGCCAGCCAACGATCGGCCCAGCGCCCGAGCAAGGGGTCGATGAAGGCATCGGCCACCCTGGTGAACAGCAGCACGGCCCCCAGCGCGGCCAAGGGCAGGCCATAAGCCTGGGCATGGTGCTGGGGCAGCACCACGTAAAGCGGCATGGCCACAAAGGCCAGGGGCAAGCCCAGCAAGCCGTAGCGTGCGCTGGCCGAATGCGTCAGCATGGCTTTCAGACCGGCTTGCGCAGGGTGTACTGAACGACGTTGGTGTTGCCCATGTCGAACGCGGCTTCGCAGTAGGCGAGGTAGAACTCCCAGATGCGCTGGAAGCGCGCGTCAAAGCCCAGGCGCTGGACCTTTTCCAGGTGGGCATGGAAGTCGACTCGCCAGCGGCGCAGGGTCTCCGCGTAATCAGGGCCGAAAGCCAGGGCGTTGACCACCTCCAGGCCTGCCTCGCGAGCGGCTTCGCGGAAGGCGCGGTCACAAGGCAGCAGGCCGCCGGGGAAGATGTACTGCTGGATGAAGTCCGTCGACTTCACGTAACGATCGAACAGGTCGTCGTGGATGGTGATGGTCTGCAGGCAGGCCTGGCCACCCGGCTGGAGGCAGCGGTTCAGGGTCTCGAAGTAGCTGGGCCAGTACTCCCGGCCCACGGCCTCGAACATCTCGATGGAGACGATGGCGTCGAAAGGCTCGTCACGGATGTCGCGGTAGTCCTGCAGGCGCAGGTCGGCGCGCTCGGACAAGCCAGCACGGGCCATGCGGTCGCGGGCCCATGCCAGCTGCTCGGTCGAGAGCGTGACGCCGGTGATGTGCGCGCCATGTTCAGAGGCCGCGATCTCGGCCAGGCCACCCCAGCCGCAACCGATCTCCAGCACGCGACGCTGTTGGCCATCGGCCAGCACGCCCGCTTCGTTCAGCGCACGTTTGACCTTGGCACGCTGCGCGTCGACCATCGGGCGCGTGTGGTCGCCCTCGAACCAGGCGCTGGAGTAGCTCATGGTGCGGTCCAGCCACAGGCGGTAGAACTCGTTGCCCAGGTCGTAATGGGCCTGGATGTTCTTGCGGCTGTTGGCCTTGGAGTTGCGGTTGAGCAGGTGGCGGATGCGGTAGGCCAGGCGCCCCCACCACGAGCCATAGATCGCGCCTTCGATCAGGTCGCGGTTGGCGATCATCAGCTTGAGCAAGGCCGTCAGGTCGGGCGTGCTCCAGTGCCCATCGATGTAGCCCTCGGCAAAGCCGATGTCGCCCGACTTGAGCACCGCCGAACACACCGACCAGTCGTGCAGGCGCAAGCCGGCGCGCGGCACGTGCGGGTCGTCCGAGCTGGCCTGACCAAAGCGTGCGGTGCTGCCATCGGGCAACTGCAGGTCCAACCAGCCCACGCGGATCCGCTTGAGCAAACCCAGCACCGCACGGGCAGACGCGGGGGCGGTGGCAGGCAGGCTCAGGCCTTCATCCCGGGACAGCGACGAAGCAGAGGTCATGCGGTTCATGGCGAAGGGTTTCCTGTGTCGGAGGGGGCGGTGACGGGTGAGGCGGCCTGCGCCGAATAAGCCAGACCTGGCGCGGCGCTGGGCGCAGGCGGTTTGGAGAAAAAGGGCACGCGCTTGAGCCACAGCTGCAAGGCCTGCCAGTGGATGCGGGCGAGCACGCCGAAAGTCATCAAGGGCCAACCACGGATGGCCCGGTTCACGCTGCGCTGGTCAAGTTCAACCAGCTCGCCGCTGATGGCGGTCTGGATCAGCGGGCCGTCGGCGTCATCGTGGTCCACACGCGCCACCAGGCGGTCGGCGTTGCGCATGAATCGAAAGCGGTATCGGCCTTCGACGCGACAAAACGGCGAGACGTGGAACACCTTGTCGGCACGCACCTCGCGGCCCCAGCCCAGTTGCTCGCCACCGAGGAGGTAGCAGTGCCGCTCGCCAAAGGTGTTGTTGACCTCGGCCACCACGGCGTGCAGCGCACCATCGGCTCGGTGCACGTACCAGAAGCTCACGGGCTTGAAAGCGAAACCGAGCACACGCGGGTAGGTTTGAAGCCAGACCTCGCCTTGGGGCAAGTCATCGGCCCAGCAACCGCCGCGCTGGAGCAAAGCATCGAGCCAGGCCAGCGAGTCCGCGCCGCCCTCACCGTGGTCGGCATCGTGAAAGCTCAGCCAGCCGCGCGCGTTGCGCCGCACGGCCGCCACCGGCTGGCTCGCCAGCGCACGCATGGGCAGCAGCCAGAACCAGCCGCCGTAGCTGAAGGCGTGGTGCTTGGGGCGCAGGCGGGTGTGCCGCACCTGCCCGAAGCCAATCAGCGGCCTGGCCGTGTTCATGCGGCCAGCTCCGACGTCGGCACCGTGCCTTGAACGGGGGCGCCGCTCGCGAGACGATCGAGCACGCCCTGCGCCGCCAGCAGCCCCGACTTGAGGCCGTCTTCGTGGAACCCGTAGCCAGCCCAGGCTCCGGCGAACCACAGCCGCCGACGCCCCTGCAGCCCAGGCAGGGCCTGCTGCGCGTCGATGGCGGCCTGGTCGAACACCGGGTGGTCGTAGTCGATCTCGGCCAGCACCCGGCTGGCATCGGGCTCACGCAAGGGGTTGAGCGACACGACCACCGGTTGTTGCCATGGCAGGGGCTGCAGCCGGTTGATGAGGTAGTGCAGGCAGACGTGGCGATCTTCCTGGCTGACCTCGCTGGCGCGCTCGTAGTTCCAGGCGGCCCAGGCTTTCGGGTTGCGCGGCAACTGGCCGGTGTCGGTGTGCAGCACCGCGCGGTTGGGGTGGTAGCGGATGGCGCCCAGCACGGCGCGCTCGTTTTGCAAGGCACCCTCGCCCAGCAGGCGCAGGGCCTGGTCCGGGTGGCAGGCGAAGATGACGGCGTCAAACCGCTCGGCCCCACGGGCGCTGTGCACCATCACCCCGGCCTGACCGGCTTCGCCCAACGGCATCACGCGCTCGACGGGGCAATGCAGGCGGGCATCGGGCAGCTGCTCGACGATGCGGCGCACGTACTCGCGCGAGCCACCCGACACCGTGTACCACTGCGGCCGGTTGGCCACCTGCAGCAGGCCGTGGTTGTGGCAAAAGCGGATCAGCGTGGCCATCGGGAAGCGCATCATCTGCTGCACCGGGCAGGACCAGATGCAGGCAACCATCGGCAGCAGGTAGCCTTCCTGGAAGGCCGCACCAAAGCCCTGGTCGGCCAGGAAGTCGCCGATGGGCTGCTTGAGTTCACGCTCATCGCCACGCTGGGCCATGGCCGTGGTCAGGCGGTTGAAGCGCAGGATCTCGCCGAGCATGCGCCAGAAGGCCGGCGACACCAGGTTGCGCCGCTGCGCGAACACGGTGTCCAGCGAAGAGCCGCACCACTCCAGGCCGGGTCGCAAACCGGACAAGCCGGTCGCGTCACGTGGCACCTGCACCGAGAAGGACATGTCCGACTTGGCCGTGGGCACGCCCAGTTGCTCGAACAGCCCGATGAGCTGCGGGTAGGTGCGCTCATTGAAGACCAGGAAACCGGTGTCCACCCCATGCTTGACCGGCCGGCCTTGCGCATCGGGCAAGGTCACGTCCACCGTGTTGGCGTGCCCGCCAAAGTGCGCGCCCGCCTCGAACAAGGTGACGTGACGCGCACCCGGGGCGCGCACCAGGTGATGGGCGGCCCCGAGCCCGGTGATGCCGGCCCCCACGATGGCGATGCGTTGCATGGTCGGACTCCGCTGCTGGGTCAAGGGGCCAGGGCCTTTTCGATGTCGCGCACCAGGTCGCGGTCATCGGGCGAGGTCATGCTGCTGTAGCTGTCGATGACCTGGCCATTGCGCCCCACCAGGTACTTGTAGAAGTTCCACTTCGGACGCGTGCCCGAGGCCTTGCTCAGCTCGGCGAACAGGGGGTTGGCGTTGTCGCCCCGCACGCTGGTCTTGGCGAACATCGGGAACTTCACGCCATAGGTGTTGCTGCAAAATTCGGCGATCTGCTTGCTGTCCCCGGGCTCCTGGTTGCCAAAATCGTTCGACGGAAAGCCCAGCACGACCAGGCCACGGTCCTTGTACTTGGCGTGCAGGGCTTCGAGGCCTTTGTACTGGTCGGTGAAGCCGCAGTAGCTGGCGGTGTTGACCACCAGCAGCACCTTGCCGCTGTACTGGCACAGCGACTGGGGTTTTTCGTCCTGCAGGCGCGCAAAGGTCTTGTTCAGCAGCGGCGGGCAGGCAGGTGCTTCGCCAGCGGCGTGGGCCGCCCCACCGAGCAGGGCGCCGGCGAGGCCACAAGCCACCAGCGTGGCGCGAAAAATTCGATTCGTCATGTCAGCCCTTTTGTCTTGGTCAAAACAGGATGTTTGTTCTATATTAGCTGGACGGATCTTGTTGTACAACGCTTTGTCCACGTCAAATAGGCACGAAACCCTGAACAAGCCTGGACAAACCCGCTCCTGATCTCTTACGCAGCCACCCACTTTTTGGATGCACCAGCCGCCATGCCCCGCTCCTTGATGATGTCCATCGCCGCCGTTGAGCGCGACACCGGCCTGAGCAAGGACACCCTGCGCATCTGGGAAAAGCGCTACGGCTTCCCCTCGCCCGTGCGAGACGCCCAGGGCGAGCGCTGCTACCCCATGGAGCAGGTCGAGCGCCTTCGCCTGATCAAGCGGCTGCTGGACGTGGGCCATCGGCCCGGGCGGGTCGTCGGCCTGCCGCCCGAGGACCTGCAGACCCTCGCCGATCGCAGCGCCGACGCGCAGGGGCAACCCACGCGCACCGGCCGCCAGCGCCAGGCAGGCGCCCCTGCAGCGCCCACACCCGCGACGCCCTCGCCGCGGCCCAGCTACACCGACCCCTCCGCACCCGGCGACTGGGTCGATGACGCCCTGGCGCGCGTGGACGCCCACGACGTCGCGGGGTTCAAGCGCCTGCTGGCCCAGGCCGTGCCCACCCTGGGGCTGGCCCGCTTCATCTCCGAGGTCTGCGCACCGCTGCTCAAGGCCATGGGCGAGGGCTGGTTGCGCGGCCGCTTCCAAGTGCCGCAAGAGCACTGGGTCAGCCAGTGCCTTCAGCAAAGCCTGCACGCGGCCATCCACGCGCTGCCCCCCACCGACCCGTCCCAGGCCCCCCGCGTGCTGCTGAGCACCTTCCCCGGAGAGCCCCACGCACTTGGCTTGCTGATGGTCGAGGGCTGGTTGGCGCTGCAGGGCGCACAGGTGATCAACCTGGGCGCCCAAACCCCGACGGCCGACCTGATCGACGCCTGCGAGAACCACCGGGCCGACGTCGTGGCCCTGAGCTTTTCCGCTTCGGCCCCGGCCCACTTGGTGCAGGACGCCCTGCCCGCGTTCCGCGACCGACTGCCCCCCCGCGTGGCGATCTGGGCGGGGGGGCGCAACCCATTGCTGGCGCGCCGAGCGCCAGCCGGTGTGCTGGTTCTGGACGACCTCCCCGACCTGCAGCGCGCCATCCAGGCCTGGCACCTCGGCCAGAGCAGCCAAGGCGCCCAGGCCAGCCCCCCCTGACTGCGGACTGTCACGTCGCTGCAAAGCGCCTGACATCCAATTCGGTCACAAATGCGTATAGCCTGTCGTGAAACGTCAGCCGGCCGCCGTGGGCGGCCTCACCGTTCGCGCGCTGCCGCGCCCATGGAGAAGGTCATGCTGTATCCCGAACTGTTCAAGCAACTCGAAGCCGCCCGCTGGAACATGGACAAGGACATCCCCTGGGACCAGTTCGATGCCAGCCAGTTGAGCGACGAGCAGGCCCAGACGATCAAGATGAACGCCATCACCGAATGGGCCGCCCTGCCCGCCACGGAAATGTTCCTGCGTGACAACCGCGACGACAGCGACTTCTCGGCTTTCATGAGCGTGTGGTTCTTTGAAGAGCAGAAGCACTCGCTGGTGATGATGGAGTACCTGCGGCGCTTCCGCCCCGACCTGCTGCCGACCGAGGCCGAGCTGCACGAGGTGCGCTTCGACTTCGACCCGGCGCCCGCGCTCGAGACCCTGATGCTGCACTTTTGCGGCGAGATCCGGCTGCACCACTGGTACCGCCGCGCGGCGGAGTGGCACACCGAGCCGGTGATCAAGGCGATTTACGAGACCCTGGCGCGCGACGAGGCCCGCCATGGCGGCGCTTACCTGCGTTACATGAAGCGTGCGCTGAACCGCTTTGGCGACGAGGCGCGTGCGGCGTTCGCGAAGGTGGGCGTGCTGATGGCGAGTGCGCGGCGCACGGCGCAGGCGCTGCACCCGACGAACCTGCACGTGAACGAGAAGCTGTTTCCGCGGGACACGATCCAGTCGCGGCTGCCGAACCCGGAGTGGCTGGAGCACTGGCTGGATCGGCAGATCCAGTTCGATGCGGTGTGGGAGGGCAAGGTGGTTGAACGCATCTTGCACAACCTGGGCTCGCTCATGGGGCGCAGCTTTGCGAGCGTTCAGGAGCTGAACCGGTTCCGCAAGGAGATGATGCGGTCGGTGGAAGCCAGTGCCGGTGCGGCGGCCGAGGTGAAGACGGTCGGGGCTTGAGTCGGCCTCTGCGGTGGTTGATGGCCGCCGCGTGCAGCGGGTTTTAGCGCCTTGGCGTGAGAGCGCGAGGCGGGGGCGGCGGCGATGTGCGGTCGGGCTTCAGGGTGGTGGTCCTGCCTTTGGCAGGACTTCCCTGCGGTGCTCACAGCGAGGTGGGGCCTTCGAACTCGCTGCGCGCCCTGTGGGCGCTCCGCTCAAACAACTCAGGCCAGTCAGATCACGAAGCGCGCTGCGCGCGCCCACCTCGCCGCTGCGCTCCTCGGCACCACCCAGGCGCCCGCCCGCACACCGCCGCCGCCCCTTTTCGCCTCGCTAGTGGCGTGCAACGGTTTTGCTCCTGCGCAGGTTGGGTGGCTTGATCGAGGCGCTGCCTGGCCTGCGATGGGTTTTGGGTGGCTTGCCGAGCTTTTTGGGTGGTGCGCCGAGTCATTTGGGTGGCGCGCGGAGGTCTGAAGGCGGCGCGCCGAGTGTTTTGCTCGGGGCGCGGGGCTTTTTGCTCGGCTGGCCGAGCTCAGAGCTCGGTGAATGCACCTCGGTGGGGCGTGAGCGGGTGCTGGAGCTCGGCGCTTGTCTGAAATTACTCGGATCGTGTCCGGAAAAGACTGGCGCGTGGGTGCTGGGGCTTGGGTTCTCGGTGATGGTGATCGCCTCGGTTGATTGCAGCTCGGCCAACAGCAGGTCCAGTTCTTGGCGAGGAAGCCGCTTCTGGAAGAACGACCGAGTGACGCGTGCGAGTATCCCGATCGCGCAAGGTTTGGACTCGCTACCTTGCTTCAGTTCGCCGCCGTGAGCAAGTGAATATCACTAGCGTCCTTAAAACCCGCCATTGGTATACAACCCAAAAACAGAAACCAACGAGCCAACATTCAGAATACCCAAAGATGGGTGCAAAGCACAATCAAGAAAAACCCGGCAACCAACGCCTCACAAATTCACCCCTCATCCCCTCACATCATCTGACGACCGATTCAAGAGACTTGCTCCATCCAAAACAAAATGCTAGTCTCGAAATTCAACATCTAACCAGGAGCACTCATGATCAGCAAGTCAGTCATCTCTCTCGCAGTAGTGGCAACCTTATCCACAACAGCACATGCCGCGACATCAACAAAAAAATTCTCAGCACCACTAATATATGACACCACAGGCGATATCGCAATCGAGCTGACTCTAACCCAAACCGGTGCAGACAACCTAATATGGTCAACAAATGAATACCGCTACATCGGAGGAGGAGGCGTCCCTACTCAGGGAATATCAGTCTACTTTTACACCAATCAGGCAGCAGACATCCTGGACGTAGCAGTCGAAGGGAAGATGCGGATCTTCAATATAAAGAGTCGGCCTTGCAAAATTCAATTTGAGCCCTTGAGTGCATGATCGTGGCTGCGTTCAAGGCTTGCTCGGACCCACATGCCCCACATGGCCAGCCACAAGGCGGGCGCAAAAAGGCCCTTCAGGCCCTTGCGGGCG
>NZ_LFRI01000513.1 GCF_001447195.1 Aquabacterium parvum | reverse complement strand
TGGCGACTTGAGCGATGACGCTGTCCAGGGCGTGGAACTCGTCGTCGTACTGGCCCTTGGCGAAGGTGAACGTAGAGGTGTACATGCGTGTGAGATGTGTGCGCCTAACGCCCAAGTTCAGGGGCGCCCGCTTGGCATGGCCGAAGCGTGCACTGGTGGAGGCGTCCCCTGCAACGCCCAGTTAGGCGCTGGTTGATGGCGCGAGGTTGTTGGCAGGCAATGAGCCGCAGCGCGAAGCGGTAGCTTGGCGCTGACCAATGAGTTCGTGGTTGCGAGAACTGCAGAACGTGCCATGCCGCCTCCCTTGCGTATGGC
>NZ_LFRI01000512.1 GCF_001447195.1 Aquabacterium parvum | reverse complement strand
GACCTCGGCCAAGGCGATCATGTGCAGGTGCGGGTGCCACTGGCCCGAGTTGTCTCCCCGCTTCACTTCGTATGACCAAACAGCGCCCACAACACCATCGAGCACAGAGCCGCGACCACGTTGCCGGCGTTTCCATCGCTCGCGCTGGGCTCTATGAAGGTGCTTAAAGCGTTCAGCCAGGTCATCACCGTTCTTCACCGTCAAAGTCACCAAAAAAGGCCTCAGAGCCGTTTTCTCGGCTCGGATGACCTCCCACCTATCCAAGTAGGCTTT
>NZ_LFRI01000511.1 GCF_001447195.1 Aquabacterium parvum | reverse complement strand
GGACACCTGCTCACCCACTCGGCCCTCGAAAGGCTTGGTGTCCGGAACTGTGAGGGTGAAGAGTTGAACGAGGCCACGGTTATCGAGGCCCTCGATCTGGAGAACCGGGCGGGTGGGGATCACCTCGCCGGTCTTCATGTTGACGCCACCACCCAGGGTGGTGACTGCTCGAATGGTGCCGGTCAGCGTGAGCATCACAGGCTCCCTTGATCCAGGGCACCGGAACGCTCGATAGCTTCCTCGGCGCGGGCCAGCGCATCAGACACAGCAGCC
>NZ_LFRI01000510.1 GCF_001447195.1 Aquabacterium parvum | reverse complement strand
ATCAAGGGAGCCTGTGATGCTCACGCTGACCGGCACCATTCGAGCAGTCACCACCCTGGGTGGTGGCGTCAACAAGAAGACCGGCGAGGTGATCCCCACCCGCCCGGTTCTCCAGATCGAGGGCCTCGATAACCGTAGCCTCGTTCAACTCTTCACCCTCACAGTTCCGGACACCAAGCCTTTCGAGGGCCGAGTGGGTGAGCAGGTGTCCGTGCCGGTGCGTGCGTGGGCTCCTGGCGCGTCGGTGAGCCTCGCCTATGAGGGGGGCAAGGT
>NZ_LFRI01000509.1 GCF_001447195.1 Aquabacterium parvum | reverse complement strand
CAGGTTCGTCACTTGATCGAGGCGCTCGATCAGCGAGGGATGCACCTTGGCGCACATCTGGCGCAGCTCGGTGAGCTGGCCTTGATCAATGGCCTGATCGACCAGCCGGCCCATGTTGGCACCGTGGCTCAGGGCCCTGAGCTTCAGCACCTGAAGCTGGATTACTTCGTCAAAGTTCATGATTCCTCCAAAATCCAAAAGCGGATGCTTTGGATTCTAGGAGGAAGTCAGATCGCAGGCAAGGGAAACTGCGCCGCTTGAAAAGTTCAAGGT
>NZ_LFRI01000508.1 GCF_001447195.1 Aquabacterium parvum | reverse complement strand
CGTTAGGCCCTCGCGTAAATGCACCGCTTGCACAGGCCAAGCGAGCCACCTCCTCGGTGGCTACTCGCAGCCAGGCATGCGCTTCTTGGTCCGCGCAAAGTCTCGTGGCATGCTTGCATTCAAGCTGGCTTCAGCACAGCAATCAACACACAGGGGTTTCATGCCAAGTCAGCCGTACGCCACCATCGGCCTAACTGTGCGTTGCAGGGGACGCCTCCACCAGCGCACGCTTCGGCCTCGCCGAGCGGGCGCCCCTGAACTTGGGCGTTAAATGCGCCGCATGCACAGGCCAAGCGAGCCACCTCCTCGGTGGCTACTTGCAGCCAGTCATGCGCATCTTGGTTCGCGCAAGGTCTCGTGGCATGCTTGCATTCAAGCTGGCGTCAGCCAAGCAATCAACACGCAGGGAATCATGCACATGCCGCCTCTTGCCACCATCGGCCTAACTGTGCGTTGCAGGGGACGCCTCCACCAGTGCACGCTTCGGCCATGCCAAGCGGGCGCCCCTGAACTTGGGCGTTAGGCC
>NZ_LFRI01000507.1 GCF_001447195.1 Aquabacterium parvum | reverse complement strand
TGACTTGATGGTCGAGCGCTTCGAGCTGCACGAAGCCGTCTCCCAGCCCTTCGAGCTGTGCATCCACGTCCTCACGCTTGACACCCACGTTGCCCTCAAAGACCTCTACGCGCGCCCCGTCACGCTGACCACGCGCTTGTCCGATGGCAGCGAAGTCTCGCGCACCGGCGTCGTCACCGAAGCGCGCTCGCTGCAGTCCGACGGCGGCTTTGCCCGCAAGGCCCTGCTGCTGCAGCCCTGGATCGCCCTGCTCGAACATGCCCTGTGCAGCAGGGTGTGGCAGGACGCCTCTGTCGTGCAAATCGTCGAAGACGTCTTCGCCGACCATCCCCAACTGGCCGCCTGGCACTGGGATGCGGGCGTGGCCGAGCACGTCGCCCAAGGCCTGTTTGCCCGCAATGGAGGCCAGCGCTCGTATTGCGTCCAATACAGAGAAACCGACCTTGACTTCGTCCAGCGGCTGCTCACAGAAGAAGGCATCGCCTGGCGCGTGGAAGAACACCCCGATGCGCCCATGGGCCACCGCGTGGTGTTCTTCGTGCAAAGCGCACAGCAGCCCGAAGACCCGACCAGCGTGCACAGCCTGGGCGGCCGGGGCATCCGCTTTCATGGCCACACCAGCCAGGAAGAGCAAGACAGCATCACAGCCCTGGCCGCGCGCCGCGAGCTGCGCCCCACCAAGCTCGTGCTGCAGGGCTGGGACCACAAGGCCAACCAGGCCATCGTGGCCGAGGTGCCCACAGCCGCCGACTGGGGCAGCGATGAAGCCATGTCCGTGAACGACTGGCTGCACAGCTACGACCCCACAGGCGACTTCGTGTGCGGCAACCACGCCGAGGCCACCTTCTTGGCCACCTTGATGCAGCAAGCCCACGAGGCGCGCCACAAGAGCTGGTTCGGGCGCGGCAGCTTGCGCACCATGCGCGCAGGCACCTGGGCTGGCGTCACGCAGTCCACCGTGGGTTTGATGTCTTTTGCATCAGGCGGGGGCTGGGGCGGCTCCTCCGGTGCCCCCGCTCACGCAGGCGAGCCCCACGAGCTTTTCTTCACCCAGGTGCACGCGGTGGGTGTCAACAACCTACCCAAAGACATCCAGGCCCTGATCGACGCCAGCTTGCCCCACCCCAAAGGCCGCTTCGACCGCCCACGCTGGCCTATGCTCGAGCGCCCACGCGGCTTTGACCCCGAGGGCACCCACTCGATCCACAAGGAACTCAACACCGAGCCCCTGCACACCCACGCCGAGCGCACCGGCTTTGCCTGCCAGTTCCAGGCCGTTCGCCGCGACGTGCCCTGGCGCCCCGTGCTCATGGACGACACCGGCCTGCGACCCCGCCCACGCCCGACCGCGCTGGGGCCGCAAACGGCCATCGTCGT
>NZ_LFRI01000506.1 GCF_001447195.1 Aquabacterium parvum | reverse complement strand
CGCAATGCACGCGAAGACCAGCGGAGGACGGCGACCATCGCTCCGCTGGTTGGCTTGAAGGTGGACCGGTCGGGTACCCCTCCCTCTGCAACGCCCTTCGGGCTCACTGGGGTGTCCCCCAGCCCCCCGGCTTACTCCGACGCGGAGAGGCGCTCCATGTCATTGAGGACAGGCCGAGCATGCTGATGCACGGCCATCATGTAGGCCTGCGAGGCCTTGTCCCAGGCGTCGATGTGTCTGGCCAGGATGAACAGCCAGGGCGGCGTGTCAACA
>NZ_LFRI01000505.1 GCF_001447195.1 Aquabacterium parvum | reverse complement strand
GGATGCAGCGTCGTCGGGCCGACAGCAATCGCATGCATGAACCCATCCATGATGTCCGCCACCATGACCTCTTCCGTGTCGACGTCATAGAGCAGGAACTGGTCAAGCTCGTCGAACTCTTCCTCGGATAGCGGGGTAAATGGGTTGGTCATCGATTGAACGCAAGGTGCGGCAACAACCGCGATTCTCGCTCGACCATCACCGGCACAACGTGCCCATCACGGTTGAGCAGGAACCGCAAGGGGCGTAGTCTATTGACCGCTTACAAACAACCCGCTGCGCATGGCGTTGGATCGGTTCAATCGCAATCCACTCATTGCGGCTCTCCCTGATCGCGCCTCACCCATTGAGTTGGCCTCGAAGCTGCGCTTCTGCCCGATCACACCAGAAAACCTCCAAGGCATACCGGTCAGTGATCGCATCACTTTGCTGAAGATTTACAAGAACACATTCGTTCCAACAACCCAAAGCCTCGACATCTGCCTATCGCTGCAGAAGATGATTCTTGATGGATATGCGCAACGAGACCCGAAGTTGGTCGCCTCGAAGAAGTTCATCTACTCGAGCGGCCAGCTCAAAGGGCTCAAGCTTGCCGAAACAGAATGGTGGCCCTCCTTCGCGTCCGGCATGGTGATTGACGGCATCACAGGGCTGGGTAAGTCTCAAATCATTGACCGCTTTCTCAGCCTCTACCCTCAGACCGTTGAGCATCAACACAACGAAGAGTGCGGCTGGAGATCGCTCAAGCAGCTTTGCTGGCTAACGATCCACATGCCTTCGGACGGTTCGCGCGGCGGATTTCTCGAGGGTGCATTCAGAGCCCTGGACCAGGCCCTTGACACGAGCTACACACAACAGTACTCCTCACGCTCGTGGTCTGTTGAGAAGTTGCTGGTCGTTTTTCTACACCTGCTATCCGTCCACCGATGCGGCCTACTGGTGATTGAGGAGGCACAGGAAAAAAACCTGAGTCAATCGCCCTTCAGCCGAGAGTTCGTGACCTTCTTTCTGCGCTTGCTCAACTGGGGCACCCCAACTGTACTCATCGGCAACCCGCTTGCCTTCGGCAACCTACGGAGCTTTTCTCAAGACGTCGATCGCTTCTCAGACGGCGGATGGCACCACTTGCTGCCCACGCTCGACCCCGCATCAGAGGAGTGGATTGAGGACTGGCTGCCAGGCCTCTGGTCTCCCACACTTTTGGATCATCCGGATGCTGATTACGCCCCATGCTCAGCCGACCCCATCGACCAGACACTCGGTGGCTTTGTTTGGAAGAGGACCGGAGGGGTGCCCAGATACATTGCAAGACTGCGCGCCGAAGTACAGGAAACTGCGCTGCGCATGGGCCTTCAACAGGTCACACCCGCGCTGGTCGATGCGGTTTATCGCTCAAGCCCCAAGATGATCGAAGTGCATCCGCGCATTGACGCCCTTGTTCACAAAGACTGGCATGCCTTGCGCCGTTACGACGATATCCCTTCTGAGTTCTTTCGAAAGCTGTGGGGGCAGCCCTCAGGCGGCGATGAAGCGAATCACAACTCGCCTGACAACACCACCAGACAGAAGACGAACGCAGCCCGACAACGCTCAACCAACCGTAAGCCCATCGCGACCAAGAGCAATGCAGGGCCATCAGCGAATCTCTCCGACGCTGAGATCAAGTCAAAGGATTTTCAACAGGACATGATTCAACGTCTGGCGGAGTCATCCGGTCTCAAGCCAGGATGAGCAGGCTCATGGAAGAACGGCTCGCCTACGTCCCCAATTGGCGCTCAGACGAAACCCTGTACTCATGGGCTGCAGGATTTCATGCCATTCTCGGGAATCGTTCAGCGCGGGACACAGGCACCCTGCTGTTCGGCTCGGAACATGCATGCAGGGACCGTGATGCACCAAGGAACCTGATCCACTTCTCAAGGAAGACGGGCTTTGCCCTTGGTTCTGTTCAGTCGCTTTTGTTTCATCGAACACCACTAGGTTTGTTCATCCCATTTCTGACCGATCCGCGCAAGCAGAGACTGCTCACACAGTTGGAAGTCAGCACAGGCCCGGGATGGCGACTTCTTTGCGGTATGCCTGCCAGTGGATTGCACGACAGCACCTTGATGCATTACTGTGATCAGTGTGTTGCGGAGGACCTGGTCAACTGGGGGCTGCCACGTTGGCGGCTGCCTCATCAGCTTCCTGGATCGTGGGTGTGCCTTGATCACGACATCGCTTTGTGCGCGGTCAGATCGCATGCATCCCAGTGGGTCCTTCCTCCGGCTAAGCAGTCAGGTCAAGAAACTCCGGTCATCCAGTGCGATGAATTGGAAGCACTGAAGCAGATTGCATCACTCGCCTTCCGTTTGGTCGGAAGTGGCACATTGGATCTCGACGCTGTCAAACAAGCTCTGCTGGTAGGTCTGCGGGATCACGACATCACCACTTGGCGACATCCCCTGAACAGCGATCAGCTTTCGTCTTGGTTCATGCGATCACCAGTGTCTGGCTGGCTTCGACGTTCAGATGGCCCATGGCGTCAGTTGGCAGGTGGTGAGTGGATCCTCGATCTCCTTAGAAATCGTGTTGGCGACCATCCACTCAAGTGGATGATTCTGTGGTCAACGCTGTTCGCCGGCCAGGATGTCAACGCGAGTCAACAACGTTTCATCACCCCTGGTTCCGCTCCTCATTGGGATGCAAATGGTCAAGCAACCATCTGGGGAGCAACGCCCCCTTCAATCCCAGCAGACATACATGACGTGATAGCAACAGCATCGACATTGAAGGTGGCGGCTCATACACTCGGTATTTCTGTGTCTACCCTTCGACATCGGCTCGCAGATCTAGGAACCAGTCCGCGATCCTTTCGGCTGGACGCAGGTTTCATGCGCCGCAAACAAAAGGCGGTTGATGCCATCCGTTCCTATATCGATTCACATCCGGCCTGCACTAGAGCAGATATCCATCGTAATTGCAAAGCCGCTGTTGAGTGGATTCGCTTGAACGCGCCTGACGCTTACGCCGAGGCGGTTGAATCGCTTGTTGACCTTCGCACACGGCAGATGTCTTTGCCTACCGATGACTGACGAGATTGTCTTCTCCTTTACGACCTGATCGTCCGCCAGTTCTCGCCGCCTCAGTGTGCTGTCTACTCAAGCTGATGCGCGACGTCCTGTCGATCCGTTCAAGTTCAAGCCTCACTTTCGCCCCCACTGTCCAACCGCCCTGCAAGGGAGACATCCGCCATGTCCACCAAGTGTTCCATCGCCCACGGCACGGGCTTTCATCTCTACAACGAAGTCTTCGACGAAAAGCATGTGTTCCTGCAACTGGACAACGCCGACTTCGAGGTCACGCCTGATCGAGTGATGGTCAAGCTGCCCCTGCATGTCTGGGAATACATCCGCGGCTTTCCTGGGGCGGACTTATCGTACGCAGATGTCAGCGACGAGCAGATCCACGAGGAAGCGGTCCAGGCTGTTGACGCGCGTTTGGCCAAGGCGGCCGAGGCAAACTCGGATCGAGAGCGAAACTTGATTGCACTCGGCGGCTCGTTTGTCATGGGAGACGTTTCTCTGCCTCGCGACGAGCAGATCGCCAACTACGTGGCACACCATCAGCGTCAAAGAGCGCAACAGCGAGAGGTGCTGGCTCAAGTCGAGTCGCTGAAGAACCAGCAAAGGTGACACCCTCACGCCCTGGCCACGGGTACCTCGCACCAATCCGTCGTGTACCTGGGGGTCCTCCTGACTTGCTTCATGCCCCAGGTGTCAGCGCCTTGGTCCATGCCAGAGCTGCCCAGCAGCAACGTGCGCTTTCCGAAGCGCCCATTGACATGGTCCAACGCCTCCATCAGACGCGAGCGGTCGCGCTGATCCGGAGATGGCGCATCCCACAGCAGCTCGCCCTGCACAAGGCCGTCAGGCACCAAGTCGAGCAGCATGACCCCGGCCTTGGCGAGCTGGTAGCCCGGCTGGTAGATCGACTTCAAGCCCTTCAACGCCGCCGAGGTCAGCTCCGAGGTGTCGGCTGACGGGCGAACCAATGGCACCACCACGCTTTTGGAAAACCTGGGCCCATCCCTGAACGGTGATGTCCTGGCGAACACCAGCACCTGCCCTGCCCTGTGATGCTGGCGGCGCAGCTTCTCGGCCGCCCGGGTGGTGAACTCGCTGATGGCTTCTTGAAGGTGTGACAGCTCGGTGACCGCCTTGCCAAAGCTGCGCGTGCAAGCGATCTGCTGCTTGGGTTGCGGCAGGTCTGCCAGCTCCAGGCAGGGCTCGCCCCTCAACTCCCGCCAAGTGCGCTCCAGCACAACGCCCCAGTTGCCCCGCACCACCTCACACGGCAAGGCCACGAAGTCATGGGCGGTGTGCACCCCCATGGCCTGCAAGCGCTGGGAGATCTGCCGACCGATGCCCCAGATCTCGCCCACCTCGGTCGCCTGCAACACCTCGCTCAAACGCTGGCTGCTCAATGCCGACAGGTCGCAAACGGTGGCCAGGTCTGCCGGGTAGCTGCCGGGCTTGCGCTCAGCGGTTTTGGCGATGTGGTTGGCCAGCTTGGCCAGGGTCTTGGTGGGGGCGATGCCGATCCCGCACGGGATGCCGATCCACTGGTGAATGCGCGCCCGGATCTTCCAGGCCCGCTCAACCAGATCACCGCGCACACCGTGCAGGCCGATGAAGCTTTCGTCGATGCTGTAGATCTCCTGGGTGGGACCGAGGCCAGCCGCGAGGCTCATCATCCGGTCGCTCATGTCACCGTACAGGGTGAAGTTGGCAGAAAGGGCCACCAGCCCCGCCTGCTCTTCCAGGTGGCAGATCTTGAACCAGGGCTCCCCCATCTTGATGCCCAGCGCCTTGGCCTCGTTGGAGCGCGCGATGGCGCAGCCGTCGTTGTTGGACAAGACGACCACGGGTCGGCCATTCAAGCTGGGCCGGAACACCCGCTCGCAACTCACGTAGAAGTTGTTGCCATCGACCAGCGCGTACATGCGCAACCTCAGACGGGGAAACGCTTGATGCTTGCCGTGACCACACCCCAAACCTCCAGGGTCTGGCCTTCCTTGGGCGTGATGTCCGGGTAGGTGGCGTTGGCGGCGCGCAGCTTGACCCGGCCTGCGCGCTGGTACAGGTGCTTGACGGTGAATTCGCCATCGACCACCGCCACCACGACCTGGCCGTGCCGTGGCTTGAGCGCCTTGTTGACCACCAACATGTCGCCATCGAAGATGCCCGCATCGCGCATCGAATCGCCGCTGACCCTGAGCAGGAAAGTGGCCTGCGGATGCGTCACCAGCTCTTGCGTGAGGTCGATCCGCTTGACGGTGAAGTCTTCGGCGGGGGACGGAAACCCGGCGCGCACCTTGTCACCCGCCAGGGGCAGCACAAGGCTGGCCTCGGACAGAGGAATGGGTTGGCGGGAATCCATGATACTGTACATGCATAAGGGGTATCCAGTTAGCTCCACAAAAGCCAAAACACTGGATGCATATCCAGTAATTTACACCTTGTCTGGCGGCTTGGGCGAAGCCTTTGTGATGTCGCTGTAGGTGTAGGGGCTGGTTTGCATGGCCTGCTGAAGCAAGCGGTAGAACAGCAAGCCGCGAGAGCTCGAAGTTCTGCGGTTGAAGCGGAAGACGAACTCGTTGAGATAGGCGTCCAGATGCGCAGGCTGAACGGCACCATGATGGGTTCCCAGCACCCATCGCTGAACCAGTGCTGCCACCCGGTGAACGCCAGCCATGGCGACGTGGGCGGGCTGCTCCGCGCCCAGCATCACCGTTCGTTGGTGGTCGTAGCCCAGGTCTTTGAGCGAGCGGTATGCGGCGGACCCAT
>NZ_LFRI01000504.1 GCF_001447195.1 Aquabacterium parvum | reverse complement strand
CAGGCGTTTTGATGCCATCCATCATCGCTCGATGAACTGCGTCAATGATGGCGACTTCTTGTTCAATGGTGTACTGGTGCCTGACTTCGATGGTCACTGTTGGCATTTCTCTCTCCCTTGCTGCAAGTAGCCTAACGCCCAAGTTCAGGGGCGCGCGCTTGGCGTGGCCGAAGCGATCAGTGGTGGAGGCGTCCCCTGCAACGCACAGTTAGGCTGGTGGCAGTGGGCCGGATGCGCGACCAGCGAGCCCGCACACGAGGCGCCAGCCTGGTGTACGCGATGAGCTGCAGTGGCAGCCCCAACATTCATTCGTGCCATGCCACCTCCCTCTGCGTATGGCGCCAGCCATGCGCTGACGAAGGCCTCAATTTACCCGACTCGCAACCTGCGCGGCACAGGTGCCAGCACACGGACCGCAAGCCTCGATGTGTTCCGGCGCATGCCCCGCAAGGCCGATGAATACTGGGCATTTACGCAGGGCCTAACGCCCAAGTTCAGGGGCGCGCGCTTGGCATGGCCGAAGCGTGCACTGGTGGAGGCGTCCCCTGCAACGCACAGTTAGGCCGATGGTGGCATGAGGCGGCATGTGCATGATTCCCTGTGTGTTGAATGCTTGGCTGATGCCAGCTTGAATGGTAATAGTCCGACGCGCACCCTCTTGTCACGACCGGCCGCTAGGCTTTAGACATCCAACACGTGGCGAAGCGCTGCAAACGGCAGGCGCCATGATTCGGTGCCGCAATCGACAGTTGCCGTGCGTTGGTTGATGCG
>NZ_LFRI01000503.1 GCF_001447195.1 Aquabacterium parvum | reverse complement strand
GGTGAGCCGCTGGTGAAGCGTTTCTTGACCTTCAACGTGGTCGCCGATAAACTGCGCTACATCGAGCGCACGACTCTTTGCCTTACCGTACCGATCAACCCGCCTGGGTAGCGTCTCGATTCCATCAGCCCCGAACGCCTCTGACCAGGACTCGGGGCTTTCCTTTTCAAGGTCGGGTGGCGACATACCCCCCCCTTCCTGGCCGGGGGACTCCCCCGCTCCCCCGTGTGAACAGGTCACACATCACGCAACCCATGTTGCAGGGGGCCATGC
>NZ_LFRI01000502.1 GCF_001447195.1 Aquabacterium parvum | reverse complement strand
TGGCACCCGCACCTGCACATGATCGCCTTGGCCGAGGTCGAGCCCAGCCAGGAGCGCTTGTCGCGGGATTGGCACCAGATCACCGGGGACAGCTTCATCGTTGATGTGCGGCCCATCGTTGGAGATCCCGCCGAGGAGTTCATGGAGGTTTTCAAGTACGCCGTCAAGTTCAGCGATCAGCCGGTTGCCGATACATGGCATGCCTTTCAGACGCTCAAGGGGAAACGCCTTCTTGGTTCTGCTGGGTGCTTCCGAGGTGTCGAGGTGCCGGAA
>NZ_LFRI01000501.1 GCF_001447195.1 Aquabacterium parvum | reverse complement strand
ACAGGAGTTGAAATGGCTGGAATGAAGTCTATCGATGAAGCGCGCAATGTCCTCGAAGAGGCTGCGCTGATGACCACTGAGACGGTGAGGGCCTTCTACGGGATCGTAGCTGCTGGCCCGGATGTTGACACGCCGCTCTGGCTGTTCATCCTGGCCAGACACATCGACGCCTGGGACAAGGCCTCGCAGGCCTACATGATGGCCGTGCATCAGCATGCTCGGCCTGTCCTCAATGACATGGAGCGCCTCTCCGCGTCGAAGTAAGCCGGGGGG
>NZ_LFRI01000500.1 GCF_001447195.1 Aquabacterium parvum | reverse complement strand
CTCAAGGCCCTGAGCCACGGTGCCAACATGGGCCGGCTGGTCGATCAGGCCATTGATCAAGGCCAGCTCACCGAGCTGCGCCAGATGTGCGCCAAGGTGCATCCCTCGCTGATCGAGCGCCTCGATCAAGTGACGAGCCTGCTCGACATGAGCAAGCGCGAGTTCATCGAGGCTGCTGTGTCTGATGCGCTGGCCCGCGCCGAGGAAGCTATCGAGCGTTCCGGTGCCCTGGATCAAGGGAGCCTGTGATGCTCACGCTGACCGGCACCATTC
>NZ_LFRI01000499.1 GCF_001447195.1 Aquabacterium parvum | reverse complement strand
GGTGAAGCGTTTCTTGACCTTCAACGTGGTCGCCGATAAACTGCGCTACATCGAGCGCACGACTCTTTGCCTTACCGTACCGATCAACCCGCCTGGGTAGCGTCTCGATTCCATCAGCCCCGAACTCCTCTGACCATGACTCGGGGCTTTCCTTTTCAAGGTCGGGTGGCGACATACCCCCCCCTTCCTGGCCGGGGGACTCCCCCGCTCCCCCGTGTGAACAGGTCACACATCACGCAACCCATGTTGCAGGGGGCCATGCCGTGATCTGAC
>NZ_LFRI01000498.1 GCF_001447195.1 Aquabacterium parvum | reverse complement strand
TAGACTTCATTCCAGCCATTTCAACTCCTGTGTAGTTGGCTTGGTTAGGGCAGGGGAGCGGCGTTCCAGGCCAATCCCCTACCCGTCTGATCCCTCGGCGGCTACGCCGCTTTGGGGCGATTCGCATGCGAAACGGTGTAGCCCTTTCCATGCAGATAGCGATAGAACAGCTCGACATACGGCAGCTCATCGAGCGGCTCATCGGTCAGCTCTTCCGGCACCTCGACACCTCGGAAGCACCCAGCAGAACCAAGAAGGCGTTTCCCCTTGAGC
>NZ_LFRI01000497.1 GCF_001447195.1 Aquabacterium parvum | reverse complement strand
CCACTCGGCCCTCGAAAGGCTTGGTGTCCGGAACTGTGAGGGTGAAGAGTTGAACGAGGCCACGGTTATCGAGGCCCTCGATCTGGAGAACCGGGCGGGTGGGGATCACCTCGCCGGTCTTCTTGTTGACGCCACCCCCCAGGGTGGTGACTGCTCGAATGGTGCCGGTCAGCGTGAGCATCACAGGCTCCCTTGATCCAGGGCACCGGAACGCTCGATAGCTTCCTCGGCGCGGGCCAGCGCATCAGACACAGCAGCCTCGATGAACTCGCG
>NZ_LFRI01000496.1 GCF_001447195.1 Aquabacterium parvum | reverse complement strand
TCATCGGTCAGCTCTTCCGGCACCTCGACACCTCGGAAGCACCCAGCAGAACCAAGAAGGCGTTTCCCCTTGAGCGTCTGAAAGGCATGCCATGTATCGGCAACCGGCTGATCGCTGAACTTGACGGCGTACTTGAGAACCTCCATGAACCCCTCGGCGGGATCTCCAACGATGGGCCGCACATCAACGATGAAGCTGTCCCCGGTGATCTGGTGCCAATCCCGCGACAAGCGCTCCTGGCTGGGCTCGACCTCGGCCAAGGCGATCATGTGC
>NZ_LFRI01000495.1 GCF_001447195.1 Aquabacterium parvum | reverse complement strand
GAGAGTTGGACAAGTTGATCAAGGTGAAGCCGACATGATCGAAGAAGCCATGACGGTGATCACGCACTGGCTGCACCGATATGCACTCTCTGGCAAAGCCGGTAAGGACATGCAGGAAAGCGCGCAAGCAGATGCTGACATGAACCTCTACACCGGAGAGGGTGACGGAACGCTGGAGGAGGAGTTGGCAGAACGCCCTGGTGCGGAACTGCTCTGTGTCGGGCGCAACGCCATCGCTGCTGATCCCGACGACAACGAGTCGATCTTTGCCATCGACGAGCGACACCTCGATGCCATGTCGGCTTCGCACCACATGCGAGGTTTCTTGTGCGTGCCGGGTGTTGCGTTCGTCTGGCTAGGTGTGACCGCTGCAATTGACTTCGCCATGATGATGGTTGAAAAGGTTATGGCGGGGAATACAAGGCTAGACATGCTCGCCGCCGGCAGCTTTGCCGTCGTTCTTTTCTCTGGAGGAGCTTGGCTCTTCTGGCGCTACTTTGTCAGCTTCGACTGGTTTCATTACCGAGCCAACCCCATCCGCTTCGACCGCGAGCGACGCATGGTGCATGTCTGGCGCAGCTCGCGCGTGGGCGGGCCATTCAGCGTACCGTGGGATGACAGCCTCTACCTGATGCGCGGCCAGCGAGACGGTGACAACGGCGAAGGCGCGCGCATCTTCCCCACCACCTTCCTGAGCGTGGACCCGGCCACCCGGCGCATCAAGCGCCGCTTCGTGGTCGGCAAAACCATCACCAACCAGGCCAAGTCAGATGCCTTCATCGCCTACATCCAGCGCTACATGGCCGAGGGGCCGCAGGCTGTGCCCACACCCAAGCGTTGGGCGAAGATGACGCCCTCGCTGGCTTATTCGTTCAATACCTACTTCAACATCACCGGGGCGCTGGAGTTGCAGCGCAAAGGCACGCTGGGATTGGGGCACCTGATCTTCATGGCGGTGCTGTCACCGCTGCTGGTGCTGCTGTCGCTGGCGCATTTCGTCGCCATCCTCACAGGGCGCGAGCCGAAGTGGCCGGTGGAGATGTCTTGACGCAACTGACCTGGCTGGATCATCCGCACACCCTGGCCACGGCCGCCGGGCCGCTGTCCAAGGCGCTGTCGGACGACAACACCAACCGCGTCGTCAAGACGCTGTTTGAAGGCGTGATCTGGACCCGCGCTGGTGCCATGTGGGCTCAACATGCGTTCACGACAAGCGATGGCCTGAGGGGCCTGGCACGGTTCTTCGAGTTCTCCACCTGGCGCATGGTGGACATGACCTTGAGCCTGGACGGCAGCAACCCGTTTGCCTTCAAACGCGACTTTGGCACACGCATGGCGGTGCCGGGCCAAGCGCCGGTGCTGGCGGCCACCTTGCCGCAGCCCAAGCCCGATGCGGTCAGCGGCTTGCGCTATGTGGTGGTTGCACCTGAGACCGTAGAGGCTGCGCAGAACACGATGCGCCAGTTCGGGCAGATGCGCGAGGTCAGCACCGCCTTGGCGGCAGATACCTTTGTCAACGTCAAGAAGGGCTTCAACCTGGACGGCAGGCTCAGCGCCATCAGCCTCGTCTTTGAGCTGATCAACTATCACAAGGCCGAGGGCGCATTGGCCAAGGCCGATCGCTTCAAGCAGCCTCAGGCCGAAGCCGCGCTGCGCGCGGCAGTGTTGGGCGGTGTCAATGCCGTTGCTGACATCCGCGCGGCATGGGTCAAGGGCGTGTATGGCGAGAACCTGCAGTGGGGCGTGACCAAGGGGCTCGGGGGGCTGTGCGGCGGCGTGGCTTCGTTCATTGGGGCGTATTGGGCTGGGGTCAACGCACGAGAGCGTTTTGATGAGGATCGAATCGGACTTTCTGTGTTGTACGCCGGAGCGTCTGCTGCAGGCTTCGTTTCAGGCACAGCCACCATCGCCAGCGGCAGCGCTTCATTCTTTCAGGCAAAAGGCTGGATGAAGCCGACTGTTGCAGTCCGCTCTCGCGCCCTTGCCGCACGGATTGGTATCCGTGCTGGCCTCATCGGTCTGGCTGTGGCGGCCTTGATTTGGGCGTTCGAGAAGAAGCCCATCGCTGAGTGGATGGCACGCACTTGCTGGGGAAAGAAGCCGAAAGACCAGCAATGGCGTGACTGGGATGAGGAGTCGCGAGAGTTGGACAAGTTGATCAAGGTGAAGCCGACATGATCGAAGAAGCCATGACGGTGATCACGCACTGGCTGCACCGATATGCACTCTCTGGCAAAGCCGGTAAGGACATGCAGGAAAGCGCGCAAGCAGATGCT
>NZ_LFRI01000494.1 GCF_001447195.1 Aquabacterium parvum | reverse complement strand
ATCGGTCAGCTCTTCCGGCACCTCGACACCTCGGAAGCACCCAGCAGAACCAAGAAGGCGTTTCCCCTTGAGCGTCTGAAAGGCATGCCATGTATCGGCAACCGGCTGATCGCTGAACTTGACGGCGTACTTGAAACCCTCCATGAACCCCTCGGCGGGATCTCCAACGATGGGCCGCACATCAACGATGAAGCTGTCCCCGGTGATCTGGTGCCAATCCCGCGACAAGCGCTCCTGGCTGGGCTCGACCTCGGCCAAGGCGATCATGTGCAG
>NZ_LFRI01000493.1 GCF_001447195.1 Aquabacterium parvum | reverse complement strand
CCCGTGTGAACAGGTCACACATCACGCAACCCATGTTGCAGGGGGCCATGCCGTGATCTGACAGACGGTTTAGCCGTATTCGGCTACCCGTTTTCGACGCATACACAACGGCCTCAAATCGGCCGGAAAGCAGCGCTAGTATTGGGTTGGGCGAATTGTTTGTATGTATGAACTCTAGAGCCGCCTGCGTCGTCCCAGCGTGCGGGCTTCGCCCATCCCGCAGGGCCGCCGCCAGCGGCCTCATACGTGCATCCATCCTCACACCTTGCCCCC
>NZ_LFRI01000492.1 GCF_001447195.1 Aquabacterium parvum | reverse complement strand
CACATACGGCGACGGCGGCATTGCACATCCCTTGTCTGGCAAGGCCGCTGCGCCTAACTGGGCGTTGCAGGGGACGCCTCCACCACTGCACGCTTCGGCCACGCCAAGCGGGCGCCCCTGAACTTGGTAGTTAGGCGCCCTCACCAATCGCCCCCTAGCAGTACGGGAAAAATCTGAATAACTGCATGAATCTCGCAAAGCTCTCAATTTTCGTCACGCTGCTGTCGGTGCCCACGATCTTCATGATGGTCACCGTCTTCATCTTCCCGCTGCTTGGGCTCTTCATTGGTTATCTTTCCTATAGAAAGAAAACTTCAGCAGCCCGACTCGGGCGCGCAGACGACACCTCCAATCCGGCCATGCCCATGTACTTTGCCGTTGCTACGATGGTCGTCGAGATCTTTTTCATTAACCTGACCTACAGGCCATGACCGCGTCACTCGAGCAAATGTCGCCTAAGGAAGGTCTGCAAAACCCGCCGTCAAGGCGCGAGTCTTGCATGATGATGTCGTCAAGTTGATGCGTGGCGTAAGGACATGAAGCAAGTCAGCCTGGGATTGAACCTGTCGACCAAGAAGACGCGCAAGCGTGAGTT
>NZ_LFRI01000491.1 GCF_001447195.1 Aquabacterium parvum | reverse complement strand
TACCCCTCCCTCTGCAACGCCCTTCGGGCTCACTGGGGTGTCCCCCAGCCCCCCGGCTTACTTCGACGCGGAGAGGCGCTCCATGTCATTGAGGACAGGCCGAGCATGCTGATGCACGGCCATCATGTAGGCCTGCTAGGCCTTGTCCCAGGCGTCGATGTGTCTGGCCAGGATGAACAGCCAGGGCGGCGTGTCAACATCCGGGCCAGCAGCTACGATCCCGTAGAAGGCCCTCACCGTCTCAGTGGTCATCAGCGCAGCCTCTTCGAGGAC
>NZ_LFRI01000490.1 GCF_001447195.1 Aquabacterium parvum | reverse complement strand
CATGATGGCCGTGCATCAGCATGCTCGGCCTGTCCTCAATGACATGGAGCGCCTCTCCGCGTCGAAGTAAGCCGGGGGGCTGGGGGACACCCCAGTGAGCCCGAAGGGCGTTGCAGAGGGAGGGGTACCCGACCGGCCCACCTTCAAGCCAACCAGCGGAGCGATGGTCGCCGTCCTCCGCTGGTCTTCGCGTGCATTGCGTTTCGTGTGGCACTGCCTATCCTGCGCGGCCATCAAAACCTTGAACTTTTCAAGCGGCGCAGTTTCCCTTGC
>NZ_LFRI01000489.1 GCF_001447195.1 Aquabacterium parvum | reverse complement strand
CTCGATTCCATCAGCCCCGAACTCCTCTGACCAGGACTCGGGGCTTTCCTTTTCAAGGTCGGGTGGCGACATACCCCCCCCTTCCTGGCCGGGGGACTCCCCCGCTCCCCCGTGTGAACAGGTCACACATCACGCACCCCATGTTGCAGGGGGCCATGCCGTGATCTGACAGACGGTTTAGCCGTATTCGGCTACCCGTTTTCGACGCATACACAACGGCCTCAAATCGGCCGGAAAGCAGCGCCAGTATTGGGTTGGGCGAATTGTTTGTAT
>NZ_LFRI01000488.1 GCF_001447195.1 Aquabacterium parvum | reverse complement strand
TCGGGGCTGATGGAATCGAGACGCTACCCAGGCGGGTTGATCGGTACGGTAAGGCAAAGAGTCGTGCGCTCGATGTAGCGCAGTTTATCGGCGACCACGTTGAAGGTCAAGAAACGCTTCACCAGCGGCTCACCACCTGCGGTGACTACCTGCTGTTCCGGCACTACTTCACCATCGACGCTGTGAGGCTGCATGCGGCCAGCTTCTGCATGAAGCACCTGCTTTGCCCTCTGTGTGCCATTAGACGGGGCGCTAAGTCGATGAAAGCCTACT
>NZ_LFRI01000487.1 GCF_001447195.1 Aquabacterium parvum | reverse complement strand
GGGTAGCCGAATACGGCTAAACCGTCTGTCAGATCACGGCATGGCCCCCTGCAACATGGGTTGCGTGATGTGTGACCTGTTCACACGGGGGAGCGGGGGAGTCCCCCGGCCAGGAAGGGGGGGGTATGTCGCCACCAGACCTTGAAAAGGAAAGCCCCGAGTCCTGGTCAGAGGAGTTCGGGGCTGATGGAATCGAGACGCTACCCAGGCGGGTTGATCGGTACGGTAAGGCAAAGAGTCGTGCGCTCGATGTAGCGCAGTTTATCGGCGACC
>NZ_LFRI01000486.1 GCF_001447195.1 Aquabacterium parvum | reverse complement strand
ACATACGGCGACGGCGGCATTGCACATCCCTTGTCTGGCAAGGCCGCTGCGCCTAACTGGGCGTTGCAGGGGACGCCTCCACCACTGCACGCTTCGGCCACGCCAAGCGGGCGCCCCTGAACTTGGTAGTTAGGCCTTCGTTTATGACGCACTCGGAACTTCATCGATCCTGGGCTCGAACCGAAGCACTCCTGCGAGCGGCAAAGCAATCATTGCCGAGCTCAATAGCTGAAGAGCATGCAAGCGATTTGGCTCAAGCCGAAGAATTTTTATCTCACAATGAGCTTGGCTTGGCCGCCGATTGCCTCACAGAAGTTGCCACCGCAAAACCCAACGAAGCGCTCGCAACGATCAAGTCGCTGATCCTTGCTGAAGAAAACATGGGCAGAGCTATTGAGCGGCAAAAGCTGGAACGCGTGCTCTTGGGAAGCACGAAGCAGTCATGAGCAGCTCACCCAGAACCGCATCTTTCACCAGCCTAACTGGTCGTTGCAGGGGACGCCTCAACCGCTGCGCGCTTCGGCCTCGCCAAGCGAGCGCCCCTGAACTTGGACGTTAGGCGCTCATTGAATACACCTCATGCACAGGCCATAGGGGCAGCCTCCTCGGCGGCTGGCAAGTGCGATAAATTGAGCATCACGTCAGCGCATGGCTGGCGCCATACGCAAGGGAGGCGGCATGGCACGTTC
>NZ_LFRI01000485.1 GCF_001447195.1 Aquabacterium parvum | reverse complement strand
GGCGGGATCTCCAACGATGGGCCGCACATCAACGATGAAGCTGTCCCCGGTGATCTGGTGCCAATCCCGCGACAAGCGCTCCTGGCTGGGCTCGACCTCGGCCAAGGCGATCATGTGCAGGTGCGGGTGCCACTGGACCGAGTTGTCTCCCCGCTTCACTTCGTATGACCAAACAGCGCCCACAACACCATCGAGCACAGAGCCGCGACCACGTTGCCGGCGTTTCCATAGCTCGCGCTGGGCTCTATGAAGGTGCTTAAAGCGTTCAGCCAG
>NZ_LFRI01000484.1 GCF_001447195.1 Aquabacterium parvum | reverse complement strand
CACCCTTGACCACCCTAACTGTCGGGCATCACGCGCCATTGACTGTCCGGTCTTTGGCGGCGCCGGCTCCCACCTTGCCACAACGCAGTCAGTTTCCTTTGCGCAATGGGCGCCTCGCAGAGGGGCCTGAAACCCTGACCGGCAACCTGCTGGTTGGCTCGTCGGTGCTGCCCTTGCTGAACCTGCAAAACCAGGAACTGCTGACCGCCACCGTGGTGACCTCGAGCTTCGGCGAAGAAAACGGCCTGGCCGTGAGCACCTCTTCGGTCAAGCGCTCCATCGGTCTGGACGCTTCCAGCTTCGTGCTGGCTGACAGCTTCAAGTCCTTCCTGGTCTCGGCCGAGCTCGATCCCAGCGATTACGGTTATATCGCCGATATGATCAAGTCGATCAAAATCGGCACCGTGGTCCCGACCCCGGCCGTGCCCGAGCCCTCGACCTACGCCCTGCTGGGCGCCGGCCTGCTGGCCATGGGCACCATGGCTCGCCGTCGCCGCGAAGCCGTCAACGACTGAGACCCTGCTCGGCACGGTCCCGAAAAAGCCCCTCCGGGGGCTTTTTTCATGGGCGTGCGCCAGCCCGCAGCGCGAAGTCGATGGTGCGCGCAGCCCCACCAAAGCGCCAACAAAAAAGGCTCCACGAGGGAGCCTTTTTCAGTTGCCGCCATCAGCGGCAGCGAAGATCAGAAGCGGTAGCCAATGCCGATGCCGAACAGCACCGGGTTGACCTTCAGGGTGCCGGCGTCTTCACCGAAGGCCTTGACCTTGGCGTGGATGTGCACCTTCTTGACGTCCACGTTCAGGTAGACCTGCTCGGTCAGCTTGTAGTCGAAGCCAGCGCCATAGGCCATGCCAAAGCTCTTGCTTTCAACCGAAGGTTGCAGGGCCGCGCGGACCGCCGGATCAAAGTCAACGTCGGAGAACAGCGTCAGGTTCACGCCCACGCCCACATAGGGACGGAAGTTCGACGTCGGCAGGAAGTGGTACTGGACCGACAGCGTGGGGGGCAGGTGCTTGAGCGAGCCGATCTTGGTGTCACCGGCCTTGATGTCGTGCTTCTGGGGCACGGTCAGCACCAGCTCTGCAGCGATGTTCGGGGTGAAGAAGTAGGTGATGTCCAGCTCAGGGATCACCTTGCTGTTGACGTTGAGGTCCAGGCCGGTGGAGTCCTTGTTCGCCGGATCCAGGTTCACGGCGCGGGCGCGCACCAGCCAGGGGCCTTCAGCGGCTTGCGATGCCACGGGGGCAGCGAGCGATGCGGCAGCGACAGCGGCCAGGGCGAGGCGGGTCAGAGCGGAGGTGTTTTTCATGGTGTGATCCTTCTTGCAGGTTGCCTTGGCGACGCGTCCTGCGATTCGCCATGGGTCCATTGCATCAGGGTCACCCCGGGTGAAATTTGATTCAGCGCAAGTCGGCAGCCTCACCCTCCCGGGTGCATGCCTGGCCGTGGTCTGAACTTGACCAGGATCAGATGGCGCGCACGCTGCGGCTCGTGCGCGCAACAAAACGGGGTCAGGGGGCTTGCCAGGAGCCCGTTCAGGCTGTCAGGCCCAGGCGCTCGCACAGCGCCTTGACCGTGGTGGCCTGGTTCATCGTGTAGAAGTGCAGGCCGGGCACGCCACCGGCACGAAGCTGGTCGCACAGGTCGGTGACCACGTCCAGGCCAAAGGCCTGGATGGAGGCCTTGTCGTCGCCAAAGCCTTCCAGGCGGGTGCGGATCCAGCGCGGCACCTCGGCGCCACAGGCGTCCGAGAAGCGAATGAGCTGGCTGGCGTTGGTGATCGGCATGATGCCCGGCACCACGGGGATCTTGGCGCCGGCTTTCTCGGCGTCTTCAACGAAGCGGAAGTAGGCGTCGGTGTTGAAGAAGTACTGCGTGATGGCCACGTCGGCACCCGCCATCACCTTGGTGACGTAGGCCTTGAGGTCGGTCTGCGGGTTGCGGGCCTGCGGGTGCATCTCGGGGTAGGCGCCCACCTCGATGTGGAAGTGATCGCCGGTTGCTTCGCGGATGAAGGCCACCAGCTCGCTGGCGTACTTGAACTCGCCGAAGCCGCCGTAGCCGCTGGGCAGGTCACCGCGCAGGGCCACGATGCGCTTGATGCCGTCGGCCTTGAACTGGGCGAGCTGCTCGCGCACGCTGGCCTTGCTCGCGCCGATGCACGAGAAGTGCGGCGCCGCATCGAAGCCTTCGGCCAGGATGGCGCGCACCGTCTGGATGGTGCCGTCTTGGGTGGAGCCGCCCGCGCCGTAGGTGACCGAGCAGTACTCGGGCTTCAAAGGGTAGAGCTGCTGGCGCACGGCGGCGAGCTTGTCCACGCCTTCGGGCGTCTTGGGCGGGAAGAACTCGAAGCTGATGGGCAGGGAGGTCATGGGGTCACGCGAGGGATCTGGCTGATTCAGGCTTGGGGCGTCTCGGTGGGAGACTGCGCCCAGATGAAGAACTCGAGGTTGCCGTCGCCACCGGCGATCGGGCTGGCAAAGCCTTTGTGCACCTTCCAGCCCAGGTCGGTGCAGGCGCGGCGCACCATGTCGCGGGCGCGGGCGTGCTGGGCCGGGTCCTTGACCACGCCGCCCTTGCCGACGTGCTCCTTGCCGACCTCGAACTGCGGCTTGATGAGCATGACGACCTGTCCGCCCGGCTTGAGCCAGGGCCCCAGGTGCGGCACGATTTTGGAGAGGGCGATGAAGGACAGGTCGGCGACGATGAGGTCGAAGCCATCGGCCGGGGCGTGCTCGCGCAGCGGGCTGTCATCGAGCTCGCGGGCGTTGACGTTCTCCAGGCAGACCACGCGGGCGTCGGCCTTGAGCTTGTCGTGGAGCTGGCCATGGCCCACTTCCACGCCGACCACGCTGGCCGCGCCTTGCGTGAGCAGCACGTCGGTGAAGCCGCCTGTGCACTGGCCCACGTCCAGGCAGTGCATGCCCGTCACGTCCAGGCCGATGTGCGCCAGGGCGCCTTCGAGCTTGAGCCCCGCGCGGGAAACCCAGCGCAGCTCGTCGTCGTTGGTGACGCGCAGCTGAGCGTCTTCAGGCAGGTCTTCACCGGCCTTGCGCAGCTTGGTCCAGCCCTTGGGGCCGAGCCATTGCGCGGCACCCGCTTCCACCAGTCGGTGGGCGGCAGAACGGGTTGGCGCGTGGCCCCCGGCGACGAGCAGTTGGTCGGCTCTTGGCATTCAATTCCTTTTGCGCGCGGCCTGTTTGCGCCGCGCGGTTTGATCCAGCAACCACCCTGGATCCGGCTTGGCCGGGCCGCTGGTGGTTGCCCCCTTGAGGGGGCTGAGTGTGGACTTGGACAGTCCTTGCGGACTGTCCGAGCCTCACGAAGGGTCCGCCCGTCCTCGGGTGGACGCGGGCTGCAAGCCGCCGAAGGCCGCAGGGGGTGGTCAGTACCTGTAGGTATCGGGCTTGTAAGGGCCCTGCTTGGACACGCCGATGTAGGCGGCCTGCTCGTCGCTCAGCTCGGTGAGCTGGGCGTTGAGGGTCACCAGTTGCAGGCGGGCCACCTTTTCGTCGAGGTGCTTGGGCAGCACATAGACCTTGCCGTTTTCGTACGCGTCAGGACGCGTGAACAGCTCGATCTGGGCGATGGTCTGGTTGGCGAAGCTCGACGACATCACGTAGCTGGGGTGGCCGGTGCCGCAACCCAGGTTCACCAGGCGGCCCTTGGCCAGCATGATGATGCGCTTGCCCGGCTTGCCATCCACGCTCGGGAAGATCACATGGTCGACCTGTGGCTTGATCTCTTCCCACTTGCACTTGGCTTCGGCCTCGGCCACGTCGATCTCGTTGTCGAAGTGACCGATGTTGCAGACGATGGCGTTTTCCTTCATCGCCTCCATGTGCTTGTAGGTGATGACGCTCTTGTTGCCGGTGGCGGTCACGAAGATGTCGGCCTTGTCGGCGGCGTAGTCCATGGTGACGACGCGGTAGCCTTCCATGGCGGCCTGCAGGGCGTTGATGGGGTCGATCTCGGTGACCCACACCTGGGCGCTCAGGGCGCGCAAGGCCTGGGCCGAGCCCTTGCCCACGTCACCGTAGCCAGCCACCACGGCGATCTTGCCGGCCACCATCACGTCGGTGGCGCGCTTGATGCCGTCGACCAGCGATTCGCGGCAGCCGTAGAGGTTGTCGAACTTGCTCTTGGTGACCGAGTCGTTGACGTTGATGGCGCGGAACAGCAGCGTGCCCTTGGCGCTCATTTCGTTGAGGCGGTGCACGCCGGTGGTGGTCTCTTCGGTCACGCCGATGATTTCGGCGCCCTTGCGGCTGTACCAGGTGCCGTCAACGGCCAGCTTGGCCTTGATGGCGGCAAACAGGATGCGCTCTTCTTCGCTGCCGGGGTTGGCCAGCACGGACGGGTCGGTCTCGGCCTTCTTGCCCAGGTGCATCAGCAGCGTGGCGTCACCACCGTCGTCCAGGATCATGTTGGGGCCTTCGCCCTTGCTGCCCTTGGCGCCGAATTCGAAGATGCGGTGGGTGTAGTCCCAGTAGTCTTCCAGCGACTCGCCCTTGTAGGCGAAGACGGGCGTGCCGTTGGCCACCAGGGCGGCGGCGGCGTGGTCCTGCGTCGAGAAGATGTTGCACGAGGCCCAGCGCACTTCGGCGCCCAGGGCTTGCAGGGTCTCGACCAGCACGCCGGTCTGGATGGTCATGTGCAGCGAGCCGGTGATGCGCGCGCCCTTGAGGGGCTGGCTGGCGGCGTATTCGCGGCGGATGGCCATCAGCGCGGGCATCTCGTGCTCGGCGATGGTGAGTTCCTTGCGGCCCCAGTCGGCCAGGGACATGTCGGCGACGACGCAGTCGACGCCCTTGTGGGAGGTTTCGAGGTTCTTCAACACAGCGTTCATGACTCAGCTCCGAAAGAGTTCTGAAAGCCGCCGTGCGCTGCCGGGAGGGGGAACAACTTCAGCGCCGACGAAACGTGGGAACGTGAAGCAGGAATGACTCACCCAGCGGGACACATGCGGGTGAGCGCCGTTGCAAATGGAGAGGCTTTCGAGCCTGGGGCCTGCGGGTCGCGCCGTGTTGGACAGCGGGACGGGGCCTTGCAACGCTCCTCGAAAGTGGCGCGATTATAGGCGCAAGGCCTCAGGCTTGTCCTGCGAGAACCACACGGTTTCGACCGGCTTGTTTGCCTTCATAGAGCGCGCGGTCGGCGCGCATGAGGGCCTGCTCGATGCTTTCGCCAGGTCTCAGCTCGGCCAGACCCAGGGTGATGCTCAAGCCGAGTTGGCGACGGCCGTCGACTTCGGCCAGCGCCAGCACGGCCCTGCGCAGTCGGTCGGCCACCTGCTGCGCCTCGTCCAGCTCGGTGCCGGGCAGCAGCACCAGGAACTCCTCGCCACCCCAGCGCGCCACGTGGTCGACCTCGCGCACCCCGTCGCGCAGCACCTGGGCAATCGCACGCAGCGCGCCGTCGCCCACGGCATGGCCGTGCTGGTCGTTGATGCGCTTGAAGTGATCGATGTCACCCAGCAGGAGGCTCAAGGGGCGCCCTCCGCGTTCGACGACCGCGGCCTCGTGCTGGGCCACCTCCATCATGAAGCGGCGGTTGCGCAACTGGGTCAGGGGGTCGGTGCAGGCCAGCTCGTGCAGGCTCTGCTCGGCACGCGAGACCAGGCGTTGGTAGACCGTGGCCAACACCCCGAGCATGAGCAACACCGTGGCCAGGTTGATGTAGTGCAGCCCATCGATCAAAGGTGCGGGCACGGCCACGGCTGGCGTGGCCTCGCGGTAGGCCATGTCCAGGCCGATGTACAGCAGCGCCACGGCACAAGCCAAGATAAATCTGAGTGAATAGCGATAGTAAGCACTCACAATCACCACAGGGATGACCAACAGCAGGTAGTGGTGAAAGCCCGCCGCCCAGCCGATGATCGCCGTGGCCACCACCCCGTGCAGGAGCACCTCCAGCACGATCAACAAGGTCGCCAGCGTGAGCCGACCGCGCCTGATCAGGATGGCCGTCAGCACATAAACCAGGACGCTGGCGACGTTGGCCAGGGCCAGCGCCGGCACCTGCACCCGCAGGAACAAGCCGATGAAGCCCAGGTGAGCCAGCCCGGCGATGACGCTGACGACCAGCATCAGGCGCGCGAACACGCTCGCGCCCGAGTCCAGGCGACCCGGGTCACCCGGCTTGCGCTCCATGCGGTCCATCGCGCCCATTTTCTCTTTGAAGATTCGCTGCATCAGATGTCGACCCGGGCTCACCGAACTTGAGCCAGCGTGAGCCGCCCGGCGCAAAAAGCGGCCCAGCGATTCACGGCCGGTTCACGGGAGAACCCTAGATTCAAGGGCTTCAGCACGCCTTTACTGGAGTTTCCATGAAGTCCTTCGCCCTGTCCGCCATCACCCTCGCCCTGACCGTGGGTGCCGCCCAGCTCGCCCACGCCGAGGTCATCACCCAATGGTCGTTCAACTCCATCACGCCCGATGGCGCCACCGGCACCGGCAGCGCCCTGCCCTCCGTCGGCGCCGGCAGCCTGAGCCTGATCGGTGGCGTCACCACCCCCAGCTTCAACAGTGGCGTCGGCTCGTCCGACCCGGCCGCCAGCGACAACTCCGGCCTGCAGACCACGACCTACGGCAGCCAAGGCGCCGGCAACAACAGCCGTGGCATCGAAGTCAAGGCCAGCTCGGTCGGCTTCGAAGACGTGGTCTTCAGCTACGACCTGCGCCACAGCAACACCAGCTCGCGCTACGAGCTGGCCCAGTACTCGCTGGACGGTGTGAACTTCATCGACTACGCCGTGTTCGACAGCGGCCTGGGCGACACCTGGTTCAACGCCCGCACCATCGACCTGTCCAACGTGGCCGGCGCCGATGACAACGCCAACCTGGCCTTCCGCGTGGTGGCCACCTTCGCACCGGGCACCTCGGGCTACCTGGCCTCCGATGCCAGCAAGACCTTCGCCGGTTCGGGCACCTGGCGCTTCGACATGGTCAGCGTGTCCGGCACGGCCCTGCCTGTGCCCGAGCCCACCAGCGCCGCCGCCGCCCTGGCAGGCCTGGCCGCCATCGGCTTCCTGGCCCGCCGCCGCCGCGCCGCTTGAGCGCATCCAGTACCAACAACAGCCCTGGCGTCCCCAGGGCTGGCTGGTTCGGGCGCCGCCGGGGCGAGGTCTGCCCCCGCCAACGCCTCGCCTCTTGGCGTGCACGGGCCCCTCACCAACTGGCGCGCGGCCCCCTCATCGGCTAGCATCGCGGGTTTTCCTCGGCCCGGAGCCTTTGCCGTGTCCACCTCGCCTTTTGCCCCCGAAACCGGGCGCCGCCGCACCTTCGCGATCATTTCCCACCCGGACGCCGGTAAAACGACGCTGACGGAAAAGCTGCTGCTGTTCTCGGGTGCCATCCACATCGCCGGAGCCGTCAAGGGCCGCAAGGCCTCGCGCCACGCCACCTCCGACTGGATGGAGATCGAAAAGCAGCGCGGCATCTCGGTGGCCTCGTCGGTCATGCAGATGCTCTACCGCGAGCACGTGGTCAACCTGCTCGACACCCCCGGCCACAAGGACTTCTCTGAAGACACCTACCGCGTGCTGACCGCGGTGGACTCGGCCCTGATGGTGATCGACGCGGCCAACGGCGTGGAAGCGCAGACCAAGCGCCTGATCGAGGTCTGCCGCCAGCGCGACACGCCCATCATCACCTTCGTCAACAAGATGGACCGCGAAGGCCGCGACCCGCTCGAGCTGCTCGATGAAGTCGAGCAAGAGCTGGGCATGCCCTGCGTGCCCATGACCTGGCCGGTGGGCCAGGGCAAGCTGTTCGGCGGCATCGTCAACCTGCGCTCGAAGTCGATGCGCCTGTTCGACGCCGGCGCCGACAAGCGCGGTGAAGACGACGAGGTCGTCTCGCTGGACGAGCGCGACAAGCTGGCCGAGCGCTTCGGCCACGAGTGGGAGCTGGCCGAGCAGAACATGGAATTGATGGCCGAGGCCGCGCCCGCGTTCGACCTGGAGCTGTTCCTGGCCGCCAAGCAGACGCCCGTGTTCTTCGGCTCGGCCGTCAACAACTTCGGTGTGCAGGAGGTGCTCGACGCCCTGGTGGACCTGGCGCCCTCGCCCCGGCCCCGCTTCAGCACCGAAAAGGACGGCAGCAAGAAAAAGATCCTGCCCGAGATGGAGAACTTCTCCGGCGTGGTCTTCAAGGTGCAGGCCAACATGGACCCGTCGCACCGCGACCGCATCGCCTTCGTGCGCGTGTGCTCTGGCAAGTACACGCCGGGCATGAAACTCAAGGTGCAGCGCAACGGCAAGGAGCTGCGCCCGACCTCGGTGGTGACCTTCCTGTCGCAGCGCCGCGAGGCCGTTGACGAGGCCTTCGCCGGCGACATCATCGGCTTCACCACCCACGGTGGCGTGCAGCTGGGCGACACCATCACCGACGGCATCAACCTGCAGTACACCGGCCTGCCCTTCTTCGCGCCCGAGCTGTTCCAGACGGTGGAGTTGGCCAACCCGATGAAATCGAAGCAGTTGCAGGCTGGTTTGCTGCAATTGGGCGAAGAAGGTGCCATCCAGGTCTTCCGCCCCGAAGTCGGCGGCTCGATGCTGCTGGGCGCCGTCGGCCAGCTGCAGTTCGAAGTCGTGCAGCACCGCCTCAAAGCCGAGTACAGCGTGGACATCCGCCTGATGCCCTGCCGCTTCACCGGCGCACGCTGGATCACGGCCGACACGCCCGAGGCGCTCAAAAAGTTCACCGACGAGAACGCCTCCAAGCTGGCGCTCGATGCGGCCGACACGCTGGCCTACATGATGACTTCGGCGTATGACCTGCGCCTGACGTCCGAGCGGCATCCGCTGGTTCACTTCCACCCGTTGCGCGAGCACGCGGGCCTGAGCCTGTCCAGCCAGTGAACCGGCTGGCGAGCGGCACGCGGTGCGCCTGCCTCGCTGGGGCCCGGGCTCACCGGGCTCAGGGCTTCATCGCGTGCCGGTAAGCGTAAGCATCACCCCGGAAAGTGCCTTCCACGTACTCGACCAGCTGCCCCGTGCTGGCGTAGGTGTGCCGCTTGAGCAGCAAGCAAGGTCCTGGCCGCTCGAAGCCGAAGACGCGGGTCTCCTCGGCGTCGCTCATCACCGCCTCCACACTCTGGTCGGCGCGCTCGAGCTCGATGCCGCTGGCGGCCTTGAGCAGGCCATAAGCCGAGCCCTGCCCGTCCCAATCGGCCAGCTCGGGCGCGGCCGTGAGGTCGTACCACGCCACTTCGCGTGACATCGGACAAGCGTCGGCCAGGCGCACCCGCGTGATCTGCAGGAACTGCGCGGTCGAGGGGCGCTTGAACACCGAAGCCATGGTGCGATCGAGCACGATGCGGCGCGACAGCACCTGCGTGCTCGGCACCATGCCCAGCTCCTCCATCTCCCTGGAAAAGCCCTTCAGGCGCGCCAGCTCCGGCGCCACCCTGGGCGTGTGGCGCACCACCGTGCCGCCCCGCCCGTGCGTGCTCAGGTTCTGCGCCTCGCGCAGGTGGTCGTAGGCGCGCTTGACCGTGGTCCGGCTGACGCCCAACTCGGCCGCCAGCACGCGCTCGGCCGGCAGGTGCTGGCCTTCGGCGAGCACCCCCGTGCTCATCAGCTGCGTGAGCGCATCGACCAGCTGCAGGTAAACCGGCTGCGCACGACCAGCATCCAGCTGCACCAGGCCAGACCAGCCGCCAGGCGGCACCGAGGATGGCAAGACAGGGCTCATGGCAGATCACAAGGCATGCATTGATTCTAGGGGTGGCCCCTTGCATCGACATGTTCGATAGTTTGGTATCTTTTTGGACTCCATAATGGCATCATGAAATCAAACCAATCAGGGAGGCCCATGGCCGTCTGCCCCACCACCCAAACCAGCCCCGTCGCACCGTTGCGCCCGGCCCTGGGCCTGATCCTGGCTGCGGCACTCGCCGCCCCGGGCCTGAGCCTGGCCGCGCCCTTCCTGCCCAACCCGGCCTACCTGAACGCGAGCACCTACACCGACGGGATCCGCCACGCCACCAACCCGGTCGAGGCCCCGGTCGATTCGAAGCAAACCAGCATCGAAGGCGCCAACCTGGTCAGCCAACCCGTGCTCAGGCAAAGCTCGGACACCTTGCTGAGCAACGGCGCGCGCGCCCACGCCCAGATCGAGGCTTCCATGGGCGTGCTCAAGGGGAAACTGAGCACCCACTATGAAAAGGCCTTCGACGCCGACAGCGGCTTCGTGGACGCCATCTTCTCGACCTCCTTCGAGGACTTCATCGAGGTCACCGCGCCCGGGCTGGCCGCAGGCACACCCATCACCTACACCTTCTCGCTGACCATCGACGGCACCAGCGGTGTGACCCCGCTGCCTGCCGCCCCCGGGGCACTGAGCGTGGGCTTTGCGGCGTCCATGGGGCCGGCGTGGCTCTCACCGGTTCCCCGCGTGCGCACGATCGACTGGCAGATGTCGCAGGGCGACGGCGTGTTCAGCCAGACCTTCGAAGCCGTGGTGGGTGAGCTGGTGCGCGTGCGCGGCACGCTGTTCGCCGGATCGCAAGCGGGCGTTCGCAACGGCACCAGCGACGCCTGGGCCGACTACATGAGCACCGCCCGCTTCAACCTGACGCCGAACGTGGCAGGCGCCAACACCGTGAGCGTGAGTGGCCACGACTACGCCGTCAGCGTGGTGCCCGAGCCGACCACCGCCATCCTGTTCGTGATGGGCATGCTCTACGCGCTGGCCGCCTGGCGTGGGCGGCTGCCGCACCTGGACTGAAGCCACCTAGACTGGGGCACCTGTTCTGCGCCCCGACATGTCAGACCCTTCGCCCCGGCCCGTCTTCGTCATCGGCAGCTTCGTGATGGCCTGCTGCTGGTTCACGCCTCGCCTGCCCGCGCGCGGCGAGCACGTGCACGCCGACGGCTTCCTGATGGAGCCTGGCGGCAAGGGGCTGAACGTGGCGGTGGGCCTGCGGCGCCTGGGTGCGCCCGTGCACCTGCTGCTCGGCGTGGGCGATGACATGGCCGCCCAGGCCCTGCTTGGCCGGCTGCGCCAGGAAGGCCTGAGCGACGCCCACGTGCACCGCTTTGCCGGCCCCAGCGGCCACGGCGTCGGCCTGATCGACCAGGCTGGCGACAACATCATCGCCGTGCACCCTGGCGCCAACCACCTGCTCGGGCGCGAGCACGCGCGGGCAGCCGCCAGTGACATCGCGGCATCGGCCGTGGCCTACGCTCAGTTCGAGGCGCCCGACGAGGTCATCGCCGAGGCCTTCCGGCTGGCACGGCAAGCCGGCGCCAAGACGGTGCTCAACCCCTCGCCCTGGCGCCCGATCGCCAGCGAGGTGCTGCAGCAGGTCGACACGCTGCTGCTCAATGAGCACGAGGCACGAGCGCTTTGGGGCGCGCAGGCGGATGCAAGCGGGCCAACGAGTGCTCGGGACTCGGGAGAGGGCCCGAGCCCCGACGAATTCGAGTCGGTGCGGGCCTGGCGCCAGGCGCACACCGGCGTTCAGCTCCTGATCACGCTGGGTGAGGCGGGTTGCTGGCTCTGGCCGGCCGGCGCCGACGTGGACGCACCGCGGCATCACCCCGCACGCCTCGTGCAGGCGGTGGACACCACGGGCTGCGGCGACGCCTTCGCAGCGGCCTGGTGCCAGGCGCTGGCAGCGGGGCTGGATGCCTCACCAGCGCTGCACCTGGCCATGTCGGCTGGCGCCTGGGTGGCGTCTCGGCAAGGGGTGCTTGGCGCCTTGCCAACAGGCGACGAGCTGAAGGCGTGGATGGCGGCGGCAGGCCCTTGAACGAACGAGCGGGCGGTTGGGCAGGTGGCTCAGGCCGCGCCCTGCGGCAGCCAGAAATCGTCGAGGTTCTTGAAGCCCCAGGTGGACGGGGCCTCACGCGAGACGATCTCGTCGCTCACGCGGCCCAGGTCCAGCACCTCGGGCACCAGGGGCTCGTTGGCCCGGGTCGAATAAAACACCTTGACCACCGGCTTGAGCAAAGAGCTGCTGCCCTGCTCCACGACGATGGCCAGCCGCCCTGACTTGAGCTTGACCAGCGAGCCCACCGGGTAGATGCCCACGCTCTTGACGAAGGCCTGGAAGACCTTCTCGTCGAAGTGCCCCTCCTTGGCCCATTGCGCCATCTTGGTGATGGATTCAGCCGGGTCCCAGCCCGCCTTGTACGGCCGGTTGGAGGTGATGGCGTCGTAGACGTCGCAGACCGCCCCCATCTTGGCGAACAGGCTGATCTCGTCGCCCTGCAGCCCATGCGGGTAGCCCTTGCCGTTGACCTTCTCGTGGTGATGCAGGCAGACATCGAGCGGCACAGGGCCCACGCCCTTGCCTTCCAGCAGCATGCGGTGTCCCGCTTCGGGGTGGGACTTCATGATCGCGAACTCTTCGGACGTGAGCGCGCCAGGCTTGTTGAGCACCTCCAGCGGCATCAACGCCTTGCCCAGGTCGTGCACCAGGCCGGCGAGCCCGGCTTCGCGGCAATCGGCCTCGCCCAGCCCGAGCTGCTTGCCCAGGGCCACCATCAGGGCACACACGGCCACCGAATGCATGAAGGTGTAATCGTCGCTGGTCTTCAAGCGCGCCAGGCTGACGATGGCGGCCGGGTTGCGCTCGACCGAGTCGGCGATGTCGGAGACCAGCGGCAGGCAGTGCTCGGTGTCGATCGCCTTGCCCAGGCGGACGTCGCGAAACAGGTTCTTCATCGCCGGGCGGGCCTGGGCGACGATCTTCGATGCGCGCCGGACCTCGTCCTGGAAACCTGCGGCGGGCTGCCCTGCGGTCGGCTTCGCGCCCTGCTCTGGCCCCCCCTCGGCAGGGGCCACCGGTGGCGGGGCCCCGCGCTCAGGGGGCGCCTCGGCGACTGGCTCGGCGGGCTGCGCCTCCTCGATGTCCAGGCCCTTGGCCGTGTCGATCACGACGTAGGCCACGGCCTCGCGCAACTGGGCCAGCTGCTTGTCCTCCACCACTTTGAACGCCCCCCGCCAGAACGGGTGCGACAGCCAGGAGCCCGGCACTTCGTGCACGAACATGCCAAGTCTGAGCTGGGCAGGGGAGATTTTCCTGAGCATGGTGATCGGCGTGGAGGACAGACCGTTTGGAGGACCCATTCTGGCCGGCATGGTCCGGATCGATCGCGGGAAAAATCGGCGCTCCAGACAGGAATTCCCGATTCGGTGCAGGAGAGTCGCCCATCCGCCCGTGCGTGGGACCCGTTCTCTGGCGAGACGCCTCCACGGGCCATTGCAGCTCGGCGCGATTCATGAAAAAGTACGCAGACTCAACACAAAGGGGGATCACATGTTCAGCTTCCACCGCGTGGCGCTTGCCGCGCTCGCCCTGTCCACCGGCATCGGCGCCGCCCAGGCACAGGGCCTGTCGTACTCGATGGAGTCGTCACTGACGAACATCCAGTACACCCTCACCGACCTGCGGCCCGACGATGGCATGGCCGCCAGCGTCGGCTTCAGCGACATCGGCACCCACGCCTTCCTGGGCGGCGTGGCCGTGATCGACAACCTCGTCAGCGGCGACCAGGTGGGCTACGAGACCCAGCACTCGGGCAGCTTCGGCCCGGCCAACCCTTTTGGCACGCGGGCTCAAACCGACTTCCTGCTGCCTGACAACACCAGCGCCGTGGCTTTCGTCGAAGGCAACCACCTGGCGGCCAACGTGCGGCTGACCCAGGTCGGCCAGGGCTACTACGCCGAGGCCGCTGCCGCCGCCGTCAACATCGACCTCGACAGCGACACGCCCCCCGAGCCCATCCAGAACACCGTGATCCTGGCGCCGCACAGCCAGTTCACGCTCACCGGCCTGGCCAAGGTCGGGCTGGTGCGCCTGGGCGAAGGCAATTGCCAGGATTGCGGCCTGTCCGTCGAGGCCATGTCGGTGCTGATCAGCAGCGATCTGTTCCCCGAGTTCTTCAACCCCGAGCTGGACAACGGGCTGTTCGATGCCTTCGACCGCGTCGAGGGCCTGTACGACTCCTTCGGCCTGAACAAGACCTTCGAAGCAGGCCTGCCCTCAGAGCTGCACCAGTCGAAGGAAATCAGCCTGACCTTTGTCAACGACACCGACGAGTTCAAGCGCTTCGGTTTCATCGCCACCACCTGGGTGCAGGCCCAGACATTCCAGTCACCGGTGCCCGAACCCGGCACCTGGGGCCTGACGCTGGGCGGCTTGCTGCTGCTGGGCGCCATGTCACGGCGTCGCCAGCGCTGAGGCGCACCTTGTCCCATTCACATCAGGCCCACTTCGGTGGGCCTTTTTCATGGACAAGCCCGCTTCAGTCCCACGAGCAAACGCCGAAGACACGAGGTGACGCAGGCCCCGCCTGCCCGTGTGCCTGACCCCGGAGCAGGCCCTCGGCCTCTTCGTCCGGGAAGCGTTCAAAGGTTTGCCGCCGTGTTTCGCCACCTGAGCATCTCCGCCAAACTGTGGGCAGCCGTCGCTGCCCTGATCGTCGCCATGACGGCCATCGTCGGCATCGCCGCCTGGCGTTCCGTCTCGCAACAACAGGCCGCCGAAGCCGCGCTGCGCTTGAGCGACGAGAAGCTGCGATACGCCTCGGAGTGGGCCGAGCTCAGCAAAATCACCATCACCCGGGTCGTGGCTGGCACGCTCAGCAGCGACCCCTTCGTCGGGCAGACCTTCTCCAAAGGCAACACGCAGAACATCGCCGAGATCACCAAAATGCTCGAGCACATCAAGGGCCTGCCCCTGACGGCGGCCGACGAGGCCCAGCTGGCCGAGATCCAGTCGCTGCGCGACCGCGTGCTCAAGCTCAACAAAGAGATTCAGGCTCAGCGCGACGGCGGTCAGATCGACGCCGCGCGCCAGCGTGTCATCGAAGAGTTCCTGCCGCTGACGCAGCAGTACGGCGACGCGCTCAAGGCTTTTCGCACTTTGCAGGAGGCCGACGCCGCCGGCATCCGCGCCGAGATCGCGGCCGGGCGGCGCAACATCACCGCCACCGCCGCCACCATGGTGCTGGGCGTGCTCGTGGCCACCGCCATCGGCGCCTGGCAGCTCATCCGCTCGATCCGCCGCCCCTTGCAGGACGCCATCGACGCGGCCTCGCGCATCGCCCAGGGCGACCTGACCGTCAAGGTCGACGTGCAAGGCAAGGACGAGATCAGCGAACTCATGCGGGCGCTGGACGGCATGGCCCGCTCGCTGGGCACGCTGGTGCGCAGCGTGCGCGAAAGCACCGACGCCATCTACACGGCATCGGGTGAGATCGCCAGCGGCAACCAGGACCTGTCCAACCGCACCGAGCAGACGGCTTCGAGCCTGCAGGAGACGGCCTCGTCGATGGAGCAACTCACCAGCACGGTGACGCAGTCGGCCCAAGCGGCCGACGAGGCCAACCAGCTGGCCACCTCGGCCAGCGGCGCCGCCCAGCGCGGCAGCCAGGTGGTTGGCCAGGTGGTATCGACCATGCAGGAGATCGCCGACAGTTCGCGCAAGATCAACGACATCATCGGCGTGATCGACGGCATCGCGTTTCAGACCAACATCCTGGCGCTGAACGCGGCGGTGGAAGCTGCGCGCGCGGGCGAGCAGGGTCGGGGCTTCGCGGTGGTGGCCGGCGAGGTGCGCACGCTGGCGCAGCGCTCGGCCAACGCCGCGCGCGAGATCAAGTCACTGATCGCCGCTTCGAGCGACCGCGTTGAATCGGGGGCCCGACTGGTGGGCGACGCCGGCCAGGCGATGGAGGAGATCCTGCAGGCCGTGCAGCGCGTGACGCACATGATGGGCGACATCCGCGCCTCGACCTCGGAGCAGAGCGACGGCATCCGCCAGGTGTCGCTGGCGGTGAACCACCTCGACCAGATGACGCAGCAGAACGCGGCGCTGGTGGAAGAATCGGCCGCGGCCTCGCAGAGCATGCGCGATCAGGCCCAAAGGCTGTCGGGGGCGGTGAACGTGTTTCAGACGTCCTGACCGAGGTCCGGCGCTGCAAAGCAAAAGCCCCGCAGTGCGGGGCTTTTTGTTGGGTGCTGGCGTCAGATTGGCGGCTCGGATACATTATTGAGTAAATTTACTCAATAAACTCATGGACTACCAGCGCCCCCTGCTTCAAGTCATCGTCGCCAGGTTGAACGAGCAACCCAAACGGATGCAGATCTTGGCCGGGCCGCGTCAGGTTGGCAAGACCACCCTGGTTCATCAGTTCAGAGCAACCCGCCCGAGCGACTCGGTCAAGGTGGTCGCTGCGGATGCATCAGAGAAAGCAGGTTTGAGCGAGGCAGATGACTGGGATTCGCCCACGCTGATGCGCAGCCAAGCAGCAAGCTTCGATGCCAATTGGCTGATTGATCAATGGGCCAAAGCCGAACGCGCCGCGAAAGCTTGGCGCGAGTCAGAACCCGGGCGAGCATCTCGCCTACCTTTCGTTTTGGTCATCGACGAGATCCAGAAAATCCCCCGGTGGTCGGATCACATCAAAGGCCTGTGGGATCGGCAAATCGCGACTGGACACCCGATGCAAGTGCTCTTGCTGGGATCGTCTCCGTTGTTGATGCAAAAGGGGCTGTCAGAGAGCCTGGCTGGCCGCTATGAGGTCATCCCCATCACGCATTGGTCGTTCGAGGAGATGAACAGCGCGTTCGACTTCACGCTTGACCAGTTCGTGTTCTTCGGTGCCTACCCAGGCAGTGCAAGCTACATCCAGGATGAAGGGCGCTGGCGCAACTATGTGCTGCGCAGCCTGATCGAGCCCAACATCGAACGCGACGTCCTCATGATGACAAGGGTGGACAAGCCCGCGTTGCTCAAGCAGCTCTTTGAAGTCGGCTGCTCCTTCTCGGGCCAGATCGTGTCTCTGGACAAGACCCTGGGTCAGCTCAACGACGCTGGAAACGTGACCACCCTGGCCCGGTACCTGGAGCTTCTCGCCCACGCCGGGTTGATGTCCGGTTTGCACAAACACGCCGCACAGGTGCTGCGCAAACGTCAGTCACCGCCAAAGTTCCAGGTCCTGAACAACGCCCTGATGAGCGCCAAAGGACAGCACAGCTTTGCCGAGGCCATGGCAGACAAAAGCCACTGGGGTCGTCTTGTCGAAAGTGCGGTGGGGGCCCATTTGATCAACTCAGCCGACACCGACACACGCGTCCACTACTGGCGAGAGGGCGGCCTGGAGGTGGACTTCGTGATCGAGCACAGAGGTCGCCTCGCAGCGGTGGAGGTGAAAAGCGGAAACGTTGGCGCAGGTGCCCGACACGCTGGGCTCGACGAGTTCATTCAACGCTTTCCAGGTTGCAAGCGCTGGGTGGTGGGCAGCGAGAGCCTTCCCCTGGGCGAGTTCTTGCGGTACGGAGCCGCACATTGGGTGGGTTGACCATGGCGCAGACAGGCGAGATCCGCATCCCGCGCCACGCGACCGCTCGCGAAGGCCAGGGCCGCTCGGCCAAACTGCCCCTTTCAAATTGGCGCTCCACGCGCGCTTATGTCTTGCTGGCCCCCCCTGGCACCGGCAAGACGGAAGCGATGAAGGCAGAAGCCGCAGCGCACAACCAGTCCCCCTTCGTTGAGGCGCACCTCATGATGCGTCCCGGCTGGCGGGCACCCACCTTGGCCGAAGGGCAAGCTCTGTACATCGACGGGCTGGACGAAGCCAGAGCCAGCAATGTGGGTGGACATCGCAATCGCCCGCTGGACGAAATCTGCACCAAATTGATCGAAATGGGGTCGCCCCCCTTTCGCTTGAGCTGTCGCGAAGCGGACTGGATTGAAGCGCTGGATCACGGTGCCATCAAACTGCTGGCAGACGAGAGCGACGTTGTCGTGCTCCGCCTCGAACCATTGAACGAGCAAGAGATCCGCCAGATTCTGGAAGACGCGCTGGTGCAAGCAGATGCGGTGGATCGCTTCTGGCATCAAGCCCATCAACAAGGTTTGTTGCCTGTGATGGGCAACCCACTGTTCCTTCGTCTGATGATCACATCGGCTGGGTCAAGCGGTCAACTGCCTGCAACCAGAGCACAGACGTTCGCCGCGGCCTGCGAGAAGCTTGCATCGGAAGACAACCTCGTTCACCGAATGACAAAGCGAGACATCGCACCCAACACGTCTGAACTGTTGAGCCGCGCGGGCATGCTTTGCGCCGTTCAACTGCTGAGCGGCGCAGAGGCATGGTCGGACGGTGTGGCAGATGGGATCAACGAACTGGCTTTGAACGCCTTGCCCTTGGACATCCCGACGAAAGACCTGCGGGCAGCCCTGGCAACCAAGCTGTTCAAAACCGATGGCGATCGAATCCAAGCTGCGCACCGCAGCATCGCCGAGTACCTTGGGGCCAGGGAAATCGCCCAGCGCATGCGCGAGCACTCCTTGCCCGTCGCCCGCGTCATGGCTTTGATGTGTGCAGAGGACGGCGGCGTTGCCCCTTCCTTGCGGGGCCTGCATGCGTGGCTGGCGGTGCACAGCCACGAACACCGGCAGACCTTCATCGCTCATGACCCGCTGGGCGTGGTGCTTTACGGGGATGTGAGTCACTTCAGCATCAACGAGAAGATCCAACTCCTGCAGGGCTTGGAGGGCGAGGCGAAACAGTTCGCCTGGTTCCGCAACGGCGATTGGGCCGATCACCCTTTCGGCGGCCTCGGCACCGCAGACATGCAGCAGACGTACCAAGGGTTCTTCGAGAACCCAGACAGGTCCGAAGCGCATCAGTCGATGCTGCATTGCGTGTTTGACGCCATCGCACACGGTCAACCGCTGCCCGATCTCCTGCCTGCGCTGGATCGGGTTGTGCGTGACCACAGCCACACACCCTACACCCGCACCAAATCAGCAGTCGCGTGGCTGGCTCAAGCGCGGTTGCTGTCGCTGGACATGCAGACCGCGTTGACATGGCTGTGTGACGTTCGCCAGGGCGTCATCGACGATCCGCAAGACCAACTGGCGGGAGCGCTGCTGGAGGCGCTGTACCCCGATCACATCGCGCCGAGCGAAGTGATGCAGCACTTCAGGCCACCGAAAGCGGCGTACTTTCATGGCAGCTACTCGGGCTTCTGGCGTCGTGAGCTGATCCCCCGAACACCCACTGTTGCACTTCCCATCCTGGCGGATGGCTTGGCAGACCTGTCACCGGACATCGACTCGTTCCGAAGCCACTTCGAGATGCCGAGGGTGATGGGCAAGATCATTGACGCAGCTTTGAACAGCTTGGCCGAGCCGATCGACGCGCCTCGGGTTCTCCGCTGGCTCACGGCTTGCGTGGACGAGCACGGGTTCTGGTCTCTCAAGGGCGACGAAGGCCAGGGAATCCGGGACTGGTTGAGCGCACACCCGCAGGTTCAGAAGTCGGTGCTGACGCTGGCCTTGCCCACGTCCACCCCACCCCACTTCTGGGAAGCCAGCCAGTTGCTTCATGGCGCACGGCTTCCGAGAGACTGGCACCGGTGGCTGCTGACGCTGGCCTCTCAAACCTCTTCAGAAGCCATCGCCAAATGGTGTGTTGAACAAGCCGCGCACCAGGCCATCAACCCCTCCGTCGATTCAGACATCACGATGCGAGACGTGGAAGATTGGTGTGAGGCTCAGCGCCCAAAGTGGCCAGCGACAGACGCTTGGCGGGAGGCCATCTGGAGCTGGCCCATCGATGCAGCTCAAGGCGAGTATTGGCGGAATCAAGAGGAATGGCGCACCAAGGAGATGCTTCAACAAGTGAAGCGCCGGGAACGCATCACGCCACACCTGGAAGCCATGGCTGCAGGCACTGCGCCCCCAGGCCTCTACCACCAGATGGCGATGTCTTACCTCGGTCGGTACACCGACATCCATGGCTCAACACCGGAAGACCGGCTGTGCGATTACCTTGGTGACGCGGCGTTGTTGCCCGTGGCGCTTGAAGGCATGAAGAAGGTGCTCAACAGGACCGATCTTCCGGAAGCGACCGCCATCCTTCAAGCTGGCCGTGAACTGCGGATGCACCCCCTTGATTCAGCGTGCCTCATCGGTTCAGAGCTGATTGCCCGCGAAGACCCAGAAGCCACCAAAGGCTGGCCGGATGAACTGATTGAACGCTTGGTGGCCATGTGGCTGACAGATGGCACAGGCAATGTGCCCACCTGGTATTCATCCATCGTGCGGTCCCGCGTCGAATTGGTCTCCCAGGTGTTCACTCAATATGTGCAAGGCATGCTGCGTCAGCGGGCAGAAGGCTCGATCACAGGTTTGTGGGCCTTGAGCAGCGACGAGGGCTCGGCAGAGCTCGCAAAACGGTGCGTGCCAGCCATCCTGGAGACCTTTCCTGCAAAAGCCAATCAGGCGCAGTTGAGCCACCTGAACCAGTCCCTTTTGCCAGCAGCCATCCGGCATGTGGACAAGCATGCGCTTCTCGACATCATTCAAACCAGGCTGAAGCTCAGAAGCCTGGATGCGCCACAACGGATTTCATGGCTGGTGGCGGGGCTCAGCCTTGACCCCGAACCCATCGCAATGGCGTTGATCAAGTTCGTGGGCAGCAGTCAAACACGCGCGGTTCAGATGGCGAATGCATTGAGCAGCATCGGCGCGCGATTGCCACACCAACTGGAGTTGCCGCCACCTTTTTGGGCAAGCTTCATTGAGCAGTTAGCGCCCCATGCCGAGCCAGATCGACCAGACGGCCCACATTGGATTGGCGAAGCGGACCACCGCCGCGAATTGGTACACAGCATGATCACGCGGCTGGCGGAATCCACTGAAACTGCAGCGGGTAAGGCGCTTCGCGGCTTGCGTGCCAATGCCCACACGATGCGATGGCGCCACATACTGGACGCAGCTTTGGCGGCCCACACACGCGCCGCGCGAGAAGCCGGGTTCAGGCACGCATCAGCCGCATTGGTGGTCCAGACCTTGTACAGCAGAGCTCCTGCGAACGTCGCAGATCTGGCCGCGTTGACGGTGGACCACCTGCGTCAGTTGGGCAAGGAGCTGCGTGGCGCAGAGTGGAATGGCGTGGCGATCTTCTGGCGCTACTCGGCCACCAACAAGGCCAAGTCGCTAGAACAGCGCACACCGGAAATCGAGAACACCTGCCGAGATCGGCTCATGGCACTGTTGCGAGATCGCCTGATCAACATGTCGGTGCAACTGGAGAAAGAAGCCAGCGCACAACAAGACACGCGAGCCGACTTGCGTGTCAGCGCGGTCATCAACCATCGTCGAGTGGTCGTGCCGATCGAAATCAAGAAAGAAAACCACGATCAGATTTGGCTGGCCTGGCGAGACCAGCTAGAAGGCCGATACGTCACTGATCCTGCCGCCCAAGGTCACGGCATTTACCTGGTGCTGTGGTTCGGACACTCACCAGAGAAAAGCCCAGAAGGCATCAAGCCAAAGAGTGCTGAGGACCTGGAGCGGCTCCTGCGAGAGCGCATCCCAGAGGCGGATCGGCATCGCCTGAAGGTGGTGGCGCTTGATCTCAGCCTCTGAGGCCTGGAATGAAAAAGCGGGGCACCCTGGCCCCGCTTTGGCTGCGCATCAGGTGAATGACGCGCGAATCTCTTACAGCCCAGCCGCCGCACGCAGCGCAGCAGCCTTGTCCGTGCGCTCCCACGTGAACTCCGGCTCTTCACGCCCGAAGTGGCCATACGCAGCGGTCTTGGAATAGATCGGGCGCAGCAGGTCCAGCATCTGGATGATGCCCTTGGGGCGCAGGTCGAAGATGCCGCTTTCGGCCACGATCTTGGACAGCTTCTCGTCAGAGATCACGCCCGTGCCTTCGGTGTAGACCGTGATGTTCATGGGCTGGGCCACGCCGATGGCGTAGGCCACCTGCACCTGGCACTGCTTGGCCAGGCCTGCAGCCACCACGTTCTTGGCCAGGTAGCGCGCGGCGTAAGCGGCCGAGCGGTCGACCTTGGAAGGGTCCTTGCCCGAGAAGGCGCCACCGCCGTGCGGGCAGGCACCGCCGTAAGTGTCGACGATGATCTTGCGGCCCGTGAGGCCGCAGTCGCCTTGCGGGCCACCGATCACGAAGCGACCGGTCGGGTTGATCAGGTAGCGGGTGTTTTGCAGCCACTCCTTGGGCAGCACCGGCTTGATGATCTCTTCGATGATGGCCTCGTTGAACTCGGGCTTCATCTTGTCGCCCAGGCTCCATTCGGGGCTGTGCTGGGTCGACAGCACCACGGTGTCGATCGAGTGCGGCTTGCCATCGACGTAGCGCATCGTGACCTGGCTCTTGGCGTCGGGGCGCAGGTAAGGCAGGCGGCCGTCCTTGCGCAGCTGGGCCTGGCGCTCGACCAGGCGGTGCGCGTAGTAGATCGGCGCGGGCATCAGCTCGGGCGTTTCGTCGCAGGCGTAGCCGAACATCAGGCCCTGGTCGCCGGCGCCGATGTTGAGGTAGTCGTCGGAGGCGTGGTCCACGCCCTGGGCGATGTCGTTGGACTGCTTGTCGTAGGCCACCAGCACGGCGCAACCCTTGTAGTCGATGCCGTACTCGGTGTTGTCGTAGCCGATGCGCTTGATGGTGTCGCGCGCGACCTGGATGTAGTCGACGTGGGCGTTGGTGGTGATCTCACCGGCCAGCACGACCAGGCCCGTGTTGCACAGGGTTTCGGCGGCCACGCGGCTCTTCGGGTCTTGCTCGAAGATGGCGTCGAGGATGGCGTCGGAGATCTGGTCGGCGACCTTGTCGGGGTGGCCTTCAGAGACGGATTCAGAGGTGAAGAGGAAGTCGTTCGCCACGGTGTGTGCTCCAGAAAAATGTGTCCATGAACCTCGGCGTCGCCGGGGCTGTCGAGACGGTTCTCTGTGCAGCGGCGAACGCTTTAGCGGCATTTGTGGATCGCCCCGCAAGTTGTCCTGTTAACTCGGCGATGGACGTGAGTGTAGTGGAAAGCATCGCCGTGTGTGTCCAAGATGTGACGGGTGTTCAGGCGTCCGGCAGACCGAACGCCGTGCCCCGGCAGGCGTTCGAAATCCCGAACAACTTGGCACCCGGCTCCGCATCAGCCCCAATGAAATCAAGCACTTGCCGGTGGCAAGCTGTGAAATTCACGCTGGCACGCGCCCTGCGATGTGTTGTGCACCCGGCCCCGGCCGCCCCGAGACCCCACACCAAGGACCGAGACATGAACGCCAAGCTGATCCGCCCCCTGCTGCCGAGCTTCCTGCTGAGCCTGATGCTCTCCCCGCTGGCCCCCGTGGCGCACGCCCAGTCCTCGCCCACCCTCAAGAAGATCGCCGACACCGGCGTGATCAGCCTGGGTCACCGCGAGTCCTCCATCCCGTTCTCGTACTACGACGACAAGCAGCAGGTCGTGGGCTACTCGCACGAGATGATGCTCAAGGCCGTCGAGGCCATCAAGGCCGAACTCAAGAAGCCGGGCATCGCCATCAAGCTGGTGCCGGTGACCTCGCAGAACCGCATCCCGCTGGTGCTCAACGGCAGCGTCGACATCGAGTGCGGCTCGACCACCAACAACAGCGAGCGCGCCCGCCAGGTCGACTTCTCGACCAACATCGTCGTCGTCGGCACCGACGGCGGCCCGCGCGTGCAGCTCATGGTCGACGACAGCGGCGCGGGCCTGACACCCGAGCTGCAAGAGCGCCTGTTCGCGCCCTTCTTCACGACCAAGCCCCACGGCCACGGCCTGGGCCTGGGTCTGGCCATTTCGCGTGACATCATCCGCTCGTTCCAGGGCGAGCTGCGCGCCGAGAACGTCGCGCAAGGCGGCGCCCGCTTCACCGTGGAGCTGCCCGAGCGCCACCCGCACGACCCCAGCGCACCGCCCGACCCCCAGCCCGCCACCCAGCCATGACCGCGCCCCAGCCCGACACCGTCCTCATCGTCGAAGACGACCCCCACGTGCGCCTGGGCTGCGTGCAGGCCATGCAGCTGGCCAACCAGGCCGTCGAAGGCGTGGGCAGCGCCGAAGAAGCCCTGACCCGCCTGGCCCTGGGCCACATCGGCGCCGTGGTCACCGACATGCGCCTGCCCAAGGCCGATGGCCTGAGCTTGGTTCGCCTGTGCCAGCAGCAGGACGCCCACCTGCCCGTGGTCATGATCACCGGCCACGGCGACATCGACCTGGCCGTGGAAAGCATGCGCGCTGGCGCCTACGACTTCATCACCAAGCCCTTTGCTTCAGAGCGCCTGGTCGACGTGGTGCGCCGCGCGCTCGAAAAACGCCAGCTGACCCGCGAGATCGCCCGCCTGCGCCAGCAGCTGCACCAGGGTGACGACATCGAGTCACGCCTGATCGGCCAGTCGCCGGCCATGGTGGCGGTGCGCCGCCTCATCCTGGATGTGGCCGACTCGCCCGTGGACGTGCTGGTGCACGGCGAGACCGGCTGCGGCAAGGAGCTGGTGGCCCAGGCCCTGCACGCTGCCTCGCCGCGCCGCAAAGGCCCTTACGTGGCGCTGAACTGCGGCGGCATGCCCGACAACCTGCTCGACAGCGAGCTCTTCGGCCACGAGGCCGGCGCCTTCACCGGCGCGCAAAAGCGCCGCATCGGCAAGATCGAGTTCGCGCAGGGCGGCACGCTCTTCCTCGACGAGCTCGAATCCATGCCCATGGCCATGCAGGTCAAGCTGCTGCGCGTGCTGCAAGAGCGCAAGCTCGAACGCCTGGGATCGAACGCACCCATCGACATCGACTGCCGCATCGTCGCCGCCACCAAGGACGACCTGCTCGAGCGCGGCAAGCAAGGCAGCTTCCGCACCGACCTGTACTACCGCCTCAACTTCGTCACCATCACCCTGCCGCCGCTGCGCGAGCGCCGCGAAGACATCCCGCTGCTGATGGCGCACTTCACGGCCACGGCGGCCCAGCGCTTCAACCGCCCGCCGCCGGAGCTGACGCCGGCGCAGCTGTCAGCCCTGATGCGACACGACTGGCCCGGCAACGTGCGCGAGCTGCGCAACGTGGCCGACTGCCTGGTGCTGGGCGTGCGCCACGCCATCCTCGACCCACAAGGCGCCACGCCCACCGCCACACCGGTCGGCCTGAGCCTGGCCGAAGCGGTGGAGCACTTCGAGCGCGAGCTCATCGCCACCGAGTTGGCCCGCCAGGGCGGCAACATTGCCAAGACCGCCGAGGCGCTGAAGGTGGCCAAGACCACGCTGCACGACAAGGCCAAGCGGCTGGGACTGGGGCCGCAGGGGTGAGGCTCAGCCGCTGCATAACAGCGACTCCAAGGGGTCTTGCCAACCCTGAACCTGCAACAGGTCGCTCGACCGCACCGATCAAAAGGCGCCAGGCCTCACGCGCAGCGTGGCCGTGACCCTGTCCCACAAACCAAGCGCCAGGGCTTCCGTCAAGGACGCCTTCTCCAGGTTTTTGAGCATGGCTGATTCCTCCAGCGTGCGCTCTGGCGCAGGGACGCGAAAGCCGTTGAAAAGCCCCAACTCCACAAATGGCTTGGCTGGGTCTGACGCCGTTTCGTTGCCGTGCAACATGAACATGGTCCCAGGCACACCATTGGGCGTTGGCCCCCGCATCAACCACTCTTCATAAGGCAGACCGTTGATGTCTCGCTGACCCTTGCGAACGGTCTGCGTGCCTGAGCTCTGCATCTCACTTTCGACCTGGGCGGTTCGCTCCAGCAGGGTGTCGCGTTCACGCACGGCGGTCGTGTGGTTGAAGTTGAAGTAAAGATCGGGTGAGCCTTGTAGTTGATACGACACATTGATGGCTTGCTGAGCGCTGGGCGGACCTGCCACGAAGCCGTTTGCAATGCAGTCGCCTTGATCCGTTGGGATCTCATTGTCTTTGCGCCCGCGCACACGGCTGAAGACGTGGAGCAGGTGATCCAGTTTTTCAGGAACGTCTGTTTTCAGTTGCCGCGCAATCGAATCCCCAGCATCTTCGGGGAAGCTGGTGTCCACGGCATTGATGCGCGCACTCAAAAAGTACTGGCTTTGCCACGCCCACACCTCCAGAGTGCGCGCCATGCGATCACTGCTGGTTGCGTCTTCTGCTCTGTCAAAGATCGCGCCGATGAACTGGTTGGGAAGTGCTGTTGCAGATCGCAGATAGGGATTTCCAGCGCCGGGAAGTTTGGTTTGCAAGAGCTTCGACTTGTACGCATCAAATCGTGCATCGAAAGCAGCCCTACTCATCGAAACGACCTCAATCGTCACGCCTTCAATCACCGAAGATGTGACCGTATTGATGACAAGCGCTTCGGGAAAATCGATGAGATACCGCCCCACTCCACGAGGGACAACTTGTTGCATCAGGCGGTCAATGTATGCGGCTTCTTCAGGATTCATGTTGGGGGCCTTGGGCGAACAAGCTGTCAATGGCCAGAAGCTGGCCATGGTGGCCAACACACCGGTTTGACGCAGAAAGAGACGCCGATTGATCATTACTTTTCGCTGTACTTCATTTCGGTTTTCTGAACGGACTGTGCTATCTGAACGATCGCACGCAAGGTAAACATGCATGCACGCTCGTTGTCTTTGCCATTGCCATGTTTGTATGCGGGCTCGTGCTCGACTTCTACCTGCTGCATGGATCTACAGTGCGCTTGAGGTGCGATGCCTGATCTGTGAGGCACTGTGCCGTCACCGGGCTCATCAGGGTCGCTGATGCGAAACGACTCTGTGTGCCGAGTATCACCTTCACCGAAAGCAGGATATCGGTTCTTACCAAGCAAATCGGGCGTTGTCGCCCCTGAGCCCCGCCATGGCGTGTCATCTGCAGCCATGATTTCCCGCATCTTCGGCACAGGCATGTTGGCCCGGGCACGCGCATGGTCCAAGCGGGTATCTCGGTCCCATTTCACGGTTCCGTACGCCTTGTGTTTGTCAGACTTGCCGAAGAACGCAAACGTCGTGGCGTGATATCTCTGCTTGATATCCGTGTGAAACCCTTTCACATCCCTCTTCATCAACTTCAAGTAGCCGGTCCAATCCGCATCGACTTGCGCCTGCCGCTTCTTCGGATCCGCTTCTTTGTTGAGTGGGTTGATCAGGCGGTCTTCGCACATGCTCCACCACTTGCCGCGTACTGTGTAGATCTCACCGTAAGGGTCGCCTTGCTGAGGCAGGCTCACGACGTTGCCACCATCGCGCACTTTCAGCCAGCCGTTGCCGTATTCCGGGGTGGGCAGCAGTTGCATGGGCCCTGGAGCGCTGGACAGCACAGCCGTCATTTCAGCGGCATTTTCACCCAGCACCTTGGATGCTGCGGCCGGGCCTTCTGTGCCCGCCTTGAAGCGCCGGTACACCGCTGCAGCACCAATGGCCGGCATCACACCATGCACGACGCCAAAGATCTTGTCGCGGTAGCCAAGCACTTCGGAGCAATGCCGCGCGACCAATCCCCCCATGCTGTGGGTGACGACGATGACCTTCTCGCACTTGCGCTTTTCTGACCGGTAACGGGCGATCACCTCGTCAATCCGCTTGCCCAGTCGCTCCCCGCTCTTTGCATTGGAGTCCAACCAGTTGTAGCCGCATGCATGCACCGGAAACCTGTAGCGGTAACTCAAAGCCACTTCGTCACGCGTCAATGCGGCTTCGCCTGTCAGCACGCTCAGGCTCTTGCCAATGAGGCTCGCACGCAAGCCATCCTTGGCTTGATCGAAGTCATTCAAAGCGTTTTCCAACCAAACCAAAAACTCTGAGTAGCTCATGGCTCCAACTTCGCCCCAGCCACGGCGTTTGAGCTCTTCGGGCGTTTGCGACGTACCACTTGGTAGCTTGCCTTCATCGTCCACGATCATCGTTGATGGAGTCAAAGCTGTCTTTCGCGCTTCAGGCCCTCGGCTCAGCCAGGGAAGCATCGACGCGGTGGAGTTCAAGGTCCACGATGTGCCCGTTGCACGCCCAATGCCCTTCAAATTGCTGCCCATGACACCGGGCACAAAGATGACCGGAATGATGCGATCTGGGACCATGTCCATCTTGGCGACGGAGTTGTCAGGCGCGCTCATCTGAGCTTTCCAGACTGGATTGCCTCGGGCGTCGTATTGCGGCGCAATCTTGCGCTCGATCGGGCTGCTCTGTGTCATATCTTGATCTCAAGCCTCGGGCAACAGTCGGAAGGACAGGCCTTCAGGGAAGTCGCTTTTTTGCAAGCCTGTCTTGCCGGCTGCATCGGTGGTGCCTCGCACCACGGTGCCATCTCCTCGCAGGATTTCAAACCTGCGGTTGACAACAGGCTTGCCGTCGAAGGGCCAAGCCAGGATCAGGTCTTCGTCGAATTTGGACTGCCCGGGCATTGCGTTCATCGCATGAGCGTAAGTCCCCGGCCCCACCATAGACTTCTGACTGGCCCTGACTGTGATCTTGCCCGGGCATTGCGCGGTGAACTGTCCGCCCTCGATCGTGATGCTCGCGCCGCCTGCTACCGACAGCACCACGCGCTTGGCCGCAGCGATGTTGACCACACCATTGGCGGTCTTGAGCTCCAGCGTCTGCTTGGCTGCGACTTGAGCCGGCCCAGCTTGCGCCTGCAGGTCGACCGGCCCTTGTGCCGCGATCAGCGTGATGCCTTTGCCTGCCGCTTCCGCGCCCGGCTGAATTGCCCCTGCCAGCACGCCAATGCCTTGCGCGGTCTGCACCCGCACTTGCCCACCCACAGCCCAGTGGCTGTCTTGCCCGCTGGCGATCTGGGTGGTGTCCTGGCTGCTGAGGTGCCAGTCCTGGCCTGCGGTGATGCCGATGCCGGCCTTGCCCACCATCGCGATGTTGGGATCGGCCATGTGGGGCAGCTTGTCGGCTGCCGCGCCGGTGGCCTTGTCTGCCGCGTCGGCGATGGCGTTGGGCAGGCTCGTGGTGCTGACTGTGCCCATCAGGCTCTTGGTGAGGGCGGCCGCCGGTGCGAGGGTGTCGTCGAGCGTGCTTTGCCGGGCGGCGCGGCTGCCAGCTGCCGTTGCCACGCCCACTGTCTGGTGCGTGGTGGCGGCTTGGTGGAAGGTCTCGGTCAGTTGCTGCATCTGGCGCGCGAGCGCGATGCCGGCTGCGTTGTCGCCCGCGGGCTCGGCGGTCTGACCCAGGCCATTGCGCAGGCCGAAGGTGCTGAGCATCACGCCCCGTGCGGCGCGCACACCGCCCCAGGCATCCGATCGCAACTCAAAGCCCAGGCCCCGGAAGCTGCCCCGGTGGTTGTCGGCCTGGTGCAGCAGGTGGCCCATCTGCAGCCAGGTCTGCGCCTGGGTGGTGTGCAACTGGGTGCGCAGCTGCTCAGGCGTGTCGTCCCACACGAGCTGGTTGTGGCCGCTGCCGCCGAACTCTTTGCTCTTGATGCCGCTCAGCGCGGCTGCGTTGGCCTGGCCTTGCGCGCCGGGCGTGGCCGCTGCACTGGCCGCGCCGTGCCAGGCGGGGCTGTGACCGCCGGGACCTGAGCCGATGAGGTTGCCCTGCGACGATGGCGCGTGGTCGGTGGACTGCGCCAAGGCATCGAGCGAGGCTTCAGCAGCCATGCCGCCCGGCGTGGGCGCGATGCCCGATTCACCCTGGCCGTTGTAGAGCGCAGCCATGACCACCGGACGGTCGATGTCGTTGCCCAGGAAGGTGACGAGCACTTCCTGCCCGATGCGCGGGATGAACTGGTGACCCATGCCCGGGCCCGAGAGGCGCTGCACCACACGCAGCCAGCAGCTGTGGTCACTGGGGCGCCGTTGCGGCGAGTCGATGTTTTGCCAGTGAAAGCGCACCTTCACGCGGCCCATCTTGTCGGTGTGCAGCTCGTGGGCACCGCTGGGGTGTTCGTTGCCATCGGGGCCCACCACGATGGCCGTTTGCGGGCCCAGCGCGGTCGGGCGTGGGCGGGGGCGCAGGCCGGTGTCGTCCATGAGCACGGGGCGCCAGGGCACGTCGCGGCGAACGGCCTGGAACTGGCAGGCAAAGCCGGTGCGCTCGGCGTGTTCGTGCAGGGGCTCGGTGTTGAGTTCATGGTGGATCGAGGGGGTGCCCTCGGGGTCAAAGCCGGGTGGGCGCTCGAGCATGGGCCAGCGCTGGCGGGCAAAGCGGCCCTTGGGGTGCGGCAGGCTGGCGTCGATCAGGGCCTGGATGTCTTTGGGCAGGTTGTTGATGCCGACGGCGTGCACCTGGGTGAAGAAAAGTTCGTGGGGCTCGCCTGCTTGGTCTGCAAATCCGGAGAAGGACATCGAACCCACGGTGGACTGCGTGACCCCGGCCCAGGTGCCCGCGCGCAAGGTGCGCACGCTGCCTCGCCCAAACCAGCTCTTGTGGCGCGCTTCGTGGGCCTGCTGAAGCAAGGTGGCCAGGAAGGTGGCCTCGGCGTGGTTGCCGCACACGAAGTCGCCCGTGGGGTCGTAGCTGTGCAGCCAGTCGTTGAGCGTGAGGGCTTCGTCAGGGCCCCACTGGGCGGCGGTGGGCACCTCGGCCACGATGGCCTGGTTGGCCTTGTGGTCCCAGCCTTGCAGAACCAGTTGGGTGGGGCGCAGCTCGCGGCGCGCGGCCAGTGCGGTGATGCTGTCTTGCTCCTCCTGGCTGGTGTGGCCATGAAAGCGGATGCCCCGCCCACCCAGGCTGTGCACGCTGGTGGGGTCTTCGGGCTGCTGGGCGCTTTGCACGAAGAAGACGACGCGGTGGCCCATGGGCGCATCGGCGTGTTCTTCCACGCGCCAGGCGATGCCTTCTTCTGTGAGCAGCCGCTGGACGAAATCGAGGTCGCTCTCGCGGTGCTGGACGCAATACGAGCGCTGGCCACCATTGCGGGCAAACAGCCCTTGGGCCACGTGATCGGCCACGCCGTCGTCCCAGTGCCAGGCGGCCAGCTGCGGGTGGTCGGCGAAGACGTCTTCGACGATCTGGATGACCGATGCGTCCTGCCACACCCTGCTGCACAGGGCGTGCTCGAGCAGGGCGATCCAGGGCTGCAGCAGCAGGGCCTTGCGGGCAAAGCCGCCGTCGGACTGCAGCGAGCGCGCTTCGGTGACGACGCCAGTGCGTGAGACCTCGCTGCCATCGGACAGGCGCGTGGTCAGCGTGACGGGGCGCGCGTAGAGGTCTTTGAGGGCAACGTGGGTGTCAAGCGTGAGGACGTGGATGCACAGCTCGAAGGGCTGGGAGACGGCTTCGTGCAGCTCGAAGCGCTCGACCATCAAGTCAGCGGGCAGGGGCTGCTCGGCATGCGTGGCCGCCAGCGCGTGCAGCCGGGTGTCTTGCGCCCACGCAGACAGCAGCCCGGCCAGGTCCGACAGGCTTGGCAAATTCATGGTCCCTGATTTGGTTTGTTTGGTGTGGGGCAGTCTAGGGCCTGTTAACACAAACTGCGAAGCCCATCGACCACGAGCACGAAGCTGAGAAAGCCGAGAAACATCGCATCAAGCTTTTCGAACCGGGAGAAGATTCGGCGGTAGCCCTTGAGCCGCCGGAACAACCTC
>NZ_LFRI01000483.1 GCF_001447195.1 Aquabacterium parvum | reverse complement strand
GGCTTCGCCCATCCCGCAGGGCCGCCGCCAGCGGCCTCATACGTGCATCCATCCTCACACCTTGCCCCCCTCATAGGCGAGGCTCACCGACGCGCCAGGAGCCCACGCACGCACCGGCACGGACACCTGCTCACCCCCTCGGCCCTCGAAAGGCTTGGTGTCCGGAACTGTGAGGGTGAAGAGTTGAACGAGGCCACGGTTATCGAGGCCCTCGATCTGGAGAACCGGGCGGGTGGGGATCACCTCGCCGGTCTTCTTGTTGACGCCACCACC
>NZ_LFRI01000482.1 GCF_001447195.1 Aquabacterium parvum | reverse complement strand
GTGCGCTCGATGTAGCGCAGTTTATCGGCGACCACGTTGAAGGTCAAGAAACGCTTCACCAGCGGCTCACCACTTGCGGTGACTACCTGCTGTTCCGGCACTACTTCACCATCGACGCTGTGAGGCTGCATGCGGCTAGCTTCTGCATGAAGCACCTGCTTTGCCCTCTGTGTGCCATTAGACGGGGCGCTAAGTCGATGAAAGCCTACTTGGATAGGTGGGAGGTCATCCGAGCCGAGAAAACGGCTCTGAGGCCTTTTTTGGTGACTTTGA
>NZ_LFRI01000481.1 GCF_001447195.1 Aquabacterium parvum | reverse complement strand
CCATCGCTCCGCTGGTTGGCTTGAAGGTGGACCGGTCGGGTACCCCTCCCTCTGCAACGCCCTTCGGGCTCACTGGGGTGTCCCCCAGCCCCCCGGCTTACTTCGACGCGGAGAGGCGCTCCATGTCATTGAGGACGGGCCGAGCATGCTGATGCACGGCCATCATGTAGGCCTGCGAGGCCTTGTCCCAGGCGTCGATGTGTCTGGCCAGGATGAACAGCCAGGGCGGCGTGTCAACATCCGGGCCAGCAGCTACGATCCCGTAGAAGGCCC
>NZ_LFRI01000480.1 GCF_001447195.1 Aquabacterium parvum | reverse complement strand
GGGGCTGGGGGACACCCCAGTGAGCCCGAAGGGCGTTGCAGAGGGAGGGGTACCCGACCGGTCCACCTTCAAGCCAACCAGCGGAGCGATGGTCGCCGTCCTCCGCTGGTCTTCGCGTGCATTGCGTTTCGTGTGGTACTGCCTATCCTGCGCGGCCATCAAAACCTTGAACTTTTCAAGCGGCGCAGTTTCCCTTGCCTGCGATCTGACTTCCTCCTAGAATCCAAAGCATCCGCTTTTGGATTTTGGAGGAATCATGAACTTTGACGAAGT
>NZ_LFRI01000479.1 GCF_001447195.1 Aquabacterium parvum | reverse complement strand
GCTGATCGAGCGCCTCGATCAAGTGACGAACCTGCTCGACATGAGCAAGCGCGAGTTCATCGAGGCTGCTGTGTCTGATGCGCTGGCCCGCGCCGAGGAAGCTATCGAGCGTTCCGGTGCCCTGGATCAAGGGAGCATGTGATGCTCACGCTGACCGGCACCATTCGAGCAGTCACCACCCTGGGTGGTGGCGTCAACAAGAAGACCGGCGAGGTGATCCCCACCCGCCCGGTTCTCCAGATCGAGGGCCTCGATAACCGTGGCCTCGTTCAA
>NZ_LFRI01000478.1 GCF_001447195.1 Aquabacterium parvum | reverse complement strand
CTGGCCGCATGCAGCCTCACAGCGTCGATGGTGAAGTAGTGCCGGAACAGCAGGTAGTCACCGCAAGTGGTGAGCCGCTGGTGAAGCGTTTCTTGACCTTCAACGTGGTCGCCGATAAACTGCGCTACATCGAGCGAACGACTCTTTGCCTTACCGTACCGATCAACCCGCCTGGGTAGCGTCTCGATTCCATCAGCCCCGAACTCCTCTGACCAGGACTCGGGGCTTTCCTTTTCAAGGTCGGGTGGCGACATACCCCCCCCTTCCTGGCCG
>NZ_LFRI01000477.1 GCF_001447195.1 Aquabacterium parvum | reverse complement strand
CAGCGCAGACTGGCTCCATTACGCCGATCCGCCGCTGGCTCCAATACGGCGATCACGCACTGGATCCATAACGCCGATCATCGGCTGGCTCCAATATGCCGATCACGAAGTGGCTCCATTACGCCGGTCGGTGACAAGAGGAATTTGGCTTTGCAGCGTTCGCTACAGAAGAAGAACATCTTGCCTGCGTAGCTCTCGGTCAGTGCCGATTGCTGCCTGATCGTCATGCCACAAACTGGATCCTTGACTTCGTCGTCAAGCAATGCGGTGCTATCGCTTGGTGAGTGGTGATGGCTGTGATTTTCATTCACGGGCAACTCTCCAGCGGTGATTGGAAAAAGCGCGGCAGGAACCTTGGTGTGATGAAAGCATGGGCCTCGTAGGCCGCTCCAAACTCACGTTGTATGCACTTCATCGGGTTGTCTTGCCAGAATCTGCCGATTTCTGTGGCGTGTCAGACCCGTGCTTTTGCCCTCCGTGACCGCCATGTCCATGCCCGAACAGGTGCATCAGTGGGCATGCCAATAGCAACAGATAGGGCAGCTTACCCACGACATGCGACCAGTGCTCTCGCAATACGAAGAACGCCAGAATGGCGCCGACCATGATCAACGCTACGCCGAGCGGGGACCTCAGAAACGATGGGCGTCCAGTGCTGCTTTGGTGATGGGTGTGTGCGTTTGTCATTTGCGCTCCGTGTATTGCGAGTGTTTACGTGGAAATCACTTTTTCGTACCGGATGCCGGGCCCATGCCCATGCCGTCCTTCATCATTGGACAGCCGCTTTCCTTCATGGCTTTCATGTGCTCATTCATGGCTTCCTGGCGCTTCTTGAAGTCTCGGATCTTCATGATTCGCTGGATTTCGGCGTGGTGCTTTTCCATGTGGGCGTGCATGCCCATTGACTCGCTCATGGCCGACGAAGTCGATGCGCTTGGGGCAACAACTGACGCGGATGCCGACGCCGCAGGGTGATGTGCCGAGTGATCTTCTGCCTTTGATTGTGCAAAGGCCATTCCGTTCAGTGCCAAAAAAACCAGGGCTGCGGCAGAGAAGTTGCGTTGATTGACGATCATGCTGACTCCAGTATTCGCTAGGCGAACGGTTGTGGTGAGTTCAGCTTAGTGGCAGCACCTTTCATGCAGGTGAGTCAGAGATTACAGGTTTGTTATCTTGGTGTCATTGAGGCCATTAACGCCAGCCAGCTTGATCTAGATCAATGGCAGAGGGCGCGCATTGCGCGGCACCGGGTGCCTGGATGCCAATTCCACAACAGAATGAGCATGTCAGGCGTGGGTCGGGTTCGCCCTGTCGCCCACCGGGAAACTCAGCGTGAAGCAGGTGCGCCCGTGCTCTGAGGTGACGGCGACTTTTCCGCTGTGGGCTTCGACAATCGCACGGGTGATGGACAGACCCAGTCCTGCGCCGTCGCTGGATGGGTGAGCCCGAGCGGGGTCTGCACGGAAGAATCGATCGAACAACCTTGGTAAAACCTTGGGGTCGATGTCTTCGCCCGAATTGGCAACAGCCACCTCGATATAGGGCTCTGCTTTTCGCACGGAGATGCAAACGTCTCCGCTGCTCGGTGTGTGGCGAAGGGCATTTGACAGCAGATTGCTGACGGCCCTCCTGAACATCAGCCTGTCACCTGTGATCAGGTCATCGCCCACAACGTTGATGCGGATAAATTTTTCTTCCGCGACGGCATCGTAAAACTCTACGAGTTTCTGGATTTCTGATGACGCTTGAAAATGCTCCTTTTGAGGTATGGCAAAGCTGCGTTCAGTCTTGGCCAGAAAAAGCATGTCTGACACCATTCTGGCCAAGCGCTGAAACTCCTCGACGTTAGATGCCAGGGTATCTCGATAGGTCTCCGTGTCACGTTGCGATGACAGGACAACCTGTGTTTGCGTCATCAAGTTGCTGATAGGTGTGCGCAGTTCATGCGCCAGATCAGAGGAGAAATCTGACAAACGCTGAAAATCACTTTGCAGCCTGTCCAACATGCTGTTGAGTTCCTTTGCCAGATCGGCCATCTCAATGGGAACTGAGCCGACAGGCATCCGCTCGTCAAGTTGCCTCCCGGAAACTGTCGCAGCACGCGATTTCATCGCCCTCAACGGAGCAAGACCCTGGTGGGCAGCAAACCAACTGAACATGCCGCTGGCGATCATCGCAAGTACCGTGTAAATCGCCAAGGTTCGGCCGAGTTGGGCGATGAATTCGTCGTGGTGTTTCGTGTCAATGGCCACAACAACGTCAAGGGCGTTGGTGGGGTCGTATCCAGGGCTTTGCTGCATGCGAAGCGCCCGGTATTCCCGCCCTTGACTCTGCCACCTTTGAAACACCTGCTCGTCAGGCTGGCTCAACCCCGGCGCCACTTGCCCAGGCGGAGAAAACCGATCTGAACTGTAGAGTGTTGATCCGTCAATGCCTTTGGCAGAGATGTACATGCCGTGGTGGTGATTCAAGGCCTCGCTCAATCTTTTGCGGGCGTCATCTTGAGAGCGCGACTTCGTTAGGATGTCCTTGATGAGGACTTGCTTGTCACTGAGGGTGAAGCGGTCCAAATCGATGAAATGCTGGTCTGCAGCGTACATAAGCAGGCTGCCCAAGCCCAGCACAATGCACACGGACGTCAAGGTGAAGAACAATGTCAAGCGAGCGGTCAGTGACAACGCCTTCAGTCGTTCGATCTTCACTGAGCAGACCTTCCAGGCTCTTCGAGAACGTACCCCATTCCTCGTACTGTTTGAATCAACTTCATGTTTTGGCCTTCGTCGATTTTGACCCTCAGGCGTCGAATGGCCACCTCGATCACGTTGGTATCGCTGTCGAAGTTCATGTCCCACACTTGCGATGCGATGAGAGAACGCGGCAGCACCTCACCTTGTCGCCGCATCAGTAGCTCCAGAAGACCGAACTCTTTGGCCGTCAAGTCGATCCTCACGCCACCTCTGGTCACGCGTCGTCGCAAGAGATCCATCTCAAGATCAGCAACGCACAACGTTGGGCCGTCACCATGCTGCCGCCCCCTGCGCAGGATGATTCGAACCCGCGCCAGCAACTCCGCGAACGAGAACGGTTTGATGAGGTAATCATCGGCGCCCAACTCCAGCCCTTTGACACGATCCTCGACTTGATCGCGGGCTGTCAAAAATAAGACAGGCATTTCCAGGCCTTGCTGACGCAAGGTGCTCAGCACTTGCCACCCGTTGAGACCTGGCAGCATGACGTCCAGGATCACCAGATCGTGCGCACCGTGTTTGGCGAGGTGAATCCCGTCGGGGCCGTTGGTCGCCAGATCGACAACAAACCCTGCTTCGCTGAGCCCTTGGCGCAGGTACTCCCCGGTCTTTGGTTCGTCTTCTACGATCAAGATGCGCACGGTGATCTCCAGTTCCTGCCAGCGCATGAGTTTGCCGCCATTCTGACGTGCGTTTCGCAGATGACAAAACTGTCATCTGCGAAACAGGTTCTCGACAGGCTGACCTGGCACAATGGCAGCTTGAAATCACAGCTTGCCAAGAGGAAGACATGCTATTGGCCCAATCGTCCTATGTTGTTCGCCCCGCACTGGGTCTGGTGCTGTTAGCCATGGGGGGGCTGACCCAAGCCCAGCAGCCTGCCAGTGCTGAACCAATCGCGCCACCTGAATTCATGGTGACCTACCGATCCCCTATTGGCAGCTACCAGGGCTTTTCCGATCCGGTTCTCGCGGCCTGGAAAGAGTCCAACGACTTGGTCGGTCGCATTGGTGGTTGGCGAGCTTACGCACGAGAGTCGCGTGGTGGTCCCAACATCAAACCGAGCAGCGAGTCTGAACGCGATGATCCGCACGCAGGTCATGGGGAGAGCCGTCGATGAAAAGGCTGTTCAATCGAGTACCGCTGAGAGCGGGTGTCGCTGCGATCGGTTTGGGTGTTCTCTCGGGTTGTGCGAGCATCGACATTGGTCAATCGGTCAAGCGCATCAACGACGAAACCTCGGGCTTCACGCAGGGGAATCTGTCGCTGGCGACGAACGATTCTGAAAAGACAAAACTCCGCGGACGAGCCCACTCTCTGTTGGAAAAGCCTTTGAGCCAGTCGCAAGCAGTGGAGTTGGCGTTGGTCAACAGTCCTTCCATGCAAGCCCTGCTGGCGCAGAGTTGGGCTGAAGCAGCTCAGACGGCTCAGTCAGGCCGCATCGCCAATCCGGTGTTCAGTTTTGAGCGCTTGCGCGCTGGCGATGAGCTGGAGTTGGGGCGCGCTTTGTCCTTTGGCTTGCTTGATCTCATCTCTCTACCTTGGAGACAAAGTGCCGCCAGCCGACGAATCGATCAAGCACAGGTGAAGCTGGCAGCAGACGTCGTGGATCAGGTGACCTTGGTCCGCCAGGCTTGGGTCCGTGCTGTGGCCGCTCAACAGACGCTCAAGTATGCCGAACAGGTCTATGAGGCATCCCAAGCAAGCGCAGAACTGGCGCAGCGTATGCAAGCGGTCGGCAACTTCAACCGAGTTTCGCGCGCCAGGCAACAGGCCTTTTATGCCGACGCAGCAACCCGGTTGGCCTCTGTAAGCCATCTGAACACGGCGGCCAGAGAGGAGTTGGTACGTCTGCTTGGTTTGAACGATGCCCAAGTCGATCAACTGAGGCTTCCAGATCGTCTCCCCGACTTACCCAAGGAACCGGTGAATCCGAAGGCATTCAGTGCGCAGGCGTCTCAATCTCGACTGGATATTCGCTTGGCCCAGAGCAATTTCGATGCGTATGCCAAGGCTCAGGGTCTTGAACTGGTGAACTCGTTTACCGACATCGAGTTGACCGCCCGCAGGAACACCAAATTTGATAACGCAGCGGGAACAAGTTCCACTGCCAGAGGTTATGAGTTGGCCTTGCGACTGCCAATTTTTGACTGGGGCGGTATGCAGCGCGACGCCTTCAATGCGCGTACTTTGGCTGCGGCCAATCAGCTTGAGGCCGTCATACGCTCAGCAGGCTCCAACCTGCGAGAGAGCTATTCGGCTTATCGAGCTGCTCATGACGTCGCCAGGCATTACAGAGACGAGGTTCTGCCTTTGCGCAAGGTCATCTCGGATGAGAACCAGCTTCGCTACAACGGCATGCTCATCGGTGTATTCGAGTTGCTGGCCGACTACCGGGATCAAGTGGAAACTGTGATTGCCGCCATCGATGCTGAACAACAGTTCTGGTTGGCCGACGCCGCGATGCAGGCATCGCTGATCGGGCGCCCCACCAGTACCACCTTGTCCGTCGGCGGCGCAGCTCCCAGCGCCGGTGGCGGTCATTGATCAAAGGAACAAAGATGTCGTCAAGAAGAGATTTTTTCAGGATGGCTGGCATTGCTGGTGGCGCCGTGGCAGCCAGTGCCGTCAGTCGCGTGGCGATGGCCGCGTTGCCTGAGCCGGTGATTCAGACCAGTTCGGACACCATGGCTCCTCTCGTTCCTGAAACAGGGCGTGCTTACAACCCTGTGGTGACCTTGAATGGCTGGACTTTGCCCTGGCGTATGAACCAGGGCGTCAAGGAGTTCCATTTGGTTGCCGAGCCGGTGGTGAGAGAGATGGCGCCAGGCTTCAAGGCGCACCTGTGGGGGTACAACGGGCAAAGCCCGGGGCCTACCATTGAAGTGGTGGAAGGCGACCGTGTTCGAATTTATGTCACCAACAGGTTGCCAGAGCACACGAGCATCCATTGGCATGGACAGCGCCTGCCCAACGGCATGGACGGCGTGGCCGGTTTGAATCAGCCCGCCATTCCCGTGGGGAAGACCTACGTTTACGAGTTCGTAGCACGACGCCCGGGAACGTTCATGTATCACCCCCACGCCGATGAAATGACCCAGATGGCCATGGGCATGATGGGGTTTTGGGTCACGCACCCGAAGAACAAGCACCCGTTGATCGATGAGGTCAACAGAGACTTCTGCTTCTTGCTCAATGCTTTTGACATCGATCCGGGCAGTTACACCCCCAAGACGATGACCATGCTTGACTTCAATCTGTGGGCATGGAACAGCCGCATTTTCCCAGGGGTCGATTCGCTCAACGTTCGACTCAACGACAAGGTGCGCATCCGGGTTGGCAATCTCACGATGACGAACCATCCCATCCATTTGCATGGCCATGAATTTTTGGTGACAGGCACCGATGGTGGCCCGACGCCGAAAAGCACCCGCTGGTACGAGGTGACCACCGACGTAGCCGTTGGTCAGATGCGGCAGGTCGAGTTCCTAGCTGACGAGGAAGGTGACTGGGCCTTTCACTGCCACAAGAGCCATCACACCATGAACGCCATGGGGCACGACAACCCGAACCTGATTGGTGTGGATCATCGTGGCGTTGCCAAGAAGATCAAGAACCTTCTGCCCGAGTACATGGTCATGGGCGAGCGCGGGATGGCCGACATGACCGAAATGGAAATGCCGATACCCGACAACACCGCACCGATGATGACGGGCGAAGGGCCTTTCGGCTCGGTCGAGATGGGTGGCATGTTCAGTGTCGTCAAGGTTCGCAAGAACCAAAAGCATGGCGACTACAAGGACCCTGGTTGGTTCAAGCATCCTGCTGGCACCGTGGCGCATGAATATACCGGCCCCTTGAGTGAGCCTGCCAGATTCAAGTCTGAAGGCGGGCAATCTATGCCCCGGGCCAATAAGCCTGACAAGGCTGTCGAGGTGCGAGCCCGCAAGCCGACGTCTCACAGCGATCACTGATTTCTCAACCACTTGATACGGAGTTTTCATTCATGATGAACAAACGTCGATTCGCCACCCACTTCATTGCCGCAACTTGCTTGACGCTGTCCGCTTTCGCATTTGCTGGGGGAGACCATGCGCATGACCATGGTGCAGGAACCCAGGCCACTGAAGAAACCGCCATCGGCAAGCCTGGTCGGGCATCGAAGGTCACCCGAACGATCAAGGTTTCGATGAACGACAAGATGCGATTTGAACCTGCATCGATTCAAGTCAAGCAGGGCGAAACAGTGCGCTTCGTCGTCAGAAACGCAGGCCAGATCAAGCATGAGATGAACCTGGGGACCGAAAAGGAACCTTTGGAGCATCTGGAGGTGATGAAGAAGTTCCCGAACATGGAGCACGACGAGCCCAACAAGGTGTCCATTGCGCCTGGGCAGCAAGGTGAAATCGTCTGGCAATTCACTAAAGCCGGGACAGTGAATTTCGCGTGCTTGGTTCCTGGTCACTACGAGGCGGGCATGAAGGGCAAGGTCCAGGTTTCGAAGAAATGATCATGCGAGACCAATCTGCATCTCCATTGCGCTCCAGGCGCAAAGTGCTGATGGCGGCCTTGTCGTTGGCATGTGCGCCGACGATTTGGGCGGCCTCAGAGACTGCGGAGCGAACACCAATCAAGGTGTGGAAAGATCCCAACTGCGGCTGTTGCAAGCTGTGGGTCTCGCACCTTGAGCACAATGGCTTCGTCGTCACCGTGGTGGATGAGGGCAACAAGGCCGCGCGTGCCACCCTTGGGATGCCGGAGCGGCAGGCATCCTGTCACACGGCTGTGGTGTCCGGCTATGTGATCGAGGGGCACGTCCCTGCGCGCGATATCCGCCGGTTGCTCAAAGACCGGCCAAATGCACTGGGTTTGGCTGTGCCAGGCATGCCTGTCGGATCTCCTGGGATGGATGGACCTGACTTTGATGGTCACCGCGATCCATACCAGGTGCTGCTGATCCGAAAGAACGGATCGGTTCAGGTTTTTAACTCTTATTCATGAGGTCAACAATGAACGCCATTGCTAAATTTTTAGCCGTATCGGCTTGTGCCATCGGCATCGCTTCTCCACTTGCTTCATTCGCTCAAGCTGCCATGGACCATTCGAAGATGGAGTCCGCGCAGGCTCCCGCAATGACCGACGGCGAGATCAAGAAAATTGATCAGACCAACGGCAAAGTCACCATCAAGCATGGTGACATCAAGCACCTGGACATGCCAGGCATGACCATGGTGTTTACCGCCAAAGACAAGAGCATCTTGTCCAATCTCAAGCCTGGTGATCAGGTGAAATTCATGGTCCTCAGCGAGGGTGGGAAGATGATCGTGACGGAAATAAAAAATGCGCCCTGACGAAAGTGTTGAATCACGTTAGGCGCCAGGCTTGTTGAGTTGGTGTTGACTGTCTTTGCTCGGTGGTGTTTTTCCGAGATCGATTCAATCAGGCTTTGCTTGGGCGATTTATCTGATCGGTTGATTGGTTAGAGGATCGCCCATAGTCCAATTCAGTGCCCACTCTGCTGAAGATGGTGTTTGGCCTGATTTGGGAATGCTTTTTATTTTGGGGCTGTGGTGAAGAGCTATCTTCTTTTTCTTCGGTATGCATTGAAAAACTGGTTATCGAAAGAAAAATTGGTGGACGAGAGCTCAGCGTTTGATGTGTCCCTCACTTCACACGGAGATCGTGTCAACAGGGTTCATTTGGCGATCGAATCTGCGTGCAGCGGAATTAAGCCCAGAAGAGTCATTCTGTTCTTGTCTCGGGAAGATTGGCCGGGGCGATTGCCGAAATCGTTGACGCGTTTGTGTCATCGTGGATTGGAGGTGATAACCTGCGAAAACGATGGGCCTCACAAAAAGCTGCAACCTTATCTGCAGATGAATGCCTCTTTCGTTCGACCTTTGATCACCATTGACGACGATGTTTTTTACGAACATCTTGCTTTCAAGCATCTTTTTGATGCCTGGTTGAGCGATAAGGCCGTTATTCATTGTTTGCGCGCTCGGTCTGTCTTAACGAATGGCGATGCATTGATGCCCTACATCGCATGGCCGCTTTGCAATAGCAGTGCCCCCTCCCATCTTAATTTCTCCACTGGGGTAGGTGGCGTACTTTACCCACCTGATTTTCTGCTTCTGCTCAAGCGAGTCGGACTCGGTTACCGGGAGACGTGTCCTGATGCGGATGATATTTGGGTTAACGCGCATGCTGTGCGCTCCGGATTTCGTGTCAGGCAAGTTTTAAATGTTCCCTCACGCAGGCCAGATATACCTGGGTCCAGAGGTACTGCCTTGTTCAAAAAGAACATCCGTTTGGGCGGCAATGATGCGCAATTGGCAAGGGTCTATGACAAGTACATTATTTCAATAATGACGGATGAGTTGCGGCAAAAAATCAGGCCGCTGCTACGCATCAACTGAAAGATGGTGGCACGCTTTACATTTTCAAGGATGGAAAAATGGCGAAGGAAAGTAAGTATGGGAAAGCCGTTTACATGAAAAAAGGGGAAACGTTAGAAACCGTCGACGGGAAGAAGATAGTTGCGAGCAGCAACGAGGTGGCAAGGCTTGGCATCCTGATCAGCGAAGGACACCTGGATTGATTGGATGATGCGTTGCTTGCCCACATCGTCCAGGTCAACTTTGCCGACCTGACCGCAGCCCGCTACGCGCGGGCTTCGTTTCGCTTTGGGCATGTGGGGTTGCCAGGATATCGAGGATCGGACAGTCCGGTCTGTCATCACCATGGCAGCAATGAACGAGGTGTTCAAGGGTGGCCTTCATGGCAAGCAGTTCCTGGAGCTTCTGGTTTAACTCCTGCAGATGGGCCTGGGCCAGCGCCTTTACCTGGCGGCTTGGGCGTCGACGGTCTTGCCACAGTCCCAGCAGTTCGCGGATCTGATCCAGCGAGAACCCGAGGTCTCTGGCTTGCCGAATGAAGCGCAAGGTGCCGACCTCCTTGTCGGTGTACTGGCGGTAACCTGCATCGGTTCGCAAAGCGCCGGGGAAGAGCCCCACGCTTTCATAGTGCCGGATCATCTTGGCCGACACGCCGGAGGCCTTGGCCGCATCTCCGATGTTCATGTGTTCGCTCATCCAGCGGCTCCTTGTTAGTTGACGGTGACAGGCTTGGTGTGCTGTGGCAACTCGTTTTCCATCGCACCCCGCCAACGGCGCAGCAAGAGCGCATTGGCGATGACGCTGAGGCTGCTGAGCGCCATGGCGGCACCCGCGATGACGGGGTTGAGCATGCCCAGTGCCGCCAGTGGGATGCCCAGGACGTTATAGGCAAAGGCCCAGAACAGCCCCTGCTTGATCTTGGCATAGGTTCGCCGCGACACATCCAGGGCGTCGGCCACCAGCCTGGGGTCGCCGCGCATCAGCGTGACGCCTGCGGTCTCGGTTGCCACGTCAGCACCTCCGGCCATCGCAAAACCGCAAGATGCTGCAGCCAGGGCAGGGCCATCGTTCAGGCCATCACCCACGAAGGCCACGACCTCACCGCTGGCGCGCAAGGCTTGCACGATGGCCGCTTTGTCGCTGGGCAGCACCTCCGCTCGCACATCGAGAATACCCAGGGCCTGCGCGACCGCATCAGCGCTGCCCTGGTTGTCGCCGGTCAGCATGAGGGTTTTGATGCCCAGTTGGTGCAGGTTTCTCACCGCTGCAGCTGCCGTGGGCTTGACGGTGTCTCCGAAGGCCATCAGCCCCAACAGTTCAAAGCCGCCTGCGTTTTGCTGCACAAGCCATGACAAGGTCCGTCCTTGCCGCTCCAACACATCGGCTTGCGTGCCGAGCGCACCTGCATCCACCCCCAGTTCATTCAAAAGTCTGGTGTTGCCCAGCATCAACTTGGCTCCCCTCACCATGCCCTCGACGCCCCGGCCCGCCAGTGCCTTGGCATCTTGCACAGAGGGGATGGTGAGGCTGGCGTCGCGGGCGTGGGTGGTGACTGCCAGTGCCAGCGGATGGCTGCTTGCTTGTTGCAACGCTGCGGCCAGAGCGACCACTTCGTCAATGCCTGACCCTTCGGCCGGGACAACGGCTACCAGCGTCGGCTTGCCTTCCGTCAGTGTGCCTGTTTTGTCGAACGCCACGACGGTCACCGAATGCGCGATCTCCAATGCCTGAGCATCCTTGATGAGGATGCCTCGGCGTGCGGCGGCACCTGTTCCGACCATGATCGCCGTGGGTGTGGCCAGGCCCAATGCACATGGGCAGGCGATCACCAGCACGGCCACGGCGTTGATCAGGGCATGCTCCCAGTCTCCGTTGATGCCAAGCCAAGCCAGAAAGGTGAGTAGCGCGACCCCCAACACCACGGGAACGAACACGGCGCTGACACGGTCCACGATGCGCTGGATGGGTGCCTTGCCCGCCTGGGCCGACTCGATCAGCCGGATGATGCGTGCCAGGGTTGTTTCGGCACCGACGGCCTGCGTCTTGACAATCAACATGCCCTCGGCGTTGATGGCCCCGCCGGTCACCTGATCACCCACTTGTTTGGACACAGGCAGGCTTTCGCCGGTGATGAGCGATTCATCCACGTGGCTGCGCCCCTCCATGATGTCGCCATCGATGGGCACGCGGTCACCCGGGCGTATGCACACCAGGTCACCGACCCGCACGTCGGCCACGGGCGTTTCGACGTCAACGCCATCGCGTCGTACCAGTGCCGTGCTCGGCCGCAAGGCGTTCAGAGAGCGAATCGCATCCGTGGTCTGCCGCTTTGCGCGATCCTCCAGCCACTTGCCCAGGAGAACGAGCGTGATCACGGCAGCCGAGGCTTCGAAATAGAGGTGCGGCATGCCGTGCTGTGAATGCCGCATCAGAAGGTAGACGGACAGGCCGAAGGCTGCGGACGTGCCAAGCGCAACCAGCAGGTCCATGTTGCCGGCCTTGGCCTTGACGGCCCGCCATCCTGCCCGGTAGAAGCGCCAGCCCAGCCAGAATTGCACCGGCGTGGCCAGTGCGAGTTGCAGCCAGCCATTGAGCATCCAGTCGATCCCCACCAACTGCAGCACCATGGGCAATACCAGAGGCAAGGTTAAAACAGAAGCGATCGCCACGGGCCCCCATGTCGGCAGGGTGTTGGGCTTTGCGGGCTCGGCTTCCCGCTTCAATTGAGTCACATAGCCTGCCTTGGTGACCGCTGCCACGAGAGATGCGGGTGGGATCGTGGAGAGTGCACGCACGGCGGCCTGTTCGGTTGCCAGGTTGACGGAGGCCGACAAGACGCCGGGAACCTTGAGCAAGGCTTTTTCCACCCGGGTGACGCAAGAGGCGCAGGTCATGCCCTCGACATGGAGGGCCACATCGGTGGTCTTCAGGTCGTAGCCGGCCTCGCGGACGGCTGCGCTGAGTACCTCAAGGTTCACAGATGGGTCCGCTTGGACCGAGGCCACTTCGGTGGCCAAATTGACGTTGGCGCTTTGCACACCAGCCGTTGCCTTGAGCGATTTTTCTACCCTGGACACACAAGAAGCGCAAGTCATCCCCGAGATGGGGATGTCGATTCGGAATGTGGCCAGCGGCTTTTGCGGGGAGATCATGGTGTGCCCGTATAGGTGGTTGATGTTTGTCGTGGATCCTCAAGCTTCCCATCGTGGGAATGTAAAGTCATGTGGCAATTACTTGCTTTGATGGCATGGTTATTGAAAACAGGTGCTTGACCTTCCTGCTGTGGGAAGCTTGAAAGTGAACCCACCAAAAACCATTCGGAGTTTCTGATGATCACTTTTGAAGTCAAGGACATGACTTGCGGCCATTGCGTCAGCACCATCACCAAGGCGGTGCGGGCCATCGATAAAGAGGCCACTGTACGGATCGAGTTGCAGTCGCACCAAGTCCAGATCGAACCCACCGAGGCAGATGCAGATGAACTTCGCGACGCAATCCAGGAGGCTGGTTACACCCCTGTGGTGATGACAAATGGGCCGATCAAACCCGAGAAGGCCAGTCGAGGTGGCTGTTGTTGTGGGTGATGGCGTGACAGCCTTCAGGCATGTTTCATGTGAGGCGCTTGCGTGGCGTGCCTTGCCTTTTTGCTGCGGCGAATCAGCAGGTACGCAGCCGGAATCACGAACATCGACAGCAGTGGCGCCGTGATCATGCCCCCGACCATGGGTGCAGCAATGCGTTGCATGACCTCCGAGCCAGTGCCGGTGCCCCACATGATCGGCAGCAAACCCGCCAGAATCACTGCCACCGTCATGGCCTTGGGGCGCACGCGCAGCACGGCACCGTCACGGATGGCGTCCAGCAAGTCATCGACACTGACCTGGCCCTTGTCGATGCGCTCGCCCCAAGCCTGCTTGAGGTAGAGCAGCATGATCACGCCGAACTCGGCGGATACGCCAGCCAATGCAATGAACCCGACTGCCCCAGCCACCGACAGGTTGTAGCTCAGCAGGTAGAGCAACCAGATGCCGCCCACCAGGGCAAAGGGCAGCGTGGCCATGATCAGCAAGGCCTCGTCAAATGCACCGAATGTCAGGTACAGCAGCACGAAGATGATCAGCAGCGTGAAGGGCACCACCACCTTGAGCTTGGCCGTGGCCCGCTCCAGGAACTCGAACTGGCCTGACCAGGACACTGAGTAGCCCGGTGGCAGCTTGACCTTAGCTGAAACGGCCTTTTGCATGTCCTGCACCGCTGATCGCAGATCCCGCCCCCGGATGTCCACATACACCCAGCCTGACAGGCGGGCGTTCTCGCTGCGCAGCATGGGCGGGCCATCGGTCACGCGGATGTCGGCCACGTCGGACAAGACCAGGCGCTCTCCACGCTCGTTCACGATGGGCAAGGTGCGCAGTTTTTCCAGCGAATCACGTGTCTCGCGTGGGTAGCGCAGGTTGATCGGGAAGCGCTGCAAGCCTTCCACCGTCTCGCCAATGTTCTCGCCGCCCACTGCCGAGCTGATGAGCGACTGCACATCAGCGATGTTCATGCCAAAGCGCGCGGCGGCATCGCGGCGGATGTTGACATCGACATAGCGCCCACCGGTCAGGCGCTCAGCCAAGGCGCTGCTGACACCGGGCACATCTTTGAGCGCACGCTCGATCTCACCCGTGAGTCGGTCGATGGTGGCCAGGTCGGTGCCCGCCACCTTGACGCCCACGGGGCTCTTGATGCCGGTGGCCAGCATGTCGATGCGGTTGCGGATGGGGGGCACCCAGATGTTGGCCAAGCCGGGTACTTTCACAATGCGGTCCAGTTCTTCAACCAGCCTGTCTTGCGTCATGCCGGGGCGCCATTGGTCTTTGGGTTTGAACTGGATGGTGGTCTCGAACATCTCCATGGGTGCCGGGTCGGTCGCGGTTTCGGCGCGGCCTGCCTTGCCATAGACACTGGCCACCTCGGGGACGGTCTTGATCAAACGGTCGGTCTGCTGAAGCAGCTCGGCGGCCTTGCCTGCGGACAAGCCTGGCAGGGCCGTGGGCATGTAGAGCAGGTCGCCCTCGTCCAGCTTGGGCATGAACTCACCGCCAATGTGCTGCAAGGGCCACAAGCTGAGCAACAGCAACACGGCGGCCACCGCCAGCGTGCGCTTGGGGCCTTGCAAGACTGCATTGAGCAGTGGGCGGTAGATGGCAATCAGGAGTCGGTTGAGCGGGTTGCTCTGCTCGCTGGGGATGCGGCCACGGATCAGGTAGCCCATCAGCACGGGGATCAGCGTGACCGACAAGCCCGCTGCCGCCGCCATGGCATAGGTTTTGGTGAAGGCCAGCGGCGAGAACAGCCGCCCCTCTTGCGCCTCCAGCGTGAACACTGGCACAAAAGACAGCGTGATGATCAACAGTGAGAAAAACAGCGCGGGCCCGACCTCGGCCGCCGAGTCGCCGATGACCTTCCAACGCTCGGCACCTTCCAGCGTTTGATCGGGGTGGGCCTGCTCCCAATGTTCCAGGTGCTTGTGTGCGTTCTCGATCATCACCACGGCTGCATCCACCATGGCGCCAATGGCAATGGCGATGCCACCCAGCGACATGATGTTGGCGTTCACCCCTTGGTAGTGCATGACGATGAAAGCCGCCAGGATGCCCAGGGGCAGCGAGATGATGGCCACCAGGGCCGAGCGCAGGTGAAACAAAAAGACAAAGCACACCACGGCCACCACGGCGAACTCTTCGAGCAGCTTGTGCGAAAGGTTCTCCACCGCACGCTCGATGAGGGTGGATCGGTCGTACACAGGCACGATCTCCACCCCTTTGGGCAAGCTGGCTTGCAGGGTCTTGAGCTTGGCCTTGACCGCAGCAATCGTCTCCAATGCGTTCTTGCCTGAGCGCATCACGATCACGCCGCCAGCGGCTTCTCCCTCACCGTCCAGCTCACCGATGCCCCGGCGCATTTCCGGCCCCATCTGGATGCGGGCCACATCCCCCAGGCGCACCGACACGCCTGCGTCGGTGGTCATCAAGGGCACTTGTCGGAAATCGTCCAGCGATTGCAGGTAGCCAGAGGCACGCACCATGTACTCGGCCTCGCCCAGTTCCAGCACCGAGCCACCCGCTTCCTGGTTGGCCTTCTGGATGGCCTCGACCACCTGGGTGTGCGGGATGCCGTAGGTGGCCAGTTTGTCGGGGTCCAGCACCACTTGGTACTGGCGCACCATGCCGCCCACCGAGGCCACTTCCGCCACATTCGGCACTGTCTTGAGTTCGTACTTCAAGAACCAGTCCTGCAACGCTCGAAGTTGCCCGGCATCCTGTGTGCCCCCACGGTCCACCAGGGCGTATTGGTAGATCCAGCCCACGCCCGTGGCGTCGGGCCCCAGCGAAGCCTTGGCGCTGGCAGGCAAACGCGACTGAACCTGGTTCAGGTACTCCAGCACACGCGAGCGGGCCCAGTACAGATCGGTGCCGTCCTCAAACAGCACGTAAACATAAGAGTCGCCGAAGAAGGAGTACCCCCGCACCGTTTTGGCACCAGGCACCGACAGCATGGTCGTGGTCAGCGGGTAGGTGACCTGGTTCTCGACGATGCGCGGTGCCTGGCCTGGGTAGGTCGTGCGGATGATGACTTGCACATCAGACAGGTCGGGCAAGGCGTCCAGGGGCGTTCTCGCAACCGAATACACCCCCCATGCACTGAGCATCAAGGTGGCCAGCAGCACCAGGAAGCGGTTGGTGATGGACCAACGGATCAGGCGGGCGATCATGGCTTGCTCCCTTGCTTGGCTGTCCCATGGGCTTGATGGGGCGCCTCGGACGCAGGCTGGGGCTCAGGTGCCAGGTGCGACAGTCGGGTCAACTGCGGCATGCCGTCGGCATCCATGTAGAACTCAAAGCTCACCGGGTCACCCACTTCCAGATGGCGGGGCAGCCCGCCCTTGAGTGGCACCTTGAAATCCATCGTCATAGAGCCCCACTTGAGTGAGGCAATCGGCCCGTGCGACAAGGTGATGGCCTCGCCTGTCAGGGCTTCTACCTTGGCCTGACCTTCGTGTCTGGGTGCAGCCTTGTCCACCGTCGTCGCAGGCGTGCCATTCAAGCGGGCTTCGACACCCTTGAGGCTGGCTTCCGAATCGATCAGGAACTGCGAAGACACCACCACACGCTGGCCCACATCCAGGCCGCGCTTGACCTCAGTATGCCCATCGCTCTCGATGCCCGTCTCGATCTCGACCGGGCGGAACCGCCCTTTGTCTTCGGCCAGCATCACCACGGTGCGCGTGCCCGTCTGGATGACGGCCTCGGTGGGGATCAACAAGGACTTGTCGGCACGCATGTCCATGAACTGCATGGTCACGCTCATGCCAGGCACGAGGCGCATGCCTGGGTTGTTCAATTGAACGCGGGCCTTGAGGGTGCGGGTGCCAGGGTTGACCTCTGGCACCAGGGCCTGAACCGTGCCTTCAAAGGTGGTGCCAGGCACAGCCGGGCTGCGGGCCTGCACCTTGGTGCCTGGGCGCAGTTGTGCGACCTGACTCTCCGGCACTTCGGCGTTGGCCCAAACCGTGGACACGCCGTTGATGCGCAACAAGGTGGCCCCTGGCATGACGGACATGCCTTCGCGCACCATCAACTCACTGAGCACGCCGTTGATGGGTGCCGCCAAAGTGATGCGCGGCTGGGTCTTGCCGGTTTGCTCGACGCGCTTGATCTGATCCTCGCTCATGCCCACCTGACGCATGCGCTGGCGAGCGCCATCCACCAAGCTGCCCAGGTCGGCACCCCGCATGCGGCGAACAGACAAGAACTCTTCTTGCGCGGCCACCCAATCAGGCACATAGAGATCGGCCAGGGGCTGACCTTGTTTGACCGCATCCAGCGTGGCGCGCACATGCAGCCGCTCCACAAACCCGGCGGCCCGTGCTTGCATGACAACCTGGTCGCGTTCGTTGTAAGCGATGCTGCCCACGGCAGAGACCTGGGGCGACAGCACCCCTTCTGTGACCTCTGCGGTGCGCACACCCAGGTTCTGCTGGATGCGTGGGCTCACAGTGACCTTGCCCTGGTCGCCATCGCTGTCTGCGTAGACGGGCACCAGCATCATGTCCATGAAAGGCGACTTCGCGGGCTTGTCAAACTTGTTGCCCGGCACCATGGGGTCGTGGTAGTACAAGACCTTCTTGCCGGTGACCGGGTCCATGTCGCCAGCCTTGAGGCCATCGGCGATGTGTCGCCGGGTGGCGTCTTCACCCTCTGCCACGCTTTGCGGCAGGGCTTGGGTGGCGTTTGCTTCTGTGGCAGGCTGAGCGGGGCGCAGTTCAGCATCGGCATTCATGCCCATGCCTCTTTGCATGCCCAATGCGTACAGGCCATATGCAGCGGCACTCAGTGCTGTGGCGGCAATCATGGCGATCACCAGATTTTTGAGTTTCATGTGAGGCTCCGTGTCAGTGGTCAAGAACGGGTATGGCCGCGTCGTGTTCCACCGGGATCAGGTAGTTGAGCTGCGCCCAGATGCGAGCGGTGTCCATGTCGAGTCGCAGCCGGTCCATTTGGGTGTCCAAGGCCATGCGGCGAGCCTCCAGCACGGAGGCCAGCGTGCCGCTGCCGCCTCGGTAGGCGGTCAAGGCGGCCTGTGTTCGCTCGGCAGCCAGCGGGATCAAGGCGCTGTCGTAGCGGCGCAGGCGATCCCGGCTGCTCTGCCAGGTTTGGAGCATCACCGTGACCTGGGCAAGGTGCTCCCGTGTGGCCTCTTCGCGCTGGGCGCGCATTTGCTCCACGGTGGCCAACCTGGCAGCCAGGTCCCGGTCCTGACGGCTCTTTTGATCCCATTGCAAGGGAACGGAGACATTGACAGAGGCCATCTTGGAATAGCCGGGACCACGTTGACTGAGCATCAGCTCCACACCCCAGTCGGCTTGCTTGTTGGCTCGGGCCAGGTCCGCATCGGCCTGAGCCATCTCTTCCTGCCTGACCATGAAGGTGATGTCGGGGTGCGAGGTCAGCGTGCTTTCCAGATCGCTCAGGTGCAAGGGAACATGGCTGGTGTCGGGTGCATCACCCAGGGGCGTGTCGGCTGCACGACCTGTCCACCGGCGCAGCGCGGTCTGCACGGTGCTCACTTCACGCGTGGCCAGATCGATGCGGTCATCCACTTGGGCGAGTGCTGAGCGTGCGGCGAGCACATCGGTTTGCGATCCTCGGCCACCTCGGTAGGCGACCTCAGTCGCCTCAACTTGCAGGCGGATTTCATCGCGCTGTGCCTTGACCAGGGCCAGCATGCGTTCCTGGTAGTAGAGATCCAGCCAGGCGATGGCCGTGTCTCGTTGCAGTTGAGCCAGCGCTTGTGCGCGGCTGGCTTCGCTGGCCTGGGCTTCCCGCTCAAAGCGCATGGACCGTGCAAGACGTTTGTCTTCACGGGTGAACTCCTGCATGAGACCCACTGAGCGCATGGTCATGAAATCGCGGGTGACGCTGAAGCGATCAGGCCCGTTAATGGGCAGGTTGTTGATGCCCAGTTTGAGGACGGGATCAGGTTGCTGAGCGGCCGAAACTGCCATGTCGCGGGCAGCCGCCGTGGCGTGGTTCTGGGCCACCAGTTGCTGTGAGCGTGCCTGGGACAGCCCGAGCGCATGTTCAAACGTCAGGACGTCCCCGGCATGGGCGTGGAAGGATGCGAGGCTGAGGGCCACCAGAACGACGACACCTTGGAAGCGCGTGCGAATGCGCGTGAGCATGCGCATGCAAATGGGATGGCCGAGATCGACCAGTTGCATGCCCCTGCGCGGCAGGAGCGAAGAATGGGTAAACATGACACCTCCGAATGAAGCCAATGGCGTGGGCGTGTGCAGGACTTGGCAGAACGCCACGCGCCTGCATTGGCCAGCAACCTGCGCGACCAGGCGCTGAAGCGGCCGTCAGGCCTTTCAGCGCCGCGTCACTCGGCGTGTCAAATGCGGAAGCAGCAGTGCAGTATGGACAGCGGTGGTGGCGCCGCGTGAAGGCGGCTGTCCGCAGTCGGCGCCAGGCCATCCGGCCTTGAGGCGTCCACCGTCAGGGCGACGGTGTACAGCGCGATCAACATCGCCGCAGGCACGGTAGGCACCTGGGTGTGATCGCTTTGTTGGGTGGGGTGGCAATGCTCGGCGCACAGGCCAGGGTTGGCTTGGTCCAGGTGCCTGCCCATGCCTTCGTCCATCTGCTCGCAATCGATCATGGCGCCCATCGCGGTGATGGCGTCGGCGGGGGCATTGCCGGAGACGACGTTGCTGGGGCAGGCGTAGGCCGCCACGCTCATCTGCGCGAACAGGATCACGCCGACCATCAGTCGGCAAATCCAATGCTTGAGCGCGCGCGGCATGGTCATGCGGCCACCTGCTCTGTGGGGCGGGTGTCGTGATCGACCAAGGCCGCGATGATGGGGCAGTGATCGCCATTGGCCGACTTCTGGCAACAAGTGACCAAGCCTTCAAGGGCGACGGCCATGGCTTCCAGTTGGGTGGCTCGCTGGCGGATGTCCAGCACACGTTGATGGGTGATCTCGCGCACGCGCACCTGATCGGTCTCGGCGCTCAAAGACACCAACGAGGCCACATCGTCCAGGGAGAAGCCCAACTCTTGCGCACGTTTGATGAAACGCAGGCGCCGCACGTCACCCTCGTCGTACTGACGAAAGCCATTGCCTTCACGGGCAGGCTCACGCAACAACCCGCGCCGCTGGTAAAAGCGCACCGCTTCCACGCCGACTCCTGCCGAGTCGGCGAGCTTGCGAACGGTGAAGGCGTGCGTGGGCATGTGGAGCGATTTGGCTAATGTCTGTTGCGCAGAACGGAGTTTAGGCGAAGCGAATGTTGTTTGTCAAATTGGCTTTTCGGGGTTGGCTTGACAACGACGCGATGACATCAATCACATGCCAGTACATCGATGATGGGGCAGCTGGCCTCACCGTTGCCATCGTCACACTGCCGGACCAAGTCGCCCAGTGCCTGTCGCATGACCGCCAAGTCAGCCATCTTCTGCTTGATCAGTCCCATCTTGCGCACAGCAAGAGCCCGAGTCTCACCGCAGGCACACGCGGCATCAAGGGTCAGCAATGCACCGATCTCTTCCAGCGTGAAACCCAGTGCCTGCGCCCGCTTGATGAATCGCAGGCGTTTGGCTTGCGAGGGAGCATAGCGCCGATGCCCTCCCAGTGGCTTGGGTGGCTCATCCAGCAGGCCGCGCCGCTGGTAGTAGCGAATCGTCTCGATGCTCACTCCGGCAGCGTCGGCCAGCTTGCCGATGGTCAGTTCTGTTGCCATCACATTCCTCTTGACTCTGTACCTAAGTACGGGATTTAGAGTAACACTTGGACAAACAAGTTCTAGAAAAACGACATGGCACGACTCACTGAAAAAGGTTCGTTGATCGCAGGTGCGCTGGCCGCCATCGGGGCATCGGTGTGCTGTGTAGGACCCCTTGTTCTGCTGGCACTGGGCATCGGTGGGTCATGGGTTGGCAGCCTGACCGCGATGGAGCCGTACCGCCCTGTTTTCATCGGCCTGACGCTGCTCTTCCTTGGACTGGCTTTTCGCAAGCTCTACGTGGCGCCCCAGGTCTGCACGCCCGGGACGCCGTGCGCTGATCCACGCGCACGCCAAAGACAGCGCCTGATGTTTTGGGTCGTCACGCTGCTGCTGCTAGGCCTGCTGGCCGTGCCGTGTTTCGCCTCACTGTTCTACTGAAAGGAGACTTCCATGCAAAAACTGATCATTGCTCTGCTGGCTAGCGCGCCACTTGCCGTGTTGGCAACCACCCCGAAAACCGTCACACTGGCCGTGCAGAACTTGACCTGCGAGCTGTGCCCGATCACGGTCAAGAAGTCGCTGGAAAAGGTGCCGGGCGTGAGTGCGGTCAAAATCGATTTCGACAACAAGACAGCCATCGTCACCTATGACGCCGACAAGGCCAAGCCGGACGCGTTGACCACAGCCACGACGAACGCTGGCTATCCGTCTGCCTTGCAGAAGTGACGCCACGATGAGCGCCGTCATCCTTGAATCCGTGCTGACCTGTCCACAGTGCGGCCACGCACAACAGGAAACCATGCCCACCGACGCCTGCCAGTTCTACTACGAGTGCACGGCCTGCCATACGCTGCTGCACCCAAAGCCGGGGGATTGCTGTGTGTTCTGTTCATTCGGATCGGTGCCATGCCCGCCTATTCAACAACAACGTGGTTGTTGCGCAGGCAGATAAGAGCCGCGCTGCATGCCTGTTTCACAGGCTGAACATACTTCACCGTCAGCTTGCGGTTCTCGCTGATTGCATAGAACACCACCTTGTCACCGTGCCGCACTAGATCTAGACGGGACCTCGCCGTAGGTTTTTAGGCTTGACGTCGCATGAAGTCGCGAGAGCATGAACCATCAAATGTTCATGAAGGAGCGCCACCATGGTCAAAACCACTGTCACCGCCCAGGGCGGTTCTGCGGCCCTGCCGACCCTGCTCGGGCAAGGTCCCGCCCGCATCCCCACAGGCGGCAAGATCCGCGCAGGCATCAAGGTGCTCACCCGCAAAGCTGCGGAGCAACCTCAGGCGCAACGCCTCTACGACGAGGGCGTCGAGGCCGGGCAGTCCTTTGACCAGATCGAGCGCGCCATCGTGGGTGCGCTGCCGCAACTCAAGTCACCGCTGATCCCGCGCAATGTGCCCTGGTTCACCGTGCGGGCACAAGACTTCCCCAATCCCGAGACGCCGAAGCAAATCCTGGCGGCCTATGGCGAGGACCGTGGCGACGGCCTTCACCTCTATCGCTTCCCCATCGTTTTTCCGTCCGACCAATGGCAAACCGTGATGCCGCACGAACTCGCAGCCTGGGGCGCGCAGGACAAGCGCTACTGGTCGCAGTATTCGGCCGATGGCCGTGTGCGGCACTGCATGTGCCACGCGCCGGTGCCCATGGACCATACGGGGCGGCGCTCCATCCGCATCTTCGGTGGACGCAAGACGGTGCTGCGTGAAGACAACGGCGGCACTTGCGAGCCCGAGTCCTGCGCCGACTACCAGCAGCGGCGCTGCAATCTGACCGGGCGATTCCTGTTCTTCATCCCGGGCATCCGCTCCATCAGTGCGTTCGAGTTGCCGACCAACAGCTTCTACGCCATGAACGCGGCCATCCAGAAGTTCGAAACCATCGGCTTTCTGCGAGGCGGTCGTATCTCTGGCTTTCTGGATCGCCAACGCACCCCGTTCTACCTGACCAAACGCTTGATGGAGGTCGCCCATATCGATGAGACGGGCCTACCCACACGTGTGTCTCAATGGATCATCGAACTGGAAGCGCCTGTGGATGTGACGGCCTTGCTGCGTGACAGGGAGGACGAAGACACGGCCATTGTTCAGGCTCAACTGGCCACCCAGGTCCTGGATGGGGCGCCAAGGTGGGAGGGTGCTGGTGCAGATGTGGATACCGTTGTGGAGACGGTGATCGCCGATGCACCCAAGGACATCCCGCTCCATGACGGGGATCTCACCTTGGAACACCTCCTGGTGCGTGCCCAAGCCTATGGCATTGCCGCCGAGCAGTACCAAGCCTACGCCGACCGACGGTGGGGCCGAGGATGGCGGCTCAACCCGCATGGGCGCCGCCGGGCCTGGGATGAACTGGATCGCTATCGCAACGACCCGCAGGGCTACCTCGACAAGATCGAGAGTGAACTGCACAGAGTGTCATGAGGGAGAAGCACCATGGTTCGCATCGCGCACTTTTCTGACCTTCACTACGGCCCCAAGAACCTGATCGAGGCCGACCGCTGTTTCGGGACAGCCATCGACATGGCCATGGCCTCAGGTGTGCAGGCTGCGGTGCTGTCCGGGGATTCAACCGATCACGCCCTGGACTTGCATTCGCCCGCAGCCGAACGCCTGGTGGCGCAGGTGCGTCGCCTGGCAGACCACTGCCCGGTGCTGATGCTGCAAGGCACGTTCTCTCACGAGCCTCCTGGCACCCTGTCCATCTTCAAATCTCTGGGCGGGCGTTACCCTGTTCATGTGGCCGACCAGATTGGACAGGTGGCGCTGATGCCGAATGGCTGTTGGCAGGTTTCGGAAGGCTGGCGCTTCGATGTGCTGCCGGATGGGCTCATGACCCTTTTCAGCTGCGTGCCCACGGTCAACAAGGCTGCTGTGGCGGCCACGGTGGGGGCGGGGGCTGCTGCCGAGGCAGTGGGCGAGCACCTGGCCTTACTGCTGGCCGGGTTTGCCGAGAGCCACCGACGCGCTCAGTCCTTAGCCGTGCCGTCCATCGGCGTATCGCATGGCACCGTCTTTGGTTGCCTGAGCGAGCACGGCGTGCCCATGGCCGGATTCGACCACGAGTTCACCACGGGCGCATTGTTCGCTGCTGAGGCCCAGGCTTTCATGCTGGGGCACATCCACCGGCATCAGGCATGGGACTGCGAGGGGCGGCATGGGCAGCAGCGCATCGCCTATGCGGGCTCCATCGGGCGTTTTCACTATGGGGAGGATGGCGACAAAGGCTGGCTGCTGTGGGAGGTGGATGCCTCGTCAGCGGTCTGCACGCTGCAGCCGACACCTGCTCGGCGGACTGTGGATATCGTGTTTGAGGGCAAGCCTGACCTCGATGCCTTGCGGGATGCCGTGGCGCAACAGGACGTTGCCGGGGCGTTCGTGCGTGTCCGGTGGACGGTTGCAGACGAAGATCGCCATGAGGTCAATCGCCAGGCCATTCAGCAGGCGCTGGGTGCGGCGGCCGAGGTCAAGCTGGAAGGGCGCATCGTGCCGGTGGTGCGCACCAGGGCGGCAGGCATTTCGCAGTTAACTAGCCTGGAGCAGAAGGTTGCGGCCTGGGCGCAGGCAACGGATGTTCAGGATGAAGGGCTGCTAAGGTGCCTCGGTGAGTTGGCGTGTTCCCAGCCTCATGAAATTGCTGGCAGGATTTTGGAAGCGACATGCCCAAGTTGCGGTGATGGTGGCACCGAGGGGGCGTATGAGCCGCGAAAGGTGTGTAGCGATGACGTTCTGCTGTGTCGATCTACAGATCCGCAGTCATACACGTGCAGGGCGGATGAGGGGTGCCATCGGGGACTGTCAGATTTTTTGTGTTTGAGGCTGAACACCGCCTTGGTCAGACGGAGGGTTGAAGAAATCTGTCCTCGTAAAGGATGGCGAATTGGTTCATTGCGGCCTTCCAGTCATGCGCCGCCCGCCCCCAGTCTG
>NZ_LFRI01000476.1 GCF_001447195.1 Aquabacterium parvum | reverse complement strand
ACACACAGGGGCCTCATGCAAAGTCAGCCGTACGCCACCACCCGGCCTAACTGGGCGTTGCAGGGGACGCCTCCACCACTGCGCGCTTCGGCCACGCCAAGCGCGCGCCCCTGAACTTGGGCGTTAGGCCCTCGCGTGAATGCGCCGCTTGCACAGGCCAAGCGAGCCACCTCCTCGGTGGCTACTTGCAGCCAGGCATGCGCTTCTTGGTTCGCGCAAGGTCTCTTGGCATGCTTGCATTCAAGCTGGCGTCAGCCAAGCATTCAACACACAGGGGCGCATGCACATGCAGTCACATGCCACCATCGGCCTAACTGGGCGTTGCAGGGGACGCCTCCACCAGTGCGCGCTTCGGCCAGGCCAAGCGGGCGCCCCTGAACTTTGGCGTTAGGCCCTCGCGGAACACGCCGCTTGCCCAGGCCACACGAGCCGCCTCCTCGGCGGCTGCAGAGCACTGGTTCTGTGCCACCAAGTCTGGGTGCCCTCACCTCTGGTCGCGCAGGTTGAAGGTGCGTTAGATTGAGGCATTCGTCAGCGCATGGCTGACGCCATACGCAAAGGGAGGCGTGATGGCAAAGTTCATCTCGGAAGCTGCCACTGCAGCTCATCGCGCACGCCAGGCTGGCGCCTCGTGTGCGGGCTCGCTGGCCGCGCAAGCACCCTGCTACAGCCACCGGCCTAACTGGGCGTTGCAGGGGACGCCTCCACCACTGCGCGCTTCGGCCTCGCCAAGCGGGCGCCCCTGAACTTGGGCGTTAGGCCCTCGCGAATACACAGCATGCGCAGGGTTGTTCCATGAAGGCTCAGCACCTCGTGTCTGCACATGTCAACACCAAATGGACCGCCTGTCCTTCGGCAGTCGTGCGCATCACCGAGCACCTCGGGTTGAGTGCGTCGCAAGGGTTCTGCGCAGGTTGAAGGTGCGTTAAATTGAGGCATTCGTCAGCGCATGGCTGACGCCATACGCAAAGGGAGGCGTGATGGCACGGTTCATTTCGTAAGCTGCCACTGCAGCTCATCGCACACACCAGGCTTGCGCCTCGTGTGCGGGCTCACTGGCCGCGCAAAGGCCCTGCTACTTCCACCGGCCTAACTGGGCGTTGCAGGGGACGCCTCCACCACTGCGCGCTTCGGCCAAGCCAAGCGCGCGCCCCTGAACTTGGGCGTTAGGCCGTTCATGCATAGCGACAAACTCACCGCCGTCGTACTCGCAGCAGCTGGGGCAGGATTCGGCGCCATTGCAGCCAAACTTCTGGGCGAAACATCTTGGCTCGATGCAAAGATGTACGTCATCGCGGGCTTGGCTATGGGTCTGCTCGCTTCGAAAGCCTTCCCTCACAAGAAGAGGGAAACGCCAAGTGAGTGAGGCAAACATCTCCAGCTACATCCATTGCCTAACTGGGCGTTGCAGGGGACGCCTCCACCACTGCTCGCTTCGGCTAGGCCAAGCGGGCGCCCCTGAACTTGGGCTACAAGGGCTTCCCCATCTGTCAAGCAAAAACATCCCCGGGTGATTCGCCGAAGGCGATTCACCTGGAACCTTCAAACCATCAAAACACCAACCCAGGGATCAGTCGCGCAGAGGTCT
>NZ_LFRI01000475.1 GCF_001447195.1 Aquabacterium parvum | reverse complement strand
GGAGACAACTCGGGCCAGTGGCACCCGCACCTGCACATGATCGCCTTGGCCGAGGTCGAGCCCAGCCAGGAGCGCTTGTCGCGGGATTGGCACCAGATCACCGGGGACAGCTTCATCGTTGATGTGCGGCCCATCGCTGGAGATCCCGCCGAGGGGTTCATGGAGGTTTTCAAGTACGCCGTCAAGTTCAGCGATCAGCCGGTTGCCGATACATGGCATGCCTTTCAGACGCTCAAGGGGAAACGCCTTCTTGGTTCTGCTGGGTGCTTCCGA
>NZ_LFRI01000474.1 GCF_001447195.1 Aquabacterium parvum | reverse complement strand
CCTTCGGGCTCACTGGGGTGTCCCCCAGCCCCCCGGCTTACTTCGACGCGGAGAGGCGCTCCATGTCATTGAGGACAGGCCGAGCATGCTGATGCACGGCCATCATGTAGGCCTGCGAGGCCTTGTCCCAGGCGTCTATGTGTCTGGCCAGGATGAACAGCCAGGGCGGCGTGTCAACATCCGGGCCAGCAGCTACGATCCCGTAGAAGGCCCTCACCGTCTCAGTGGTCATCAGCGCAGCCTCTTCGAGGACATTGCGCGCTTCATCGATAG
>NZ_LFRI01000473.1 GCF_001447195.1 Aquabacterium parvum | reverse complement strand
AAGTAGTGCCGGAACAGCAGGTAGTCACCGCAAGTGGTGAGCCGCTGGTGAAGCGTTTCTTGACCTTCAACGTGGTCGCCGATAAACTGCGCTACATCGAGCGCACGACTCTTTGCCTTACCGTACCGATCAACCCACCTGGGTAGCGTCTCGATTCCATCAGCCCCGAACTCCTCTGACCAGGACTCGGGGCTTTCCTTTTCAAGGTCGGGTGGCGACATACCCCCCCCTTCCTGGCCGGGGGACTCCCCCGCTCCCCCGTGTGAACAGGTC
>NZ_LFRI01000472.1 GCF_001447195.1 Aquabacterium parvum | reverse complement strand
GGCCCGCGCCGAGGAAGCTATCGAGCGTTCCGGTGCCCTGGATCAAGGGAGCCTGTGATGCTCACGCTGACCGGCACCATTCGAGCAGTCACCACCCTGGGTGGTGGCGTCAACAAGAAGACCGGCGAGGTGATCCACACCCGCCCGGTTCTCCAGATCGAGGGCCTCGATAACCGTGGCCTCGTTCAACTCTTCACCCTCACAGTTCCGGACACCAAGCCTTTCGAGGGCCGAGTGGGTGAGCAGGTGTCCGTGCCGGTGCGTGCGTGGGCT
>NZ_LFRI01000471.1 GCF_001447195.1 Aquabacterium parvum | reverse complement strand
CGTGCATCAGCATGCTCGGCCTGTCCTCAATGACATGGAGCGCCTCTCCGCGTCGAAGTAAGCCGGGGGGCTGGGGGACACCCCAGTGAGCCCGAAGGGCGTTGCAGAGGGAGGGGTACCCGACCGGTCCACCTTCGAGCCAACCAGCGGAGCGATGGTCGCCGTCCTCCGCTGGTCTTCGCGTGCATTGCGTTTCGTGTGGCACTGCCTATCCTGCGCGGCCATCAAAACCTTGAACTTTTCAAGCGGCGCAGTTTCCCTTGCCTGCGATCT
>NZ_LFRI01000470.1 GCF_001447195.1 Aquabacterium parvum | reverse complement strand
ACACTGGCGACCACGCTCAAAGAAGGCCTGGTGGTGGGCATGCGCTCCATGCCCGGCAATCCGTACGACGGGCACACGCTGGATGAGACCATCGAGCAGGTGAGCATCCTGGCCAACCACCGGCCGCGTACTGTGAGGTTGCCCTTGTTTGCCGGAGTTCTTAACTCATCGATTACGCGGCCTTCTTGTGCTGTGCCGCGTGCCAGCGTTGCTCGTACTGCATCGGGCTGAGATAACCCAGTGTCGAATGCAGCCGCTTGTGATTGTAAAAGCCAAGCCAGTCGATGACCGCGTCCATGGCGTCTCGGCGGGTGGCGAACCTGTGGCCATGCAGGCGGGCTGTCTTGAGTTTGCCCCACAGGCTTTCGGTGGGCGCGTTGTCCCAGCAATTGCCTTTGCGGCTCATCGACGAGCGCATGCCCCAGGAGGTCAGCATCCTCTGGAAGTCATGGCTGCAGTACTGACTGCCCCGATCACTGTGGAAGATCAGTCCCGGGCTTGGCCGACGGCGGAAGCAAGCCATCGTCAATGCGTCCTTGACCAGGCTGGTCTGCATGTGTGGTTTCATGCTCCAGCCCACCACCTGACGGCTGAACAAGTCAATGACGGCGGCCAAGTACAGCCAGCCCTCGTCCGTAGCGATGTAGGTGATGTCGCCGCTCCACAGCACATTGGGGGCCTCCGGCGTGAAGCGCCGCTGCACCAGATCAGGCGCCACCGGCAGGCCGTGCTTGCTGTCGGTCGTCACGACGAACTTGCGCTTGGTTCTCGCTCGGATACCGTGCTGCTGCATCAATCGCTGCACACGCTCTTTGCCGACGCGGATGCCACGCACCACCAACTCCTTGTGCATGCGTGGCCAGCCATACTCGCCCTTGACCTCGGCGTGGATGCCGCGCATGTGCGCCAGCAGAGCTTCGTCGCTGTGCCGCCTGGGACCGGGCTTGCCGTCTTGAGCGCACGCACGGCGGCGTTGCCAGTCGAAGTACCCGCTGGCGCTGATCTCCAGCACCCGGCATATCACGCTGACAGGCCAGCGCCCCTTCACTTGCTCGACCCAGGCGTACCTCGCAGCGTGTCCTGCGCGAAGTACGCCGCCGCTTTTTTTGCAATGTCGCGCTCCATGCGAAGCTGGGCGTTCTCCGCCCTCAGGCGGGCCAACTCCATCTGTTCGGGTGTGATCGCCGCCTTCTGCGGCTCGCTGACCAGCTCGCCGCGTTCGCTGCTGCGCACCCAGTTGCTCAAGGTCGCCTTGGGAAGACCCAGCACCTTGGCCACCACTGCTACTGCCTGGCCGGCCTTGACCTGGCGGATCGCTTCCAGTTTGTACTCCGGCGTGTACCGGGCTCGAACTTGCTTGTCTGTCATTTCAATGCTCTACGTCTATTTGAACAGGAGCTAAGAACTACGTTTTACGGGGGCAACCTCACTGTGATGGTGGACAAGGGCTACAAGGGTGCCGAGGTCGAGGGCGTGCAGATTCTCAGATCAGGCCAGCGGCGAGGCGTGACGCGCACGATGAAGGCCATGATCAAACGGCGAAGCGCGATCGAGCCGACGATCGGACACATGAAGAGCGACGGACGACTGGATCGAAATCCACTCAAGGGCGCGCTGGGCGATGCGCTGCATGCCGTGCTGTGCGGTGCCGGGCACAACATCCGCCTGCTGCTGAGCCTGTTGAGGCTTTTTGTTGCCCATCTACAGGCCGTTGTCTTGGCTTGGCTGGCGCGCTCGGCCTGTCACTACCGCGTTCAGGTTGCGCTGACTGCCGCGTGAGGCAATTGTTCAGGGCGGACTCGCTAGTCCGAACGGAATGGCACCAAGCCGGTGATTCCTGATCCTCGCCGGTCTGTTTGGTGCCGTTCAGTTCTTCACTGAACGGCACGGGCCGCATCCCAAGGCGTCTTTGTTGCGAGCGGGCTTGATATCGGGGGCGTCGCCATTACTGACAAGCGGGAACGGACTCGATAGCGGCCTTGGGCTGGCCATAGCGGTCAGCCCGGTCGGTGAGGTCGGTATTTAGAAATTCGCGGCCACCGAAACTCGAACCGCACGCGGTGAACCCGGCGTGATGTTGTCGTTGCCGTTCGCCGTGGGGAAATACCTGCGGTCGAATAGGTTTTCAAGATTCAACTGCGCACGCAGATCCTTGCTGATCTTGTAATAGACGGCCGCATCCACGCGGGTAAATGCCGGCAGCGTCACCTGGTTGTTGATCGCCGCGAAGCTGCCATCCTGGTAAATCACGCCCAATCCGGCAGCCCAAGCCGGTGTGATCTGGTATTTGTTCCAGAGTGAAACGCTATGGCGCGGCACCAGCTCAACTTTTGCTCCAGCCCTGGCTGCGTTTGTGTCGCTGCTGATGTAGGCATCCTGATAGGCATAGCCGCCCATGATTTTCCAAGCCGGGGTGATGTTTCCGCTCATGCCGAGTTCAACGCCCTTGCTGCGGGTGCTGCCGGTCTGCACGGTCAGTGCCGGATTGGTCGGGTCAGTTGCGCGGGTATTGTCGCGATCCAACTGATAGATCGCGACGTTGAGCGCAAGCGATGGCAGCACATCCCATTTTGCCCCGATTTCATAGTTCGTGAACTTTTCCGGCTTGAGGGTTTGCGTGGTCACGTCCAGCGTCGTGAACTGGTCGCCGGAATACGGCAGGTACGACACGCTGTAGCTTGCGTATAGCGACAGCGGACGGACCGGCTTGTACACCAGACCCAGGCGCGGCGAAACCAGGTTGTCGGAGCGGCTGAGTTCCTGGCCGTTGCGGTTGTTGCGATAGTCGAGCTTGAAATTGTCGTAGCGCAGGCCGGCGATCGCCTGCCATTGCGGCGACAATTCGATCTGATCCTGTGCATACAGCGCGGCAACAGATGCCGTGCTTTCCTCATTGGCGTCGGTCGCGTTCTGGCGGAAGGTTACCGGCGTAAAGACCGTCGGCGTGGCGAACGGGACAGAGATCGACGTCGTGGCATTGTTGAAGAAACCGGTGTTGCGGAAGCCTTTCGACTCCTGGCGCCCGAATTCGGCGCCGGCCAGTAGCCTGTGTTTCACGGTGCCGGCCTGGAGCGTGTAGGTCAGGTCGGTCTGGTTGATGAGGTTGCGGCGCGGGGTCGAATTGTTATAGGCCGACAGGCTGACCTGGGTGCCCGCGGCGTTGACGGCGCCCGGATACACGTTCTGGTAGAACTTGTCGACGTCGGTATACAGTGTGCTGTTGCGGATATGGAGGCCTGCGCTGGTGTCGTGGTCGACCGTTGCGCTGAACGCGTTCTTGGTAGCTTCCCAGTTGCTGAGGTCCGGATTGCCGAAGAACGTGGATCGGTCGGCATTCGATGGCCGGCCCTGGAACGAGGGTATGCCGCGGTCGGTCGTGCGGGTATCCTTGAAGTACTCGTAGCCGAGCTTGATCCTGGTTTGGGCGCTGGGCGCGATCGTCAGTGTCGGGTTGATGCCGTAGCGCTTGAGTTCCACGTAGTCGCGGTAACTGTCAGATTGCTCGAGCACGCTATTGAGGCGGAAGGCAACCGTTTCATTGATGCCCTGGCCGACATCGACGGTTACCCGCTTGTTGTTGTGCGACCCGGCCTGCAGCGTGACTTCGCGCACGGCATCCCAGCTAGCTTCCTTGGTCACGCTGTTGATGACGCCGCCGCCGCCGCCGCGGCCGAAGATCATCGCGTTGGGGCCTTTCAGCGCTTCCACGCGTTCAATGTTGTAGAGATCGCGCTTGTACCGCGCGTCGTCGCGCAAGCCGTTGACGAAGAAGTCGGCTGATGACGCCGTGCCGCGGATGATCGGGTTGTCGCGATGGCTTCCTCCCTGGGATACGCCGACGCCTGGCGTATACCGAATGACGTCGTCCATGCCTTGCATGGCCTGGTCCTTGATCAGTTCCTGCGTTACCACAGTGACGGCCTGCGGCACGTCGCGCAGCGGCGTATCGGTCCGAGTGGCGGTGGTGCTCTGTTTGGCGGTATAGGTGGGGAGCGCCGGTGCAGTGACCGTCACTACGGGCAGCGACACTTCGCTCCTCGCCCCAGCTTGCGTCTGTTTGTCGGTGGGTTGCGACGGAGCGTTCTGCTGCGCCAGTGCCGGGACTGAAAAGGCGGCCAGCAGAGCCAGGGATAGCGGCGTTAGACTCGCGCGCAGGGAGTGCTTTGTCAGTAGGTGTTGCACGATGAATCCTCAGTAAGAAAAAAAGCGTCTAGCCGAAGCGGGAGCTGGGCTTCCGCGAGTCAATTCTAGGCATGGCAACGTTGTAACCGTTGGGGGATGAGCCCCCGCTTGACGTAGAGCTCAAGTGGGCGTGGCGGGCTGGAGAAGATGGGCGCTTCTTGGCTGGCTGAGCAACGGATAGATGACAATGAGAATTGTTCCCATTGTACTCTCGGAAACGTTGCTTTTGCAATACATTTCCGCGATGTGGGGCGATGTGGGGGAATGGAGGATGCAAGCTCGTCGGGGTTCCCTTGATTCCCGTGCACTTTGCGACGGTAGCCACCTAAGGGGTTTAGAGATGAGGTGTAGAAATCTACTATCCATCCCCGAAACAGTTTTCCACAAACGTGCGCAGCTGCGACAGGTCCGTCTTGGCGTAGGCCGCCGTCGTTTGTACGCTGGCGTGGCCGAGCAACGCTTGGGTGACCGGCAGCGGGGCCTGATGGTCGACCACCAGCGCCCTGGCGTAGGCATGGCGCAGCCAATGCGGCGAGGCCGCGCGCAACAGGATGTCTCGCGCCGGATCGCTGGAGTCGAGGTTGGCAGCGGCCGCCGCGAAGATGGCCTTGACCTCGGCATACAGCCCGCCGTCCTGCAGCGATCCGCCCTTGAAACCGTGGATCAATGGCAGCACCTCGTGCGCGGCCGGTTCGGGAGGCAGGCCCCGCGCCACGCGGTACGCGCGAAGCGGCGCGACCGCCATCGCCGGCAAGGGAATGACGCGCGGCTTGTCGCCCTTGCCGAGCACATGCAGCGTCCACTGCCCGCCGTCGCCAGCCTCGACGCACGGCAAATTGGACTCGATCGTCCACGCCAATTCCGCCAGCCGCACGCCGCCGTAGCGATACAGCACCCAGATGACGCGCCGGCGCAATATGGCGAGATCGTCGACATCAGTCGAAACGGCAGCCATCGCAACGTCGCACGCGGCGAGCGCCGTCGTCGGCAGGCAACGCCGCGGCGAGAAGCCGACGCGCGCCTGCGTTCCGGTGACTAGGCCGGATGCCGGATTGGCGATCAGGTAGCCGGTGTCGAACCAGTATTGGTACAGGCTGGCGACGACGGCCAGCGCCCGTGCCTGGGTGCATTCGCCCGGCGCCATCGCGCGCTGGCGGCCGTCGCCAGCCATGGTGGCGCGCGGTTGCCGTAGCGTATCGCGCCAGGCGAGCAAGTCATTGCGCGTCAGATCCGATAGCGGCCCGAGCTGCCGGTCGCGGCACCAGCCGATCAGACGGCGCAGATCGGCCGCATAGGCGCGCAGCGTATGGCGAGACCGGCTCGCGCGCTCGCGCAGAAACAGCGCGACGGCCTGGGCGTCGTCGATGACCGCCAGCGTGTTCGTGGCGGCGTCCCGGTTCAGGAACGGGGTTCGGGGAGCAATGGAACAGCCAACCGACTTAGTCCGCCCTGAACAATTGCCTCACGCGGCAGTCAGCGCAACCTGAACGCGGTAGTGACAGGCCGAGCGCGCCAGCCAAGCCAAGACAACGGCCTGTAGATGGGCAACAAAAAGCCTCAACAGGCTCAGCAGCAG
>NZ_LFRI01000469.1 GCF_001447195.1 Aquabacterium parvum | reverse complement strand
CGCGCAATGTCCTCGAAGAGGCTGCGCTGATGACCACTGAGACGGTGAGGGCCTTCTACGGGATCGTAGCTGCTGGCCCGGATGTTGACACGCCGCCCTGGCTGTTCATCCTGGCCAGACACATCGACGCCTGGGATAAGGCCTCGCAGGCCTACATGATGGCCGTGCATCAGCATGCTCGGCCTGTCCTCAATGACATGGAGCGCCTCTCCGCGTCGAAGTAAGCCGGGGGGCTGGGGGACACCCCAGTGAGCCCGAAGGGCGTTGCAGAGG
>NZ_LFRI01000468.1 GCF_001447195.1 Aquabacterium parvum | reverse complement strand
TGTCAACATCCGGGCCAGCAGCTACGATCCCGTAGAAGGCCCTCACCGTCTCAGTGGTCATCAGCGCAGCCTCTTCGAGGACATTGCGCGCTTCATCGATAGACTTCATTCCAGCCATTTCAACTCCTGTGTAGTTAGCTTGGTTAGGGCAGGGGAGCGGCGTTCCAGGCCAATCCCCTACCCGTCTGATCCCTCGGCGGCTACGCCGCTTTGGGGCGATTCGCATGCGAAACGGCGTAGCCCTTTCCATGCAGATAGCGATAGAACAGCTCG
>NZ_LFRI01000467.1 GCF_001447195.1 Aquabacterium parvum | reverse complement strand
GCAAAGAGTCGTGCGCTCGATGTAGCGCAGTTTATCGGCGACCACGTTGAAGGTCAAGAAACGCTTCACCAGCGGCTCACCACTTGCGGTGACTACCTGCTGTTCCGGCACTACTTCACCATCGACGCTGTGAGGCCGCATGCGGCCAGCTTCTGCATGAAGCACCTGCTTTGCCCTCTGTGTGCCATTAGACGGGGCGCTAAGTCGATGAAAGCCTACTTGGATAGGTGGGAGGTCATCCGAGCCGAGAAAACGGCTCTGAGGCCTTTTTTG
>NZ_LFRI01000466.1 GCF_001447195.1 Aquabacterium parvum | reverse complement strand
TGCTCACCCACTCGGCCCTCGAAAGGCTTGGTGTCCGGAACTGTGAGGGTGAAGAGTTGAACGAGGCCACGGTTATCGAGGCCCTCGATCTGGAGAACCGGGCGGGTGGGGATCACCTCGCCGGTCTTCTTGTTGATGCCACCACCCAGGGTGGTGACTGCTCGAATGGTGCCGGTCAGCGTGAGCATCACAGGCTCCCTTGATCCAGGGCACCGGAACGCTCGATAGCTTCCTCGGCGCGGGCCAGCGCATCAGACACAGCAGCCTCGATGA
>NZ_LFRI01000465.1 GCF_001447195.1 Aquabacterium parvum | reverse complement strand
TTTACCCGACTTGCAACCTGAGCGGCACAGGTGCCAGCACACGGACCGCAAGCCTCGATGTGTTCCGGCGAATGCCCCGCAAGGCCGATGAATACTGGGCATTTGCGAGAAGCCTAACGCCCAAGTTCAGGGGCGCCCGCTTGGCGTGACCGAAGCGATGCGACGTATGAGCGTCCCCTGCAACGCCCAGTTAGGCCGATGGTGGCATGCGGCTGATTTGGCATGAAACCCCTGTTGTTTGTTGCTGGGCTGATGCCAGCTTGAATGCAAGCATGCCACGAGACCTTGTGCGAACCAAGAGGCGCACGCCTGTTTGCCTGTAGCCACCGAGGAGGTGGCTCGCTTGGCCTGCGCACGCGGTGCATTTACGCGAGGGCCTAACGAACTAGGGCCTGTTAACACAAACTGCGAAGCCCATCGACCACGAGCACGAAGCTGAGAAAGCCGAGAAACATCGCATCAAGCTTTTCGAACCGGGAGAAGATTCGGCGGTAGCCCTTGAGCCGCCGGAACAACCTC
>NZ_LFRI01000464.1 GCF_001447195.1 Aquabacterium parvum | reverse complement strand
ACTGCGACGGATGTCCTGCCCGGTGCTCCAGCACCATGCGCACTGCGCGCTCACGGACCTCAGGCGAAAACTTCGGGGACTTCTTCATGGCTCCATTCTCCAGTGTTGGAGCCTCCGCGAAACCCGGGGCGCTTCAGACGCTTACCTACGACCCCACTTACAGCGGCAAGCGAATCATCAAACAGTTGGTTTACACCAGCGAATGGCTGCAGCGCTCTGGATCGCTCGCGATCAGTCGGCGCTGGAGTCTCGAGGCACACATCAATCCATCCGACCTCTCGCGAATCTGGGTCAACCTTGGAGGACTCAAGTGCTTGCACCTGAAGACGCCTGATTCCGACTTGCTAGGGTAATCCCCCCGCAAAACCAGCGCAGTGAGAAGTAGAAGTTTTCGAAGGAAAATTTCTACCATGAAGAAGTCCCGATTCACCGACAGCCAGATCATTGATGCGCTCAAGCGCGTGGAGGCTGGCTTGGCCGTGCCGGAGCTGTGTCGCGAGATGGGCATCAGTACGGCCACGTTCTACAAGTGGCGCTCGAAGTTCGGCGGCATGGATGCCTCGCTGATGGCGCGCATGAAGGAGCTGGAAGAGGAGAACCGCCGACTCCGCAAGATGTACGTCGAAGAAAAGCTCAAGGCCGAGATCGTGTCGGAGGCACTCGCAAAAAAGTGGTGAAGCCATCTCGCCGCCGCGAGATGGCTCAACGATCGGTTCAAGAGTTTGGCGCTTCGATCAAGCTGGCCTGTCAGGCCTTCCAGATCAGCCAAGCTTGTTATCGGTACGAGGCCAAGCACCAGGCCGAGAACGATGAGATCGCCGACTGGCTGCTGCGCTTGACGGACAACAACCGCAACTGGGGCTTTGGGCTGTGCTTCATGTACCTGCGCAACGTCAGAGGCTTTGCCTGGAACCACAAGCGCGTGTACCGCATCTACAGGGAGCTGGAGCTGAACCTGCGCATCAAGCCACGCAAGCGCCTGGTGCGCGACAAGCCACAGCCGCTATCGGTACCAGAGGCCATCAATCAGGTGTGGTCAATGGACTTCATGCACGACCAG
>NZ_LFRI01000463.1 GCF_001447195.1 Aquabacterium parvum | reverse complement strand
AGCGTCTCGATTCCATCAGCCCCGAACTCCTCTGACCAGGACTCGGGGCTTTCCTTTTCAAGGTCGGGTGGCGACATACCCCCCCCTTCCTGGCCGGGGGACTCCCCCGCTCCCCCGTGTGAACAGGTCACACATCGCGCAACCCATGTTGCAGGGGGCCATGCCGTGATCTGACAGACGGTTTAGCCGTATTCGGCTACCCGTTTTCGACGCATACACAACGGCCTCAAATCGGCCGGAAAGCAGCGCCAGTATTGGGTTGGGCGAATTGTT
>NZ_LFRI01000462.1 GCF_001447195.1 Aquabacterium parvum | reverse complement strand
ACACAGGTGCTGCATGGCCGTCGTCAGCTCGTGTCGTGAGATGTTGGGTTAAGTCCCGCAACGAGCGCAACCCTTGTCATCAGTTGCTACGAAAGGGCACTCTGATGAGACTGCCGGTGACAAACCGGAGGAAGGTGGGGATGACGTCAGGTCCTCATGGCCCTTATGGGTAGGGCTACACACGTCATACAATGGCCGGTACAGAGGGCTGCCAACCCGCGAGGGGGAGCCAATCCCAGAAAACCGGTCGTAGTCCGGATCGCAGTCTGCAACTCGACTGCGTGAAGTCGGAATCGCTAGTAATCGCGGATCAGCTTGCCGCGGTGAATACGTTCCCGGGTCTTGTACACACCGCCCGTCACACCATGGGAGCGGGTTCTGCCAGAAGTAGTTAGCCTAACCGCAAGGAGGGCGATTACCACGGCAGGGTTCGTGACTGGGGTGAAGTCGTAACAAGGTAGCCGTATCGGAAGGTGCGGCTGGATCACCTCCTTTCTGGAAAACACTGAA
>NZ_LFRI01000461.1 GCF_001447195.1 Aquabacterium parvum | reverse complement strand
GCTCACGCTGACCGGCACCATTCGAGCAGTCACCACCCTGGGTGGTGGCGTCAACAAGAAGACCGGCGAGGTGATCCCCACCCGCCCGGTTCTCCAGATCGAGGGCCTCGATAACCGTGGCCTCGTTCAACTCTTCCCCCTCACAGTTCCGGACACCAAGCCTTTCGAGGGCCGAGTGGGTGAGCAGGTGTCCGTGCCGGTGCGTGCGTGGGCTCCTGGCGCGTCGGTGAGCCTCGCCTATGAGGGGGGCAAGGTGTGAGGATGGATGCACGT
>NZ_LFRI01000460.1 GCF_001447195.1 Aquabacterium parvum | reverse complement strand
GGGCACTTCTAGAAACCTCTCTCATCCGGAAGGCGCCTGAGACGGCATGATGGAGCGCATGATCACCCCACGCATCAAGCCCTCGGCCTTCTGGCGTCGCCAGCCCGGTGGCGACCTGTTTGTGCAGGACCAGCGCCAGGCCAAGCTGGGCGGCTTCATCGCCAATCTGGCGGCGATGGATGAGCTGATTGACTTCAGCGCCATTGCCGCCCAGGTCGATGTGGCGTGCCCGCGCGCTGATCGAAGCAAGGGCGGTCGCCCGCCGTACCCCACCGAAGTCATGGTGCGCCTGCTGTTCATCCAGTCGCTGTACAACCTCAGTGACGAAGACTGCGAGTACCAGGTGCTTGATCGCATGAGCTTCCAGCACTTTTGCCGTCTGGACGGTGCCCTGCACATCCCTGATGCACGCACGTTGTGGAGCTTCAAGCAGCGCTTGGCCCAAGGTAG
>NZ_LFRI01000459.1 GCF_001447195.1 Aquabacterium parvum | reverse complement strand
GGGCTGGGGGACACCCCAGTGAGCCCGAAGGGCGTTGCAGAGGGAGGGGTACCCGACCGGTCCACCTTCAAGCCAACCAGCGGAGCGATGGTCGCCGTCCTCCGCTGGTCTTCGCGTGCATTGCGTTTCGTGTGGCTCTGCCTATCCTGCGCGGCCATCAAAACCTTGAACTTTTCAAGCGGCGCAGTTTCCCTTGCCTGCGATCTGACTTCCTCCTAGAATCCAAAGCATCCGCTTTTGGATTTTGGAGGAATCATGAACTTTGACGAAGTA
>NZ_LFRI01000458.1 GCF_001447195.1 Aquabacterium parvum | reverse complement strand
CGCCACTACGCTCACGTTGACTGCCCCGGCCACGCCGACTACGTCAAGAACATGATCACCGGCGCTGCCCAGATGGACGGCGCGATCCTGGTGTGCTCGGCCGCTGACGGCCCGATGCCCCAGACCCGTGAACACATCCTGCTGAGCCGCCAAGTGGGCGTGCCTTACATCATCGTCTTCCTGAACAAGGCCGACATGGTGGACGACGCCGAGCTGCTGGAGCTGGTCGAAATGGAAGTGCGCGAACTGCTCTCCAAGTACGACTTCCCTGGCGACGACACCCCGATCATCAAGGGTTCGGCCAAGCTGGCACTGGAAGGCGACACGGGCGATCTGGGCGAGCAAGCCATCATGCGCCTGGCCGAAGCCCTGGACACCTACATCCCCACGCCTGAGCGCGCTGTGGACGGCACCTTCCTGATGCCCGTGGAAGACGTGTTCTCGATCTCGGGTCGCGGCACCGTGGTGACCGGCCGCATCGAACGCGGCGTGATCAAGGTTGGCGAAGAAATCGAAATCGTCGGCATCGCTGCCACCCAGAAGACCACTTGCACCGGCGTGGAAATGTTCCGCAAGCTGCTGGACCAAGGTCAAGCTGGCGACAACGTGGGCATCCTGCTGCGCGGCACCAAGCGCGAAGACGTGCAGCGCGGCCAAGTGCTGTGCAAGCCCGGCTCGATCAAGCCGCACACGCACTTCACCGGTGAGATCTACGTTCTGAGCAAGGACGAAGGCGGCCGTCACACGCCGTTCTTCAACAACTACCGTCCTCAGTTCTACTTCCGCACGACCGACGTGACCGGCTCGATCGAGCTGCCGGCCGACAAGGAAATGGTCATGCCTGGCGACAACGTGTCGATCACCGTCAAGCTGATCGCCCCCATCGCCATGGAAGAAGGCCTGCGCTTCGCCATCCGTGAAGGCGGTCGCACCGTCGGCGCCGGCGTCGTGGCCAAGATCCTCGACTAAAATCGCCAAACTGGTTTCTTGTCAGCAGGGGTATAGCTCAATTGGCAGAGCGTCGGTCTCCAAAACCGAAGGTTGTAGGTTCGATTCCTACTGCCCCTGCCACTGACTGACCACAGAAACCACCGCTGTCACAGCAGCCCGCAGGCTCCACGAGTCTGCGGGCTTTTGCCTCACTCAACCCCCATCGTTTTGACCGTCATGGCCACCTCGGACATCGATACCGTTTCCACCAGCGCCGACAAGGCCCGGCTGGCCGCTGCCGGCTTGCTCGTGGTGGGTGGCGTGGCGGCTTTCTACCTGCTGGGTCAGCAAAGCCTGTGGCTGCGCGTCATCGCCCTGCTGGTGCTGATCGCCGCCGCCGTGGGCGTGTTCCTCACGTCTTCGCAAGGCAAGGAACTCATTGGCTTCAGCCAGGATGCCATCAAGGAAATGCGCAAGGTCGTGTGGCCAACCCGTCCGGAAGCCACGCAGATGACCCTCTACGTGTTTGCCTTCGTGGTGGTGATGGCCTTGTTCCTGTGGCTGACCGACAAGGGCCTGGAGTGGGTGCTGTACGACCTGATCCTGGGCTGGAAGAGCTGATCCCGATCACCGCGCGCACGAACAACAACCGAGGTTCCGACACATGACTGACGTTCAAGCCGCTCCGAACGCCGCCCCCCTGCGCTGGTATGTGGTGCACGCTTACTCCGGCATGGAAAAGGCCGTTGAGCGCAACCTGCGCGAGCGCATTGACCGCGCCGGCATGCAAGACCAGTTCGGTCGCATCCTGGTGCCCACCGAAGAAGTCGTCGAGGTCAAGAACGGCAAGAAGTCCGTGACCGAGCGCCGTTTCTTCCCCGGCTACGTGCTGGTTGAAATGGTCATGAGCGACGACACCTGGCACCTGGTCAAGAACACCTCCAAGGTCACCGGTTTCGTCGGCGGCGCCAAGAACCGCCCGGCCCCCATCTCGGAAGACGAAGTCATGAAGATCGTCAACCAGATGAAGGAAGGCATCGAGAAGCCGCGGCCCAAGGTCGAGTGGGAAAACGGCGAAGTGGTCCGCGTCAAGGAAGGCCCGTTCACGGACTTCAACGGCTCCATCGAAGACGTCAACTACGAGAAGTCCAAGCTTCGCGTCTCCGTCACCATCTTCGGCCGCGCCACGCCGGTCGAGCTGGACTTCGGTCAGGTCGAGAAGATCTGACGGTCAAAAGACAGCAGACACCAGGCCTGACCGCCTGCGACCACAGGGCTCCCTCGGGAGCCCTTTGTTTTTGCGCTCAGCTCATGCGCCTCACTCCCCCACCCGCGCCGGGATCCATTTCAGCAGCGTCTCGATCAGGTGCTCGGCGATGATGGGCTTGGCGATGATGTCGCGCATGCCGGCCGCTTCACAGCGCGCCTGATCATCGTGCAGCACGGCCGCCGTCATGGCGATGACCGGGGTGGCGTGCCAGGCCGGTAGCTGGCAGATCCGCCGCGTGGCTTCCAGGCCGTCCATCACCGGCATGTGCATGTCCATCAGGATGGCGTCGAAGTCGCCCGGTTGCGCGCGCAGCACCGCGTCCACGGCCTGGGCGCCGTCGCTCACCGTGGTCACGTCCACTTCCACCTGTTGCAAGAAGGCCTGGGCCACCATCTGGTTGAGCGCGTTGTCTTCGACCAGCAGCACGCGCCGCCCTTTCAGGCGCCGGCCGCTCACCCAGGGTGAGGGCGGCTCGGTGTGCACGGTGGGCGGGTGGCGGGCGTCGTGCACCTGTTGCAGGGTGTGGCGCAGCGCGCTGCCCATCAAGGGGTGGCTCAGCAGGCGCACCTCGCCCAGGGCTTCGGTGGCGGCGAGCAGCGCTGGGCGCTGGTGGCCCTCGCCCAGCAGCAGCACGGTGGGCCAGGGCCGTCCGGCGGCTTGCGTGGTCCGGCGCAGGCTCTGCAGGTGCCCGGCGAGTTCTTCGGGCTCCCCCGGCCAGTCGATCAGCAGGGCCTCGACCTCGGGGGTGGCGGACAGCAGGGCGGCTTCGACCTCGGCGGGCTGGCTGCCCCGTTGCCAGCGTTCGGTGGACAGCGCGGGGAGCCGGCGCCACAGGTCGGGCACCTGCGCGGTGGTGCTCCACCAGAAAACGCCAGGCTCTGTGAGGGTGGGGGCGGCGGGGCTGGGCGCCTCGCAGGCAGGCAGGGGCACCTCGAACCAGAACACGCTGCCGTGCCCGAGCTGGCTGCTGAGGCCGACCTCGCCGCCCATCAGCGTCACCAGGTTGCGGCAGATCGACAGGCCCAGGCCGCTGCCGCCGTAGCGGCGCGTGATCGAGGCGTCTTCCTGGGTGAAGGCAGAAAACAGCGCGGCGCAGCGCTCGGGGGCGATGCCGGGCCCGCTGTCGCAGACTTCGAAGCGCAGCCCATGGGGGCGGTGCGGTGTGGGGGCGCGGCGCACCGACAGCGTCACCCCGCCGTGCTCCGTGAACTTCACGGCGTTGCCCAGCAGGTTGTTGAGCACCTGTGACAGGCGCAGCCCGTCGGCCATCACGGCGGTGGGCACCTGGGCGTCGATGTCGACGTGAAAGCTCAGGCCCTTCTGGGTGGTGCGGCCCGAGAACAGGTCCACCGAGCGGCGCACGAGCTCGTCGATCACCAGCGCCTGGGGGTCGATGCGCAACTGCCCGGCCTCCAGCTTGGAGTGGTCGAGGATGTCATCGAGGATGCCCATGAGCGCCAGCGCCGCCTCGTGGGCGCGGCCGATGTCGCCCTGCACCTCGCCGGGCAGGGGCTTGTCCAGCGTCAGGCGCAACAGGCCCAGGATGGCGTTCATGGGCGTGCGGATCTCGTGGCTCATGTTGGCCAGGAAGGCGCTCTTGAGGCGGGCGCTTTCCTGGGCCGCATCGCGGGCCAGGGCCAGCTCGGTCAGGTCCGACCAGCTCACGTAAAAGCCTTGCGTGCGCCCTTGTTCGTCCTTGTCGGGGCGGTACTCCACCCGGGCGATGCGTTCGGGGCGGCCGCCTTGCGCCGGGAGTGGGTGTTCGAACTGCTGAGGTTGACCCTGCAGGGCCAGGCGGATGTGGGGCGCGTGGATGGCGTGCAGCGCCGGGCCCAGCAGCTCCTGCACGGTCATGTCGGCCAGGTGCTGCGGCGCGATGCCGAACCAGGCCTGGTGAGCGACGTTGCCAAAGCGGATGCGCCCGCCCTGGTCCCAGTAGGCGATGGCGTTGGGCGCGTGGTCCAGGATGTCCTGCAGCGTGCGGTCGAGCTGGCGCAGCGTGCGCTCCTGCTCGGCGAGCCGGTGGGCGAGCTGGCGGGATGCTTCTTCCTTGGCGGTGCGGGTCTCCTGCAACTGCAGGCTGCGCAGGATGGCCTGGGTCAGGCGCTCGGCGTCGAGCTGCACCTTGGGCACGTAGTCGGACGCCCCTTCCTGCATCGCTTCGACCACCAGGGCCTCGCTGCCCGCGCCCGTGACCATGATGATCGGGCCGGCGTAGGCGGTGAGCTCGCGGATGGCGCGCAGCAGCGCCGAGCCGGTGGTGTCGCCCAGGCAGTTGTCCAGCAGCACGCAGTCGATGGCCTGGCTGCTGAGGATGCGCATGGCCTCGTTGCCCGATTCGGCCTCCATCATGCGGGCGCACAGGGTGCTGTCGCCCAGGCAGCGGCGCACGCGCTCGCGATCGACGTCGTCGTCGTCGATGATGAGGATCTGCAGTTCACGGGTGGGGCTCGGGCTCAGCATGGATCCGGGTCAGGGGAGTTGAACGGCGCGCCGGTAAACATCCAGCAACTGGGTCAGCTTGGCGAACTGCGGCCCGACCGCCGACTTCACCATGTAGCCGGCGACGTTTTCGTCGTAGGCGCGGCTGCGGTCGGCGTCGGCGCTGGAGGTGGTGAGCACGAAGATCACCTCGTCCCGAAGCCGGGGGTCGGCCCGTGCGGCCTCCAGGAACTCGAAGCCATTCATGCGCGGCATGTTCAGGTCGAGCAGGATCAGGCGCGGCCGCGGGGCCTTGCGCTGGGTGTCCTGTTCGCGCAGCACCTCCAGCGCGGCCTGGCCGTCCTCGACCCAGGTGACGGGGCAGGGGATGCCGGCGCGCTGCATGCTGCGCATGACGGCCTCGGCCGCCACGTCGTCGTCTTCGACCAGCAAAACGTGCAGGGGGCTGGGCTCACTCATCGTTGGTTCTCCTGGGGTACATGGGCCACCACACGCGGAACTGGGCGCCACGCCCCTGCGCCACGGGCGAGACCACATCGATGTGGCCACCATGGGTTTCGGTCATGCGTTTGCACAGCGCCAGGCCGATGCCCGAGGTCTCGGCGCGCCGGCTCGACGACAGCGTCTGAAAGAGCTGGAAGATGCGACGCGAAGCCTGCGGCGGCACCCCGGGGCCGTCGTCGGTGACCGTGATCAGCATGTGGTTGCCATCGGGGTGCGCGGCGACCTGGATGCGGCCCGTGTCCCGGTCGTGGTGCTTGACGGCGTTGTCCAGCAGGTTGCGCAGCACGGTCGACAGCGGCGTGCGCACGGCCTGGAAGCTGCGCGCGTCCAGCCCCGAGGTGTCCAGCATGAAGCGCTCGGGCACGGGCTGCAGCTCGGTGATCTCGGTCACGAGTGCGGGCAGGGAGACGGGGCGGTAATCGGTGTCGGTCTTGCCGGCGCGGGCGTAGCGCAGCAGGTCGTCGATGAGCGACTCCATGCGCTGGATGCGCGGGGTGATGCGTGCCAGGTTGCGGCCGACTTCTTCGGGCTTGCCATCGGCCAGGTCCTGGGTGATCCATTCGACGAGGTCGGCGATGCTGCGCAGGGGCGAGCGCAGGTCGTGCGAGGCCACGTACGAGAACTCCTGCAGATCGGTGTTGGCCTGCTTGAGGTCGGCCTCCAGCCGCTTGCGGGCGCTGATGTCGGTGACCACAGCCAGCGTCATCGCGCGGCCCTGCCAGCGCACCCGGTTCAGGCCGATTTCCACCGCCACCTCGGTGCCGTCGGCGTGCAGCGCGGTCAGGTCCCGCCCCTGGCCCATCATCCGCGCGCCGCCTGCGCTGGCGTAACCCTGCATCAGGCTGGTGTGCTGGGCGTGGTAGCGCTCGGGCACCAGGCGGTGCAAGGGTTGACCACGCAGGGCGTCCGGCGGGTGCCCGAGGGCGGTGCCGAGGGCGGCGTTGCTCTGCACGATCACCCCCATGTCATCGACCAGCATCAGCCCGTAGGGAGAGGCGTCGAACAAGCCCTGGAAGGCCAAGGCCAGGTCGTGGCGGTCGCTCATGTCGACCACCGAGGCCAGCACCATGCGCGCGCCCGCCGGGGTGACCAGCGGCGTCAACCCGATCTCGACCGGGAAGACGTGGCCGAGGGCGTGCTGGCCGTTGAGGACGCGGCCTTCGCCCATGCGGCGGCGGCTGGGCGCGGCCAGGAACTGGCGCCGGTGTTCGACGTGCTGTGCCCGCAGGGCCTCGGGCAGGAGGATGTCGACCGATCGCCCGATCAGCCACTTTGCAGGGTGCCCGAACATGCGGCTGAGCTCCTGGTTCACGGAGGCGATCGCGCCATCTGCAGAAATCAGGATGAAGCCATTGGCCGCTGCATCAAAGGCCTGGGCCAGGATGGCGGGGCTGACATCTGCCGACGACGCTGGCAGGGGGTTGTCCATGCGTCATCTCCTCCCTCGGGATTTGGTTTTCATGTGGACGGATCTGACCGACCAACCTGCTCAGGTTATGCCGGGCGGCATGCTTGCGGAAGGGGGTGCCAACGGCCCCACCTGCGTCAGGGATTTGGGTGTTCACACAGCTGGCGTGGCCACTGGCTTGCGTTTCCAGTCCGCCCGCCATAGAATGGAGGGCTTTTGTCCGCTTTGGCGGGCACGTTTTTCAGTCGCCGACGCATGCGCGACATGAGGAGCCCGGATGGGCGCCTGCTGAGTTTTGACTCTTGCGGGCATCGAACCGGGCGCTGGCACTCGACCAATTCCGACAGGCCGTTGGGTTGGTTCAAGGAGAAAACATGGCCAAGAAGATTGTCGGCTTCATCAAGCTGCAAATCCCGGCCGGCAAGGCGAACCCGTCGCCCCCGGTTGGTCCCGCGCTGGGTCAGCGTGGTCTGAACATCATGGAGTTCTGCAAGGCGTTCAACGCCCAGACCCAAGGCGTCGAGCCGGGTCTGAAGCTGCCCGTGGTGATCACCGCCTACGCAGACAAGTCCTTCACCTTCATCATCAAGACGCCTCCGGCGACCGTGCTGCTGAAGAAGGCTGCCAAGATCGACAAGGGCTCGCCCCGTCCCCAGGCTGACAAGGTCGGCAAGCTGACCCGCGCTCAGCTGGAAGAAATCGCCAAGACCAAGCAGAAGGACCTGACCGCTGCCGATCTGGACGCCGCTGTGCGCACGATCGCCGGTTCCGCCCGTTCGATGGGCATCATCGTGGAGGGCGTGTGATGGCCAAGCAAACCAAGCGTCAAAAGGCACTGCCCCAAGTCGACAGCACCAAGCTGTACGCCCTGGACGAAGCCCTGACCCTCATCAAGTCCGCTGCCAACGCCAAGTTCGATGAATCCATCGACGTGGCCGTGCAGCTGGGCGTGGACGCCAAGAAGTCGGACCAAGTGGTGCGTGGCGCCGTCGTGATGCCCAACGGCACCGGCAAGACCAAGCGCGTGGCCGTGTTCGCCCAAGGCGCCAAGGCTGAAGAAGCCAAGGCCGCCGGCGCTGACGTGGTCGGCATGGAAGACCTGGCTGAGCAAGTCAAGGCTGGCAACATCAACTTCGACGTGGTCATCGCCTCGCCGGACACGATGCGCATCGTCGGTACCCTGGGTACCGTACTGGGTCCCCGTGGCCTGATGCCCAACCCCAAGGTCGGCACCGTCACCCCCGACGTCGCCACCGCTGTCAAGAACGCCAAGGCTGGCCAGGTCCAGTTCCGCGTCGACAAGGCCGGCATCATCCACGGCACCATCGGCCGTCGCTCGTTCGACGACGCCAAGCTCAAGGGCAACCTGGCAGCTCTGCTGGAAGCCCTGAACAAGCTCAAGCCCGCTTCGTCGAAGGGCGTCTACCTGCGCAAGGTGGCCGTGTCCTCGACCATGGGTCTGGGCGTGCGCGTCGACGTCGGCAGCATCAGCGCCGAGTGATAGGTGCCTGACCGCTGAAAGGCGGTCAAAACAACACAGCCTGTGCGCGCGCTTCGGCGCCCGACGGGCCGGGTCCTTGCGAGTCTGGCAGGGGTGCCCGAAAAGAATTGGTGGGCTGCGACCCCGTGGCAACGCGGGGGGCGCAGGCCATCAAAGACCGTAGGCGTGTGTGGCGTGCTTGTACAGGCGCCGCGCGCTTAATCAACCCCGGTTGGCCTACGCAGATGGCGCACCCGCTGTTGAAGCTTCCCTGGGGTCATTGCCTGGCCCCTGGGTTCCTGAGGCAGAAGGTCGCTGCATCCGGTGTGCCTCGAGGCGCCCGTCCCTGGTGGGGTGGTTGTCAAAAGGCACGTTTTTGAGGAGTAGACCTTGAGTCTCAATCGCAACGAGAAAGAAGCCGTCATCGCTGAAGTGGCTGCCCAAGCGGGCAAGTCGCAGACGCTTGCACTGGCTGAGTACCGCGGTCTCACGGTGGCTCAACTGGATCAGCTGCGCAAGAACGCCCGTGCCCAAGGTGTGTACCTTCATGTCCTGAAGAACACCCTGGCCCGTCGCGCTGTTGCCGGCACCCCGTTCGAAGTCGCCGCCGAGAGCATGAGCGGCCCGCTGATCTACGGCTTCTCCGAAGACGCCGTGGCAGCTGCCAAGGTGATCGCTGACTTTGCCAAGGGCAATGACAAGCTGGTCATCAAGGCTGGCGCTTACGCTGGCAAGGCACTGGACGCCAATGGCGTCAAGTCGCTGGCCTCCATCCCGAGCAAGGAAGTGCTGCTGGCCCAGATCTGTGGCCTGCTGCAATCGCCGATCTCGGGTCTGGCACGCGTGCTGGCTGCTGTGGGCGAGCAAAAGGGTGGCGGTCAAGCCGCTCCCGCCGCCGCAGAAGAAGCCCCTGCCGCCTGAGCAACCGCTCCGCACTGAATTTCAACATCCAACCGATTTTAGGAACCCAAAATGGCATTCGATAAAGACGCATTCCTGACCGCCCTGGACAGCATGTCTGTGATGGAACTCTCCGAGCTGGTCAAGGCCATCGAAGAGAAGTTCGGCGTGTCCGCTGCCGCCATGGCCGCTCCCGCCGCTGGTGGCGCTGCTGGCGGTGGCGCTGCTGCTGCTGAAGAAAAGACCGAATTCAACGTCGTCCTGACCGAAGCTGGCGCCAACAAGGTCGGCGTCATCAAGGCCGTGCGCGAAATCACCGGTCTGGGCCTCAAGGAAGCCAAGGACCTGGTCGACGGCGCTCCCAAGAACGTCAAGGAAGGCGTGGCCAAGGCCGACGCCGAAGCTGCCGTCAAGAAGCTGGTCGAAGCCGGCGCCAAGGCCGAACTGAAGTAATTCAGTGTTCGCCTGGTGGGTGCATGTCGCGCCCGCCTCGGCGAATGCCCGGTGATGGCCGGGTCAGACAGCTGCCTCCGTAAGGGGGCAGCTTTCGGCTTTTCAGGGGGTAAAACCCTGAGCACACTCGAAAGGCCCTCAGTGGTTGTACACTGGAGGGCTTTTCGAGTGTTCTCTGAACCGACTGCGGAGAACTGGTTTGGTCGAGCCTGGGTGCAATGCCCGGGTTGTCTGCCAGCGGTTGGTAGTGGCCAACCACCAAGCCTCGGACGCAAGGTCCGAACGGCCAGTCGCCGAACAACGGGCTGTTTCCTTGGCCGGGAATCAGCCTGAATTCGAAGCGGAACGCCCACCGGGCGACCGAAACGGAGAGTTTATGGCGCAAGCAACCCCCTACAGCTACACCGAGCGCAAGCGGATTCGCAAGAGTTTCGGCAAGCGCGGCAGCGTTTTGAACGTGCCCTATCTGCTGACGATGCAGAAGGATTCGTACGTCGCATTCCTCCAGAAGGAGGTGCCGCCGCAACAACGCAAACCCGAAGGCCTGCAAGCCGCTTTCCTCTCGGCGTTCCCCATTGTTTCGCACAATGGCTTCGTCGAGATGAAGTTCATCGAGTTCAACATCGCCAAACCGGCGTTCGATGAGCGTGAGTGCCAGCTGCGGGGCCTGACCTTTGCGTCGGCCGTGCGTGCACGCCTGCAGATGATCATCTACGACCGCGAGACCTCCACGCCGTCGTCCAAGGTCGTCAAGGAAGTCAAGGAGCAAGAGGTCTACATGGGCGAAGTGCCCCTGATGACCGACTACGGCTCCTTCATCATCAACGGCACCGAGCGCGTCATCGTGTCGCAGCTCCACCGTTCGCCTGGCGTGTTCTTCGAGCACGACAAGGGCAAGACCCACTCGTCCGGCAAGCTGCTGTTCAGCGCCCGGATCATCCCTTACCGTGGTTCTTGGCTCGATTTCGAGTTCGACCCGAAGGACCTGCTGTACTTCCGCGTGGACCGTCGCCGCAAGATGCCGGTGACGACCCTGCTCAAGGCCATCGGGATGAACAACGAGCAGATCCTGTCGACCTTCTTCCAGTTTGACCACGTCAAGCTGATGGACGCAGGTGCTCAACTGGCTTTCGTGTCCGATCGCTTCAAGGGCGAAGTCGCCCGCTTCGACATCACCGACAAGTCCGGTGCCGTCGTCGTCGAGAAGGACAAGCGCATCACCGCGCGCCACACCCGCGCCCTGGAGCAGTCCGGCACCACGCACCTGAGCGTGCCCGAAGACTTCCTGCTCGGCCGCGTGCTGGCCAAGAACCAGGTCGACCCGGACACCGGCGAGCTGATCGCCAAGGCCAACGAAGAGCTGACCGAAGCGCTGCTCAAGAAGCTGCGCGTCGCCGGCATCCGTGACCTGGAAATCCTGTTCACCAATGAACTGGACCAAGGCGCCTACATCTCGCAAACGCTGGCCACCGACGAAACCGCCGACGAGCTGGCTGCCCGCGTCGCCATCTACCGCATGATGCGCCCCGGCGAGCCGCCGACCGAAGACGCCGTGCAGGCCCTGTTCCAGCGCCTGTTCTACAGCGAAGACACGTACGACCTGTCGCGCGTGGGGCGCATGAAGTTCAATGCCCGCGCCGGCATCGACTCGCCGACCGGCCCGATGACCCTGTCCAACGACGACATCCTGCGCGTCGTCAAGATCCTGGTCGAGCTGCGCAACGGTCGCGGCGAAGTCGACGACATCGATCACCTGGGCAACCGCCGCGTGCGCTGCGTGGGCGAACTGGCCGAAAACCAGTACCGCTCGGGCCTCGCTCGCATCGAGAAGGCCGTCAAGGAACGCCTGGGCCAGGCCGAGACCGAAGCCCTGATGCCGCACGACCTGATCAACTCCAAGCCGATCTCTGCGGCTCTGAAGGAGTTCTTCGGTGCCTCGCAGCTGTCGCAGTTCATGGACCAGACCAACCCCCTGTCGGAGATCACGCACAAGCGCCGCGTCTCCGCCCTGGGCCCGGGTGGTCTGACCCGCGAACGCGCCGGCTTCGAAGTGCGCGACGTGCACCCGACCCACTACGGCCGCGTGTGCCCGATCGAAACGCCTGAAGGCCCGAACATCGGCCTGATCAACTCGCTGGCCCTGTACGCTCGACTGAACGAGTACGGCTTCCTCGAGACGCCGTACCGCCGCGTCAACGACGGCCAGACCACGATGCAGATCGACTACCTGTCGGCCATCGAAGAAGGCAAGTACGTGATCGCGCAGGCCAACGCCTCGCTGGACGCACAAGGCCGCCTGACCGACGAACTCGTGTCCGCTCGCGAACACGGCGAATCGGTGCTGACCAGCCCCGAGCGCATCCAGTACATGGACGTGGCCCCGACCCAGATCGTGTCGGTCGCTGCCTCGCTCGTGCCTTTCCTGGAGCACGACGACGCGAACCGCGCACTGATGGGCGCCAACATGCAGCGTCAGGCTGTTCCCACCCTGCGCCCTGAAAAGGCCTTCGTGGGCACCGGCGTCGAGCGCGTGGCCGCCGTCGACTCGGGCACCGTCGTGGTGTCCAAGCGCGGTGGTGTGGTGGACTACGTCGACGCCAACCGCGTCGTGATCCGCGTCAACGACAACGAAACCGTTGCCGGCGAAGTGGGCGTGGACATCTACAACCTCATCAAGTACCACCGTTCCAACCAGAACACCAACATCCACCAGCGCCCCATCGTGCAGCGTGGCGACGTGGTGGCGGTGGGCGACGTGATCGCCGACGGCGCATCGACGGACCTGGGCGAACTCGCCCTGGGCCAGAACATGCTCGTGGCCTTCATGCCCTGGAACGGCTACAACTTCGAAGACTCGATCCTGATCTCCGAGCGCGTCGTCGCCGAAGACCGCTACACCTCGATCCACATCGAGGAGCTGGTGGTCATGGCTCGCGACACCAAGCTGGGCAGCGAAGAAATCACCCGCGACATCCCGAACCTGTCTGAGAACCAGCTGGCTCGCCTGGATGAATCCGGCATCGTCTACGTGGGCGCCGAAGTCGGCCCCGGCGACGTGCTGGTCGGCAAGGTGACCCCGAAGGGCGAAACCACCCTCACGCCTGAAGAGAAGCTGCTGCGCGCCATCTTCGGCGAGAAGGCGTCCGACGTGAAGGACACCTCCCTGCGTGTCGACCAAGGCACCATGGGCACCGTCATCGACGTGCAGGTCTTCACCCGCGAAGGCATCCAGCGTGACAAGCGCGCCCAGCAGATCATCGACGATGAACTCAAGCGCTTCCGCCTGGACCTGAACGACCAGCTGCGCATCGTCGAGGCCGACGCCTTCGACCGGATCCGCAAGCTGTTGATCGGCAAGGTTGCCAACGGTGGCCCCAACAAGCTGGCCAAGGGCACGACCCTGGACGACGCCTACCTGTCGTCGGTGGACAAGTTCCACTGGTTCGACATCCGTCCTGAAGACGGCGAACTGGCCAACCAGCTGGAATCCATCAAGAACTCGCTGGAGCAGACCCGCCACAGCTTCGACCTGGCTTTCGAAGAAAAGCGCAAGAAGCTGACCCAAGGCGACGAGTTGCCCGCTGGCGTCTTGAAGATGGTCAAGGTTCACCTGGCCGTCAAGCGTCGCCTGCAGCCTGGCGACAAGATGGCCGGCCGTCACGGCAACAAGGGTGTGGTCTCCAAGATCGTTCCGATCGAAGACATGCCCTACATGGCCGACGGCACCCCCGCCGACATCGTTCTGAACCCGCTGGGCGTGCCCTCGCGGATGAACGTCGGTCAGGTGCTGGAAGTGCACCTGGGCTGGGCCGGCAAGGGCATCGGTCAGCGCATCGGCGACATGCTGCAGCGCGAAGCCGCCGTGGCCGAACTGCGCAAGTTCATGGAAGAGCTCTACAACACCTCGGGCAAGAAGGAAGACATCGCTTCCCTGGCCGACGAGGACGTGCTCAACATGGCAGCCAACCTCTCCAAGGGCATGACCTTCGCCACCCCGGTGTTCGACGGTGCCAAGGAAGAGGAAATCCGCTCGATGCTGCAGCTGGCCTACCCGGCCGACATCGCCAAGGCCAAGGGCCTGACCCCGACCCGCACGCAGGCCATCCTGCACGACGGTCGCACCGGTGAAGCCTTCGAGCGTCCCGTCACCGTGGGCTACATGCACGTGCTGAAGCTCCACCACTTGGTGGACGACAAGATGCACGCCCGCTCGACCGGTCCGTACTCGCTCGTCACGCAGCAGCCGCTGGGTGGTAAGGCGCAGTTCGGTGGTCAGCGCTTCGGTGAAATGGAAGTGTGGGCTCTCGAGGCTTATGGCGCCGCTTACGTGCTGCAGGAAATGCTCACGGTCAAGTCGGACGACGTCAACGGCCGCACCAAGGTGTACGAGAACATCGTCAAGGGCGAGCACGCCATCGAAGCGGGCATGCCCGAGTCGTTCAACGTGCTGGTCAAGGAAATTCGTTCGCTCGGTATCGACATCGAGCTCGAGCGCAACTGATAGGAATAGGAGAGCCCCATGAAAGGTTTGCTGGACCTGTTCAAGCAATTCACGCCCGATGAGCATTTCGATGCGATCAAGATCGGGCTGGCTTCGCCCGAGAAGATCCGCTCGTGGTCTTTCGGCGAAGTGAAGAAGCCTGAGACCATCAACTACCGCACGTTCAAGCCCGAGCGTGACGGTCTGTTCTGCGCCAAGATCTTCGGCCCGATCAAGGACTACGAGTGCCTGTGCGGCAAGTACAAGCGCCTCAAGCACCGCGGCGTGATCTGCGAGAAGTGCGGCGTCGAGGTGACCCAGACCAAGGTCCGCCGTGACCGCATGGGCCACATCGAGCTGGCCGCTCCGTGCGCCCACATCTGGTTCCTGAAGTCGCTGCCGTCGCGTCTGGGCCTCGTGCTCGACATGACCCTGCGCGACATCGAACGCGTGCTGTACTTCGAGGCATACGTGGTCGTCGACCCCGGCATGACCCCGCTCAAGAAGTTCAGCATCATGTCCGAGGACGACTACGACGCCAAGCGTCGCGAGTTCGGCGATGAATTCGAAGCCCTGATGGGCGCCGAAGGCATCCAGAAGTTGCTGGCCGAGATGGATCTCGACATCGAGATCGACAAGCTGCGCAACGACATGACCGGCTCCGAGCTGAAGGTCAAGAAGAACTCCAAGCGCCTGAAGGTCATGGAGGCCTTCAAGAAGTCCGGCATCAAGCCGAACTGGATGGTCATGGAAGTCATGCCCGTGCTGCCGCCGGACCTGCGTCCGCTGGTGCCGCTGGATGGTGGCCGCTTCGCGACCTCCGACCTCAACGACCTGTACCGCCGCGTCATCAACCGCAACAACCGCCTGGCCCGTCTGCTGGAGCTGAAGGCTCCCGAGATCATCGTGCGCAACGAAAAGCGCATGCTGCAAGAGGCTGTGGACTCGCTGCTGGACAACGGCCGCCGTGGCAAGGCCATGACGGGCGCCAACAAGCGTGCCCTCAAGTCGCTGGCCGACATGATCAAGGGCAAGAGCGGTCGCTTCCGTCAGAACCTGCTGGGCAAGCGCGTCGACTACTCTGGTCGTTCCGTGATCACCGTGGGCCCGACCCTCAAGCTGCATCAGTGCGGCCTGCCGAAGCTGATGGCGCTTGAACTCTTCAAGCCCTTCATCTTCTCGCGCCTGGAAGCCATGGGCATCGCCACCACCATCAAGGCGGCGAAGAAGGAAGTCGAATCCGGCACCCCCGTGGTGTGGGACATCCTCGAAGAGGTCATCAAGGAGCACCCGGTTCTGCTGAACCGCGCCCCGACGCTGCACCGCCTGGGCATCCAGGCCTTCGAGCCCGTGCTGATCGAAGGCAAGGCCATCCAGCTGCACCCGCTGGTTTGCGCCGCCTTCAACGCCGACTTCGACGGTGACCAGATGGCCGTTCACGTGCCGCTGTCGATCGAAGCGCAGATGGAAGCCCGCACCCTGATGCTGGCCTCCAACAACGTGCTGTTCCCCGCCAACGGTGAACCCTCGATCGTGCCGTCGCAAGACGTGGTGCTGGGCCTGTACTACGCCACCCGCGAGCGCATCAACGGTCGCGGCGAAGGCATGGTCTTCTCCGACATCCCCGAACTCCAGCGTGCTTTGGACAACGGCGTGGTCGAGATCACCGCCCGCATCAGCGTGCGCCTGACCGAGTACACCAAGGACAAGGCCACGGGCGAGTTCATCCCTGAGACCAAGCTGGTGGCCACGACCGTCGGTCGCGCCCTGCTGTCCGAGATCCTGCCCAAGGGCCTGCCTTTTGCGAACATCAACAAGGCGCTCAAGAAGAAGGAAATCTCGCGCCTGATCAACACCTCCTTCCGCAAGTGCGGCCTGAAGGAAACCGTGGTGCTGGCTGACAAGCTGCTGCAAAACGGCTTCCGCCTGGCCACGCGCGCCGGCATCTCGATCGGCATCGACGACATGCTGGTGCCCAAGCAAAAGTACGAGCTGATCGAGCGCGCCGAGAAGGAAGTCAAGGAGATCGAGCAGCAGTACGTCTCCGGTCTGGTGACCGCTGGCGAGCGCTACAACAAGGTCGTGGACATCTGGGGCAAGACTGGCGACGAAGTCGGCAAGGTCATGATGTCTCAGCTGTCCAAGCAAAAGACCATCGACCGCGAAGGCAAGGAAGTCGATCAGGAATCGTTCAACTCGATTTACATGATGGCCGACTCCGGTGCCCGCGGTAGCGCGGCCCAGATCCGCCAGTTGGCCGGCATGCGCGGCCTGATGGCCAAGCCTGACGGCTCGATCATCGAGACGCCCATCACGGCGAACTTCCGTGAAGGCCTGAACGTGCTTCAGTACTTCATCTCGACCCACGGCGCACGTAAGGGCCTGGCCGACACGGCGCTGAAGACCGCGAACTCGGGTTACCTGACCCGCCGTCTGGTCGACGTGACGCAAGACCTGGTGGTCACCACCGACGATTGCGGCACCGACCAAGGCATCAACACCCGCGCGCTGGTCGAAGGTGGTGAAGTCATCGAGTCGCTGCGCGACCGCATCCTGGGCCGCGTGCCCGCGATCGACGTGCTGCACCCCGAGACTCAGCAGGTGCTGGTCACCGCCGGCACCATGCTGGACGAAGACGTCCTGGACGAGCTCGAAGCCGCTGGCGTCGACGAAGTCAAGGTCCGCACCCCGCTGACCTGCGCCACGCGCTTTGGCCTTTGCGCCAAGTGCTACGGTCGCGACCTCGGCCGCGGTGGCCTGGTGAACTCCGGTGAAGCGGTTGGTGTGATCGCCGCCCAGTCCATCGGTGAGCCCGGCACGCAGCTAACCATGCGGACCTTCCACATCGGTGGTGCCGCTTCGCGCGCCGCCATCGCATCCAGCGTGGAAGCCAAGTCGGACGGCATCATCGGATTCAACGCCACGATGCGCTACGTCACCAACGGCAAGGGCGACCTGGTGGTGATTTCGCGTTCCGGCGAAATCGTCATCTCCGACCAGCACGGCCGTGAGCGCGAGCGTCACAAGGTGCCATACGGCGCCACGCTCAACGTCAAGGCCGACCAGACCGTCAAGGCTGGTCTGGTGCTGGCCACCTGGGATCCGCTGACCCGCCCGATCATCACCGAGTTCGCCGGCAAGGCCAAGTTCGAGAACGTCGAAGAAGGCGTGACCGTGGCCAAGCAGGTGGACGAAGTGACCGGCCTGTCGACCCTGGTCGTGATCGACCCGAAGCGCCGCGGTGCTGCCAAGGTCGTGCGCCCGCAGGTCAAGCTGCTGGACGCTTCCGGCTCCGAGGTGAAGATCCCGGGCACCGACCACGCCGTGACCATCGGCTTCCAGGTTGGCGCGCTGATCCAGATCCGCGACGGGCAAGACCTCTCGCCTGGTGAAGTGCTGGCTCGCATCCCCATCGAAGGTCAGAAGACCCGCGACATCACCGGCGGTCTGCCGCGTGTGGCCGAGCTGTTCGAAGCCCGCAGCCCCAAGGACAAGGGCTCGCTGGCCGAGATCACGGGTACCGTGTCTTTCGGCAAGGAAACCAAGGGCAAGGTTCGCCTGCAGATCACCGACCCCGAAGGCAAGGTCTGGGAAGACCTGGTCCCGAAGGAAAAGAACATCCTGGTGCACGAAGGCCAGGTGGTCAACAAGGGCGAATCCATCGTCGACGGTCCGGCCGACCCGCAGGACATCCTGCGCCTGCTGGGCATCGAAGAGCTGGCTCGCTACATCGTCGACGAAGTGCAGGACGTCTACCGTCTGCAGGGCGTGAAGATCAACGACAAGCACATCCAGGTGATCGTTCGCCAGATGCTGCGCCGCGTGCAGATCGTCAACCCGGGCGACACGCACTACATCGCTGGTGAACAGGTCGAGCGCTCCGAGCTGCTGGACACCAACGACAAGATGCGCGCCGAAGGCAAGATGATCGCCACGCACAGCGATGTGCTGTTGGGCATCACCAAGGCCTCGCTGTCGACCGACTCCTTCATCTCGGCCGCTTCCTTCCAGGAAACGACCCGCGTGCTCACCGAGGCTGCCATCATGGGCAAGCGCGACGAGCTGCGTGGCCTGAAGGAAAACGTCATCGTGGGTCGCCTGATCCCCGCCGGCACCGGCATGGCCTTCCACCAGGCTCGCAAGGCCAAGGAAGAGATGGACGACACCGAGCGTCGCGCCATCGCCATGCAGGAAGCCCAGGAACGTGCCGCCATGGAACTGGCTGCGCTGGACGAAGCTTCCGGCGATGCCGCCCCGAGCGAAGGTGGCGCCACCGCCGAGTGACGCACAAGGGCCGATGCCAGTCAGCACTGGCGTCGGTCCGAGATTCGGTTGCCGGGCTGGTTGAATGCCTCGGCCATCCAGTGCCCCAATGACAAGGGCCCCGACCAAAATCGGGGCCCTTGTTTCATTTCAAGCGATCACACGGCGCGTGTGTGATGGGCACTCGTCAGGCAACGGGGTGACGCCGGGTGTCAGTCGCTGTCACGCCCGCTGCCAAGCCCTGGGTGGGGCCAGTTCAGCAGCTCCGCCAGCCGGGTCACCACCCAGGTGGCCTCGGCTTCGCTGACGCCCGACTCCGGGGTCAACAGGCCTTGCTGGCAACGCGCCAGCACTTCGTGCGTCTCGGCGCCGATCTCCACATGCACGCTCTGGCAATGCGTGGTGAGGTGCTGGGCCAGGTCTTCACAAAGCTCGTGGCGAGAAGCCACCTCGCGTGGCGGCAGGGTCCACCGACCGCGTGCATCGCGGTACAGGGCCTGAAAACTCGGGGCCACGTAAACCTGGTTGTCGTCGCTCATGGGATGGGCTTGCCTTGATCAGGGACTTGGTGCGGGCGTTGCACCAGTGGCTTTCGGCGCCTCTTGGGGGGCACCCCCTCCCTGCACGGCCAAGCGCTCGACCAGCGCAAAGCCTCGGCGCTCCGCGACGATGACCACCGGGTCCTCGGGCTTCAATCGGTCCTTGCGCACGAGTGCCAACTGGCCCGGCAAGGGTTCTCGGGATGGCGTTGGCGCCCCGAGGTAGAAAGCGAAGCTCGGTTGCCGCGCACGCCATTGCACCACCTCGGCACCCCGCGCCTGGGCAATCTGGGCCAGCTCGTGCACGGGGGACTGCAGCGTGCTGGCCCACCAGGGCAACACACCGTGCACCACCCAGAAGGCACCCAGCAGAGCGCCCAGCACCGCGCGTTCAGCGGGCGCCCGACGTGGCCAGCACCAGATCGCCAGCCACACTCCGCCCACCGCCACCACCTGCCACCATGCGGGCCCAGTTGGCGCGCTTTCCAGCAAGGTCCGGTAGAGCGGGTCCTTGGTTTGTGTGGCCAGCCAGCCCGCCACGTGCTGGCTCCAGGAGAGGCCGGCGAACAGCAGCAGTTGGCACATGGCCAGCGCCCAGGCCATGCCGCGCGAGCGCAGCTTGGCCAGCGCACCCGCCATCAAGATGAGCAGTGGTGTCGTGCCGTACAGGAGGTAATGCGGCAGCTTGGTGCTGGAGAAGGTGAAGAACAGCAACGCGAACCCGGACCAGCACAACAAGAACCTGCTCACGGGTTCTGCCCACAAAGCGCGCCAGTTCGCCAACACAGAAAGAAGCAGCGGCGTCCAGGGCAGGGCCAGCAGGGGGGCGACGATCAGCGTGTAGTGGGCCTGTCCGCCGTGCCCTTCTCTGGTTTGCAAGAAGCGGTTGACGTTGTGCTGCAAGATGAAGCCGTCGACAAAGGCCATGCCGTGTCGGTGCAGTGCGTAGGCGTACCATGGCGTCGCCACGCCAAAAAAGATGACCCAGGCCCAGGCATCGCCGAGCACCTGCCGCAAACGCCCGGCCTGACCCGATGCCAGCAGGTAGACCACCACCGAGGCGCCGGGCACCAGGCACGCCACCGGGCCTTTGGTGAGCACACCCAGGCCCATCCACAGGAAGGCGCGTCGCAGGGGGCGTCGGCTGCCATCGGACAGGTGGCGCCACAGGTCCAGGCAGGCCCAGCACATCAGCGCGTTGAGCAGCGCATCCGCTGTGGCCGCGCGACCGATCAGCATCACGCCCACCGAGGTGGCCACCACCACGGCCGCCACGCGTTCGGCCCGTTGGTCGGCCCAAAGCTGGGCAAACCGCACGGCTGCCAGGCACCACATCAAGGCAGCGCAGGCCGAGGGCAGGCGAGTGGCCGCTTCGGTCACACCAAAGATCGCCAAGCCCAGCGATTGCAGCCAGTAAATCAGGATGGGTTTGTCGAACCGGTCTGCGCCATTGAGCGTGGTGTGCCCCCAGTCGCCGCTCGACAGCATCTCGCGCGAGGCTTCCGAGAAGGCGCCCTCGTCCACATCCAGCAGTGGTGCGCTGTCCAGGCCCAGCAGCCACAGCGCCATCAGCAAGCCCACCCACAACCAGGCGGGCCACCAGTCCAGCACGCCGCGGGATGCCTGAGCGGTGTTGGGCAGCGGGCGGGAACTCAAACTGCGCCCTCCTGGTGGGCGGGGCGTTGCGACGCCAGCCACCAGCGCCAGGCGCCCCATGTGCTCAGTGCCATCACCCCGCACTGCACCCCGAGGGGCACCACCCAGCCCTGCTTGCTCAAACACACGTAAAGCCCAAAGGCGGGCAGGCTCAGCGCCACGGCCTTGCAAGTGGAGGGTTTGCGCAACCACCCGGCCAAATGGACGCTGGCCTGCAGTCGCCAAGCCACCGGAGCGAGCAGCAGTCCCAACCCCGAGCCGACCAGCACGTCGCTGGGCCAATGGGCTCCGACCACCACGCGCGAGAGCGCCTGCAAAGCCGCCAGCGCCCACCAAAGGTGACGCCAGAGGGTCGCACGCCCCTCTTCATGGAGCACCAACAGCACCGCCACGGCCCAGGCGGTGGCAGAGTGTCCGGAAGGCATCGACCCCTTTTTGAGGACCTTGCCAATGACCTGGAAGACAGGGTGATCGGGCCCGAAATAGGTGGCGGGTCGGTCAACGTGAAGCACCCGCTTCATGGTGTGAACGACGATGCCGCCGATCAGCAGCGCCAAGATCAGCGCAGCCACCCGCCTGGGCTCTTCGGCGCTCAGGCTGGTCAGCAGCACGAAGCCGCAGATCCCCAGCCCCGACCAGGTCAGGAAGGCCCATGGCACCGGCCAATCGCGCAGCGAGACCTGGAGGTCAAGCAGTGTTTGCCGATCCAGCTCTCGGCCTGCCAGGGCCAAAGCGGCGCCAAGCGCCATGACCAAGCAGGCCGTGGCCCAACCGAGCCAGGGCACAGGGGTGGACGTTGCCCTTTTCGACGGATCGGGTGCCTGCAGCATGGCCGCAGATTGTAGTTGCGACATGTGGCAATTCGGCCTTGGCAGACATCCGCCCCCGGAATGCAATCCGTTACAAGGGTTTCCCCCCCTGTTTTGCGTGTTTACCCTTAACATGGCGCATCGCTTCACTTTCTCCTTAGGAGTGCACCATGGCTCAAACCCTTGCTCGTTTCCCTGGCTCCACCGCCCAGCGTCAGCAGTTGCGCCTGGAAAAGGTGGGTGTGATCGGTGGCTTCCTGGTCGGCCTGGGCCTTGCGGCTGGCGTCGTCAGCGGTTTGATGGCTGACTTGGGCGCGCCGGACGCGCTGGCTTTTGCCGCCGTCGCCTTGACCGTTGCCGCCGCCACCCGCCTGGGCTTGTCTGCGGCGGCGGCGCTGTCGCGAAAGCTCGCGGACTGAGGCGACCGCCTCCCTGCCGGTCCTGGATGGGTCGGCTCGCCAGCTCGCTGGCACCGACCGCATGGGGCCCTTCGGGGCCCTTTTTGTTTCTGTCTCCACGGTGCTGGAGGCGGCCAGTTGCAATGCGGCGTCCTGCCGCTTACAATGGAAGGCTTTTCGGCTTTTAGCCTGGCGCCTTCGTGGGCGCTTGGGTGAAGAGCCGTTTTGTGCTGGCAGCGGTTGGCCGCCGCCAGTGAAATCAACGGGAACCAACAGGAATCAATCGATGCCTACCATCAACCAGCTCGTGCGCCACGGCCGTCAGGTCGAGGTCACGAAGTCCAAGTCGCCTGCGATGCAGAATTGCCCGCAGCGTCGTGGCGTGTGCACCCGCGTGTACACCACCACCCCCAAGAAGCCTAACTCCGCTCTGCGTAAGGTCGCCAAGGTGCGCCTGACCAACGGTTTCGAGGTCATCTCCTACATCGGCGGCGAAGGCCACAACCTCCAAGAACACAGCGTCGTGCTGGTTCGCGGCGGCCGTGTGAAGGACTTGCCCGGTGTGCGCTACCACATCGTGCGTGGCTCCCTTGACCTGCAAGGCGTCAAGGACCGCAAGCAGTCGCGCTCGAAGTACGGCGCCAAGCGTCCGAAGAAGGCCTGATCGGCCCTCTGAGCAAAACAAGATTCGGTCGTCTTCACCGGCCTGTCACCCGAAGGTGGCACGCTCGAGAAGAGAAGGCCGAGGTGGCGGTTCTGCCGGAATGGTCCGGTCTGAACTGAGTAAGTGGAGTCTGTTGATCAGTCTCCAGATGCAGGCAAAAGTGATCCGCGATCCAGCCCGCATCAACTGAAGCATTGAAAGGAAACGAAATGCCTCGTCGTCGCGAAGTACCCAAGCGTGAAATCCTGCCCGATCCCAAGTTCGGATCGGTCGACCTCTCCAAGTTCATGAACGTGATCATGGAATCCGGCAAGAAGGCTGTGGCCGAGCGCATCATCTACGGTGCCCTCGAACAAGTCGAAAAGAAGGCCGGCAAGGATCCGCTGGAAATCTTCAACATCGCTCTGAACAACATCAAGCCCGTGGTGGAAGTCAAATCCCGCCGCGTGGGTGGTGCGAACTACCAGGTTCCCGTTGAAGTTCGCCCCGCCCGTCGCATGGCCCTGGCCATGCGCTGGCTGAAGGAATCGTCGCGCAAGCGTTCCGAGAAGTCGATGGCCCAGCGTCTGGCCAACGAACTGCTCGAGGCCTCTGAAGGCCGCGGCGGCGCGATGAAGAAGCGTGACGAAGTGCACCGCATGGCCGAAGCCAACAAGGCCTTCTCGCACTTCCGTTTCTAAACCACCACCCCTGCAGCATCCACTGCAGCGGCGCCGGGCTCCAACAGGGCCCGGCGCCGTGACACTTGGAGTGACACCATGTCCCGCAAGACCCCGATCGAGCGCTATCGCAACATTGGCATCTCTGCCCACATCGACGCCGGCAAGACCACCACGACCGAGCGCATCCTGTTCTACACCGGTGTGAACCACAAGATCGGTGAAGTGCACGAAGGCGCAGCCACCATGGACTGGATGGAGCAGGAACAAGAGCGCGGCATCACCATCACGTCGGCCGCGACGACCTGCTTCTGGAAGGGCATGGACATGTCCTACCCCGAGCACCGCTTCAACATCATCGACACCCCGGGTCACGTGGACTTCACCATCGAGGTGGAGCGTTCCATGCGCGTGCTCGACGGCGCCTGCATGGTGTACTGCGCCGTGGGCGGCGTTCAGCCCCAATCCGAAACCGTCTGGCGTCAGGCCAACAAGTACGGTGTGCCCCGTCTGTCGTTCGTCAACAAGATGGACCGCACCGGCGCGAACTTCTTCAAGGTCTATGACCAGCTCAAGCTGCGCCTGAAGGCCAACCCTGTGCCCGTGGTGATCCCCATCGGTGCCGAAGACAACTTCCAGGGCGTGGTCGACCTCCTGAAGATGAAGGCCATCTTCTGGGACGAAGCTTCGCAGGGCATGAAGTTCGACTACCGCGACATCCCCGCCGAGCTGCAAGCCGACGCCAAGAAGTGGCGTGAAGGCATGGTCGAGGCCGCCGCCGAAGCCAACGAAGAGCTGATGAACAAGTACCTGGAAGAGGGTGACCTCTCCGAGGAAGAGATCAAGCTGGCTCTGCGTCAACGCACCATCGCCTGCGAAATCCAGCCGATGCTGTGCGGCACCGCCTTCAAGAACAAGGGCGTGCAGCGCATGCTCGACGCCGTCATCGACTACCTGCCCTCGCCCGTGGACATCCCCCCGGTCGAAGGCACCGACGAAGACGACCAGCCCACCAGCCGCAAGGCCGACGACGCCGAGAAGTTCTCGGCCCTGGCCTTCAAGCTGATGACCGACCCGTACGTCGGCCAGCTGACCTTCGTGCGCGTGTACTCGGGCGTGCTGAACTCTGGTGACTCCGTCTACAACCCCATCAAGGGCAAGAAAGAGCGCATCGGCCGGATCCTGCAGATGCACGCCAACGAGCGTGAAGAAATCAAGGAAATCCTGGCCGGCGACATCGCCGCCTGCGTGGGCCTGAAGGACGTGACCACCGGCGAAACGCTGTGTGATCCCGAAGCCATCATCACCCTGGAAAAGATGGTCTTCCCCGAGCCCGTGATCGCACAGGCGGTGGAGCCCAAGACCAAGGCCGACCAGGAAAAGATGGGCATCGCCCTGCAACGCCTGGCCGCTGAAGACCCGTCCTTCCGCGTGCGCACCGACGAAGAATCCGGTCAGACCATCATCGCCGGCATGGGCGAGCTGCACCTGGAAATCATCGTCGACCGCATGAAGCGCGAATTCGGCGTGGAAGCCAACGTCGGCAAGCCGCAAGTGGCCTACCGTGAAACCATCCGCAAGAAGGTCACGGACGTCGAAGGCAAGTTCGTTCGCCAGTCCGGTGGTAAGGGTCAGTACGGTCACGTCGTGCTGACCGTCGAGCCGCAAGAGCCCGGCAAGGGCTTCGAGTTCGTCGACGCCATCAAGGGCGGCGTGGTGCCTCGCGAGTACATCCCTGCGGTCGAGAAGGGCGTCATCGACACCCTGCCGAACGGCGTGCTGGCTGGCTACCCCGTGGTCGACGTGAAGGTCACCCTGACCTTCGGTTCGTACCACGATGTGGACTCGAACGAAAACGCGTTCAAGATGGCCGCTTCGATGGGCTTCAAGGACGGCTGCCGCAAGGCTTCGCCCGTGATCCTCGAGCCGATGATGGCCGTGGAAGTCGAAACGCCTGAAGACTACGCTGGCACCGTGATGGGCGACCTGTCCTCGCGTCGCGGCATGGTCCAAGGCATGGACGACATGGTCGGCGGCGGCAAGATCATCAAGGCAGAGGTTCCTCTGTCTGAAATGTTCGGCTACTCCACCAGCCTGCGTTCGGCCACCCAAGGTCGTGCCACGTACTCCATGGAGTTCAAGCACTACTCGGAAGCCCCGAAGAACGTGGCTGACGCGATCATCACCGCGCGCGCGAAGTAAGGCCCACCCCCTGCGCGCTTCGCGCGCCCCCTCAAGGGGGCACAGCCATCGGGCCGGCAAAGCCGGATCCTTGGCTGTCGCTGGATCAAAACCAGTGGTGCGTGGCGGGGGGTGTTGGTGCCGAGGGCGGGTGTTAGCATCCGCCCTCTCAAAAATCAAAGCCGGTCTTCGGCGCCACGCAAGTGGTTGGCTCGCTGCCCATGGCGGCCAGTGCTGGAGACCTTAAACACGCATGGGCGACTGTTCTTTGCTCTCTAGGAGAATCAAATGGCAAAAGGTAAATTCGAGCGGACCAAGCCGCACGTGAACGTCGGCACCATCGGTCACGTTGACCACGGCAAGACCACCCTGACGGCTGCCATCGCAACCGTGCTGTCGAAGAAGTTCGGCGGCGAAGCCAAGGCGTACGACCAGATCGACGCAGCGCCTGAAGAAAAGGCCCGCGGCATCACCATCAACACCGCTCACGTCGAGTACGAAACGGCCAACCGCCACTACGCTCACGTTGACTGCCCCGGCCACGCCGACTACGTCAAGAACATGATCACCGGCGCTGCCCAGATGGACGGCGCGATCCTGGTGTGCTCGGCCGCTGACGGCCCGATGCCCCAGACCCGTGAACACA
>NZ_LFRI01000457.1 GCF_001447195.1 Aquabacterium parvum | reverse complement strand
TGTGACGGGTGCTCATCTCGGTGCTCCAGCACCATGCGCACCGCGCGCTCGCGAACCTCGGGGGAATACTTCGAACTTCTCATCTTGGCTCCATCATCTCAAACGAGGGAGCCTCCTTCAAAGCCGGGGCGGTTCACTGATCCGGTCGCGGCGGGAACACACGTATGAAATCGATGCGGCCAGTTTCATGCTGGCCAGTGAACAGTGGATCCCCGTGGAAAGAGTCTATGAATTGGCACTGGTGCAGGCGCTGGTGGCACAGCATCGTCGCTTCATCAAACCACTGCGCTATGACGCCAAGAGCGTGGCGGCCTTTCCCAACGCCTTGCTGCTGGATGCAGGGCCCGATCCAGTCCCTCTGCATTTGATCAGCCCGTTCATGTCGCCAAAAGAGCGCACGGAGAAGGAGCGGGCGGCAAATGGAAGCCAATGTCCGGCATGGGCATGGTCGGGCGATGGGCTGGTGCCAGCCTTGCCGTCGCCACCAACCGGGTTGCATTAAATGCTGGCGGGACCGTCGGAGCGCAGGTAAGCGAGGCCGTCCAGGCGTCGCGTCGATGTGTTGGTTCGGCTTGGCTGAGCCTATTGAGTGAGGCAACAGATCGCAAGGTTGGCTATGAGCGAACCTGGCTGGCTCAGCTTCGCCAGAACGAAGCTCCAAGGTAGCGGTTAGTGTTAGCCCGGTTGGCGGGCGGACTCCTGCTGTCCCACCTTCCCATTGCGATGCGGCTTACCGCCCGGGGCCTTTCTGGAGATCTCACTAAGGATGGCGCAGTCCTTCGCGTCCGTGCCCTGGCGACATTGACTGCGCAACTGTTTGAGTTCCAGTTCAAGCAAGCGCAGTTCCTTAATTCTCTGGCTGACTTGCCCTATATGAGCGTCCAAGATCTGGTTGACCTCGGCACAACTCTTGTCGGGAGAGTCAGTCAGCCGCAGCAGGACGCGAACCTCATCCAGCGTCATGTCGAGTGATCGGCAGTGGCGAATGAATGCCAGCCGCTGAACGTGTAGGCTTTCATAGATGCGATAGTTGCCAGCGCTTCTGGCAGCAGCTTGCAAAAGGCCTTCACGCTCATAGAAGCGGATGGTTTCAACCTGAACGCCTGCTCGCTCCGCCAGTTCACCAATCTTCATATCTACTCCTCATCGAATTCACAGTTGACTCTACACCTACTTCAGCGTTGATAATCGCGCGGGTCTGAATACGCGTCTGCCCGAAATGGAATTCTTCAAACGTTTGTGCTTTTGCACTGTTACAGCAGTTTGGATGCTCTTTGCTCATCTAAGTCATGCCGCGCAGCCGACGGAAGAAGCGAAGGCGCGACAGCTTTGGCAGCTGCTGGACTACATCGCCGTTGACTATGCTGGCGCGGTGAGCGGTGGTGCAGTGGTCAGTGAGGCGGAATACGCGGAAATGATCGAATTCGCCCAGAATTCCGTCAAGCACGCTGCCGCGCTCCCACCTCACCCGTCGCTTGCTCAGCTTCAGGCGTTGATCCAGCGTCTGCAAAATGCAGTTCAAGCGAAGACCGAGCCATCAGCCGTTGCCATATTGGCCCGCGACGCGAACGTCCTTCTCCTGAAGGCGTACCCTATACCCGTTGCACCGAGAACCGTCCCCGACCTTCTCAATGGACAACGCCTCTACCAAGCACAGTGCGCTTCATGCCATGGGGCAACTGGCGCTGGCGATGGCGCATTGGCGGGGCAGTTGGACCCCAAACCTGTCGATTTCACTGACGGCGACCGGGCACGTCATCGCTCAGTCATGGCGCTTTACCAGGTTGTCACGCAAGGTGTATCCGGCACATCAATGCCAGAGTTCAGCAAGCTGGATGAGGCGGACCGCTGGGCCCTTGCGTTTTACGTCGGAACGCTTTCTTACAACGAAGAGGTGCGCCAACGGGGGGCACAGTTGTTTGCAAACGATCCAGGCTCACGCGCGGCGCTACCCAATTTGAAGGCCCTTGCAACGGCGTCAGAAGTTACCCTTGCACAGTCCCTGCCGCCTGCTGATGCCGCTGCGGTGTTGGCATACACGCGTGCGAACCCTCAGATGCTTTCCGTCCCGGACGGCTCATCCGGCACCGCGCTGGCGCGCAAGCAGCTCAAATCCAGCGTTGAGGCGCTGCAGGCGGGCGACCATGCTGGTGCGACCCAACTCGCGCTGTCTGCCTATCTAGATGGCTTCGAGCCACTTGAGGCGGGCCTAGAGAGCCGCAACAAGGAACTGCTGGTGGACGTAGAGCGCAGCATGCAGCTATACAGATCGGCCATTGCTCATGGCGACATCGGGGCCGCCTTGCGGCATGCCAACCGATTGGATGGCCTATTTGTTCTGGTAGAAGCTGAGTTCGGAAGCGGGCGGGCCGACGCGATGGCCACTTTTGTTGGAGCCTTGACCATCCTTTTGCGTGAAGGTGTGGAAGCTCTGTTGATCATCGTGGCCATGGTGGCGTTCCTGCGCAAGTCGAACCGGCCGGAGGCCTTGCGCTACGTTCACGCAGGGTGGATCGGCGCCCTTCTGGCAGGCGGGGCCACCTGGCTGGTGGCCACCAGAGTCGTCAGCATCAGTGGCGCAAGCCGAGAAGTGACGGAAGGCGTGTCGTCGCTCTTTGCCGCCATCGTCCTGCTGTCCGTAGGGCTCTGGATGCACCAGAAGAGCAGCGCCGGACGTTGGCAGGCATATCTGAATGAACGCCTCTCCAGTGCGCTCACTGGACGATCGGCGTGGGCGCTGTTCGCACTGGCCTTCATTGCTGTGTATCGCGAGGTTTTCGAGACGGTGCTGTTCTACTCCGCTCTAGCAACAGACGGCAATGATTCGGCCCTGCTGGCCGGTCTAGGAATCGGCATGGTTTTGCTGACCATCATTGCGGTCATCTTCCTGAAGACCAGCGCCCGCATGCCGATCAGCCAGTTCTTTGCGCTCAGTTCCTTCCTCGTGGCGGCCTTGGCGATTGTGCTCGCCGGCAAGGGGATCTCTGGCCTCCAAGAAGCAGGCTGGTTGGCGGCAACGCCCGTGGACGGGCTGCGCTTGCCTATCCTGGGCATCTTTCCGACAATTCAAACCAACGTAGCCCAGGCCGTCGTGCTGACCGCCGCCTTGTTGGGCTTTGGAGTCAATGGCGTGCGGGCACGTCGCTTGGCCTCTGCTTAGTTGAGCCGCCGCCTGGATCTCGATAGTCGTCCTGATGGCAGCAGTTCGGTGCGGCGTCGCCGGACAGATTGAAAGGGGCAGGGATGTCTGTCGACAAGCTGATTGGTCCAGTTGGTGAGGACGTTCGGTCTTCCGTTCGCCATGATGCTGCCGTGGCGTCGACAAACCGATTCTACGAGGACCATGCGGTCGAATACTTCTCATGGACCTTCGGTGCCCAGACGCAGTTCGTCCTGGATCGCTTCCTGTCACATCTGCCGGCCAAGGCCTCCATCCTTGATGCCGGCTGTGGCTCCGGCCGGGACCTCAAATTCTTTCTTTCCCGGGGTCATTGTGTGTTGGGCATCGATGCCTCGACAGCCCTCGTGCAAATGGCGGCCGAGTATTCGGGCGCGCCATGTGAATTCGCTCGCATTGAAAGCATCAGCTATGAAGAACGGTTCGATGGGATATGGGCCTGTGCCTCATTGCTTCACTTGCCCCAGGACGTATTTCGCCCCGCGCTTCGTTGCCTGAACCGGGCCCTCAAAAGAGGCGGCACACTCTTCATGGCAGTCCAGGAGGGGCAGGGCGAAGCGATTCTTCCGGACGGCCGTTTGTACGTCTACTACTCAGAAGACGACATACGCAGGTCACTTGACGCCGCCGGGTTGGCGGTGAATGAACTGTGGGCGTCGCGAAATTCGGCTGATGCGGTGCGCCAGCCGGTATGGATCAATGTCATTGCCACTGTGCGATAGCGCGCCAGGACGACACTGACCGTCGGCATACCTCCCGTCAACGCGGCCAAGTCTCCGTTTTCCCTCCCCGCAACTCACAGACGACGATCAAGGCAGCACCGAGGGTGATGCCGATGTCTGCGACGTTGAATGCTGGCCAGTAGAACGACTGCCACCTGACATCAATCCAGTCCACCACCGCCCCGCGAGCGAGCCGATCGAGCAGGTTCCCTAAAGCACCGCCTAGGAGAAGCCCGAAGGCCAGCCGCTGAGGACGATCGGTTTGAGGCCGCCGAATCAGTACGACCAAAACAATCGAGGCGGCCACCGCCACTGCGCTGAAGAAGAGGCGCTGCCATCCACCTGCGTCGTGCAAGATGCAGAAAGCGGCACCTTCGTTCCGCCAGTGAACGATGTTCAGCACGGGGAGCCAAGGCTCGCTGGAGCCATACGGGAGCGCAGCTACCACCGCAGCTTTGCTTGCGGTGTCGATCAAGAATACGAATGCGGCTGCAAGGAAGGCGCGGGCAACGCGTGGATCAATTGTTTGGCGTATCGTCACTGGACCTTATCCCTCTCGCTGTAGGCCTGAGCAGGCGCAATCCGTTGAACACCACGACCAGGCTCGCATCCATGTCAGCCAGGATTGCCAGCCACAAGCTGGCGTGTCCCGTGAAGGTCATGACCATGGACACCGCCTTGGTGCCGATGGCAAAGGCGATGTTGGCTCACAGCACATTGCCTACCCGATGGGGGAGAGCGATGAACTCTGGCAACTTGCGCAGGTCGTCTTGCATGAGGGCCACGTCAGCAGTCTCAATGGCGGTGTCGGTGCCTGCTGCGTGATGGTCATGGCGTGCTCCTTGACAACATTTGAAACCCTGTAGCCGGTTCAGAGTCAAGGCCTTGGAAAATCCCTTGCGCACAGGGGGGGATATTCTGCGACTACTGCTCGGGCGGTTGAGCATCATGATTGTCTAGCTGCCCATCTTTGCCTTGACGGGTGTTGAGGGCAAGATGTTCCATCCCATGGCTTTCACGGTGGTGGCGGCTTTGTTGGGCGCCATGATCTTGTCGATGACCTTCGTCCCGGCAGCCGTTGCGCTGTTCCTGACGGGCTCGGTCAGCGAGAAGGAAAACCGCCTGATGGGCTGGGCCAAGCGCGGCTATGAGCCTCTGCTGGACAAGGCCATGTCCCGCCAGCCACTGGTGCTGACCATCACGGGTGTGTCGGTGGCCTTGGCCGTGTTGATGGCCACCCGCATGGGCAGCGAGTTCATCCCCAGCCTGGACGAACACGACATCGCTTTGCACGCGCTGCGCATCCCAGGTACCAGCCTGAGCCAGGCCATCGAGATGCAAGCGCAACTGGAGCGCAGCATCAAGGCCTTCCCTGAGGTCGAGGCGGTGTTCGCCAAGCTTGGCACGGCCGAGATCGCCACCGACCCGATGCCGCCCAGCGTGGCTGACACCTTCGTGATGCTCAAGCCACGTGAGCAATGGCCCGATCCCAAGCGGCCCAAGGATGACCTGGTCAAGGCCTTGCAGGTGGCCGTGATGAAGGTACCCGGCAACAACTACGAGTTCACCCAGCCCATCCAGATGCGCTTCAACGAGTTGATATCAGGCGTGCGCAGCGATGTGGCCGTCAAGGTGTTTGGCGATGACATGGACACGCTCAACGAAACCGCGGAGCAGATCTCCAAGGTGCTGGAGGCCGTGCCTGGGGCCGAAGATGTCAAGGTAGAACAAACCACCGGCCTGCCCATGCTATCTGTGAAGATCGACCGCGAGAAGGCTGGGCGCCTGGGCTTGAACGTGGGCGACATTCAGGACACGCTGGCCACGGCACTGGGTGGGCGCGAGGCAGGGGCGGTGTTCGAGGGGGATCGCCGGTTCGACATCCTGGTGCGCCTGCCAGAAAACCTGCGCAGCGACCTAGACGCTTTGGGGCAGTTGCCCATTCGTCTTCCCGCCAACGCCGCGGGTGAACACGAGGGCTTTGCCCGACTGGGCGATGTGGCCACGATGGACCTGACCCCTGGCCCCAACCAGATCAGCCGCGAAGAAGGCAAACGACGTGTGGTCGTAACCGCCAACGTGCGCGGGCGGGACATCGGCAGCTTTGTGGGTGAGGCGCAAGCCAAGATCGAAGCTGGGGTCAAGGTGTCAGCCGGTTACTGGACCACCTGGGGCGGCACCTTTGAGCAATTGCAATCGGCCTCGCGCCGTCTGGCCATCGTGGTGCCCGTGGCCTTGTTGCTGGTCTTCCTGTTGCTCTTTGCCATGTTTGGCAACGTCAAGGATGGTTTGCTGGTGTTCACCGGTGTGCCCTTTGCGCTGACGGGCGGTGTGGCGGCGCTGTGGCTGCGGGACATTCCCTTGTCGATCTCGGCAGGGGTGGGTTTCATCGCATTGTCGGGTGTGGCCGTGCTCAATGGCTTGGTGATGATTGCCTACATCCGAAGCCTGCGCGAAGGCGGCATGACCCTGGAGCCAGCGATCAGAGAAGGGGCCCTGACACGCCTGAGGCCTGTGCTCATGACCGCGCTGGTGGCCAGCCTGGGCTTTGTGCCTATGGCGGTAGCCATTGGCACGGGCGCCGAGGTGCAGCGGCCGTTGGCCACCGTGGTCATCGGCGGCATCCTGTCATCGACTGTATTGACCCTGTTCGTGCTGCCGCTGCTCTACCGATGGACGCATCGCACAGATGATTTTTCCCCTGCGAACTGATTGCCTCAACCCAAAGGAGTTCATCATGCTGAAACTGAAAATAGCACTGGTCGTTGTGTTTGCGGCCTTGACCACCGCCTGCACGACGGGGCCGCAGGTATCGAGCAACGCCTACTCGCAAGGTTGGCGGCGAGCGCAGGTTGTGGCCATCGAAAAGGATCAGTTGGCGGTGCGATCAAGCAAGGAAGATTGCCGAATGGCATTGGGTGCTGAGGCGGGCAAAACCCGGTTTGCCGTGGCTTCCTATAGCTATGGCGGCAATCCCAACCTGAGGGCAAAGCGCATCGTGGCGATACCCAATGATGTCGATGTCGAGGTGGGCGATTGGGTTGAGGTCAGCATCACCGACTGCCGTCTGGCGCTTAAAAAATAAACTCTGGAAGCAAGGGCCCTTGAGTCACGACATCCTTCCTTTCTGCCTGAACCTGCTCACCCATGATCCAAAAGTTGCTCTCTCATCGACACGTCGGCGTGATGTCCGCGTTGTTGGCCGCATTGTTGTTCGGTGTGAGCGCGCCGCTTGCTAAGGTTCTGCTCGCTCAGACCAGCCCATGGCTGCTGGCGGCGCTGTTGTACCTGGGATCCGGAATGGGTTTGTGGGTGGTGCGTCGCATTCAGCGTGTACCTCCGGTGACCCTGGCCTGGCGCGAATGGGGGTGGCTGGCAGGCGCCATCGTGACGGGAGGCATCGCAGCGCCTGTCTTGTTGATGACGGGGCTGGCTGGCATGTCGGCGTCTCAGTCGTCCTTGCTGCTCAATGCGGAGAGTGTGCTGACTGCCGTGCTGGCCTGGGTGGTGTTCAAGGAGAACGTGGACCGGCGCATCGCGCTGGGCATGGCCGCCATCGTGGCCGGTGCCCTGGTACTGAGTTGGCCAGGTGCTGCTGAGCACGTAGCCACTTCGACACTCTGGCCATCTTTGGCGGTGCTGGGGGCATGTTTGGGCTGGGCTGTGGACAACAACCTGACGCGCAAAGTCGCTTTGAACGACGCCGGTTTCATTGCCATGGCCAAAGGATTGAGCGCGGGCAGCACCAACCTGGTCTTGGCCGTGGCGCTGGGCGCGGGGTGGCCCGGTTGGGAGACCACACTGTCTGCGGGCTTGCTCGGGTTTCTCAGCTACGGCGCCAGCCTGACCTTGTTCGTTCTGGCGCTGCGGCATCTGGGTGCGTCGCGCACAGGGGCCTACTTCTCCGTTGCACCGTTCTTTGGCGCGCTGGTGTCTGTGCTGCTTCTCCACGAGCCTGTCACGGTTCAGTTGCTGGTCGCTGCGGCCTTGATGGCTTGGGGTGTCTGGCTGCACTTGTCGGAGGACCATGCTCACGAGCATTCGCATGAGGCCCTGGAACACGCGCATGAGCACGTTCACGATGCGCACCATCAACATGAGCACGCTGGCCCTGTCGTGCTGGGTGTGCCGCACAAGCACGTTCATCGCCATTTGCCTATGAGCCACAGCCACGCGCATTTCCCGGATGCGCACCATCGACACGGCCACTGAGGTCAGGACGACGTTGGCTGAAACGCAATGAAGGCCTTCCCCGCCAGCGCCATGCAGGCCCAGACCGCTGTCCCAGCGGCTTGGGGTGATGCCATCCACTTGCCACAGTCACGCCAAGGCCCCAAAAATGTAGACACCACCACAGACCGCGTAGGTACGCCCGGCCGCCGTGGGGTGCAGCGTCGGCAGCCACGGAGAACAAACTCAGCGCTGTCGCAGCAGGCAGCAGGAGCCACATGGACTTGCCCTGCTGGAGTACCAGCGCAGGCAGGTAGACCAGGATTTCAAGTGCGTCACTTTTTCTTGAAGCGCTGTAGCCGAAGGGCATTGCCAATCACCGACACGGAGCTCAGACTCATGGCCAGAGCCGCAATCAATGGGGACAGCAGCCACCCGGTCAGGGGATACAGCAAACCCGCTGCGATGGGAATGCCCAAGGCGTTGTAGAAGAACGCGAAAGCCAGGTTTTGCTTCATGTTGGCCACGGTCGCCATGGATAGCATGCGCGCCGTGGCAATCCCTCTAAGGTCGCCTTTGACCAGGGTGATCTGGGCGCTGTTCATGGCCACATCTGTACCCGTTCCCATCGCGACACCCACATCCGCGCGAGCGAGCGCGGGTGCATCGTTGATGCCGTCGCCCGCCATGGCCACCACGCACCCCTCTTTCTGCAGGCGCTCGACCAGCAAGAGTTTGTCTGCGGGCTTGACCTCGCCATGAACCTCATCGATACCCAGCCGTGCGCCGACCGCTTTTGCTGTGGTCTGTCCGTCGCCTGTGGCCATCACTATTCGGATACCTGCCTCCCTAAGGACGGTCAGTGCCTCAGGAGTGCTTGATTTGATGGGGTCAGAGACAGCCAGTAAGCCGGCAATCTGGCCATTGACAGCCAGGTACATGACGCTGGCGCCCTCCGCGCGCAACGCTTCTGCCTGCGGCACAAGTTTCTCTACGGGAGCCCCGATCTGTTGCATGAGGGTGGTGTTGCCCAGCGCCAAGCGATGACCATCTACCTCCCCTTGTACGCCAATGCCTGTGCCAGATTCAAAATTGATCGGCTTGTCCAAGAGCAGGCCCTGTTCACGAGCCGCTCGAACGATGGCATCGGCAAGTGGATGCTCGCTACCTTGATCGAGGCTTGCTGCCAACCTCAATACTTCGGTGGCGTCCCAGCCAGGCGCTGCCACTGCGCGGTCGTAGGCTGGCTTGCCTTCTGTGAGCGTACCCGTCTTGTCCACGATCAATGCATTGACCTGACGCATGCGTTCGATGGCCGCAGCATCCCTGAACAACACACCTTGCGTGGCTCCCTTTCCGGTGGCTACCATGATGGACATGGGCGTGGCCAAGCCCAGCGCACAAGGGCAGGCGATGATCAGCACAGATACCGCGTTGATCAGGCCGTACACCCAGCTCGGATCAGGCCCGAAGAATCCCCAGCCAAAGAATGTCAAGAGGGCAATGCTGATCACGGCCATCACGAAGTAACCGGCTACGACATCGGCCATGCGTTGCATGGGGGCCTTGGAGCGCTGCGCCTGGGCCACCAATTGCACGATCTGCGACAGCATGGTCTCCGATCCAACTCGCTCCGAGCGCATGATCAGCGCACCGTTGGTATTGAGCGTCGCGCCTATTACCTTGTCGCCTAATCGTTTGCTCACGGGAATGGGCTCACCAGTCAGCATGGATTCGTCCACGGCACTCGTGCCTTCCTCCACGACGCCGTCCACAGGAACCTTCTCTCCGGGCCTTACGCGCAAGCGGTCTCCCACGTGGACATGGGACAACGGTACATCTTCTTCGGTTCCGTCAGGCTTTAGCCTCCTGGCTGTCTTGGGCGCCAAACCCAGGAGCGACTTGATGGCAGCTGACGTTTGAGAGCGCGCTTTCAGTTCAAGCACCTGTCCAAGCAGCGTCAGAGAAATGATCACGGCAGCGGCTTCAAAGTAAACCGCCACACGCCCCATCGCCATGAAAGAAGCAGGAAAGACCTGTGGCGCAGCGGTGGCCACGACGCTGTACCAGTACGCCGCACCAGTGCCCAGGCCGATCAGTGTCCACATGTTGGGGCTGCGATGCACCACCGATAGCCAGCCCCGATAGAAGAAGGGCCAACCGCCCCATAGCACGATGGGTGTGGCCAGGATCAGTTCCACCCAGCTTTGGACGGTCATGTCCATCAGCCCCAGGTTGTGTCCGAACATTGCCAGCACGAATACGACGGCAGTTAGTGGAAGCGTCCACCAAAAGCGCTGCTGAAAGTCACGCAATTCAGGGTTGTCGTCATCCAGGATGGGAAGCAAGGGCTCCAGCGTCATGCCGCACTTGGGGCAGTTTCCCGGGTGGTCCTGACGAACCTCCGGGTGCATGGGGCAGGTATAGGTGGCGCCTGTGAGTTGCTCCGAGGCTGGTAACTGAGGAGGTGTTGCTTCAGCCTGCTGCGCCTCGTTTGGCAAGACGAACCGATCTGGGCTTGAGAGGTGTCACGGATCGCCGTAATGGAGCCAAGGATGTTCGGCGTAATGGAGCCAGTTTCTGGCTGCTGAACAGGGCTCCCGAGGGGGTTGAGGAACGGGGTTATTTTGCCGCTTTGGCGGGGGTGGATTTGACGCTG
>NZ_LFRI01000456.1 GCF_001447195.1 Aquabacterium parvum | reverse complement strand
CTACCTGCTGTTCCGGCACTACTTCACCATCGACGCTGTGAGGCTGCATGCGGCCAGCTTCTGCATGAAGCACCTGCTTTGCCCTCTGTGTGCCATTAGACGGGGCGCTAAGTCGATGAAAGCCTACTTGGATAGGGGGGAGGTCATCCGAGCCGAGAAAACGGCTCTGAGGCCTTTTTTGGTGACTTTGACGGTGAAGAACGGTGATGACCTGGCTGAACGCTTTAAGCACCTTCATAGAGCCCAGCGCGAGCTATGGAAACGCCGGCAACG
>NZ_LFRI01000455.1 GCF_001447195.1 Aquabacterium parvum | reverse complement strand
TGCGATGTCGCAATGCAAGCCTGGCACCAACATCTCGATCCGACCACCAGCGTGCTTGCGACAGATGTCAATGCCACAACCGTCCGATGTCGAGAACACGAAGCGCCCGTCGTCGGTCCAGTACTTGAAGTACCGCATGCCATTCTCTTCGAGGTAACTGCCTTGGACTGGCAGATCAGCCAGCACTTTGCCTTTCGGCTTCTCCTCATCAAGCACATGTCGCCAGCGACCCGTGCCTGGATCCAGGTCAATCAAATCAGAGCAAGTGTGATGCTGGTACAGCCACATGTTTATCAACGAGTAGTCCTGGACCTCTTTGTGCCTAGGTCGCTCGCCATCTCGTGAGTAAGGCCGATACAGCAATGCGACGATCTGCGCTAGCACCGAAAACGTCGTGGTCATGCTGCTCGCAGGCAATGCCTGGTTGCAGGGTCCGCAAAACACCAGCAGCGTTGACGCCTCGCTACTGCGAGGCCTGAGCGTCGGGCACGCCTTGGCTGGCGTCTGCGGCTTTACAGGCCCCAGGTCAGAAACGCGTGCATGACGAGTCGGCATAGCCTTCGTCAATCTTGAAACCTCGCGCGCGCAGCGCACGCTCCTCCTCCGCTCGCTGGGCTGCAGCGCGCTTGAGAACTGCGGGCAACACCTCGCGCCACTTAGCCAATTGATCTGATTCAACGCCGCTCCGCAGGTATTCATTCTGCGACTTGATGTTGAACTTCATGAGATACACAGCCTTGTCAGCATCTGACTTCGACAACGCCTGGCGGGTAAAGGACACCTCCATGAAAGCGCCCTCCACGCATAGCTTCCAAGGGGTTCTGTCGGGGACTTTCATCCAGTCCGCCAGAGAGGGCTCGTGTCTTGCATCCAAGCCGACCCAAGCAGAGCCCTCGAGAACAATGCTCAATCGATCTTGACCACGCAACCTTGGGTCCCCACCATCAACGTACTGCCTCCACCCTGCATCCATGGCCGCCCGCAACAACTTGTGAATGCGCGCCGCCGCTTCGTCGTGCTGGATTTCCTGCTTTGGATCCAGCAGCGCATGAACGGTCCACTCGGTGAACCCCTCCTCTTTGAATACCTCGAGATCCTCCGAAGTTTGGGCTCCGTTGACATGATGAACATCGATGGAGTGGTCGCCTTGAACGAATCGCACCCAGGCATAGGGCGCCTTGTCCCAATCCAACCCATAGAAGTTGATGCCGGCAGGTTGCCGGTTCACACGGACGCCGGAAGAGATGCGCTTTTGAAAAACTTCACCGGTCTCGCCAAGGCGAATGATCAAGGGGGACGACACTTTGGATTCCTCCAACTTCAACTTTTCAGCTTCATGCGAGGGTCCCGGTCGAGCCGGCTCGCAGCCGACGAGCCAGAACAACAAAACACTCGCGCATATCCATTCAATTTTCACGTTCAGCAACCATCCGCTCTAGTCGTCAGGCATATCAACCCAGGCTGCCATCGTACGCAACTCACGCTCCATGTAGCTGGCCTTCTTGATCATCAGCTCATGGAACTGTGCCGCCGCACGTTCAATCCACTTCATGCGGCTAGCCAGCATTTCGATTTCAGTCCCAGCCGGTGGAATCGACTTGAGATCGTTGGCGTCGCTTGAGCAAGCGTGAGTAAACAGCAACTCAACGCTTGGACTAAACCAATTCAAAACAGGCGCACGCTGCGCCCAAACCGACGCAGCGAATACGGGATCGTCGTAGATCAAGGGCTGCAAGATCACCCCCTGCTCATGGTTTGCAATATCGAGCAAATGTTGCATCTGAATCGCCCTCTTGCGCTGAACATCTTGCTGCCGCTCGTACTCAACGACCTTGGCAAAGCCGGCTCGCACATGACTGGACACCTTGAGCTGATTGATAACGGGTAGAGCCTCATCGCTCCAGGGCAGCCGAGCAACAACCTTCTTGACCTCAGGCACATAAGTGCTCGCGTTGCGACTCTCCAAGCACATTTGGAACGATGCAGGGTTCCGGGCGTAGTACCAATGCCATCCACTGATGTCACAAAACAGCCAGATGTTTCCTTTTCCAAGAGCGGTGTTAACCCACCTCAAAGCCTGCACTCGGTACAACGCCAAGCTGCAGGCAACGGTCTTGCTCGCAAAGGCTCCAAGGGCCATCCAGTAAAAGCGCCCCTTCTTGGCTGGATTACAGCCGGATTCAAGCTCAAGGTAGAAGCGTGCATAGGTCGCAGCAATTCGCTTGGCTCGAACTTCAAGATCTTCAATCAGTCGACCTTTTTGTTCACCCGTACCAACGGTCAGTCGCTCTACACAGAACTGCTGTGCCAGCGACCACATCGTGTCGCAATTGCATACCGCGTCCACACACGACTGCTCTTTTTCGTTCGTTTTGGCGTCAACAACGGTCATGTCATTCCCCGCTCATTCGAGTTCAAACCAGCGCAACTCCATGCGCAACGTTTCACTGGCTTCGGTTCCCACGCGTTGAGTGAACCCTGTTTCAGACGAAGACCCGTAAACGTAGCCAGCAGCCGTCTTGATCTTGAACGGCAAGTCTGCAAGCGGCTGACCAGTCGGGTCTTTGAGCACAAAAGCCTCATCGAAGAGGTGTACTCGGCTGTCCGGCATGCGAGCCATCTCGGCGGCTCCACTCCCCCCCCCCAACCAATCATGACTCGCCCCCTTGACCGTCCACGTCCCCGGGCAGGTGAAGGTGATGTTGCCGCCCTCGATGACGATCTGGCTTTGCCCCGCCGTGAGCGTGATGCTCTTTGACGCTTGAATGCGCACCTCGTCGGTGGTGCTCTGCACCGTCAGGTCTTGCTCAGACCAGACCTGCTGGGCATCGGTGTGGGCGCGCACGCTCAAGGCCGCGTTGGCGGTGATGGCCTTGATGCCGCCTGCGTGCGTGTACAGGCTGGTGGTCTGGCCGCTGACGCTGCTGACGGTGTGCGCGGCTGTCAGGTGCACGTCCCCCTGGGCGCTGATGCTTTGGTCTTGCCCACTCCAAAGGTGGATGCTCGCGGGCGTGACCCAGGCGGCGGATGTAGGCGTGTCCAGGTGCAGCAGCGGCTTGGCGAAGCGCTCGACCGGGTCACCCAGGTCGCGGCTGCCAGCTCGGGCCTGGCGAGCGTCCTGGCCGCCCACGGCGCCCGCGTAGCGGCCTTGCGCGCTCGGGTCCATGGCCTCGGTGTGCTGGGCCCAGGCCTGGCCGGGCTCGTGGCTGTGCAGGCCGTGGGCGCCTTGTTGCCGCGCGCTTTGCGCGAGCGTGTCGCCCAGTTGCTGTGCGGCCTTGAGCTGGCCCACGGCTTCTGCCGCGTCCATCTGGGTGCGGGCAACGCTGGCGCCTTGCGCAGGGCGCGCGGTGGTGCTCAGCAGCAGACCTTCGCCGGCGCGCACCACGGCCCAGCCTTCGGTGTGGCCATAGAAGCCTTCGCCCAGCCAGGCGCCGCGCTGGGCCGCGCCCGAGCCGCCCCGCCCGCTTTGCTGGATCAGGTGACCCAGCGTGAGTTCGCTGTGGCCGGTGGCGCCGGAATGGCTGGCCAGGCGCATGCGCAGCTGGCTGGTGGCGTCGTCCACCACCCATTGGTTGGCGCCTTGGCCGTCGAGGTGCGGGTGGTGCCAGCCGGCGATGGTGCCGGGGTGGTTGACGCCGGCGTCCACGCCTGCGGGCCAGGGCAGCTCGTGCGGTCCGTTGTGCACCTGGCCGACGATGATGGGGCGGTCGATGTCGCCGTCGATGAAGTCGACCAGCACCTCGGAGCCCGGGCGGGGTGTGAACAGCGCGCCCCAGTCGGGGCCGGCGACGCCTTGGGCCACGCGCACCCAGGTGCCGCTGGTGGCGTCGCCCGGGGCGTGGCCGGTGGCCGCGCCTGCCGGGGTGCTGGGGCCGTTGAGCGCGCCGGCCAGGGGGTTGTCGCCGCGCTGCCAGGCGAACTGGATGCGCACGCGCCCGTCGCGGTCGGCGTGGATGGGGTCTTCGCCGTGGGTCATGACCTGGGCGTGCAGGGGGCCCGGGGCCTCGGACAAGGCGAAGGCCGGGGCCCAGGGCAGCAGGCGCAGCGCGGCGGGGGCGGCGCTGAATCGGTTGCGGTAGCTGCCTTGTTCGACGTCGGTGGCGCGCAGGATTTGTGCGGCTTGCGTGCCCAGGTTGTTGGCCATCTCGTGGGTGATGGCGAAGGCGGCGAAGCGGCGGTCTGTGCCCAGGCCGCGCCCATCGTGGTCGATCAGCTCGAAGGTGGCAGGTTGTCCAGGCGCTGCAGCGGCTTGGCGAAACGCTCGATCGGCCCGACCGGCTCGCCCATGCCTGGCCAGGCTCTTGATGTCTTGGTCGATCAGCCCCCAACCCATTGCCAGATCGTTTGACCATAGTCGGCTGCGACGCTGGGCATCACCTCACCTTGCGTGAAACGGCGGCGGCTGTTGGCTTGGGCGGGGGTTTCCCATTCGCCGTCGCGGGGGCAGGGTTGGTCGGCTTCACAGCGCAGCCGGATACCCTGGGACCCGTCCGGTTCAGATAGGCTGCAATGCTCTCGACACCATGCGACCAAGTCCTTTGGGTAATACAGGTACTTGTGCAAGCTGCTGTCGTCTTCGATGCCAAGCAAGATCACGGCGGCACCGGCTTCAAAGCTCCAGTAACCGTGATACCCACCCTGTTCG
>NZ_LFRI01000454.1 GCF_001447195.1 Aquabacterium parvum | reverse complement strand
TCGGCCCATTGGCGAACTGGTCCAAAATCTCTTGGGGAATGGTCGGCAGCACAGGCTTGGCCGCCTTCGGTTTGCTTGGCATACATGCTCCTGGTCGTCATGCTATGCCCCGAACACAAAATTTCTGACAGGCCCCAGATCAACTTTCACCAAAGGTGAATCGTTCAACACGCCCGCACCTGTTCTTGCGCACGCCATAGGGATACCGCAGCCGGGCAGCATCGAGAGCGACAACAACAGCGGAGCAGCTGCTGTTACTGGTGTCCTGAAAAAAGGACCACCAACTTTTCGCACGCCCAACAAGCAGTGCATCACTTCACGCCATTACAACGCTTGATCAGTCCAGGCAAAGCCAAGTCCTGCCGCTCTTCCCAGTCCAAGCTTGCGTGTTGTTCAAGGACCTTGGCATAGCACTCCGACTTGGCCTGATTGACCGCCTGCCCAAGCTCGCCTCGACCGTGCACCCAGGACAGCAGCTGCACCGAAGCCAGCTCACCCTCTTCGGCCGTGCTTTGCAAATACGCAATGGCCTGCGCGTTGTCTTTCCAGATGTAGCGCGCGATGCGGTACAGGTCAAAGCCTGCGAGGCGCTCGCCATTGGCGTAGGCCTTCTTCAACCAGGCCCAACCCTCTGGGCCACGCTCGTCGCGAATCAGTTGCCAACCGTGCAGGTATTGAGCTCGCGGCAAGCCGGCTTCTGCAACATCTTGCTCGTTGCGTTCAGCTTCGAGGCGGTTGCCCTCGACGAGCAGACCCATGCGACGCTTACCCATGACCTCGCGCAAAGGTTCGTAAACGCCAGAATCTTTGAAGGCGGATAGAAAGTAACGAGCACGAAGGTCACCCGCATTGCTCGCTCGCGTCATCCACCTCCACGCGGTGTGCCACGTATCGGTCTTGTCGATCACGTTGTCGTAAAAGATGCGGTCGAGGCTGTACTGAATCAAGGCCCAATTGATCATGGCCCCTGTGTGCCCCGCCTCTGCAGCTCGCTTGAGCAAAGCTCCGCCTTCCTTGTACTCCTGAGCGGCGAGCTTATTCAGGCCCTGCTCGTACCACTCTTGCGACTCTCGCGAAGACTCGGGAGCCTTGAACTGCTTGCCAACGCCTCGCCATTTGGGGAAGCTGGCCCTGGGCGGCACGCACAACTGCTCGTTGAAGATGAACAGAAAGCGAGAGGGGTTTTGGCCGAGGAATTTGGTGCATCGCTCAAACGGATGCTCCTGAGGTAAATCTGCCTCAAGCCCATCCAAAGTCGCGCCAGAGAATCCTCCTCTGACAAGCCTTAACCCCCCCCCATATGCCTGAGCAACGACCATCGAATTTTTGATCTGCGCTGTCGTCGCCTGAGACCAACCTTGCCAATCTCCCTGCGCCGCCGCCACTTCCATCCACTCGCGACACTTGGTCACAACCGGCGAAAACGGGTCATAGGGATCGCGCGGGATGTTCTGCGCGCACCATGCCCGGATGGCGGGGGGGTAGCCACCCTCAGCCGACTCCTGCAGCAGCCGATTGGCGCGCTCATTCACAGCCTTGCCTTGCGCATGAAGCAGTTCACTGGACACACCGTCGTTCAAGCCAGAGGTCATGGAAGCCAAGTCGTACTTCGCAGCGACACTTCCGGCAGCCACCGCCTGCTCAAGGTAACGGCGAGCCATCTTCGCGCCACCCTTTTGCAACCAACGCACACCCATGGCTCGTAGAGCTTTGACATCGCCCAGCTTGGCGGCCTGATCGATCAGCGTCCAGCCCGCTTCGATTTGCTCTGCATAGACCTTCTCGGCATCGATCACCGACGTGAGTCCCATGCCGACCAAGGCATAGCCCTGGTAATAGAGTGACGTGGCTTTCGCAGCTTGCACGTCATCGGGCGACGCCGCGGGTACGCCGACGCTGGTGCCACAGCCAATCAGGGCCAACAGGCTAGCCAGCAGCAGCGTTGCTATCTTGGTCATTTTTCTTGACAAGTGTGTTTGCCTCTGAGGGCTTGACGTTCGAGAGGAGTTCCAAGGCGATGCGTCGGTCGTAGTTATTTTGACCCTGCGTCCACATGTAGGGGTAGCTGCACCAGAAACCCTTGACCCTTCCAGTCAGCCGAGACATAGCTTCGCCGGGCGGATAAACGAAACGCTTGGACCACGGCTGGCGGGTGTCGTCGTCACTGGATTTCCAACCAGGCCAGATGCTAGAACCCATTTGCCCACTCGACGTTTCAAGTGATGCCCGGGATCGATCTGCATTCTTAGGCACCCATTGCAGAACAGCTTCATATGCGCGGCTATTTGCGTTTGCCAAGCGCTGAATCGCGCGGATTGTTCCCTCGGCCGCTGGCGCTTCCACCACCGAGTCTGGCACATCGGCCGGCTCTACCCCACCAGGCGGCAGTGTCTCCAATAGTCCCAGATGCTTCTTCCACAGCGATCTTCTAAGTTCTCGTGCAAACCCACGAACCATGGATGGCTTCACGCCATTCAGAGTGGCTTGCATCGAGGCCGAATCAACCACCATGGCTGCAATTTCAGAGTCTCGGTCGCCCATCAAGCTTCGGTCGTTGATGTTGGCGCTGCCGATGATGGCCACGTTGTCGTCTGCCACCAAACACTTACTGTGAACGTAGATTTGCTCGCTCACCATCGGTCCTCCAGGAATCTGGCCAAAGTTGCGTCCGTGGAGCACGGTGAGGTATCTGGACCAATCCTCCTCGGGGACTTCCCAAATGCGCTGACGAACAATCGCAGGGGGAATGTTGTCAATGTTTTGCCCCCTTGACACATACTCCTTCTCGACCAACGCCCTCTTGATCAAGTTGATCAGGCTGTGCGTCCCGAAGGTGAGCGTTTGCATGGTGAGGTGCATCACACCCATGATCATGGGGCTGTTGAGCAATCCTTCCGAATGCAAGGGAATCATGAGGTAGACGTGAAAAGGCTTGTCTTCTCGGATGGCCTTCGCGATGCGCCCGCCAAGTGCTTGCACGATGAGATTGCTCACCTCTTCAACTTGATGGGTCTGTGTGCCGTAAAAGGCCTTGGTGTTAAGCCAACCCTGCTCTTGCGCAAAACTTTCATTCGCACGCCTCAACTCCTCACTCAGCGGTGGGTTCTTGATGGGCACGCCGTTGGCATCGATCACCTGCTCTGCACCATACTTCGAGATGAAGTATTGATTTTCGATGTAGATGAAATGCTGTGCGCCCTCAATCGCCCAGAGCATGGCTTCCTGGATGTCGACCTGCGCTGCACCGGTTCGCTTGCCCCGCATGGCCTCAGGCACGATGCTTGAGTAGCGCTGCTCGCGTCGGTTCTGGTCTGCGCTGGCCGAGCGGAGAATCTGAACGGTTACGCCAGGCTGCGATGCAGACGGAATTTTCTCTGGAAGGTACTGACTGATGTGTGTGCTGCCAACATGCTGGATGGGCTTCTCCCCAGTCACCTGGGGTGGCGTGCTGTCATTCTCCCAATAGGCCTTCGGTGGAAGCTCGGTCAAACCGTTCCAGCGCCTGACAAAGTTCGTCACGACATCGAAAACTGCAGGGCCCTCAATCTGCAGGTGCACGTCTTGCCAAGGCTGACGAGGCCGATCGCGGTGATCAAGCACCCATTTAGCCGCGTTGTCATAGGGCTCGCGAGCGCCTCCCGGCTGCGTGCCTTGCGCGACCCACCTCAACTCATCCTCGTTCATCTCGCGTGTGTGGGGCACGCACGCGTTGTACATCTCGTTGATGCGGCGCTTCTGGGGGTCAATCACCACCGGGAAGGTGTGATCATCGCGGCGCCCGTGGGTCAGGTCCAGCCCGCCTAGAAAGGCAACCTTGCCGTCGATGATCACGCACTTCTGGTGATGCGAGAAATAGCTGTAGATGCGCTCTGAAAAGTCAGACTCGCCCTTGGCGAGGAACACCTTGCACCCCAGTGCCCGGAGCGTTTTGGCCACGTGCACGTCATCGATGGGCGGCACGTCGAACTTGGTGCCGAAGATCATGAAGCGAATGTCAACCTTCTTGGGGTCCAGCGCCTTGATGACGTCGATCAACCGAGTTCTGCCAGATCCGAAATTCTTCAACTCCACATCCCAGGCCACTTGCCATCCGGCAATCCACACGTGCTCTCGTGCCTCGGAGATGGCCTTGTATACCGCCTCGTAGTACTTCTCGCCCGTGATGAAGAACTGGGCTGCGTTGCCTTGCCTTGGCGGCGCCAAGCGAGCCGGGTCACGCGCAAATCCAGTGGGCGTGCTCACTGCATCCCGGCCGGGGCTACCTTCTCCCTTGTCCAACAAAATCGCCACATGGTTGCCGGGTTCGGACGCGCCACCCTTTTGCTCGGGCAACTCGATGGACAAACCAAGATCCAGAAAGTGGCTTTGAAGCTCCACCGCATTCCGAACGTTGGACATTCAGTTCTTCCCTTTGATTGTTTGATCCAGCAATTGCTGAAAGCTCTTTGCTTGGAGATCTGTCGACACCGCAGGCCAATCCCCTGCCGCTTGAAGTTCGTCCACCGATGCGTTGCGGCTGTTCGTGATGTTCAGGGCGTCCAAAGCATGCGACGCGCTGAGCTTGTCCGCACTGCCTCCATCCAACTCGAACATCTCGACAGGGATGGCTTGACCGGGGTAGAGCAAATACAACCTTCCGGGGTAACGCTTCTGGGCCGCGAGGACTTTCAGGTTGGTGAGCGCATCCAATGACATGCGCCCCCTGTCGTTGGTTTCCCCGGCTGCAATGACGCGTTGCCAACTGCTCTTCAAGTTGATCAGCCGAGCAGGCGTGGCCAGCTTGGCCACGACGATCTTCCAATCTGTGTGAATCAGCGGTATGCCCAGTGAGCCAGGCATGTCTTTGAGGACGATGTCGAAGTTCGGCTTTCGCGTTTTCAATGCGGACACGGGCATCGCTGGCATGACCCATGGAGAGGTACCAGGCCCCACCATCGACTTCTGCCCCGCCTTGACCGTGATCTTGCCCGGGCACTGCGCCGTGAACTGCCCGCCCTCGATCGTGATGCTCGCGCCGCCTGCTACCGACAGCACCACGCGCTTGGCCGCCGCGATGTTGACCACCCCACTGGCCGTCTTGAGCTCCAGCGTCTGCTTGGCCGCGACTTGAGCGGGCCCAGCTTGCGCCTGCATGTCGATCGGCCCTTGCGCGGCGATCAGCGTGATGCCCTTGCCAGCGGCTTCCGTGCCCGGCTGAATCGCCCCTGCCAGCACGCCGATGCCTTGCGCCGTGTGCACGCGCACCTGCCCGCCCACGGCCCAATGGGTGTGTTGCCCGCTGGCGATCTGGGTGGTGTCCTGGCTGCTGAGGTGCCAGTCCTGGCCTGCGGTGAGGCCGATGCCCGCTTTGCCGACCAGCGCGATGTTGGGGTCGGCCATGTGGGGCAGCTTGTCGGCTGCCGCGCCGGTGGCCTTGTCTGCCGCGTCGGCGATGGCGTTGGGCAGGCTCGTGGTGCTGACGGTGCCCATCAGGCTCTTGGTGAGGGCGGCCGCTGGTGCGAGGGTGTCGTCGAGTGTGCTTTGCCGGGCGGCGCGGCTGCCAGCGGCCGTGGCCAGGCCCACTGTCTGGTGGGTGGTGGCCGCCTGGTTGAACGTCTCGGCCAACTGCTGCATCTGGCGCGCGAGAGCGATGCCGGCAGCGTTGTCGCCTGCGGGCTCGGCGGTCTGACCCAGGCCATTGCGCAGGCTGAAGGTGCTGAGCATCACGCCACGTGCGGCTCGCACACCGCCCCAGGCATCCGATCGCAACTCAAAGCCCAGGCCCCGGAAGCTGCCCCGGTGGTTGTCGGCCTGGTGCAGCAGGTGGCCCATTTGCAGCCAGGTCTGCGCCTGGGTGGTGTGCAACTGGGTGCGCAACTGCTCGGGCGTGTCGTCCCACACCAGTTGGTTGTGGCCGCTGCCGCCGAACTCCTTGCTCTTGATGCCGCTCAGCGCAGCTGCGTTGGCCTGGCCTTGTGCGCCTGGGCTGGCCGCTGCGCTGGCCGCGCCGTGCCAGGCGGGGCTGTGGCCGCCTGCGCCCGAGCCGATCAGGTTGCCTTGCGAGGCGGGCGTGTGGTCGGTGGACTGGGCCAGCGCACTCTGGTCGGTCTGCGAGCCCTGGGCGGCTTGGCCACCGGGCGTGGGCGCGATGCCCGATTCGCCCTGGCCGTTGTAGAGCGCGGCCATGACCACCGGGCGATCGATGTCGTTGCCCAGGAAGGTGACGAGCACCTCCTGCCCGATGCGCGGGATGAACTGGTGGCCCATGCCCGGGCCCGACAGGCGCTGGACCACGCGCAGCCAGCAGCTGTGGTCGCTTTGGCGTCTTTGCGGCGAGTCGATGCTTTGCCAGTGGAAGCGCACCTTCACGCGGCCCATCTTGTCGGTGTGCAGCTCGTGGGCGCCGCTGGGGTGTTCGCTGCCATCGGGGCCCACCACGATGGCCGTTTGCGGGCCCAGCGCGGTCGGGCGTGGGCGGGGGCGCAGGCCGGTGTCGTCCATGAGCACGGGGCGCCAGGGCACGTCGCGGCGAACGGCCTGGAACTGGCAGGCAAAGCCGGTGCGCTCGGCGTGGGTGTGCAGGGGCTCGGTGTTGAGTTCTTGGTGGATCGAGTGGGTGCCCTCGGGGTCAAAGCCGGGTGGGCGCTCGAGCATGGGCCAGCGCGGGCGGGCGAAGCGGCCCTTGGGGTGCGGCAGGCTGGCGTCGATCAGGGCCTGGATGTCTTTGGGCAGGTTGTTGATGCCGACGGCGTGCACCTGGGTGAAGAAGAGTTCGTGGGGTGCGCCTGTTTGGTCTGTGACGCCGGCTGAGGCACCCCACTTCGCACCCGATGTGGTGCTGGACGCCAGCCCTGACATCAGTCCCACGGTGGACTGCGTGACGCCAGCCCAGGTGCCCGCGCGCAAGGTGCGCACGCTGCCGCGCCCAAACCAGCTCTTGTGGCGCGCTTCGTGGGCCTGCTGAAGCAGGGTGGCCAGGAAGGTGGCCTCGGCGTGGTTGCCGCACACGAAGTCGCCCGTGGGGTCGTAGCTGTGCAGCCAGTCGTTGAGGGTCAAGGCTTCGTCAGGGCCCCACTGGGCGGCGGTGGGCACCTCGGCCACGATGGCCTGGTTGGCCTTGTGGTCCCAGCCTTGCAGCACCAGTTGGGTGGGGCGCAGCTCGCGCCTCGCAGCCAGGGCCGTGATGCTGTCTTGCTCTTCCTGGCTGGTGTGGCCATGGAAGCGGATGCCCCGCCCACCCAGGCTGTGCACGCTGGTCGGGTCTTCGGGTTGCTGGGCGCTTTGCACGAAGAACACCACGCGGTGGCCCATGGGTGCATCAGGGTGTTCTTCCACGCGCCAGGCGATGCCTTCTTCTGTGAGCAGCCGCTGGACGAAATCGAGGTCGCTCTCGCGGTGCTGGACGCAATACGAGCGCTGGCCACCGTTGCGGGCAAACAGCCCTTGGGCGACGTGCTCGGCCACGCCCGTGTCCCAGTGCCAGGCGGCCAGCTGCGGGTGGTCGGCAAAGACGTCTTCGACGATCTGGATGACCGATGCGTCCTGCCACACCCTGCTGCACAGGGCGTGCTCGAGCAGGGCGATCCAGGGCTGCAGCAGCAGGGCCTTGCGGGCAAAGCCGCCGTCGGACTGCAGCGAGCGCGCTTCGGTGACCACGCCGCTGCGCGAGACCTCGCTGCCATCGGACAGGCGCGTGGTCAGCGTGACAGGGCGCGCGTAGAGGTCTTTGAGGGCGACGTGGGTGTCAAGCGTGAGGACGTGGATGCACAGCTCGAAGGGCTGGGAGACGGCTTCGTGCAGCTCGAAGCGCTCGACCATCAAGTCAGCGGGCAGGGGCTGCTCGGCATGCGTGGCCGCCAGCGCGTGCAGCCGGGTGTCTTGCGCCCACGCAGACAGCAGCCCGGCCAGGTCCGACAGGCTTGGCAAATTCATGGTCCCTGAGGTTTTGATTTGAGTGGAGGCCAGTCTATGGCTGCTGCCTCAGCACAAAGCTCCCCAGGACGGGGGTAATTTGAAAACGAATGCAAATTGCGGCAAAAGGATCAGGACTCAATCACAGTCCACCCTTCGCGCTTCAATCAACAACGCTTTCAGAAATCACTTCACCCAGGTGTTCATCTGCATGATCGGCAGCATCACCGACATCACGATGAGCATGACCACCAGGCCCATCACGACGATGAGCAGGGGTTCGAGCACCGTGGCAATCGCCAGCGCACGGCGCTGCACCTCGCCCGAGAGCTGCACCGCGGCGCGCTGCAGCATCAACGGCAACTGGCCGGTCTGCTCGCCCAAGCGGGCGAACATCGACAGCAGGCCCGGGAAACGCTTCTTGGCCGCGATGGCCGAGGCCAGGGGCGCGCCTTCGCGCACCTGCACCAGCGCGTCCATCGCGTCGGCGCGCATGGCGCGGTTGGAGAGCGTCTCGGCCGCCGCCTGCAGGGCCTTGAGGATGGGCACACCCGAGCCCGCCAGCATGGCCAGCGTGCCGGCAAAGCGCGCAGCGTTGTAGCCCCGAGAAAGCCGTCCGATGATGGGCAACTCCAGCCAGAAGGCGTCGAACTTTTGACGGAAGCCCTCGTCGCGCAGCGCCACCAGCAAACCGGTGCCCCCGCCGACGATGGCCAGCATCAGCAGCCAGCCCCAGTTGCGCATGAAGGCGCTCAGGCCCAGCATGAACTGCGTCAGGAAAGGCAGCGCCCGTTTGCTGCTGGAGAACACCTGCGCCACCTGGGGCACCACGAACACCAGCAGGGCCACCACGATGACCACGGCGAACAGCGACACGATGGCCGGGTACAGCGTGGCGCCAATCAGCTTGGACTTGAGCGCCTGCTGCTCTTCCAGGTCGTTGGCGAGTTTGTCGAGCACGCCGCCAAGCTGGCCACTTTGCTCACCGGCGGCCACCACGCCGCAGTACACCTCGTCGAACTCGCGGGGCGAGCCCAGCAAAGCGCGGGCAAAGGGCGAGCCGGCGTTGACCTCGGCACGCAGGTGTGCCACGAGCTCGCGCTGGCGCGGGTCTTCGGCTTCATCGGCGAGCGCTGTGAGCGCCCGCTCCAGCGGCAAACCCGCCACCACCAGGCCCGAGAGCTGGCGCGTCCAAACGGCCAGCTCGGAAGAGTTGAACACCCGCCGCGCGAACAGCTTGGTCGAGGTGCTCTGCTCGCTCTCGGCCACCTGCACGGGCGCCACCCTGAGCGGCACCATGTGCTGGGTGCGCAGCTGGGCGCGCGCGGCCTTGGGGTTGTCGGCATCGACCAGTCCGTTGACGGTCTTGCCGGTGGCGTCCAGGGCTTCGAAGCGGAAGGCGGGCATGGTGGTTACTCAGGTGCTCGGGTCGGGGCCGTCGTGCGGGCGGTCATTCCCGCGTGACGCGCAAGACCTCTTCGAGCGAGGTCACGCCTTCGGCCACCAGGCGGTCGCCGTCTTCGCGCATGGTCTTCATGCCGCTGAGCTGGGCCACCTCGAACAGCTTGGACTCGGCCGCCTGCTCGTGGATCAGGCCGCGGATCTCGTCGTCGGCCACCATGAGTTCGTACACACCGGTTCGGCCCTTGTAGCCGCTCATGCCGCATTCGGGGCACCCCACCGGGTGCCACTTGCCCTGGTCATCCTGGCGCTTGCAGTGCACGCACAGCTTGCGCACCAGGCGCTGGCCGAGCACGCCCAGCAGCGAGCTGGACAACAGGAAGGGCTCAATGCCCATGTCGGTGAGACGCGTGACGGCGCTGGGCGCGTCATTCGTGTGCAGCGTGGCCAGCACCAAGTGACCGGTCAGCGAGGCCTGCACGGCGATCTGCGCGGTTTCGAAGTCGCGGATTTCACCGATCATGATGACGTCCGGGTCCTGGCGCAAGATGGCGCGCAGGGCCTTGGCAAACGTCAGGTCGATCTTGGCGTTGACCTGGGTCTGGCCGATGCCGGGCAGCTCGTATTCGACCGGGTCTTCCACCGTCAGCACGTTGGTGGTGGCGGCGTCGACCGTGCTCAGGCCCGCATACAGCGTGGTCGTTTTACCGGAACCCGTGGGGCCGGTCACCAGCACGATGCCGTGGGGCTGGCGCAGCAAGCGCTTGAAGCGGTCGAGCGAATCGCCGCTCATGCCCAGAGATTCCAGGGTGAACTTGTTGGCGTCGCCCTTGTCCAGGATCCGCAGCACGGCGCGCTCGCCGTGGGCCGATGGCAAGGTCGAGACGCGAACGTCCACCGCGCGACCACCGATGCGCAGGCTGATGCGGCCGTCCTGCGGCAGGCGCTTTTCGGAGATGTCGAGCTCGGCCATGATCTTCAGGCGCGAGATCAGCGCGGCGTGCAGTGCCTTGTTGGGCTGCACCACCTCGCGCAGCGTGCCATCGACGCGAAAGCGCACCGACGAAGATCGCTCGTACGGCTCGATGTGGATGTCGGACGCACCGTCCTTCGCGGCCTGCGTGAGCAGCGCGTTGAGCATGCGGATGATGGGCGCGTCGTTGCTCGACTCCAGCAGGTCTTCAACGGCTGGCAGGTCCTGCAACATGCGCGACAGGTCCACCGCGCTTTCGACCTCGCCCACCACGGCGGCAGCGCTGCCTTCACCCGCAGCGTAGGCCGTGGCGATGCGCTGCGACAGCGTCTCGGCGGGCTCCTGCTCGATGACGTCGATGGCGTACTTGCGCATCACCTCCGACAGCGCAGCGGGTGACACACCGACGCTGGCCCACAGGGTGGATCGCTCGGCGTCGGCTTCGAGCAGCAGGCCGTGGGCCCGCGCGAAGGCATACGGAAGGGGGTGGCGGGCGCCCATGGTTGTGCGGCTCCGGTCGGTCAGCGCGGGGCCGAGGTGGTGGGCGCAGCAGGTGCGACAGGCACCGATGCGGCAGGCACCGCAGCTGGCGCCGGCACCGGCTGCACGCGCGGCAGCACCAGGTTCGGCTCCGCGGCGTTCGGGTCGTCCAGGGGCTGACGCACCGAGGGTGGCGCCATGTCGTTGCTGAGCTTCCAGGGCTCGATCAGCGGCGCACCATTGATCTTGCGCATCGCTGCGCTTTCTTCAGGCTGGCTGCTGATCTGCTTTTGGCGCATGAACTCGTAGCGGTCCAGCGTGATGGCGTTGCTGGCGTCCTGGTCGCGGATCACGACCGGGCGCAGGAAGACCATCAGGTTGGTCTTGTTGCGCGAACGCGAGCGGCTCTTGAACAAGTTGCCCAACACGGGGATGTCGCCCAGCAGAGGCACCTGTGAGTTGCCGTTGCTGAATTCGTCCTTGAGCAGGCCACCCAGCACCAGGGTCGTGCCGTTGTCGATCACGACGGTGGTTTCGATGGAACTCTTGTTGGTGGTCAGGCCCTGCGCATTGGTGCGGCTGGACGCGTCCACCGACGAGTTTTCCTGGAACACCGTCATGCGCACCGTGCCGCCCTCACCCACCTGCGGTCGCACGCGCAGCGTCAGGCCCACGTCCTTGCGCTCCACGGTGGTGAAGGGGTTCACCGAGCCCGAGCTGGAGTTGTTGTTGGTGTACGAGCCCGTCACGAAGGGCACGTTCTGGCCAACGACGATCTTGGCCTCTTCGTTGTCCAGCGCGATCATGTTTGGCTTGGACAGCACGTTGCCATCGGCGTTGGTTTCGAGGAAGCTGGCCAGCGCGCCCAGGCTGTACTTGCCACTGGAGAGCCTGCGGGCAATGCCCACGTTCAAGCCCGTCAGGCCCGCGCCCACCGTCTCGGGGTCGGCGATCAGGCTGAAAAGGCCGGGCGTGCCACCTTGCGCAAGGTTGGTGCCGCCGATGACCTGGGTCGAGTTGCCCGAGCCAGCCGCCCACTGGAAGCCAACTTCAGCGAGCTTTTGCTCGCTGACTTCCACGATCATCGCCTCGATGTAAATCTGCGCGCGACGACCGTCGAGCTGTTCGATCACGGCGCGCAGCTGTTTGTACAGCGCGTCGCTGGCCGTGATGATCAGCGAGTTGGAGCTCGGGTCGGCCTGGATGAAGCCACCCGTCGAGGGCTGCACCGAGGCGCCCACCGGGGCCGTGGCCTGCGACGACGCTCCGCCCGAGTTGCTGCCCGAAGAGGTGTTCATGCCGGTCTGGGTCGTTGGCGTGGAGGTGGCGCTGGTGGGCGAGCCCCCCGATGCCCCGCCGCCCGAAGACGAGCTGCCACCGGCCGACGCGAACGCCGCACGCAGCACCTGGGCCAGCTTGACCGCATCGGCGTTGCGCAGGTAGACCACGTGGATGCCGCTGCCGCCAACGCCAGCGGTGCCCGGACGGTCCAGGCGCTGGATGACGTTGCGCACCAGCCCCATGCGGGCGGCGTTCTGGGCGCGCACCATCAACGTGTTGGTGCGGGCATCGGCCATCACCACGGCGCCACCAGCGGTCGCTCCACCGGCCGCACCAGGCGCCGCGCCGCCGTCGATGAGCTTCTGCACCATGGGCGCGATGTCCACCGCGATGGCGTGCTGCAGCGGGATCGCCTCCATGTCGGTGGTCGAAGGCACGTCCATCGCCGCGATCATCTGGCTGATGCGCTGCAGGTTGTCCGCGTAGTCGGTCACCACCAGGGTGTTGCTGCCCGGGTTGGCGTTGATCGTGTTGTTGGGGCTGATGAGCGGGCGCAGCACGCCCACCATGTTGGCCGCCGACTCGAACTGCAGGCGGAAGATCTGGGTCAGCACCTGGTCACCGGCGCGCTTGACGGTGCCGACTTCAACGGTGCCCGTCTGCAACTTGGCTTCGGCCTCGGGCACGATCTTGAGCATGTTGCCCACCTCGACCACGCTGAAGCCCTGACCGCGCAGCGCCGCCAGGAAGTTCAGGTAGGCCTCGCGCGGCGTCAGGGGCTGGTCGCTGTAGAGCGTGATCGCGCCCTTGACGCGGGGGTCGACCATGATCTGCTTGTCGACGATGACGGCCATCGCCCGCGCGACGCCTTCGATCTCGGCGTTGACGAAGTTCAGCGTGACCGTGGCGCCGCCCTTTTTGACGGGCGCTGCGGAGACCGCGCCCACCGTGAAGCCTGGCAGCAAGCCACCTGGGCCGAAAGCCAGGGCAAGGGCCGTGACCAGGGCGGTGGCGCGGGAGCGCGTGAGCAGGGGATGGGTCTTCATGCCTTATCCGATCGAAATGACGGAGCGCTCGCCTTGGCGACGCCCGATGATGTTCAGGAGGTTGTCCAGCGCGCCCTGGCTGGCTTCGCTGGCACGGGCTTCGCCACGGAAGCGCACACCAGAAGGCGTGACACCACCGTTGCCCGTCAGGCTGAGGGCCCCATCGAGGGTGCCCAGGTTGAGTTGAACCTGCCCCTCGGCGTCACCGACCACGTCCAGCCGGTACGAGCCCAGGCGGTCCAGCGTGGTGATGCGCGAGGCAACGTTGTCGAGCGCCACCTCGGCCTGCCCCTGCACGCGCAGGCGGCCCTGGGTCCAGGAAAAGCTGAGGTCACGGGTGCTCACGCGCAGCACGCCGCTCAATTGCAAGGTGTTCCAGGGCGTGCCAAGGCCGCCCAGCCAGGCTGCAGGCCAGTGGCCGATCTCGCCAGCGGTTTGTACAGGCTGGCCAGGCTGGGCTTGCGTGGCCACGCGCACGGTGGCACCCGACCAGGCTGGCTGCACCAACAGCACCAGTGGCGTCTGGATGCAGCAGTCCTGCTGCAGGACCAGGGAGACGCCTTGCAGCCCCAGTCGCATCGACCAGTTCAGGCGCCCAGGCAAGGCCCGGGCGTCACGGCTGCCCGGGCCGCCAGTGAGCACGGCCACGGCGTCACCGCGCCAGATGGTGCCCTTGGCGTCGGCCAGCAGCAGGCGACCGTCCGAGGCAGACACCACGGCCTTGGCCAACCAGGGGGCGGGGGCATAGGCGATCAGGCCCAGCATGGCACCCACGCCCGCGCCCCACCAGCCCCAGCGGCGCCCGGCCCGGCGCATGTTCTCCCAGCGGGCGACCTCCAGGGTGGACTCCAGCCAGCGGGTGGTCAGCGCGGTCGCGCCTTTCATCCAGCCGGGGCGTCGGTTGAGCAGGGGCAGGCCAGCCATGTTCTTGCCCTTTCAGCGCGGCGCTTGAGCCGTGGACAGGCTCAGCACGATGCTGCCGTTGTAACGCCCGGCCTGGGCCTGCTGCAGGTTGGCCTCCAGGGGCCTGGCGCGCGCGGCGGTTCGGACTTCATCGAGCCAGGAGGCCAGGCTCTCGCCGGGCACCTCGCGCAGGCTGAGGGTGGCGCGGTCGCCTTGCACGCTCAGCGTGGCGGCGGGGCCCAGGCGGTCGGAGGCCGAACGCAGGGCGGCTTCGGCCTGGGCGGGCGGCACGGGTGGGCGCTGACGCAGCAGTTGCACCTCGTCGGCCAGGCGGCGCATCTGGTCCAGCTGCGCGTCGACTTCCTTGAGTTGCGCGGGGGTGGTCGACAGCGTGCGCCACGCCGGCCGGATGCCGACCAGCACCACCAGCGCGAGCAGCAGCAGCCAGCCGGCGATGGTGGCCATGCGGCGCTCGCGCGGGGCCAAGGCCGACCATTTGGCCTGCCAGGCGTCGCGCAAGGCCTGCAACGGTTGAGAGGTTTGGGTCATGGGTGGGTGCCCTCGCCTTTCAGACTCGGGGGGCTCGGCGCACGCTCATGCGGCCGTCGCCCAAGGGTTCGACTTCGACACCGGCGGCGCCCAGGCGCGCACGGAACTGGGTGAGTTCGTCAGGGCCCCAGCCCACCGGGGGGCTCAGGGTCAGGGAGGTGCCGTCGTATTGAAGGGATGCGGTGGGCCGCTCGGGCGGCCAGGCCGTGGCCACGGCGCCCATCAAGGCCTCGAGGTCGTTGTCGCCCGCCTGGCCTGCTGCGGCGCGCAAGGCCTCGGTTTCGCGCTGCATCTGCACGGGGGCATCCAGCACCGAGCCCACCTGGGGGTGCGCCTGCTTGAGGATGCGGGCCAGCTCGTTGCGCTTGTCCTGCACCTGCAACTTTTGCTGCCAGGCCCACAGGTTGAGCCCCAGCAGTTGCACCGCCACCAGGGCCGCCAGGCCCACGCGGGCGGGCCGCCACTGCGGGCTCATGACGCGACGCCACTGGTCGGTCAGGGCGTGCAGGCCCTTGCTGCTGGGCGTCAGCTCGAACTGCAGCAGGTTCCACAGCGAGCGGGCGGCCATCAGCAGGTGCTCGCCCTGGGTCTGCACCGTGACGGCACGGCCCAGCCAGCGCTCGGCCGGCGATGCCACCGGCGGCGTGGCAAAAAAGCGCGCCTGCACCGGCAGGGGCTCTGGCAGCAGGCTGCGGGCCAAGCTGCCGGCCACCGGCCAGGTCGACACGCCATCGGCGGTGGACCAGGTCAGCAGCACAGCGGCCACGGCGTCGTTGTCGTCGACCGGGTTGGCGTGGGCCTCGTGGAAGTAGGCCGTGGCCGGCTCGTCGGGTGCCACGGCGGGCACCACGCGGTCGATGCGCAGCTTGGCTTTTTCCAGGGCCATGAGCTGGCTGGTCAGCCAGGTGTGGTCGCAAGCGGCCACCCAGGCAGCCTGCCCCGCCTTGGCCTGCGGGGCCAGGGCCAGGTGCAGCTCTTCGGGGTCGTCGAGCAGGGCTTCTTCGAGCATGCCGGCCAGGGCGGCGCGCATGCGGGCCGCCGGGGCCTTGGGCACGGTCACGCGGTGCCAGCTCAGGTCGGTCGGCGGCATCACGGCGATGACGCTGTCGGCCCTGGGCAACATGGCGGCCACGCAACGCCCCTGGCGCGACACCGACATGCCGTCGGCACTGAGGACGTAGCTGTATTCCTTGGGCCCCGAGCTGGCAGGTGCGGCCTCGGCCGCCGCCGGGTCGATCACCTGGCGGCTGCGGGTCGGCAGTTGGATGATGAGGATGCTCATGCCGGGGCGTTGAAAAGTCTGGATTCGCTGGTGGAGCGCCCTAGCTTAGGCGCCGGGCCATTGTAGGAGCGCCGAAATAGCGCCCATTTAAGGATTGATACCCGCTTGGTCAGCACACCACAAGGCCTTCAGGGGTTGGGGGACGGATTGGCGCCAGGCTCCACACCCGAGAAACGCCCCTGGTATTTCACGACCACGTCGTTGGGCGAGGGGCGGTTGACGAGGTGGCGCTGCTCGATGACGTTGTCGTCGAGCCGCAGGCGGCCGCGGATCTCGAAGTAATCGCTCTTGACCGAGATGCGGCTGAAATTCCAGTTGCCCGCACCCAGCACGGCGCGCAGTTCCTCGGTCGTTTTGAGGGGGTTGCGCTGGCGAGTCTGCACGATGCGGGCGGCGCGCGCCAGGTCCACCCCGTCGATGACGGCAGCGATGACCTCCTTGGGCGCGGTGTTCACATTGACCTGGGTCGCCTCCGGCAGGATGGTCAGGTAGGGGCGCAGTCGCTCCAGGGTGCCGGCGTCCAGGCCCAGCCACATCAGCTGGTCGGCCGACAAAGGCATGATCGGCGCCTTGCGCATGCCGTCTTGCCCGCCCAGTTTGGACATGACTTGCGGGTCTTCGGACTGCATGGCCATGATCGCCAGGGTGGCCTGCCTCATCGACTGCGCCAGGCCATCGGCCAGCGCGGGCGACTGCCCAGCGTTCTCGACCAGGCGCTTGAGCACCACCAGCTCCTCGGGCACCAGGTCGCCCTCCGAGTTGATCAAATTGCGCAGGTTGTAACGCGCAGCGGCGTCATCGACCCGGCCGGAGAGAAAGGCTTCGGGAGAGTCGGCATCGACCGCCGTGTTGTCGCCATCCACCGCCAGGAAGGTGGACAAGCGCGCTTCGGCCAAGGGAATGGCCCAGGGCTCGCCCAGGTGGTCTGCACCACCGTTGCGGCCGTCCTCGCGCAGGATCAACCGGGCCCAGTCGAGCGCCCCGACCAGCACCCAGGTGGCCTGCGCGCGCACGCGCTCCGCGCCTTCGACCTGCACCGCCCGCCACTGCTGCCACACCATCGACGCCGCGAAGGTGGCCACCAGGGTCACGATGACCATGGCCATCAGCAAGGCCGCGCCACGCTGGCGCAGCGCGGGCCCTCGGCGCAGGCCCGACCTCACCAGGGCGCCAGGCAGCTGGGCCAGGCTTTCGGCGGCAAGGGGGGCGGGGGCGGGCAAGGTGCTGCGTGTCATGGCTGGGGCGACAGGATGATGTCGCGTGAAAGCATGCCGGCGACGCCCGCGCCATCGCCCAGGGTGAGCTGCGAGCGGATGGCTTGTGGGAGCTGCTCGCGCACGATGCTGGCGGCGGCGGTTGCCGCAGCACCTTCGCCCGAGTTGGTTGAGCCCGAGCTGGACACCACGTTGCCCGAAGACTGACAGTTGCTCAGCGAGCCGCTGCGGAAACAGTAAACCTGCCACTGGTCCACCCCGTTGAGCGCCACCAGCGTGCCGGGCTCGCGCCCCTGCAGCTGCGAGGCCCGTCGCCAGTGGTCCTGCAGGTCGCCCACGCGCGTGGTCTCGGGGCTCGTCCAGCGCAGCAGCTTGCGCTCGCGCAGGCTCCACACCACCACCTGAACGCCCCCGGACGCGCGGCGGGTCAGGCGCAGGTTGGCGCCATCGAACTGAAAGCCCTTGACCACCTGGGTGTCGCAGACCTGGGCCATGTCCGCGTCAAGCTGGGTCATGACCGACTGCAGGCGCAAGGTGTTCTGCAGGTTGTCATCGGCCACCTGGCGAGCGGTGCTGATGGCGTCAACGCCCTTCCAGGCGGCCCCCGCCAGCACGGCCAGGATGAACAGGGACACCAGCACCTCGATGAGGGTGAAGCCGGCAACCCGGCGCAAGCCAGCGCGGGCAGCCTTTGGTGTCGGGGAGCGGCGTGCGGACATGGGGCTCATGGCATCGTCCACCGGTCAGAACCGCGAAACCACGGTCGAGAGCTTGACGATGGGCTGGTCCGCCTCGTCACGGACCTCGGCGTCGACCCGGCGAAAGTTGATGTTGGGCGTGGGGCGCACCACCATGCGGCCGGGCAACTGGCGCCCCAGCTGGTTGCAGGTGAAGTCGCTGTCGCCCACGGGGGGGTAGGTGCGACTCAGGCGCAAGCTGGTGAGCTGGTTCTCGGCGCACCACTGGGCGCGGGTGAGGTCGGCCATGCGTTGGGCGTTGAGCGTCAGTCCCCCCGCAGCCTTGATGCCAGCGGTCAGGGTGACGGCCACGATGGCCAGGGCCACCAGGACCTCGATGAGGGTCATGCCACGCCCGCGGATCATCGCATCACCGCCTGCTGCGCCTGGGCGGCCTCTTCGCCCGTGGGCAGGATGACCTGGAAAGCGCCCAGGCCATCGGTACCGATGACGAGCTGGCGGTCTTCGAGCCGCAGCACCAGGCTTTGCGCGCCGATGACGGGCTCAGGCCCGAGCACGATGCTGCGCCCACCCACGACCTCGGCGCGCACCTCGGGGGTCAGCCAGCGCAAAGGCGGCATCAGCACCGGCGGCAGGCCAATGAACTGGTAGTCGGCCTCGTCGCCCTTGGTCTGCGGCACCCACAACACCGTGAGCGCACCCGAGCGTGCCTGCATGCGGGCGGACTCCAGGATGGCGACCAGGCGCGCGGCCTCGCGCTCGAGCCGGGTGCTGGAGGGGTCGGGCACGGCAAAGCTCACGATGGACACGGTGATGGCGATCATGGCCACCACCACCATCAGCTCGAGCAGGGTGAAGCCGCGCGACACCGAGCGGCGCACGCGCCTCGCCCAGCGGCCTGTCGGAAGGGCCGTCAAGCCAGCTGACGGCGAATCACTGCCAGGAACCGATGTCGGCATCCCGGCCTTCGCCACCGCTTTGACCATCGGCACCGAAGCTGAACACATCGACCTGCCCCTTCACGCCGGGGTTGACGTACTGGTACGGGTTGCCCCAAGGGTCGGAGGGCAGCTTCTCGAGGTAGGGCTTCCAGTTGTTGGGGATCGGGCCGGCGCTGGGCTTGGCCACCAGGGCCTGCAGGCCTTGCTCACCCGTGGGGAAACGTTGGTTGTCGAGCTTGTAAAGCTTGAGCGACTGCATCAGGTTGCTGATGTCGGTGCGGGCGGCGGTCACGCGGGCGTCGTCGGCGCGGTCGAGCACGTTGGGCACGATCAGGGCGGCCAGCAGCCCGATGATGACCAGCACCACCATCAGCTCGATCAGGGTGAAGCCGCGCTGAGCGGTGCGGGCGGCCGAGCGAGCCCAGCCAAGGGCGCCGGGCGTGCGGTCAAGGGGTCGTGAGGTGCGCTCAAACATCTTCGTCTTCCGGTTTTGTCTTCAAGGGTCAGGGGTGGCCTCGCGTCACGACGGGCGCGGCTTCGACCAAGGGCGCCAGCATGCCCGAGGCTTTGGCACCCTTGATGCGGGAACAACCCGAGGAAGGACCACCTGTTCACGGTGCACGATGCCCGACTCAGCCATCATAATGCGCCCACCATGGCATCACGCATCGCTGCACTCCTGATCTGGGCCGCCGTCGCCGCCAGCCTCGCCTATTGGGGCCTGCGCTGGCTCGCGCCGCCCGTTGGCGTCCCCCACAACGCTGCGGCCGTGACGCTGGAGACCGGTGTGCGCGGCGACATCCAGCGCCTGCTGACCGGCCCGGTTCGCACCGAAGGCCCGCAGGCCAACCCCAGCGCCGCTTCGGCCCTGGCCAGCCGCATCAAGGTCATCGGTGTGATGGCGCCCGCCCCGGGTCAAAGCGCCGGCGTGGCCCTGCTGTCCATCGACGGCAAGCCGCCCAAAGCCATCCGCGTGGGCGGCCTGGTCGACGGCGAGATGGTGCTGCAGGACCTCAGCCAGCGCAGCGCCCGCATCGGCCCGCAAGACGGCGCAAACTTCCTGACCATCGACCTGCCCGGCTTGCCCCCAGCTGCCACGGGCACCTTGCCGGCCCCCAGCGGCGTCACGCAAACCCCGCCGCCCGGGCAAGGCATCCCGCCCGGCGCACAGGCCGGCATGGGTGAGCGCCGAGGTCAGCCTCCCGCAGCCCCTGAGGGCTTCGACGGTGGCAGCCAGGTGCGCAGCCCCGACTGAGCCACACCCCACACGCCACAGAGCCCACACCCAAATCCAACAGGCCGCTCACAAACTGAGCGGCCTGTTTCATTTGGTGATGTGCAACGGCCGCACGGCCCGCGCAGCCAACGCGTCAGCGCAGGAACAGCCGGTAGACCGGGTTGCGGGTTTCGTCGACGTAAACGTAGCCCAGCTTGTCCAGCACCTTGGGGATGCGCGGCACCTCGTCTTTGGGCACCTGCAGGCCGATCAGGATGCGACCGTAATCGGCGCCCTGGTTGCGGTAGTGGAACAAGCTGATGTTCCAGCCTGGGGGCAGGCTGCTCAGGAAGGTCATCAGCGCGCCCGGGCGCTCCGGGAAGATGAAGCTGAAGAGCCGCTCGCCCTCGGCCAGCGCCGAGCGCCCGCCCACCATGTGCCGGATGTGGGTCTTGGCCAGCTCGTCGTGCGTGAGGTCCACCGTGCGAAAGCCTTGCGCCTTGAAGGCCTTGGCGATCTGCTTGGACTCGCCCTTTTCCTTCGTGGTCAGGCCCACGAACACGTGCGCTTCTTTCTCGTGCGAGATGCGGTAGTTGAACTCGGTGACGCTGCGCGGCCCGATGGTCTCGCAAAAGCGCTTGAAGGAGCCGCGCTCCTCGGGGATGCTGACGGCCAGCAGGGCCTCGCGCTCTTCGCCCACGTCGGCGCGCTCGGCCACGAAGCGCAGCCGGTCGAAGTTCATGTTGGCGCCGCAGTTGATGGCGATGTAGGTCTTGCCCTGACCGCCGTGTCGCTCGGCGTACTGCTTGAGCGCGGCCACGCCCAGGGCACCGGCCGGCTCGACGATGGAGCGCGTGTCCTGGTAGATGTCCTTGATGGCCGCGCAAACCGCATCGGTGTTGACCGTGACGATGTCGTCGACCAGCAGCGAGGTCAGGCGCAGGGTTTCCTCGCCCACCAGCTTGACCGCCGTGCCGTCGGAGAACAGGCCGACGTCGCTGAGCGTGACACGGCCCTTGGCCTTGACCGAGCGCAGCATGGCGTCGGAGTCGTTCATCTGCACGCCGATGACCTTGATCTCGGGGCGAACGGCCTTGATGTAGGCGGCCACGCCACTGATCAGGCCGCCACCGCCGATGGCCACGAACACCGCATCGATCGGGCCGGCGTGCTGGCGCAGGATCTCCATGGCCACGGTGCCCTGGCCCGCGATCACATCGGGATCGTCGAAGGGGTGAACAAAGGTCAGGCCGCGCTTGCGTTCGAGCTCCTTGGCATGCAGCGCTGCGTCGGAATAACTCTCGCCGTGCAGCACGATCTGGACGTTGTCACCACCGAAGTGCCGCACCGCGTCGATCTTGACCTGCGGCGTGGTCACCGGCATGACGATGGTGGCCTGACAGCCCAGGCGCCGCGCGCCCATGGCCACGCCCTGCGCGTGGTTGCCAGCCGAGGCGCAGATCACGCCGCGCTCGTGCTGTGCACGGCTGAGTTGGGCCATCTTGTTGTAGGCGCCGCGCAGCTTGAAGCTGAAGACCGGCTGCTTGTCTTCTCGCTTGAAGAACACGTGGTGCCCCAGGCGACGAGACAGGCTGCGGGCCTCGTCCAGCGGGCTCTCGATGGCCACGTCGTAGACGCGGCTGGTGAGGGTCTTTTGCAGGTAGTCCTGGATCGTCAGCGGCTTGGGCTTGCCAGCTTTGCCCGGCGCGGCCTTCACTGGCTGGGTCTTCGACTTGGCAGCGGTGGCGGCCGGCTTCGCGGCGACAGGCTTGGCGGCGGGAGATTTCTTGGCGGCGCGCGCGGTGGGCATGGGCAGGTTCCGAATGGCGGTGGCGACCACAAGGGGCGGGTCGTGCAGGCAGAGCCTGAGAGTCTAGCCGTTGCGCTGGCCGGGCGGATGCGGATGCGAGGCCCCTGCCCCACCTGGTGTACCCGCCTTCGGGCTCCAGGGCGCATGGGGCTCGCGTCCGACCAGGTCCTGCTGATAGACCAGCTGCTGGCGCCTGGCGATCGCGCGCCAGGGCCCCTCCATCCAGGGCAGGGTGCGCAAAGCCACGCTGCCCACCACGGTCGGCGCCATCAGCATCAGCGGGTACCAGGGCTGGCGCTTGGGCAGCCCCAGGTTGCGCAGGCCTTCCGGGCCGAGGAACCAGCTCACCAGGCTGAGGTGCCGTTCGCGATCGACGCGCCCGCGCAAGGCGCCTGCAAACGGGTAATGGCGCTGCAGGGGCTCGTTCATCAGGGCCCGGCCCAGCAAGGTGCTGCCCTCGTCAGGTGGCGCCTGGGTCACGAGGTTGCGGTACATGAGCACGCGACCAGAGGCCTCGTCGTCGCACATCAAGCCGTCTTCCACGCCCACCAACCAGCCCATGACCCGCCACAGGTGCATGACAGCGTCGGCGTCTTCCTGCGCGAACAGCATGCCTGTGAGGCGCAAGCCCAGCAGGTGCACGGCACTGAAGGCCAGGTAGGTGGCCTGCATGTCGACCTGGTTGATGGGCAGGCCCAGCCAATCGGCATCCCACTCGGGCGAGCGCGAGAGCTGGTCGCGCACCAGGGCGTGCATCAGGCGCACGTGCAGGGTCATGCGGTGGCCAGGCTGGCCGGGCTGCAGGCCATCGTCTTCGGTGCAGGCCAACCACCAGGTGGTGGTTTCGGCGATGCGCTTGTGGGCGCCGCGCTCGAGCGCACCGGTCTTGAGCAAGGTCTGGTTGATGGCGCCAGCCTGGTAGCCCGCCATCAGGCCCGCGTCGCGCAACACCATCAATCCGTGCTCGCCGGTGCCCTGCATGACCTGGGCGCCTCGCTTGACACGCGCCCAGTTGACCCAGGCCGGCATCTGCCAGCCTTGCGCCAGGAAGGCGCGCAGGGGCCCAGCGTGTTCGGGTACGGCAGCAGGGCCACCGCTCAGGCCTCGCTCCATCAGGGGCCAGGCCGAGGGGCGCCCGACCTCGCGCATCCAGGCGATGACGGCATCGGCCAGCGGGTCGCCCCGGTTGAGGGCCTGCCCCAGGGCTTGCCAATCTTGCTCAGAAGGCTCTGGGTCGCCGTCGATGGTGAGCTTCAGGCGCGCGGCCAGCGCGCGTGCGCGGTCACGGTCGGCGCCGTGCCGACCGGGCACCGACGGATCTGGCGTGGATGTGGTGTCCGCGGCAACGCGCATGCCGGCCCTCCCCTGCGCCAACTCGGCGCTCGTTGGTGTGCGTGCTGGCGACGCCCAGGCGCCGCCTTGCACATGGTGGGATGATGCCTGCATTGACCCGTCCCGCCACGGCGCGGGCATCAGGGGCCTGCGTTCGAGGGGGTTGGCGGGCGCACCCCAGTCAGGGTGCGCGGCAGAGACAGCCGCCTGCTCAAGCCGTCTCGCGACGGCGCAGCGCGGCCAGGCACACCAACCCGGCCCCCATCAAGGCCCACGTGCCGGGCTCCGGAATCACCGTGACGACCATCTCGGCGGAATAGGACAGCGAGCCAAAACCGTTGGTGTTGGGGTCGTTCAGCGCCTGGAGGGCAAGACGCTGGCCATCGTTCAGGTTGAGCGCCTTGGCAAAAATGTTGCCGACATCCGCCTGGTTGACCAAAAAAAGGCCGGAGAGGCTGAGGTCCCATTGATGAACCTGTGTGCCATCCAGGCGATCCAGATCCGGCCACTCGCGCTGGGTGTCCCCGATCACGCGCTCGTACGTCCACAAGGGATGGTCGTTGAGGAAGCCGACGCCGTTGGCGCCTTCGATGTCGGCATGGATGACTCGATTGATGTGGTCCACGCGCAAGTCACTGATGCGCAACTCGCCCGAGCCCCCGGTCGCTCCGCTTCCTGCGGAGGTCAACATGAAGCCGCCGCTGAAGGTCGTGCCCAACGCTGTCTCATCGGTCCCGAAAAGCCCGGAACCTGGCCGGTAGACCGCAAACCAAGATTGAACAGGCACGGAAACGGTTGCGCTTTGGTAGCCGAGGCCGGTTGCTGCGCCGGACGACGCAGACGTTTGCAACAACGCTGGCGGCAAGGCCTGCAGGCCGACAGACGCCCCGTTCAGTGCCCTCAACCATTGCGCTGAAAACTCCAGCCTGCCGGCTCCGCTGAGGTCCGAATACGCCAGGCCGTTGAGCGCCAACTGTGCCCCCGCTTCCAGTGTGGCGTACTCCCCAGGTGGGTACACACCGGCATGCGCGCCACTGGTGAGCAACAAGGCCGCCGCGGCAGCCACCCATGCTGGTTGGTGTTTCATGATTTCCCTTTTGAGTTGGTTGTTGGCACTTGAACATGGCCCACGCCGCCGTGCACCCGCCGGCCAGTTCAGCAGCAATTCAACGGCTGGAGCGCCGACGCCCGAACAGCGCCAGACCGACCAGGCCCACGCCCATCAGGGCGTATGTGCTGGGCTCGGGCACCGTGCCGATCGAGACCACAGAGGTGATCGTACCGAAGCCTGCGATGTTGGTGGCGATGCGGTTGTTCACGGCGTTGATGCCCGAACGGCCGGTGTTGTTCAGGTTCAAGGCTTTGACGAAGATGTTGTCGATGTCGGCGGCGTTCACCAAGAACAGCCCCGAGAGGGTATTGGTGGCCAGCAGGTTCACGTGGTACCCCGTCCAATCGACATCGCTCCCCGTGCGCATGTGAAAACTGGTGGGGCCCGTGATGGTGTCGTACGTCCACAATGCGTGGTCGTTCAACGTGCCCACGCCATTGGCGCCAACGATGTCGGCGTAGACGGTCTTCGTGGTCAGGTCCACCTTCAGGTCGGTGATGCTCAGAAAGCCCGCCCCGTTGGTGGCGCTGTTCTTGACCGTGCTCAGGTGCACTCCCCCATCGGTCTGAACACCCAAGACGTTCAGGTTGTCATTTTCGACAGAATAGGTCAGAGCGGTCACCGGGGCCTGGGCACTTGCGTTGACGTAGCGGACTCTGCCAGCCGCGTTGGTCGATGTCGTGACCAGCACCGAAGCATCGGGAATGGCTTCCATGCCGACCGAGGCCAAGTTCAGCGAGACGACCAGCAGCCTGGAAAAACTCAGGGTGCCGCTGCCTTGCAGGTTCTCCAGCGTATACGGAGCAAGGTATTGCGACTGCCCGGCCGACAAGGTGCCCCGCTCCTCATAGGCCTGCGCCGCACCACCGAACGCCAGGAGCGCAGCACCTGCGATCAGACTTGTTTTGAGTTTCATCTTTTCTCCACTGGGTTTTTGGGTTGAGGTCAGCCGAGGCGTTTTGAGACGCGGTTGACCTGCCACACTCTAGAAGGGAATGCCCCATTCGAGCAAAGGCTCCCCGCGCTGCATGGTCCCACTGCCACGAACAAAGGGCGATTACCTGAGCGCCCATCGATTCAAGGTGTGGCGCATCCCCAGCCGAGGTCATCTGCTGCTGGGCTCATGCACGGACGAAAAGGCCGCTCGTGGTTGCGCGCGACTGGCGTGGCGAACGGGGCCCCCGCCCCGCGAGCAGTTCAATCGGTCAGTGACTTGCTCGGCGACGGCCGAACAGCGCTAGCCCCACCAGGCCAACGCCCATCAGGGCATAGGTGCTGGGCTCGGGCACCGAGCTGACCGCGATCACCGAGGTGATGGAACCAAAACCGGCGGTGTTGGTAGCGGTGCGGTTGTTCACGGCATTGATGCCCGAGCGCCCGGTGTTGTTCAGGTTCAAGGCCTTGACGAAGATGTTGTCGATGTCGGCGGCGTTCACCAGGAACAGCCCCGAGAGGGTGTTGGAGGCCGACAGCGCAACCCCCCATGGGCCGGCAGCCGGATCAAGTTCAAAGGTGGTGGGCCCGGAGATGGTGTCATACGTCCACAGGGCGTAGTCGTTCAAGGTGCCCACGCCGTTGGCCCCCACGATGTCGGCGTAAATGGTCTTGGTGGTCAGGTCGACCTGCAGGTCACTGATGCTCAGCGAGCCGCTGCCATTGGTGGCCGCGTTCTTGACCGTGGTCTGCAAAGAGCCCCCCTGGGTGGCCACACGTTGCACCGTCACCGTGCTGTCTTCGACAGAAAGGGTCAGGGCGGTGACCGGTGCTGCGGCGCTTGCACTCACATACTTCACAGCACCCGAGGCATTGGTCGAGGTCGAGATCTGCAGGGTGGCATCGGGCACGGCCTGCATGCCGACAGAAGCCAGGTTCAAGGCGGTGACCAGCAGCCTGGAGAAGCTCAGGGTGCCGCTGCCCTCCAGGCTGTCAAAAACGTAGCCGTTGGCCAGCACCGGAGATTCCTTGGTCAAGGTGACGACTTCGGCGGCTTGGGCCATGCCTGCGAACAACGCAAGGGCGCTGGCCGCGATCAGCTTGGGATTGAATTTCATGGGTAGGCTCCACTGAGTTGGGTTGACTGTTGTTGAACCCGCCAGGAACAAGCGCACCGGTTCCGGCTGGCAACACCCACTTTAGACAAGCATCCCCTTGAACAACAGCAGGCCTATCCCGCCCCCTGAATGCGTGGCGCAAAAAGAAAAAGCCGCTCACAGATGTGAGCGGCCCTTGGTCGGCGTCAAGCGGCCAGGCCGCGCGCCCATCCAAACAGCGAGATCAGCGAGCAGCGCGACGGCGGCCGAACAACGCCAAGCCCACCAGGCCAACGCCCATCAAAGCGTAGGTGCTGGGCTCCGGAACGGCAACAACGGTCACGGCAATGGAGGACGTGATCGAGCCAAAACCTGCGGTGTTGGTGGCAGTGCGGTTGTTCACCGCGTTGATGCCGGAGCGACCCGTGTTGTTGAGGTTCAAAGCCTTGACAAAGATGTTGTCGATGTCGGAGGAGTTGACCAGGAACAGGCCCGACAGCGTGTTGGTCGACGACTTGGTCACGGGGGTTTGCCCAACGTCCGAGACGTCAAAGACGGTGGGGCCGGTGAGCGTGTCGTAGGTCCACAGGGCGTAGTTGTCCTTGAAACCGACGCCGTTGCCACCGTCGATGTCGGCGTAGATGGTCTTGGTGGCCAGGTCAACACGCAGGTCGCTGATGCTCAACGAGCCCGCGCCGTTGGTGGCGTTGTTCTTGACCGTGGTCTGGAGCGAACCACCATGGGTGCCCACGCCGATGATGGACGCGGTGACGCCATCGAAGCTGCTGGTCAAGGCCGTGACTGGCGCGGCAGCAGAGGCGGTAACGTACTTGACCGCACCCGACGAATTGGTCGAGGTGGAAATTTGCAGCACCGCGTCAGGCACCGCCTGCATCCCGACGGAAGCCAGGTTCAAGGCGGTGACGAGCAACTTGGAGAAGCTCAAAGTGCCGCTGCCAGACAGCTCGCTGAACTCGTAGCCATTGCTGAGCATCGTCTCGCCTTTGGCGAGGGTGCCGGTTTCGGTGACGGCTTGGGCCAGGCCCGCGAACGTCATCAACGCGGTGGCGGCAATCAGGTTCTTGTTGAATGTCATGGGTGTCTCCTCTGCGGTGCATGGGGCGCTCCAAGCGAGCGCTTTTTCGGGGTTGCCCCGTCGGCACTACTCTAAAAGGGAGCGGCTGCGGAGGCAAAGGGTTCACCGTGAGGGCTTCCCCTAAAACGCCGACATCCGGGCGCGTTCCCCCCCGCGCACCTCACTTCAGGGGGCGGGGCAACCCTTGCTCACCCATGACGAGCCGGTGCTCAACGCTTGGCGCCACATCGACCGAACACCAACAAAGCAGCCATGCCTGCAACCATCAAGGCGCAAGCGGCTGGCTCAGGCACGGCGCTGATGGTGATCGAGCCAAAGCCGATGGGGTTGGTGGCGCTGCGATTGTTCGCAGCCGTGAAGGTCACTCGCCCGATGTTGTTGAGGTTGAGGGCCGCGACAAAGATGTCGTCGATGTCCGAAGCCTTGACCAGGAAAAGGCCGGAAAACGTGAGCGCTGGCGGCGACAGGGTCTCGTCGAAAGGCTTGTCAAACCCTGGCTTGAACGTGACGGGGCCGGAGACACTGTCATAGGTCCACAGCGCGTGGTCGTTCAGCGCCCCCACGCCATTGGCACCGACGATGTCTGCATAGATGGTTTTCGCTGCAGATCGACCTTGAGGTCGCTGATGCTCAACGAGCCAGAGCCTTTGGTGGCACCGTTCTTGGTGGTCGTCACCTGAAAGCCGCCCGCTGTTTGCAGGCTCTGCACGGTCAGCTCATCGCCCTGAGGCACGACACTCAACTGCGTCAACGGAGCGACTGCAGACAGGCTCGCGTACCGGCCCCTTCCAGAGTCGCCGATCGCGATGGGAGCATCCAAGACAGCAGGGGAAACCGCTTGCAAGCTCGCGGGGTACGGACTGCCCACCACCGAGATCACGTTCACGGCAGTGACGACATTAGTAGACGCGACATAGGTGGCTGTGCCCGCCAGGTCGCTCCAGCCCATGCCAGCGGCGTAAACGGTGTGATCCATCCCGCGTTCGATGACGAGTTGATCGGGCGCGGCGTTGGCAGCGCCCGCCAGAAAAGCGAACGCCGTGCTGGCAAACCAGTGCGTGGTGCGATCCATGGATCCCTCCGGTGAAATGATTTTGGTGTGCGCCGAGCAGTGGGCGCTGTGGCGCGCCGAAGCAGGCTCGGCCAATTTAAGAGAACTTCTGTCGCCTCGGTCAATTCGGCCCTGGCCGGTGACCCAAAAGAAAAAACCCGCTGCGCAGGCAGCGGGTTTTCTGTGTGGGAGCGATTCAGCGGCGAGCCGCGATCACTTCTTGCGCAGGCGGCGGATGGCGGCCAGCTGGGCCACCAGCTCGACCAGCTCGTTCTGAGCCTTGGCCAGGTCCAGATCGCCCTTGGCGTTCTGAACGGCTTCTTCGGCCAGGCGCTTGGCTTCGTTGGCCTTGGCTTCGTCCAGGTCCTTGCCGCGGATGGCGGTGTCGGCCAGAACGGTCACGCAGTGCGGCTGCACTTCCAGGATGCCGCCAGCGACGAAGACGAACTCTTCTTCGTTGTTGTCGGCGCGCTGGATGCGCACGGCGCCCGGCTTGATGCGGGTGATCAGCGGGGTGTGGCGCGGCAGGATGCCGAGCTCGCCCACTTCGCCTGGCAGGGACACCAGGGTGGCTTCACCGGAGAAGATCGACTCTTCTGCAGAAACCACGTCGACGTGGATGGTGGACATGGTGCTCTTTCGTCAAGAGCGACCACACAGCGACCGGCATGGGCCGGCCGCCGCGCGTGCCGCTTAGTTGATGGCCTTGGCCTTCTCGAAGGCCTCGTCGATGGTGCCAACCATGTAGAAGGCTTGCTCGGGCAGGCTGTCGCACTCGCCGTTCACGATCATCTTGAAACCGCGGATGGTTTCCTTCAGGGGAACGTACTTGCCGGGCGAACCGGTGAACACTTCGGCCACGTGGAAAGGCTGCGACAGGAAGCGCTGGATCTTGCGAGCGCGGGCCACCAGCAGCTTGTCTTCCGGAGCCAGTTCGTCCATGCCCAGAATCGCGATGATGTCGCGCAGTTCCTTGTAGCGCTGCAGCGTGTTTTGCACGGCGCGGGCCACAGAGTAGTGCTCTTCACCAACCACGTTCGGGTCCAGCTGACGCGAGGTCGAGTCCAGCGGGTCCACGGCGGGGTAGATGCCCAGCGAAGCGATGTCACGCGACAGCACCACGGTGGAGTCCAAGTGGGCGAAGGTCGTGGCAGGCGACGGGTCGGTCAGGTCGTCCGCAGGGACGTACACGGCCTGGATCGAGGTGATCGAGCCAACCTTGGTCGAGGTGATGCGCTCTTGCAGGCGGCCCATTTCTTCGGCCAGGGTGGGCTGGTAACCCACGGCGGAAGGCATGCGACCCAGCAGAGCGGACACTTCGGTGCCGGCCAGGGTGTAACGGTAGATGTTGTCCACGAAGAACAGCACGTCACGGCCTTCGTCGCGGAACGACTCGGCGATGGTCAGGCCGGTCAGGGCCACGCGCAGGCGGTTGCCCGGCGGCTCGTTCATCTGGCCGTAGACCATGGCAACCTTGGACTCGCCCAGGTTCTCCAGGTTCACGACGCCGGAGTCGGCCATCTCGTGATAGAAGTCGTTGCCCTCACGGGTGCGCTCGCCCACACCAGCGAACACCGACAGACCGCTGTGGGCCTTGGCGATGTTGTTGATGAGTTCCATCATGTTCACGGTCTTGCCCACACCGGCGCCACCGAACAGACCCACCTTGCCGCCCTTGGCGAACGGGCACACCAGGTCGATCACCTTGATGCCGGTTTCCAGCAGCTCTTGCGACGGCGACAACTCGTCGTACGCAGGAGCCTTGCGGTGGATGGGGGCGGTTTGAGCCTGGTCGACCGGACCACGTTCGTCGATGGGCGCGCCGAGCACGTCCATGATGCGACCCAGGGTGGCCGGGCCGACGGGCACGGTGATCTGGGCGTGGGTGTTGGTCACATGCATGCCGCGGCGCAGGCCGTCGGACGAGCCCAGCGCGATGGTGCGGACGATGCCGTCACCGAGCTGCTGTTGCACTTCGAGGGTCAGCGCGGAGCCGTCCATCTTCAGGGCGTCGTACACCTTGGGCATCTGGTCGCGCGGGAACTCCACGTCCACCACGGCGCCAATGCACTGAACGATCTTGCCCACTGTTTGCGTGTCAGCCATTTTTCGTTCCTTCAATCAATTCAAAATCTTCGGATCAGACCGCTGCCGCACCGGCGACGATCTCGGACAGTTCGGTCGTGATGGCGGCCTGACGGGTCTTGTTGTAGACCAGCTTCAGTTCCTTGATCACGTTGCCGGCGTTGTCGGTGGCGGCCTTCATGGCCACCATGCGAGCCGACTGCTCCGAAGCCATGTTCTCAGCCACAGCCTGGTAAACCAGCGCTTCGACGTAACGCACCATCAGGTCGTCGATGACCACCTTGGCGTCCGGCTCATAGATGTATTCCCAAGCATGAGTCGTTTCGCCGGCGAACTCGTTGGCCTTCAAGGGCAGCAGTTGCTCGACCAGGGGCTCCTGCTTCATCGTGTTGATGAAGCGCGTGAAGCACAGGTAAACAGCGCTGAGCTCGCCTGCCGTGTAGGCATCGAGCAGCACCTTGACGGGGCCGATGAGCTTTTCCAGGTGGGGCGTGTCGCCCATGCCGACCACGCTGGCGACCACGTTGGCGCCAATGCGGTTGAAAAAGCCCGTGGCCTTGTTGCCGATGGAGACCACGTCGGCTTTGACGCCCTGCCCGTCCAGCTCCTTGAGCTGGTTGGTCACGGCACGCAGCACGTTCGTGTTCAAGCCACCGCACAGACCCTTGTCCGTGCTCACCACGATGAAGCCCACCTTCTTGCCGCCCGTCGAGGGCAGCATGAAGGGGTGGACGTACTCGGGGTTGGCCTTTGCCAGGTTCGCCGTGATGTTGCGCACCTTGTCAGCGTAGGGACGAGCCGCAAGCATGCGATCCTGCGCCTTGCGCATCTTCGAAGCCGCGACCATTTCCATGGCCTTGGTGATCTTCTTGGTGTTCTCGACGCTCTTGATCTTGTTGCGAATTTCCTTGCCTACGGCCATGGTGCGCTCCTTTAGGCGAAGGTCTTCTTGAACGCGACGACGGCCGATTGCAGTTCAGCTTCAGCGTCCTTGTCCAGGGCCTTGGTCTGTTCGATCTTGGCCAGCAGCGCGCTGTGGCTGGTCTTGAGGAACTGGTGCAGACCGGCTTCGAAGGCCAGGACCTTCTTGACCTCGACGTCGTCCATGTAGCCCTTGTTGACGGCGAACAGGGTCGCGCCCATCAGGGAGATCGACAGCGGCTGGTACTGGGCCTGCTTGAGCAGTTCGGTCACGCGGGCACCGCGGTCGAGCTGCTTGCGGGTGGCGGCGTCCAGGTCCGAGGCGAACTGCGCGAAAGCAGCCAGTTCACGGTACTGCGCCAGGTCGGTACGGATACCGCCGGACAGGCCCTTGATCACCTTGGTCTGGGCTGCACCACCGACGCGCGACACCGAGATACCGGCGTTGATGGCGGGGCGGATGCCAGCGTTGAACAGGTTGGTTTCCAGGAAGATCTGACCGTCGGTGATCGAGATCACGTTGGTCGGAACGAAGGCGGACACGTCACCGGCCTGGGTTTCGATGATAGGCAGCGCGGTGAGCGAGCCGGTCTTGCCCTTGACTTCACCCTTGGTGAAGGCTTCGACGTAGTCGGCATTCACGCGGGCTGCACGTTCGAGCAGGCGCGAGTGGATGTAGAACACGTCGCCAGGGAAGGCTTCGCGTCCGGGAGGACGGCGCAGCAGCAGCGAGACTTGACGGTAGGCCACGGCCTGCTTGGACAGGTCGTCGTACACGATCAGGGCGTCTTGACCGCGGTCGCGGAAGTACTCGCCCATGGCGCAGCCGGAGTAGGCCGACACGAACTGCATGGCAGCCGAGTCAGAGGCCGAAGCGGCGACGACGATGGTGTATTCCATGGCGCCGGCTTGTTCCAGAGCGCGCACGACGTTCTTGATCGACGAAGCCTTCTGACCGATGGCGACGTAGATGCAGGTGACGCCCTGGCCCTTCTGGTTGATGATCGCGTCGATGGCGACAGCGGTCTTGCCGGTCTGGCGGTCACCGATGATCAGCTCGCGCTGGCCACGGCCGACGGGCACCATCGAGTCGATGGACTTGATGCCGGTCTGCAGGGGCTGCGAGACGGATTCACGGGCGATCACGCCGGGGGCGATCTTCTCGATGGGAGAAGACAGCTTGGCGTTGATCGGGCCCTTGCCGTCGATGGGCTGACCCAGGGCGTTGACCACGCGGCCGACCAGTTCGGGGCCCACGGGCACTTCCAGGATGCGACCGGTCGTCTTGACGATGTCGCCTTCGGAGATGTGCTCGTAAGCACCCAGGATCACGGCACCGACGGAGTCACGCTCCAGGTTCAGGGCCAGACCGTAGGTGGGAACGCCGGAGGCGTCCGCGGGGAACTCCAGCATTTCGCCTTGCATGGCATCGGACAGGCCGTGGACGCGGACGATGCCGTCGGTCACGGAGATCACGGTGCCTTGGTTGCGAATGTCGGCAGCCGCGCCGAGACCCTCGATGCGGCTCTTGATCAGTTCGGAAATTTCTGCGGGATTCAGTTGCATTGCTTTGCTCCCAGTCTGGTCAAGGGCTGCTCGAAGGCAAACCTCGTTGACAACATCCGGTGGCACGCGGCCACCGGGGGTAGGGCGACTGTTCTAGGTTGAGGCCGGGCTCCGATTCAAGCCAGGAGGGCCGACTTCATGCGTTCCAGGCGGGCCTTGACGGAGGTGTCGAGCACCTCGTCGCCGACCACCACTCGCACGCCACCGATCAGCTCAGGGTCGATGTCGACCGTGGCTGTCAGCTTGCGACCAAAGCGCTTTTCCAGCGGCACCAGGATGTCGGCGACTTGTTCGTCGGACACCGCGAAGGCGCTGGTGATGCGGGCTTCGGACACACCCTGACGGGCTTGCACGAGGGCTTGGAACTGCTCGGCCATCAGCGGCAGGGCCGCCAGACGACCGTTTTCCAGAACGGTACGCAGGAAATTGGCCACGACCGGCGCAAGCGCCACCTTGGCAGCCTCCGTGATCACGCCATAGACCTGGTCTTGCGTGGCACGGGGGTTGTCGGCAAGGCCTTGCACCTGGGCGTCGCGAGCGACTTGCCCCAGGGCAGCGACTTGCGCCACCCAGGCGGATTGCTCAGCCTGGGGAGTGGCCTTGAACAGCGCTTCGGCGTAAGGACGGGCGATGGTGACAAGCTCGGCCATGATCACAGCTCCGACTTCAGGCGGCTCAGCAGGTCGGCATGGACCTGGGCAGAGACCTCGCGGCGAAGGATCTGCTCGGCACCCTTGACGGCCAGACCGGCGACCTGCTCACGCAGGGTCTCACGGGCCTGGGTGGCCAGTTGATCTGCTTCTGCCTTGGCATCAGCAACGATCTTGGCGGCTTCGTCGGAAGCGCGCTTTTTGGCCTCCTCAACGATCACGGCAGCGCGCTTTTCAGCGTCAGCCAGTCGTTGAGCGATTTCGTCGCGGGATTGGGCGAGCTGAGCCTGGACGCTCTTGTTGGCGTTCGCCAGTTCCAGCTTGGCCTTGTCGGCGGCAGCCAGACCATCGGCGATCTTGCTTGCGCGCTCGTCGAGCGCCTTCGTGATCGGCGGCCACACGAACTTCATCGTGAACCACCAGAGGATCCCGAAGACCACGATCTGCGCGAACAGCGTTGCGTTCAGATTCACGGCTCGGACCTTTCTCGGTTAAAGGGGATGTTCAGTCGAGAAAGACCGATTACTTGGCCAGGGCGGCGATGAAGGGGTTCGCGAAGGCGAACAGCATGGCGATACCGACACCGATCAGGAAGGCGGCGTCGATCAGACCAGCCAGCAGGAACATCTTGGTTTGCAGTTCGTTCATCAGCTCGGGCTGACGAGCGGTGGCTTCGAAGTACTTGCCACCCATCAGGGCGATACCGATACAGGCACCGATGGCGCCCAGGGCGATGATCAGACCACAAGCCAGAGCGACGTTAGCCAACACCAGTTCCATGATTGCTCCTAAGAATAAAAAAGGGAGGTTGAAAAAGAAGGAAGGGGGAAAGAAACAGGGAGAGATCGAAGGTCAGTGACCTTCGTGTGCCTGACCGATGTACACCAGGGTCAGCATCATGAAGATGAAGGCCTGCAGCGCGATGATCAGGATGTGGAAGATGGCCCAGGCAGAACCGGCGAGCACGCCGAGGAACCACAGGCCAGCGCCACCAGCGGTCAGCGTCGTGCCAACGGCCGCGCCGAGCAGGGCGATCAGCATGAACACCAGCTCGCCAGCGTACATGTTGCCCCACAGCCGCATGCCGTGAGAGATCGTCTTGGCGCCGAACTCGACCAGGTTCAGGAAGAAGTTGGGGATCAGCAGCAGGATGGTGCCGACGGGACCGTGCGCATGGAAGGGGGCCGTGAAGAGCTCCTTGATCCAGCCGCCCACACCCTTGACCTTCATGTTGTAGTACAGGCAGATCAGGAGCACGCTGATCGACATGCCCAGGGTGATGGACAGGTCAGCGGTGGGCACCACGCGCATGTAGGCGTGATGGGGGTCGTGACCAGCGGCAGCGTAGACGCCTTCCCAGATGCGGGGCAGCAAGTCGACGGGCAGCAGGTCCATCGCGTTCATGAAGAAGATCCAGACGAAGACCGTCAGGGCCACAGGGGCCACGGCCTTGCGCGACTCGGCGCTGGGGATGATGCCCTTGGCCTGCGTGTCGACCAGCTCGACGAGCATTTCGACCGCCGCCTGGAAGCGACCCGGCACGCCGGAGGTGGCCTTGCGAGCGGCCTTCCACAACAGGAACACGCCCAGCAGGCCCATCACCACCGACCAGAAAACCGAGTCGATGTTGATGTAGCTCCAGTCCACGATGGCCTGGGCTTCGGTTTTGTTCTGCAGGTGACGCAGGTGGTGCCCGATGTACTCGGGCGCGGTCAGGGCATGCTGTTCAGCAGACATGGGCGACTCTCGTCAAACGTTTCTATTCCTGGTGCGACGCTGCTGGATCAACAGCGCCACGGCAATCGATTTCAGGCACAACACCATGGTGACCAGCAGCGCAGCCCAGTCGATCGGGCGCAGCACCACCGGCGCCAGGACCAGCAAGGCCCCGGACAGACACAGCTTGAGGATCTCCCACACAAGAAGACCCCCGACACTGCGCCCCGCTCGCCGACCGAAGACGCCGCGCGCCATCAGCGCATTCGGCACGACCACCACCACCGCGCCATACAAGGCGGACAGGAAAGCAGCCTGACTTGCGGCCAGCGCCCCCCAGATCAGCGCGACAAGCAGCCCCACCCCCGCTTGAGAGGCCAAGGCCTGCCAGACGGTGAAAGAGGGCTGCCGTGCGAGCAAGGCTTGCGCCTCTTCTCGCGTCAGCGGGCTGACCGGCGGCAGGGCGTCTTCGTCCAGATCACTGTCTTCAAATGGCTTCATCCGCAGCTTGGTGTGGGAACCACTCATTGACATCACCGGATTCAAACGCCACCACGGCGTCGGCAAAACCTAAAGATTATACGCAGGACTGCGAGCCAGACCAAGCCCCCCGTGTGCAGTTCGGCGCAAACGGGGGGTTCTGGCGGGCGCCGAGCCTGCTTCAAGCGGGGCAGATCGGCCGCAATTCAAACAGCCAGGGCGCATGTCGATCACATGGAAGCGCCCATGGCGCTGCGATCGCACAGCTTTTATCCCCTCCCCTCCTAAACCCTCAGGTTGCCCCCCTCCCCCTTCTTACTAATCTGCGGCATTACACACCCCTCATATAAGTGTTCACCGAGGGCAAGCCCGGTGTCCGCTCAAAAAGGGGGGGGCGCATCCTCACCTCAACGTCAACGCGTAACGAACGCGTAACAAAACGGTAGTCAACGTCGACGCCCCAGCCCACCGGCCCGGCGCTCGATCGCAGAAGCCACGCGCTTCGATGGAGCCTCAGCATGTCCACCACGGCCAGGAAAGAAAAAGTCAGCACCTTCTTTCGCCCGATCCAGGCGATCACGGTCACGCACATCAAGCAGATGTACGAGCTGTATTCGTCGTTTTACGAGAACACCTCGCTCGACATCTTCCTCAACGACCTGAGCAAGAAGTCCGGCGTGATCCTGGTCACCCGCAAGGCCGACGACAAGGTGGTGGGCTTTTCCACCCAGACCTTCTTCGATATCAAGGTCGATGGCAAGCGCCTGCGCGGCATCTTCAGCGGCGACACCATCATCGAGCCGGCCTACTGGGGCAACAACGCGCTGGCCAACACCTTCTACCGCCGCCTGATCATCGAGCGCATCAAGCGCCCCTTCGTGCCGTTCTACTGGTTCCTCATCTCCAAGGGCTACAAGACGTACCTCTTGATGACGAACAACTTCTACAACTACTACCCCAAGGTCGGCGGCAACCGCCCGGGCATGGACGATCGCTATCGCCGCATCACCGAAGCGTATTGCGACGCCCTGTTCCCCGAGGCCTTCGACCGCGAGAACATGGTGCTGGACTTCGGCAACGACTACGTGCGCCTCAAAGGCGACGTGGCCGGCATCACGCCCGAGCTCAAGGCCGCCAACAAGCACATCGCCTTTTTTGAGAAGGTCAACCCGGGCTGGCGCCAGGGCCACGAGGTGCCCTGCCTGGCCGCCTGTGATTACGAGAGCCTGTTCCGCTCCATCGTGGACGTGCCCTGGAAGTGGGTCAAGAAGCACATCCTGGGCACGCACAGCCGTCCGGGTCAGGAGTTGGACGTCAAGCCCACGACGAGCCGCCGCGAATCAGCCGCCTGGGATGACGGCAATGCCCAGGACGCTTTCGAGCGTTCCAAGGCCTCCTGATGGGGGCCGGCACCACCCTCGGACACCACCTCCTCCGCCTGCTGGTCGCCCCGGGGCGCCAGCGCTTCGAACGGCACCTCGGTGAACTGGAATCGGTCCAGCGCGCCCGGCTGAGTCGTTGGTTGTCCGCCGTGTCGCGCTCGCCCGAGGGCCAGCGCCGTGGCATCCGCGCGGACTGGTCGTGGGAGGAGTTTTCGCGCCAGTTGCCGCTGAGCACCTACCAGGATCACGCCGAAGTGATCGCGCAGCAGCGCGCGCGCAAGCAGTCGCTGCTGATCGACTCGCCGGTGATGCGCTACCAGCCGACCAGCGGCTCGACCTCGGCGGTCAAGTGGGTCCCGTACACGAAGATGTTTCTCGACGAGCTCGACCAGGTCATCACGGCCTGGGTGGGCGACCTGTACCGGCAGTTCCCCCAGCAAGGGCGCGGCACGCACTACTGGTCGCTGTCGTGGATCCCGACCGAGATGCGCAGCCAGACCGCCGGCGACATCAACGACGACATGAAGATGCTGTCGTTCGGCAAGCGCCTGCTGGCCTACCTGACGCAAGCCGCGCCGCAGGAGATCGCGCTGGCGCAGTCGTCTGACGACTCGTTGTTCGCCACCATCGCCTACCTGGCCGCCGACGACGCGCTGGGCTTCATTTCGGTGTGGAGCCCGACCTTCGGGCTGGGCTTGCTGGAGCAGATGTCGCACTGGCGCGAGGAGCTGTCGCAGGTGCTGGCGCAAGGCAACTGGGGCCGGCGCACCGCGTCGATGGCAGGCGTGCCATGCCCTCGCTCCCAGCGCGCCGCCAGCCTGCTGCGCGGCTGGGACGGTCGCATGGACCCGGCTTTCTTCAAGGCGCTGTGGCCGAGCCTGGCCGTGGTCAGCGCCTGGGACACGGCCGCTGCCACGCCCTGGGCGCGCAAGCTGCATGGCTTCCTGCCGCACGCGAACTTCCAGGGCAAGGGCCTGTGGGCCACCGAGGGCGTGGTGACCTTCCCCTTCCAGGGGCGCTACCCGCTGTCCTACCTGAGCCACTTCTACGAGTTCGTCGACGCCAACGACGGGCAGACGCTGGCCGCGTGGCAGTTGCGCGAAGGCCAGGAGGTCATCCCCGTGATGACGACGGGCAGCGGCTTCGCGCGCTACCAGATGAGCGACGTGCTGCGCGTCGAAGGCAGCCTGGGCCAGGTGCCCTGCCTGACCTTCCTGGGCCGCAACGACGGCGTCGACCTGGTTGGCGAGAAGACCAGCGCCACCACGGCGCAAGCCGTGCAGGATGGCTTGTCGCTGTCGGGGGCGCTGCCGGTGACGCTGCTGGCCCTGGACGAGGCACGCGGTCGCACACCGGGCTACGTGCTGCTGGTCGAGTGCGACGAAGGCGTGTCCAGCCAGGCTCGCCAGGCCATCCAAAGCGACCTGGCCGCGCAGGTGGAAAAAGCCCTTCAGGCCAACTTCCACTACAAGCTGGCGCGCGAGTTGGGCCAACTGCAGCACGCCGCCTGCGTGGCCCTGCCCCACATGCGCCAGATCTACATGGACCAGTGCCGCGAGCGCGGCATGATCGAAGGCAACATCAAGATCGAGCCCCTGCGCCACTGGCGTGGCTCGGTGCCCGCGATGCTGCGCGATTCGCTGGACGCCTGAAGACCTCTCAAGAAACCAAGCAGCACCATGGCCATCACCATCCGCATCGGCAGCGAAGCCGACAACCCCAAGATCCACGACCTGGTCTCCAAGATCACCATGCCCGGCCCGGCCGAGATGTGCTTTCAGCGCCTGCCGGACTTCTTCATTGGCGCGCGCGTGGTCGGCGACGAGTTCATCATGACCGTGGCCGATGACGACGAGCGCCCCGACGTGCTGGCCGGCCTGACGGTGATTTCGGGCCACGACATGTACATCAGCGGCAAGAAGCGCCGCCTGTACTACTCGGGCGACACGCGCGTGGACCCGTTCTACCGCCGTCGCGGCATTGCTTCGTCCCTGTTCGCCGAGCAGAAAAAGTTCCGCAACACCGATGACCTGATGCACGGCATCGTGATGAAGGACAACACCGCGCCGCTGGAAGCTGCGTCGCGCGTCAAGGATGACGTGCTGTTTCGCTACTGGGTCAGCCACACGATCGAGACCAGCTTCATCTTCGTGCGCAAGGTCAAGCCGCGCATCCCCGCTGGCGTGACCCTGCGCGCGGCCACCCACGCCGACCTGCCCGCCATGCAGGCCTTCTTCGATCGCGAAGCGCCGCGCCGCAACGGCTACCCGCTCTACGACTTCGAGAAGATGGCCAAGGGCGATCCGTACTACACAGGCCTGAAGGTCAGCGACTACGTGCTGGCGCTCAAGGGTGGCGAGATCATCGGCATGCTGGCCGGCTGGAACCAGAAGGCCTACAAGCAGACGCGCATCATGGGCTTCAAGCCCGCCATCCAGGTGCTGCGCCCGATCTACAACCTGTACGTGAGCCTGGCCGGTGGCTTCAAGCTGCCGCCGGTGGGCGGCGTGCTGAACTACCTGACGCTCTACAACGTGCTGATCGCTGGTGACGACAAGGCCACCTTTCAGGCCCTGATCGACTGGGTGATGGCGCACGAAGGCCAGAAGTACGACGCCCTGGCCACGGCGGTGACCCATGGCGATCCGCTGGTCGATGTGCCGCGCGGCTACAAACGCCAAAAACTCATCTCCAGCCACTTCTGGCTGAGCTATGGTGACGATCCGCGCCCCGGCATCGACAACCGTCCGTTGTATGTGGAGCTGGGGCGCCTGTGAGGCCCCAGCCGTGAACCCGAGTGACATGAAAGTTTCGACATGAAGTTGCCGTCGACCCCCACCCAACACCGCGTGCGCCCGAGCGTGCTGGCGGCCTCGCTGCTGGCCTTGCCCTTGAGCCTGGGCCTGAGCGGCTGCTTCTTCGACGGTCAGGCCGATTTGCAACTGCCCGGCTACATCGAGGCCGACACCACCTCGGTGGCCTCGCCGGTCTCGGGCACGATGGCCCAGCTCAGCGTCAAGGAAGGCCAGATCGTCAAGCCGGGCGACATGCTCTACACGCTGGAGTCGCAGCAGGAGCAGGCCCGCCTGGCCGAAGCCCAGGCCCGCAAGCAGCAGGCCGAAGCGCAGAGCAAAAACCTGAGCAAGGGCGCCCGCCAGGCCGAGCTCGAAAGCCTGCGCGCCAAGCTGCGCTACGCCCAGGCCCAGCTCTCGCAGGCCGAAAGCAACCTGAAAAAGAGCGAGTCGCTGCTCAAGAAGAACTTCGTGAGCGAAACACAGGTGGACAACGACCGCACCAACGTGCAGTTGGCCGAAGCCCAGGTCGAAGACGCCCGCGCGGCGCTGCGCGTGGCCAAGGAAGGCGCGCGCACCGACGAGCAGGCCGCAGCACAGGCCCAGACCGTGGCGGCCCAGGCCGGCGTGGCCCAGGTCGAGTGGCTGCTGCAGCAAAAGCAGGTGACGGCCCCGGTGGCTGGCGTGATCCAGGAGCTGTACGTGCGCCAGGGCGAGTTCGCCACCGCCGGCAGCACCACGATGACCATCCTGCACACCGGCTCGCTGCGCGTGCGCTTTTTCGTGCCCAATGACCTGCGCCCGAAGTTCCTGCCTGGCAACCAGGTCGCCGTCGAGATCTCGGGCTGCGACAAGCCCGCCATCGCCCGCGTCACGCGCGTGAGCGCCCGCCCCGAGTACACCCAGCCGATGATGTTCAGCCAGGAGCTGCGTGACCGCCTGAGCTTCCTGACCGAAGCGCGCCTGGAAACCCCGGCCGGCTGCACCGCGCCCCCCGGCACCCCGGTGGGCGTGAAGGTGGCCGGCGTGGCCGCGAAAGCCTCCTGAACGCAAGCGAAGGACGCGACGTGGCCCAGTCCATCATCGAGGTGCGCGACCTCACCAAGACCTTTGGTGACAAGACGGTCGTCGACCAGCTCAACATGACCATCGAGGAAGGCCAGCTCTACGGCTTCCTCGGCCCCAACGGCTCGGGCAAGACCACCGCCATCCGCATGATGTGCGGCCTGGTGCCGCTGACCTCGGGGCGCGGCACCTGCCTGGGCTTCGACATCGCCACGCAGGCACCCAAGATCAAGCCTTTGCTGGGCTACATGACCCAGCACTTCAGCCTCTACCGCGACCTGACGGTGCGCGAGAACCTGCAGTTCGTCTGCAAGCTCTACGGCATCAAGGACGTGGCCGGGCGGGTCACCGAGCTGGTCAAACAGTTCGCCTTCGACAACGAAGGCCGCGACCGCCAACGCGTGGGCACCATGTCGGGCGGCTGGAAGCAGCGCCTGGCCCTGGCCTGCGCGATGGCGCACCGCCCCCGCATCCTGCTGCTCGACGAGCCCACCGCAGGTGTCGACCCGAAGGCCCGCGAAGCCTTCTGGGACATCCTGCAGGACATCGCCTCGACCGGTGTGTCGGTGCTGGTGAGCACGCACTACATGGACGAAGCCATGCGCTCGAACCGCATCGCCTACGTGCTGTATGGCCGCCTGCTGGTCGACGACGCGCCTGAGAAGGTGCTGGCCGACGCGCCCCTGGTGGCCGCGCAGGTGCCGCTGCAGGAGGTCTTCCGTCACCCTCACCTGGCGCACGACCCGCGCATCGTGCGGCTTTCGCAGCAGGGCAACAGCATCCGCGTGGTGGCCCGCTCGCACGAGGACGTGGGTTCCTGGGTGCGTGACCTGGCCCAGCACGGCCTGCACGCCGGCACGCCCGTCGACATCGACGTGGGCCTGGAAGACGTCTTTTTCTACCTGACCTTGCAGCAGCAGGGTTCCATCACGCAGTTCTGAGGAGCCCCAGGTGTTCCAGGCTTTCAACCGCATCGCCGCCATCGCCACCAAGGAGCTGATCCACATGGTGCGCGACCGCATGACCTTCGTGTCGCTGCTGTCGGTCACCATCGGCTACGTCATCGTCTTCGGCTACGCGATCAACCCCGATCCGCGCCACATCCCGACGATCGTGGTGGACCACGACAAGAGCGAGTTCTCGCGGCTGTACAAGGCCGCGCTGCAGCAGTCGGTCTACCTGGAGATCGACCAGCGCCAGCTGACGTCCGACCAGGCCAGCGAGATGCTGCGCAAGGCGCAAACGTCCGTGGTCGTCGAGATCCCGCCCGACTTCACGCGCAACCTGCTGCGCGGCCTGCCGGCGCAGATCCTGGTCGAAGCCGACGCCACCGACCCGGTCTCGCTCAACGGCGCCATCACCTCCACGGGCGAGGTCGCGCGCCAGACGGCGGCCCACCTGTTCCGCAAGGATGGCATCGAGGCCACGTTCACCGGCGAGCCCAAGCTGGAGGTGCGCGTGCAGCGGCGCTTCAACCCGCAGGGCGAGCAGACCTTCTTCATCATCCCCGGTCTGGTGGGCATGATCCTGAACGTGTCGCTGCTGGTGATGACGGCCATGTCCATCACCAAGGAAAAAGAGCAGGGCTCGATGGAGTTCCTGCTGGTCACGCCGACCGAGCCCTGGGAGATGATCATCGGCAAGATCATCCCGACCTTCCTGGTGGGGGTGGTGCAGGTCTCGATCATCCTGGCGATCGCCTTCCTGTTGTTCAAGTTGCCGCTCACGGGCGACCCTCTGGCGCTGATCGCGTTGCTGCTGGCCTATGGCATCACGACGCTGTCGGTGGGCATCCTGATCTCGACGGCGGCCATGTCGCAGATGCAGGCCATGCAGCTGTCGTTCTTCTACTTCCTGCCGTCCATCCTGCTGTCGGGCTTCATGTTCCCCTACAGCGGCATGCCGCAATGGGCGCAGGTGATCTCGCAGGGGCTGCCGCTGACCTACTTCGTGCGCGGCTCGCGCGGCGTGTTCCTCAAGGAGTTCACGCTGATCGACATGTGGCCGCACCTGTGGCCGATCATGCTGGCCGGGCTGGTGTTCGGGCTGCTGGCGGTCAAGAGCTACCGGCGCACGCTGAACTGAGGCGCCTGACACCCCAGGCACCGCTGACGCAAAGGCTCCCCGCCCAAGCGTGAAACCCGTCACGGCAGCCCTCGCCGGCAAGGCGGGGGCGGTCAAGTCGGCGCAGCAGGCGCCGAACACCATGGCATCACCCACTGCCCCCGCGCCAACGGGGCACCGATGCCATGGCCTCGTCCGCCTCCTCTGCCGCCGCCCCCTCACCCCTCGTCCACTGGCGCGCCTTCGCGCTCGGCACGGCCTGCGGCCTGCTGATGCTCGCCGGGGGCTTTGCTTCCTGGCACGAGCAGCGCCAAGTGCGCGCCGAAGCCGAGCTGCATGGCACATGGTTGCCGCTGGTGGAGGCCGCTGGCGATCTGAAATCTGACCTGGATGCCTGGCAGGAGGAGCCCGTGCCCCTTCTGGCCGAGCGCGTGGATGCTCGCCTGGCGCAAATCCGCAAACTGGCGGACAGCTCCTCAGACCTGGGCGGCGAATCGTCTGCAGACAGCATCCTGCGCGACGTGCATGGGCGCTGGCAGGCGCTGCAGTCGGGCCGATCGTCCGACTGGAACGGCCTGCACGATCGCCTGCGTCAGCTCAGCGTGACCGGCCTGATGCAAAGCCAGAAACTGGCCGATCTGGCCGCTGGACGCGGCGCCTGAGCCGGCTGGGCGCGAACCCGCGCCGCACCGCTCTGCCTATGCCCACCAGCATGACAGGAGCGATCGCCTCACTTCGTGCCGAAGATTCGGTCGCCGGCGTCACCCAGGCCGGGCAGGATGTAGCCGTGCTCATTGAGGCAGCGGTCCACGGCAGCGGTGTAGATGTCCACGTCGGGGTGCTCGGACTGCATCGCGGCCACGCCTTCGGGCGCAGCGAGCAGGCACATGAATTTGATCGAGCGGGGCTTGAGCTGCTTGATGCGCGCAACGGCGGCGGCAGCCGAATGCCCGGTGGCCAGCATGGGGTCGACCACGATCACGTCGCGCTCGGCGACCTCTGAAGGCATCTTGAAGTAGTACTCGACCGGGCGCAGGGTGTCGGGGTCGCGGTACAGGCCGATGTGGCCCACGCGCGAGCTCGGCACCACGCGCAGCATGCCGTCGAGCAGGCCATCGCCCGCGCGCAGGATGGACACCAGCACCAGCTTCTTGCCATCGATCACGTGGCCGGTCATGGTCTCCAGCGGGGTCTCGATCTCGATGGGCTGCAGCGGCATGTCCCGCGTGACTTCGTACGCCATCAAGGTGCTCAGCTCGTCGAGCAGGCGGCGAAAGCTGTTGGTGCTCGCGTCCTTTTGCCGCATCAGCGTGAGCTTGTGCTGGACCAGGGGGTGGGAGATGAGGTGGAGCGTGCTCATGGTGACTCGTCTGGGTGGGCAACAGTTGCCACAGTGTGCCGGTGAAATGCCGGCACACGAAGCAGGACGCGTGCCCGACCCCGACCAAGGCGGCGTGTGGGGCAGCCGCCGCCCTGCAGAGCCCTCAGGCCGCCACGCCTTGCGGCATCACCTCGGCCACCATGCGCGCCAGCACCTCGTCAAAGCGCCGGTGGAAGTCATCGACGGCGGCCACCGGTGTCTCGCCCAGTTGCCAGCTGCAGGGCAGGCTCAGCCGCCCGTTCATCTCGACCAGCACAGGCAACGGGGAGATGCTGTTGACCGTGGGCACGATCTGCACCACGCGCACCGCTGCATCGGGCAGGTTGACGTGGTTGGCGTCGCCCAGGCTGGTGGCGTGGCAGCTGATCTTGGGGAACTTGCCCTGGCGCTTGAGCTGCACCCCGATGTGGCCGATCAGCGTGCGGCCCAGCCAGGGCAGGGCTTCTTCCAGCAGGTAGGTCCAGCACATCTCGCGGCGGGCGTATCGGTCCTGCCCCTCTTTGATGCTGGCGTCGATCGACTTGACGCGTTCGCGCAATGGCTTGCGCGCATCCGTCTCGATGACCAGGAAAGCACCCACGTGGTTGCCCCACAGGTGCCCGTGCCCGGCCGACTCGGGGTAGTACTTGCGCAGGTTCACCGAGATGCGGATGACGGCGGCGGCCTTCGGGTCGTTCGGCGCCTGATCGAGGAAGGTCTGCGCCAGCGCCGCGATCAGGAAAGTGTTGAGCGACACGCCCAGCTCGCGCGCGGTGCGGCGCAAATCGGCCACCGGCGTGGGCACCTCGTGGTGGCGCAGGCCCGTGGTCGAGAAATGCGTGCCCAGTTGCGTGGGCCACTGCTGGATGTTCAGGCTGGCCAGGCGCCGCGCTTCTTCAAGCTTGTGGCGACGCGAGCGCATCACCTGGCGCGGCCACTGCCGCCAGTCCAGGGGCGCGATGGAGCCGATCATCGACGGCGCCTCCAAGGCCATGGGCTCGAGCGCCTGGCCATTGAGCCCGCGCAGGATCTGCTTGACCAGCTGCAGCATGGTCATGCCGTCGCCCAGGATGTGGGGCACGCCGAAACACAGCACCGGTCGCTCGGGGTGCGGCACGAAGTGCGCACGCAGGCCCAGGCCTCGCTCCAGCGGCAGCACCTCGTGCATGCGCTCGCGGTGCCAGGCCTCCAGCGCCAGCGGGTCGTCCGGGTTCAGGTGCGCATCGACCTTGTAGGCCAGCTCAAAGAGTTGGTCGATCAGCGGCCCCTCGGGCAGGATGCGAAAGTGATAGCGGTGCAGGCCCGGCTCCAGCGCGGCGCGCAGCTTGGGGTAGGCCGTGACCAGTTCGCGCAGGGTGCGGCGCATGCGCTCTTCGGGCACCGGCTGGTTCAAGCGCAGCAGGTAGGCCTGCACCATGGTGCCGGCCAGGCCTTCGATGGCCGCATAGCCGTGCTCGGATCGGTTGAGGGGGACGATGTCGCCGGTGATGACTGCCATGCGTTGCATGCTGCCAGTTCAAGCGGAAATTCGACTCATGGCTTGTGCGGATCTCCCACCTGAATGAGCAGGCGCAAAGCCGCGTGGGGGCCGCCGCCTAAAATGCGCCCCATGAGTGCTGCTTTCACCCTGCCCCCGCTGGCCAACGACCGCTTCCTGCGCGCCTGCCTGCGCCTGTCCACCGACGCCACGCCCGTGTGGCTGATGCGCCAGGCCGGCCGCTACCTGCCCGAGTACCGCGCCACGCGCGACGTGGCCGGCAGCTTCATGGGCCTGGCCACCAACCCGGAGCTGGCCTGCGAGGTGACGATGCAGCCGCTGCGCCGCTACGACCTGGACGCAGCCATCCTCTTCAGCGACATCCTCACCGTGCCCGACGCCATGGGCCTGGGCCTGAGCTTTGCCGCCGGTGAAGGCCCGAAGTTCGCCAAGGTCGTGCGCGACGAGGCCGCCGTGGCCGAGCTCGCCGTGCCCGACATGGACAAGCTGCGCTACGTGTTCGACGCCGTGCGCACCATCCGCGGTGAACTGGCCGACGCCAACGGCGTGGGCAAGGTGCCGCTCATCGGTTTTTCGGGCAGCCCCTGGACGCTGGCTTGCTACATGGTCGAAGGCGGTGGCTCGGACGACTACCGCCTGGTCAAAACGCTGATGTACCAGCGCCCCGACCTGATGCACCGCATCCTCGAGGTCAACGCCGACGCCGTGGCGCTCTACCTCAACACCCAGATCGAAGCTGGCGCGCAAGCGGCCATGATCTTCGACTCGTGGGGGGGCGTGCTGGCCGACGGAGCCTTCCAGCAGTTCAGCCTGGCCTACACGAAGCGTGTGCTCTCGCAGCTCAAGAAGGAGCACGACGGCTTCCGCATCCCGCACATCGTCTTCACCAAGGGCGGTGGCATCTGGCTGGACGAGATCGCGGGCAGCGGCTGCGACGTGGTCGGCCTGGACTGGACGATGAACCTGGGCAAGGCCCGCCAGGTCACCGGCGACCGCGTGGCCCTGCAAGGCAACCTCGACCCCAACGTGCTGTTCGCTTCACCTGAGCAGGTGCGCGAAGAAGCCATCAAGGTGCTCGACAGCTTCGGCCAGCCCACCGCCGGCAGCGGCCACATCTTCAACCTGGGCCACGGCATCAGCCAGTTCACCCCGCCGGACAACGTCAAGGTGCTGGTGGACACGGTGCACGAGCACAGCCGCAAGCTGCGCGGCTGAGGATCATCGTCAGCACCAGTTCGCAGCAAGAACTGGGGTTAAGCCCGTGTGCCGGACCGTGGTCATGATGCCCGCATCCAGTACAGGCGGCGCCATTGATGCCATGGCCTGAACCAGGCTGGCCACCTGCGCATCGGCCGCGTTGACATCAGCTAACAAGCGAGCTTTGCCCGGGCCATTCAAGCTGAACTCCAAGCCCCCCCAATCGCCCAGATCAATGCCCAATGGGGCGGCGTGAGCGCCGTCAAGCTGAGCGCTGGCTCCTGACAGGTTCGGCAGGAGCGGGCCACTTTGAGCTTGATGATCGTCCTGCTCCAAACGGAAATAGACATCGGCCATCTCAACTTCACGTCCATCCCGGAGGGCAAACGAGGACTCGCCAATGAAATTTTCGTTCTGCCAGTTGTCCACGTTCGCGTACCGCAACGACAGCAATGAAACGCCTGCTTCAGAGAGTGTTCTCAACTCTCCTTGGTCAGTGATGCCATCGACATTCAAGTCCTGCCACACCAAAAGAGAAGTGAAGTCGGCGTCCGCCATGGAAATCACGCCATCCCGGTTGCCATCGAGCTCAGCCAACTCGCCATAGCCTTCACCCCGGTGCATTCCCCCAAACATTTCCTGCACGCCGTCAATGGCGCCATTGCCGTTGAGGTCGCGCACGATGAATCCGTCCGAGCCATCCAACCAGCCGACGCGGTCCTTTACCCCATCGCCGGTCAGATCAAAGCGAACGTGGACATCAGATGGCGACAATGTGCTGATGCCATCACCCTGCAAGTCAATCACGATCGGTGATCCATTTGGGCACTTCTAGAAACCTCTCTCATCCGGAAGGCGCCTGAGACGGCATGATGGAGCGCATGATCACCCCACGCATCAAGCCCTCGGCCTTCTGGCGTCGCCAGCCCGGTGGCGACCTGTTTGTGCAGGACCAGCGC
>NZ_LFRI01000453.1 GCF_001447195.1 Aquabacterium parvum | reverse complement strand
CCACTCGGCCCTCGAAAGGCTTGGTGTCCGGAACTGTGAGGGTGAAGAGTTGAACGAGGCCACGGTTATCGAGGCCCTCGATCTGGAGAACCGGGCGGGTGGGGATCACCTCGCCGGTCTTCTTGTTGACGCCACCGCCCAGGGTGGTGACTGCTCGAATGGTGCCGGTCAGCGTGAGCATCACAGGCTCCCTTGATCCAGGGCACCGGAACGCTCGATAGCTTCCTCGGCGCGGGCCAGCGCATCAGACACAGCAGCCTCGATGAACTCGCG
>NZ_LFRI01000452.1 GCF_001447195.1 Aquabacterium parvum | reverse complement strand
CGCAATGTCCTCGAAGAGGCTGCGCTGATGACCACTGAGACGGTGAGGGCCTTCTACGGGATCGTAGCTGCTGGCCCGGATGTTGACACGCCGCCCTGGCTGTTCATCCTGGCCAGACACATCGACGCCTGGGACACGGCCTCGCAGGCCTACATGATGGCCGTGCATCAGCATGCTCGGCCTGTCCTCAATGACATGGAGCGCCTCTCCGCGTCGAAGTAAGCCGGGGGGCTGGGGGACACCCCAGTGAGCCCGAAGGGCGTTGCAGAGGGA
>NZ_LFRI01000451.1 GCF_001447195.1 Aquabacterium parvum | reverse complement strand
GCCTAACGAATGAAAGGGACTTCCCCGTCCCGAGCTAGCCGCATATTGCGGCGAACGGCAACGAAGTGCCACGATGGGGTTGCGAATCTCATCCACTCACTCGGAAGGGGAAGTCCATGACCATTTTGTTCGTTGGAATCGATCTCGCGAAGTCCGTGTTTGCGCTGCACGGCGTTGATGAGCATGGCAAAGCTGTGCTGGTGGCCCCGAAGGTGGCGCGAGACAAGCTGGTGGGCATGGTGGCGGCGCTGCCGCCGTGCACCATCGGCATGGAGGCCTGCTCGGGCGCGCACCACTGGGCGCGGGTGTTCGCCGGCTTCGGCCACACGGTGCGCCTGATGGCGCCCAAGTTCGTGGCGCCCTATCGCATGAGCGGACGACGAGGCAAGAACGATGCAGCGGATGCTGCCGCCATCTGCGAGGCCGTACAGCGGCCGAACATGCGGTTTGTGCCGGTCAAGAGCCTGGAGCAGCAAGGCCGCCTGACGGTGCACCGCATGCGCCAGGCCTTCATCGAGCAGCGCACCGGCATGATCAACCGCATCCGCGGCCTGCTGTCGGAGTTCGGCATCGTGTTGCCGCTGAAGGCGGCCACCGTGCGCCGGCAAGCCGGTGCATGCCTGGAGGACTTGCCCGGCTGGGCCAACCTGGCCATTGGCGATGCGCTCAGCGAGCTGCACCGGCTCGACGAGCGCATCGAGCAGTACGACCGGCACATTGCGCAGATGGCGCGCGAAGACGCGCGTGCACAGCAGTTGATGAAGCTGCGCGGCGTGGGCGAGACGACGGCCACAGCCATGGTGGCCATGATCGGCAACGGGCACGAGTTCGACTGTGGGCGGCAGTTCGCCGCCTGGCTGGGCCTGACGCCAGGACAATACAGCTCGGGCGGCAAGAGCCGGCTGGGGCGCATCACCAAGGCCGGTGACAGCTACCTGCGAAGTTTGTTGGTGCTGGGCGCGCGAGCCGTGCTGGCCGCTGCAGGCAACAAAAGCGACCCGATCAGCCGATGGGCGAAGTCGGTGGCTGAGCGGCGAGGCTACTGGCGCGCGGTGATCGCCATCGCAGCCAAGAACGCGCGCATGGCCTGGGCGGTGCTCA
>NZ_LFRI01000450.1 GCF_001447195.1 Aquabacterium parvum | reverse complement strand
TGAAGCGTTTCTTGACCTTCAACGTGGTCGCCGATAAACTGCGCTACATCGAGCGCACGACTCTTTGCCTTACCGTACCGATCAACCCGCCTGGGTAGCGTCTCGATTCCATCAGCCCCGAACTCCTCTGACCAGGGCTCGGGGCTTTCCTTTTCAAGGTCGGGTGGCGACATACCCCCCCCTTCCTGGCCGGGGGACTCCCCCGCTCCCCCGTGTGAACAGGTCACACATCACGCAACCCATGTTGCAGGGGGCCATGCCGTGATCTGACAG
>NZ_LFRI01000449.1 GCF_001447195.1 Aquabacterium parvum | reverse complement strand
TTTGCCCTCTGTGTGCCATTAGACGGGGCGCTAAGTCGATGAAAGCCTACTTGGATAGGTGGGAGGTCATCCGAGCCGAGAAAACGGCTCTGAGGCCTTTTTTGGTGACTTTGACGGTGAAGAACGGTGATGACCTAGCTGAACGCTTTAAGCACCTTCATAGAGCCCAGCGCGAGCTATGGAAACGCCGGCAACGTGGTCGCGGCTCTGTGCTCGATGGTGTTGTGGGCGCTGTTTGGTCATACGAAGTGAAGCGGGGAGACAACTCGGGCC
>NZ_LFRI01000448.1 GCF_001447195.1 Aquabacterium parvum | reverse complement strand
GTTTCCCTTGCCTGCGATCTGACTTCCTCCTAGAATCCAAAGCATCCGCTTTTGGATTTTGGAGGAATCATGAACTTTGACGAAGTAATCCAGCTTCAGGTGCTGAAGCTCAAGGCCCTGAGCCACGGTGCCAACACGGGCCGGCTGGTCGATCAGGCCATTGATCAAGGCCAGCTCACCGAGCTGCGCCAGATGTGCGCCAAGGTGCATCCCTCGCTGATCGAGCGCCTCGATCAAGTGACGAACCTGCTCGACATGAGCAAGCGCGAGTTC
>NZ_LFRI01000447.1 GCF_001447195.1 Aquabacterium parvum | reverse complement strand
TCAAGGTTTTGATGGCCGCGCAGGATAGGCAGTGCCACACGAAACGCAATGCACGCGAAGACCAGCGGAGGACGGCGACCATCGCTCCGCTGGTTGGCTTGAAGGTGGACCGGTCGGGTACCCCTCCCTCTGCAACTCCCTTCGGGCTCACTGGGGTGTCCCCCAGCCCCCCGGCTTACTTCGACGCGGAGAGGCGCTCCATGTCATTGAGGACAGGCCGAGCATGCTGATGCACGGCCATCATGTAGGCCTGCGAGGCCTTGTCCCAGGCGT
>NZ_LFRI01000446.1 GCF_001447195.1 Aquabacterium parvum | reverse complement strand
TCGGAAGCACCCAGCAGAACCAAGAAGGCGTTTCCCCTTGAGCGTCTGAAAGGCATGCCATGTATCGGCAACCGGCTGATCGCTGAACTTGACGGCGTACTTGAAAACCTCCATGAACCCCTCGGCGGGATCTCCACCGATGGGCCGCACATCAACGATGAAGCTGTCCCCGGTGATCTGGTGCCAATCCCGCGACAAGCGCTCCTGGCTGGGCTCGACCTCGGCCAAGGCGATCATGTGCAGGTGCGGGTGCCACTGGCCCGAGTTGTCTCC
>NZ_LFRI01000445.1 GCF_001447195.1 Aquabacterium parvum | reverse complement strand
TCGTCACTTGATCGAGGCGCTCGATCAGCGAGGGATGCACCTTGGCGCACATCTGGCGCAGCTCGGTGAGCTGGCCTTGATCAATGGCCTGATCGACCAGCCGGCCCATGTTGGCACCGTGGCTCAGGGCCTTGAGATTCAGCACCTGAAGCTGGATTACTTCGTCAAAGTTCATGATTCCTCCAAAATCCAAAAGCGGATGCTTTGGATTCTAGGAGGAAGTCAGATCGCAGGCAAGGGAAACTGCGCCGCTTGAAAAGTTCAAGGTTTTGA
>NZ_LFRI01000444.1 GCF_001447195.1 Aquabacterium parvum | reverse complement strand
TGTCACGGATCGCCGTAATGGAGCCAAGGATGTTCGGCGTAATGGAGCCAGTTTCTGGCTGCTGAACAGGGCTCCCGAGGGGGTTGAGGAACGGGGTTATTTTGCCGCTTTGGCGGGGGTGGATTTGACGCTGCCGGCGGTGGTTCTCGGGGCGCGGTACGACGCACCGTCGAGGACCATGCAGTAGGCGTTGTGGCGCAGGCGATCCAAGGTGGCACTGGCCAGCAGGCGGTTGTTGGGGAAGGCCTGATCCCACTCAGGGAAGTCCAGGTTGCTCGTGACGATGGTGGCGGCCTGCTCGTAGCGCTCTGCGATGAGGTCGTGCAGGTCCTCGTCTGCGGGTGAGCGCAGGGGCTTGAGGCCGAAGTCATCGATGATCAGCAGCGGCACGCGCGCCAGCGTGGCGAGCTTGCGTTCGTAGCCGCCCGTGGCGCGCGCGGCGTTGAGGCTCTGGGTGAGCGATGCGCAGGTGGTGAAGATGACATCGACACCCTGGCGCACGGCGCAGTGCCCCAGGGCCTGCGCCAGGTGAGACTTGCCGGTGCCGCAGGGCCCGACGATGAGCACGGGCGCCTTCTCTTGCAGATACCGTCCGGTGGCCAGGTCGTGAACCAGGCTGCGGTTGAGGTTGGGCAAGCGCTCGAAGTCGAACTGGTCCAGCGTCTTGGTGGTGCGGAACTGGGC
>NZ_LFRI01000443.1 GCF_001447195.1 Aquabacterium parvum | reverse complement strand
AGTTGGTCCCACTCCTTCCCATCCCGAACAGGACAGTGAAACGACTCAGCGCCGATGATAGTGCGGATTCCCGTGTGAAAGTAGGACATCGTCAGGCTACTTACTCCAACAAAGCCCCTGCTCTGCAGGGGCTTTGTCATTTCCGGCCGGCGGTTTTCCCCCGCTTGTCTTGCCCACTGTCCGGCATGTTTGGCTGGCTGGGGTATCATCCTCCCCATGTTTGACGTCCTCGCCTATTTGTACGAAACCTATTGGCGCCCGGACGCATGCCCGGATGCAGGGCAACTCGTCAAGAAGCTATCGGCTGTCGGGTTCGAGTCCGAGGAAATCAATGACGCGCTGGCGTGGTTGGACGGCCTTCAATCGGTCAAGCACAACCTCGCCATGCCTCCGGCATCGAGGTCTCTGCGCGTCTACGTGCCACAAGAGCTCGATTTGTTGGGAACAGAGGCCTTGGGCTTCCTTCACTTTCTCGAAGGTGCCGGCGTGCTGACTCCCGCGCTGCGAGAGGTGGTGTTGGACCGCGTGCTCGCCATCCCCCGAGGCCCGGTTACCCTGGAGGACTTCAAGGTTCTTCTGCTGTTGGTGTTCTGGAGCCTGGGGGAAGAGCCGGACGCCCTCATCCTGGACGAGCTGTTCGTCGATGATGCGGATCGCCTGATTCATTGACCCACTGCGGTCCATTGGCTTGAGTCCTGATCGTCTTTCCGGCGAAACGCTCAAGCTTGGCTGTCGCATGCCGAAAATCATGAGGTGTCAACAGGCTCGGTTTCAGGCCGAGTGCACCCATGACTTCGCAGCAGATTGGCCCAGCCATCGTTTCTCCATCGCAAGCAGCGTTTTGCTCTGCCATCTTTTTGCGGGGGCGACACCTTGCCGTGCGCATGTTGGCTTCTTTGACTTTGGTTTTCGGGATCTCTGGCTGCGATCAATTGGGCCTGGACACGCCAGCCAAAGCTGCTGAGAGAAAACAAGCCGAAGCCAAAGCGGTCGGCAGCGCTTGCAGGCACGCCATGCGAGCCATTGAGGATTGTTATGTTCTCAATCCGAAGGCAGACAAGTCTTCGGTTTTTGCCGGATGGCGAGAGATGGACGAGTACATGCGCGAGAACAAGCTGGAGGGCGTGACCCCAGTGGTCCCGCGCCCGGCACCAGCGGCTTCCAAGCCTCCTCCTGCTGATCAGGGCGATGAGGAGGAGGACGATGGCCACGGAGAGGGCAAGGGCGGCAAGGCCGCCAGTCATTGAGCCGCTGTCGGGCCTCAACTCGTTGGAAGATGGCCGCTCGGGGGCGGGGGATGCCCCCATTGGCAGACAATGGCCGCATGACGTCGGAAGCCGCACCGCTTGATTCGCTGCTTGATCCGAGGCTGCGCGCGCATCCCGCCTTTCGCCGGGGCATGGGCGACATGGCTCGGGTTCTGCCAGGCATGCTTGCCTGGGGCTTGGTCACAGGGGGCGCCATGACCACCTCGGGGCTGCCTTTGCCCATCGTGCTGTTGATGAGCTTGTTGGTGTTCGCTGCCAGCGCGCAGCTCTCGGCGGTGCCCTTGATGCTGGTGGGCGCGCCCCTTTGGTTGATCTGGCTGACTGCCTTGTGCGTGAACCTGCGCTTCGTGATCTTCAGTGCGCAATTGAGGCCGCACATGATGACGCTGGCGTTGAGGTGGCGGTTGATGGCGGGGTACCTCAGTGCGGATGTCACGTACGTATTGACGGTGCATCGCCACGGAGAGGATGAGCCGGCCAGCGGTTCAAACCCTGAGCCTTTGGCATATTTCCTGGGCGTTGCCATCGTCAACTGGCTTGGCTGGAACGTTGCGTCGTTGCTGGGGATTGCGTTCGCGTCCCAGGTTCCGCAGGAGTGGGGCTTGGGCTTCGCTGGCTCGCTTGCTCTGTTGGCTTTGCTGGTGACGCTGATCAAGGACGGACGAGGGCTTTTTGCGGCCTTGGTTGCTGCCGTGACGGCTGTGGCTGCCTGGGGTATGCCCATGCGCTTGCACATCGTCGTCGCCATTTTGGTGGCGGTGGCGGCGGGCCTGGTTCTGGAGCGCTGGGTGCCCAGGGCTGAGCCGGGAGCCCGCAATTGACGGAGCATCGGGAGGTGCCAGGGCCTTCATCTTTGCGCTTGGTACAAGCGGCACGGTTGGCGCCGATGTCTCCGGATCGAGGGAGGATGCGATGGATGTGATTTTGTGGGGGGCGCCGCTGTGGATGGTGCTGGCGGTGCTGGGTTTGATGGGGCTGTCTGCGGTGACGCGGGCCTTCTTCTTCCTGACACGCGAGCCGATTCGTTTGCCGCCTTGGGCCATGCAGGGCCTGAAGTACGCGCCTTTGGCCGCCTTGGCCGCGATCATCGCGCCTGAAATTGTTCTGCCCTTGTCTGGCAGTGAGACGGCGTGGCTCGACCCTAAGTGGTCGGCCCTGCAAAACTGCCACATCCTCGATGAACACTGATCAAACCTGGCAACTGGGGATGGTCAGAACTCCCAGGTTTGTGTGCAATGACGCTCAGTTTCTGGGAGTTTTGAGGACCTGAAGATGAGCACACCC
>NZ_LFRI01000442.1 GCF_001447195.1 Aquabacterium parvum | reverse complement strand
AGAGGGAGTCAGCAGTACCGACACCCTCACCAAAGGTCACCATGGCCCCGCCCGCCCGACACCCCGCCTCCCAACCCGCCCGCCGCAACACCGTGGCCACCACCACCGTGGCGTCTCGCCAGGAAGCGCGCCACGATGTTCGCCGAGACGAAACCGCCGCGTGTCAGCTGGACTGGCTGCAGCCCGCCCTGGCCATCTGGTTGAAGGATGAAACCGGCCCCAGCGTGCGGATGGGGGATGTTCACCCGACAGACGGGCGCTGATACTGCAGGGTCCCTCGGACCCCTCGCATGCTCTCGGACCTGTTTTCCCCGCCCCGACTCCACACCCGCATCGTCGTCGCCTACCTGGCCCTGCTCGTGCTGGGTCAGGTCCTGACCTTCTGGCTCATCCAGCGGGGCATTGAACACAACGTCCGCCTTTCGGTCCACGCCAGCCTCATCACCACCGAGCGCTGGCTGCAGCGCCAGCTGCCCGCCTCCTCGGTCGACCCGGCCACCGCCTCGGGCAACCTCCCCAGCGCGCCCCCCACCACCGCCGACGTGCGCCTGCGCGGCGTGCTGCACGACATCCACGACCTGCTCGGCCCGGATGTGCTGCTGATGGTTCGCACCAACGTCGGCGCCTCCGGCGACGCCACCGCACCCCAGAACACGCCCTGGCGCCTGCACAGCAGCACCCTGGCTCCGCCCGTGGCCCAGGCCCTGCTGCCCCTGTGGCTCGCCGACGAGGCGAACAACCCGCCGCCTCAAGCGCCCTCCCCTGCGTCCCGGGCGCCCCAGGTCGACCCCGCGCGCGACCCTGCCGACAGGGCCGTCACCCTGCCGCACGGCGAGCACCTCGGCCGCGCCTTCACCCTGTCGGCCCCAGGTGACCCCACCGAGGTGCGCGCCATCGTGCTGAGCTCGCTCGACGACGTGCGCGCCACCTACCTGCACATGAAGCACACCCTGCTGGCGCTGTCGGTGCTGGGCGTGGTGGCCTTCGGGGTGGTGGGCGTGATCACCGCCAGGCACCTGACCCGGCCGTTGCGCAAGCTCTCGAGCTCGGCCGAAAAACTCAAACGCGGCGACTACGACTCGCAAGTGCCCAGTGGCTACGACGGCGAGATCGGCGAGCTGGCCGAGTCCTTCGAGACCATGCGCCAGGCCCTCCAAGACCGCGACGGCCAGATCCGCCGCCTGGCCACCCGCGACCGCCTCACCGACCTGCCCAACCGCGACCGCTTCCGCCAGGACCTGCGCCAGGCCCTGGAGCGCGCAGGCCGCAAACCCACGTCCGTGCTCATGCTCGACATGGACCGCTTCAAGCACGTCAACGACCAGCTGGGCCACCGCTTCGGCGACGGCCTGCTCAAGGCCGTGGCAGAGCGCCTGCGCAACCATGCCAAGGGTCACGCGCGCGCGGTGCTGGCGCGCCTGGGCGGCGACGAATTCGGCCTGCTGCTGCCGCGCACCGACACCGCCGAGGCCCACCGCCTGGCCCAGCGCATCCTGGCCGACTTCGAGCGCCCCATCCAGCTCGACGGCCACAAGGTCGACCTGTCCGCCGGCATCGGCATCGCCTGCGCCCCGGAGCACGGCCAGGACGTCGACGCCCTGCTCAGCCGCGCCGAGCTGGCCATGTACGCGGCCAAACAGCGCCGCGCCGGCGCCGTCATCTACCAGCGCGAGCTCGACCCCGAAAGCGGCTCCTCGCTGACCCTGCTGGGCGAGTTGCGCCAGGCGGTGGACCAAGGCGAGCTGCGCCTGTTCCTGCAACCCAAGGTCAGCTTGCGCAGCGGCAAGGTGGTTGGCGCCGAGGCCTTGGTGCGCTGGGAGCACCCGGTGCGCGGCGTGCTGCCCCCGCGTGGCTTCGTGCCCTTTGCCGAACAAACCGGCTTCGTGCGCCTGCTCACCGGCTGGATGCTCGAAGAGGTCACCCGCACCGCGCGCCAGCTCGCCGACCTGGGCCTGGACCTCAAGCTCTCGGTCAACCTCTCCACGCGCGACCTGATGGACCAGGCCCTGCCCGAGCGCTTCGAATCCCTCATCGAACAGCACGGCGTGGCCCCGGACCGCCTGGTGCTCGAGATCACCGAAAGCGCCATCATGGACGACCCCCGCCGCGCGCAGATGACCCTCGAGCGCCTGCACGGCATGGGCCTGCGCCTGTCGATCGACGACTTCGGCACCGGCTACGCCTCGCTGGCCTACCTCAAGGCCCTGCCGGTGGACGAGCTCAAGATCGACCGCTCCTTTGTGCAGGACATGGACCGCGACGGCCACGACGCCAAGATCGTGTCGTCCACCATCGAGCTGGCGCACAGCCTGGGCCTGACCGTGGTCGCCGAAGGCGTCGAAGATGTCGCTGCCTGGCACCACCTGGCCAACCTGGGTTGCGACGAGGTGCAAGGCCACCTGGTGGCGCGCCCCATGCCGGCTGACCTCTTCCCAGGCTGGGCCAGCGGTTGGCAGGCGCCGGTCGGAGCGCCTGCTCAGGGCTGATCAGCCACCTGCCGAGCCAGCGCCGCAAACGCCTCGAACTGATCGGCTGGCAGGCCCGACGTCGCAGGCGCCAGCGCGCCCCCGGCCGAGGCCACCTCACCCTGCACTTGCAGCAGCCGCTGCGCGTCACCCAGGCGCGGCAACACCGGTCCTGCGAACAGCAGCCGGCCGGCGTGCGCAAGCATCAGCGTCGGAAAGGTCTCCACATCGATGTCGCCGATGGCATCGGCCTCGTCCTCGATGTCGATCCAGCGGTAGCGGTGCCCGGGCATGGCCTGCTGCAAGGCCTCGAATGTGGCCTCGTACTCGCGGCAGGTGCCGCACCAGGCGGCGCACAGGCAGACGACATCGAGCACCGCTTCGGGCGCCGACACGGGGACAGGCATCTCCATGGACATGGCGGCATTGTCGCGCAGGACATGGGCCCACCCGCGACACGGCTGGTTACCGAGCGCCCCTCCCCGCCCTCGCCACCACCCTCGACAGGCGCTATCCTCGGGCCGACTTGGCCCACTGCGCCTGCGGGCACACCGCCTGCAGCCGCCTCACTTCGCTAGCAAAGGAAGCCCCATGTCTCGCACCCGCAAAGCCCTCGCCCTCACCGTTGCCCTGGCCCTGAGCCACACCGCCGGCCTGCAAGCCGCCCACGCCGGCATGATCGCCACCGACGCCGTGGCCGCCCAGGTTGCGCAAGCCGAGGCCCACGCCTCGGCCGAATCGCGCCGCGCCAACGTGCTGGCCACCCTCCACCGCACCGACGTGGCCCAAGCCCTGGCCGCCAAGGGCGTGGACATGGACGCCGCACGCGCGCGCATCGCATCGCTGTCCGATGCCGAAGTCATGGCCCTGGCCGACCAGCTCGACCACGCCCCCGCTGGCGCCTCCGACGTGCTCGGCGTCATCGTCTTCATCTTCCTGGTGCTGCTGGTGACCGACATCCTCGGCTTCACCAAGGTCTTCCCCTTCACCCGCTCGATCCGCTGAGCCCTGGCAACAGCCCCCCGATCTCGGCAACCGCCAGCCGTGACGCCATGAGTGGCCCCAGGCCCGATCGTCGCCGCCTGGGCGGGCTCGCGCTGGGTGCCGTGCTCACCAGGGCCTGGGCTTGGCGCGGCCTGACCGGCGCCGCAGCCGCAACGGGTGCGCTCACCGGCTGTGCCTCGCTGCAAGACGCCGGCTCTGCCCAGGCCCGCGCGCTGCTGGCGTCCGCGCCCGCAGACCTGCCGCGCACCGTCCACCTGGCCGACACGCCGTTTTTTGCGCAAACCGAGCTGCAATGCGGCCCGGCCACCCTGGCCACGCTGCTGCAAGCCATCGGCCGCAAGGTCAGCCCGGCCGAACTCACCCCACAGCTGTTCGTGCCCGAGCGCGGTGGGAGCCTGCAGATCGAAATGCTGGCCGCGCCCCGGTGCCACGACGCCCTCGCCGTCCGCTTGCCCCAGCGACTCGAGGCTTTGCTGCGCGAGTTGGCCGCAGGTCACCCCGTCGGCGTGATGCAAAACCTGGGGCTCGACTGGGCACCGATGTGGCATTTCGCCGTGCTCATCGGCTTCGACCTCGACCGGGGCGAAGCCATCCTGCGCTCCGGCACCACGCGCGAGCAGCGCCTGGACCTGCTGACCTTCGAGCGCACCTGGGCTCGGGCCGAGCGCTGGGCTTTCGTGGTGATGCCGCCCGGCAAGGTGCCCCGCACAGCAGCGGCCACCGCCTTGCGCGACGCCTGCCTGGGCTTCGAGCGGGTCGCCCCTGCGGCGCGTGCCAGCCTGGCATGGGAAGCGGCCGCTCTCGCCTGGCCGTCAGACCCCGTTCTGGGCATGGGCTGGGGCAATGCCCTGGCCCGCGCCGGTCGCGCCGAAGCCGCCGCCCAAGCCTTCACCGCCGTGGCCGAGGCCACCGACAGCGCCGCCGCCTGGAACAACCTGGCGAGCATCCGCCTGCAGCAAGGCCGGGTCCTCGACGCCCGCCAGGCTGCCCGCCGCGCCGTGCTGCGCGCCGCCGCGGCCGAGCCCGAACTGCTCGAGGCGGTCCGCAGCACCCAGGCAGAGGTCGAAGCCGCGCTGAGCCGGCCCCCTCCGGCGCAGTGAGCCGCCTCTCAGGGGCGGCGCTTGCGCCACTTGCGCCACAATCGGGCACGTCCCTCCTTCAACACCAGGAGTCACACCATGCCCGTGATCGTGGTCGCCAACCCGAAAGGTGGCGTCGGCAAGTCCACCCTGTCGAGCAACATCGCCGGTTGTTTTGCCCGTCAGGGCCACACCGTGATGCTGGGCGACGTCGACCGCCAGCAGTCATCGCGCCTGTGGCTGCGCCTGCGCCCGGACAACATGCCGAGCATCCAGACCTGGGACATCAGCGAAGACCACATCGCACGCCCTCCCAAAGGCGTCACCCACGTCGTGCTGGACACCCCCGCCGGGCTGCACGGCAAGGGCCTGGACGCGGTCATGAAGCTCGCCGACAAGGTCATCGTGCCCCTGCAAGCCAGCGTGTTCGACATCTACGCCACGCAGGAGTTCGTGGCCGCGCTGGCCAAAAAGGGCCGCGCCGAAGGCAAGCAGGTGGCGGTGGTGGGCAACCGCATCAAGGACCACACCAAGGCCACCGAACACCTCAAGGAGTTCCTGCAGACGCTGGACGTGCCCCTGCTCACCCTGCTGCGCGACACACAGAACTACGCCCACCTTGCCGCCCACGGCCTGAGCCTGTGGGACGTGCCCGCCACCAAGGTCGAGAAAGACCTGGCGCAGTGGGCACCCATCGTGGACTGGCTCGCGCGCTGACACCCCAAAACACCCTGACCCAGCGCGTGCAATTCAGCGACGAGCTTCGCTGTGGGCCGCGCAGGCCTGACCAAAGGCCTCGAAGATGCGCTGAGACACCGGGTTCTCGTGCGCGAGCCACTCCGGGTGCCACTGCAGGCACAGGTTGAACCCAGCGCCCGGCCGGCTGAACGCCTCGACCACCCCATCGGGCGCCAGCGCCTCGGTTCGCAAACCTTCGGCCAGTCGTTTGACGCCCTGCCCGTGCAGGCTGTTGACCCGCACCGACATGCCATCGCGCACCCCGTGCGGCAGGCCCTCCAGCACCCGGTCCAACAGGCCTGCGGGCTGGATGTGGATGGCGTGCGAGAGGCCGTACTCCTCTTCAACCGGCAGGCTTTCGTCGGCACGGTGGTCCATGTGCCCCGGTTGCTCCTGCACCGCCTGGTGCAGCGAGCCGCCCAAGGCCACGTTCACCTCCTGCAACCCCCGGCAAATCGCCAGCAAGGGGATGCCGCGCTCGAGCGCCTCGCGGATCAAGGGCAAGGTCCAGGCGTCGCGAACAGGGTCCAGCGGCAGTTCTTCGTTGTGCACGGGCTCACCGAAATGGTCGGGGTGCACGTTCGACGGCGAACCCGTCAGCAGCACCCCGTCGATGACCTCCAGCGCCGCCAGCAACTCCTGCGGGCGACCACCGGGCACCATCAGCGGCACGCCCCCGGCCATGCGGATGGCCTCGACATACTTGCGCCCGACAACGTGGAAAGGATGGCGCCCCAGCACACGCTGACAGGAGGGCACCAGGACAAGGGGAGGAGCAATTCGATCGGCCATGTCCCGATCATGCAACCCACGTGCCCACCTCTTGCGTTGGAGTAGCGCGGGGGTTCACCGCCATCTTCACAAATGCTTGCACTTTCGGCCCTGGGAAACGGCCCCCAAGCGGGGGAGCCGGGCGGCCACGTCGCCCCTTTTGGGATACCTTCCCGGCACGCGATGCCCGGGGCGCCTGACCCCTGGCCCACACACAATCCCAGGGACGGCCCATGACCGATCTAGCCGGCATCCAGCATGCGCTGGGCGATGCCGCCTCCAGCCTTTCCGGGCTCGCCGGCCTGTTGCCCGGCGGCCTGAACCAGCACACCCGCCTGCTGCGCCTGCACACCCCGTTGGGCGCAGACGCCCTGCTGGCCGAGCGCGTCACCATCGAAGAAGGCGTGGTGCCCGCCGCGCCGCCGGCCGCAGCCGCCGCCCACCACATCGACTTGCTGGCACTGAGCACCCGCTCCGACCTGTCCGCCGCCGAGCTGCTGGGCCAGCCCGTGCTGCTGGAGCTGCTCACCTCGGGTGGCTTGGCGAGTGCCGTGACGGGCGGCGACTGGCGCCCCTTCCACGGCCACGTCACCCGCTTCGCGCGCATCGGCTCCGACGGTGGCCTGACCCGCTACCGCCTGCACATCGAGCCCTGGCTGAGCTTCCTGGGCCACCGCACCGACGCCTGGGTCTTCCAGGACATGAGCGTGCTCGACATCACCGAAGCCGTGCTGGCCGATTACCAGGCCCAGGGCGCCTTGCAGCCCGCCTGGCGCATCGACGTGGCCGACCGCGAAGCCTTCCCGCGCCGCTCGCTTTGCACGCAGTTCCACGAAACCGACCTCGCCTTCCTGACCCGCCTGTGGGCCGAAGAAGGCCTGTTCGCCTGGTTCGAGCACGAGGGCGCCCCCTCCGACGAACACCTGGGCCGCCACACCCTCGTGCTGGCCGACCACAACGCCGCCTTGCAGCCCAACGCGCAGGCCCGCATCCGCTACACCCAGGCCGGCGCCACCTTGAAGGAAGACGCCCTGCAGCAGTGGGACGGCATCCGCCGCGTGGGCGCCAGCGCGCTGCACACCGCCAGCTGGGACCACCGCGCCGTCAGCAGCCACCGCGCCACCGAACAGGTCGCCGAGGCCCATGGCCAGCCCTTCGCCCTCGCCCACACCGACCAGCCCGGCCACTACGCCTACGAGTCGCCCACCCAGGCCGCGCGCCGCGCCCGCCTGCAGCGCGAGGCCCTCGAAGCCGCCCGCAAGCTGTTCACCGGTAGCGGCACGGTGCGCACGCTGGCACCCGGCACCACCTTCACCCTGCTCGACCACCCCGAGCACCCCTTGAGCGAAGGCAGCGAAGCCGCCACCTTCGCTGTGCTCGGCGTGACCCACACCGCGCGCAGCAACTTCAAGTTCGAGGGCGAGGGCAACAACGACAGCGACGAGCCCCTCTACGAAGCCCGCCTCATCGCCCAGCGCCTGAGCGTGCCGGTGCGCCGCCTGCCCACCGACGCACGCGGCCGCATCGCCCTGAACAAGCCCCTGGTGCATGGCACCCAAACCGCCATCGTGGTCGGCACCGGCGAGCCCGTGCACACCGACCGCGACGGCCGCATCCAGGTGCAGTTCCACTGGCAGCGCGGCGCGCAAGCCAGCCACCGCCTGAGCCACCCGGCTGGCGACTGCAACGCCCCGGCCTCGCAGGCCTCGGGCACCTGGGTGCGCGTGGCGCAAGACTGGGCCGGCCAGAACTGGGGCGCGGCCTTCATCCCCCGCCTGGGCCAGGAGGTGGTTGTCACCTTCCTCGACGGCGACATCGACCGCCCCGTCGTCATCGGCGCGGCCTACAACGGGCAAGGTCAAGCCAATGGTCAGGGCAACCAGGTGGGCGCCGGTGCGGCCACCGCCACGGGCAACGCCCCGGCCTGGTTCCCGGGTGACCAGCAGGCCGGCCAGCACGAGGGCCACGCACACGCCAGCACCCTCAGCGGTTTTCGCAGCCAGTCGCTCGACAGCTCGCAGTCGGGCGGTGGCGCGCACAACCAGCTCGTCATGGACGACACCGCGGGCCAAGGCCGCGTGCTGCTGCACACCACCCAGGCGCAAACCTGGCTGCAGATCGGCCACCTGCTGCAGCAGCACGGCAACCAGCGCCTGCAACCACGCGGCCACGGCCTGGAGCTGCACACGCAAGCCCAAGGCGCCCTGCGCGCCGCACGCGGCCTGCACCTGAGCACCCACGCCCGCCCTGGTGGCACCACGGCCCGCGCCCAACCGCTCGACACCCGCGAGGCCGAGCAACAGCTGCAGGCCCACGCCGAGCTGCTGCAAACGCTGCACGCCAACGCACAAACGCACAAGGCCCAGCTGCCAGGTGAAGCGACGCCAGAGCAACTGCCGGCGCGCAAGGCGCTGGGCGCCACGCTGAGCAGCTTGCAGGCCACCGAGGGTGGGCAAGCGGCCGACACCGCCGCAGACAACGCAGAAGGCGGCGCCATGCCCATTGGCGGCGGCCAAGGCCGCATCGACACCTCCGAGCGCCCCGACCTCGTGCTCAGCGCCAGCGGCGACATCGCCAGCACCACCCCGGCCAACACCCTGGTGGCCACCGGCGCCAACGTGAGCATCACCGCTGGACAAGACACCAACCTGCTGGCCCAGCGCCACCAGGCCTGGGCCGTGCGCAATGGCATCAGCCTGTTCACGCGCGGTGAAGCCAAAGACACGCAACGTGCCGTGCAAGGCGTCGGCATCCAGCTGCACGCGGCCAGCGGCAACGTGCGCACCGAAGCGCAAAGCGGGCCGTTCACTTTGACGGCGCAAAAGGCCATTGACCTGCAAAGCACGGCCGCCGACATCGTCATCACCGCGCCCGAGCGCATCGTGCTCAATGGCGGTGGGGGCTACGTGAAGATCGAAGGCGGCAACATCGAGATCGGCACGAGCGGGGCGGCGCAGTTCAAGGCGGCGGCCAAGGAGTTGACGGGTGGGGGGAGTGCTTCGGCGAGTTTGTCTTTGAAGAAGGCTGGCGAGGTCAAGGGCTGCGCCAAGACCATGTCCGACGCAGCAAGTCAGCAAGCGTCGGTGATCGCGCTGTCCTGAGCCGGAGAAACACGTGAATGTGTTGATTGACAGCCGGCAGGTTCAAGACATCAGCGCTGACCTGCATGGAGCGGTGGCGAAATCCGGGCATCAAACCTTGTGGCTGGCGATGGATGGATCAGACCAACCCCTGCCAGACATCGATGGCGCCGATTGGTCACCAGCACACACGTGTGTGGAGATCCCCTTGCGCCACCCTGAAATCGACCCGATTTGGCACCCCAGGTGGTTTGCCCTGAACTTGGCTCATGCCCGGGACGCTCACATCCTGAGCCACAGCATCGCCTGGGCGCTGAATGAACGGCAACCTCATCAATTGAGAGCCGGCATGGGTCGCCGGGTTTCCGGTTGGCTGCTGACGCCAGATGACGATTTGATCCACGCTGCGGCCAGCCACTGCGCGCGGCTGATGCTCAGGCGTGCACCCGGCTCACCAGGCCACTTCCTGCTTCGGCTGCACGATCCTGCGGTCTTGTGGGCGGTCTGGCAGATCCTGACACCTGAGCAAAAGAGCGAATGGTTGGGGCCCATCGGGCGGTGGCTTTTTCTTGATCCGGCGGGTGAACTGTCTCTGCTCGAAGGCTCTGCACCGCGGCAAAACGAGCCTGTCGGCTCGCTGTCACACCCCTTGAGTGCGCAACAGTGGCAGGACATTCAGAACATCACCCCCTTGCATCGAGCCATTCAGTCGCTGCTGGCGGCCGAGCCAACAGGCTCCGCTCCATACAAGCGGTGGTTCCAGTCTGGCCTGCAAGCCTTGAGACGCGCCAACACACACCGGCTCAATGATCTGCACAGCTTGAGTCTGTTTGCCGAGCTGGCCTTGACCAGACACCCGGACTTCGACCAGCACCCCAGGGTGCAGCAACTGTTGATGCAACGCGAAGCCGACGAACCCCTGGGCGGGCTGCTCAGCGATCTGACAGAGCAGGACTGGCGCAGCATCGCCGTCGACCTCGGGCAGCCCATGCGCCCAGCTTGACGCCGGTCAGCCCCACAGAACAACGATTCCAGAAGAGACCCCCGCCATGGCAACCACACTCTGCGACGACTGCAAGGCCTCAGGCATGGCCATCCTGCCTGTGCGCTATGCCGTGGTGCCCAAATCGGTGACGCCCGCGCTGCCCGCCTGGGCTGGCGCAGAACGCGTCAAGGGCATTGCCCCCGGCAGCGAGTTCCACTACGCCTTGCGCACGCTGCGAGCGGGATTTGTCTACCTGTTCTACGCCAAGAATGCGTTCGGCGCCAACCAGTGGGAAACCTACGCGGTGACCCATGATGGCCTGCTGGTCAAGCAGCCCACGCCTGCCATGGCCAAGCCAGTCTCATCCCTGAGTTGCAGCCGCCAAGGCCACAGCGACGCACGCCTGCGCCACATCGTCATCCAGCGCCCCGACAAATGCGGCCCCACCTGGATCGCCTTCAGCGAACACGCCTGGAGCGATGAAACCATCCAGGCCTACACGCAAGACAGCAAGCTGCGCAACGCGCGCATGCAGACCATTCACCCTGCGGCCATGGCGACGGGCAGCAAGCACAGCCACGGTGAGGTGGCCGACGTCAGCGCACTGGAGGGCGTGCTCGAATACGCCGATGAGCTGGACACGTCGAAGCTGCCACATGACAGCGCCGCAAGCACCTTCAGCAAAGAAGATGGCAGTTTCACGGCAACGCGTCTGAGCAAGGTCAGCACCCGCACGCCGTGGCACTTGCGCAAGGACCAAGCCGCGCAAGACCTCAAAGCGATGCAGGAGCGAGGCAAGAAGCCCGACGGAGGCAGCAACACCCCTCACGTGCTCGCGCTGTGGGACGCCATCGGCATCACCCACGAGCTCAACGGCTTTCGCAACGACGCGGCTGGATGGCTCAAGAAGTACGGTGACGAACGCGAGCTTGAGATCACCGCATGGAACGCCATCGAAGGGGCCAAAAAGGCCTTGGAAAAGAAGGTTCATGACGGCTGGGACCAGACGGCCAAAAACACCGCCAACCTGCCCGACACACAAACCACTGGCATGCGAAACCGCGCCGTGATGCAGCACGCCAAGGGCGACCCCGCCGCCTTGGGTCGCCCCCTGTACGCGCTCGATGAGAAGCTGCGCGCGGGCAGCATCACCCTGGCCCAGCACCAGACTCAACGCACGCAGATCTTCCGTCAGCACAGCAACAACCCTGCGGCGATGGAGACGGCCTACAAAGAGATCGACGCCCAACGAGCCCACCGCGAAGCCGAGCGCAACCGCAACCTGGCCCACAACAAGCAAAACGACACGACCCAGGGTTGGGCCAGGTACGAAGCCAGGCTTGCAAAGGCCCCCAATGGCGAAACCACGGCCCAGCAGTTCAAGAAGAAGTGGGACACCTTGCAGACCCAGGCCGATGCCATCATCCACCGACGCACCGCAGCGCTCGTGAGCTGGCTCGAATCTCCCCTGCTGATCGACACGCTGGAGGACTTCCACACCGCCAACATCCGCGATGGCGTGCTGTTTGAAGACGTGGTGGGCGATGCGATCTTTGGCATGGGGTCCAGCCAGGCCGGGGCGAAGAAGATCGAAGCCTGGGTGAAAGAGGCCAAGGCCAGCGTCAAGGGCAACTTGCTCTGGCGAGCGATTGCACTGAATCAGGAGCAGGGCATTGCGGAGGTGGATGCGGCGCTGAAGGTCGCATTCGGAAATCAATCCACACTTACCGAAGCAGCATGGGCCAACGTCGGAGCGCAGGTCAAGTGGAACAAGGTAGCTGACCTTTACAAGAAGGCTGTGTCCTTGAGCAACGCAAACGTGAAGGCCGGGGTCACTCCAGTCAATACAAAAGGCGTGGACAAAGTGCTGATGACCGTGGGTGACCTGGCATTCAAACCGATCGCCAAAGCGATGGACACGCTCAACGAAAAAGCGTTGCAGAGCCTTTTCCTTCTGCGTTCTGGCGCAGGCCTGACAGCCACGTTAGCCTTGGTAGAAGCGCAAGCACGGTACGAGGGTGTCAGTCGAGCCCGCTTGATTCAACGCATCAACAGCACCAAAACATTTGTGACCCCTGAGTTGACTGCTGAGCGCAAGGTGCTCAACGATCGTTGGGCGGCGCTCAAAAACAATGCCGATGTGCCCGACGCCAAAGGCACGCTCAGCGCAGTCAAGGAGGCTCGACTCGCCTTGGTGGTTGCGGTGCTAGAAGGCGTGAACCTCTGGAAAATCAGCCAAAGCGTCAGCGCCGATCCCAAGGTGCAATGGCAGCTGCGTGCTGCCCAGATGGCCACTTCTGCAGCATGCATTGACGTGGCGGCAACAGCCATCAAGGGTGCAAGCGCACTCAAAGACACCGCTGTTTCGTTCCAATTGCTCAAAGTCGCAGGCGGACTGCTGAGTGCCGGGGCATCTTTCATTGGGGGGGCGTTGGATTGGCGGGATGGCAATGAGAAGTGGAATGGTGGGGAATACGCAGTCGCAGCGCTATATTTTGGGCGAGCCACATTTCAGTTCATCAGTGGATCTTTAACAATATTGACTGCCATTTCATATGCCGACCCTCTTTTGAAGAAACTGGTAAAGCGATATGCGGCAAGCACAGCACTAAACATCGCAAGTCGGTTGTCTGGTTGGGCGTTGGCTGCGCGGGCGGGCCTGATGTTAGGCGGCTTGGGTTTTGGTCTTGCAACGTTGGCGATTTCGCTTGCTGTCTGGTATTTCACAGACGATGCTTTGCAAGACTGGTGTGAAGAATCAGCCTTCGGCAAGAAACCTCAAAAGAAGCGATTCAACACAGCAGACGAACAAATGAAATCCTTTGAAAAGGCCTTTTTGGAGGTTATCTGATGAGTGTTCAATCCTCAAGTCAGCGGCTTGACTTGATCAAAGGCGTTGTCTCCGAACTTCAGGTCCGCCAATCAGAAGAAGACTTCGTTTTTACCAATACAGATAAGACCGCAGGCGGCATGGCGGCTGCAGTCTTGTCCATCGGTGGGCTATCGGGCGCCGCGACTGGCGCACTCCTGAGCAGTGGCGACACTGCAGATAAGGTTTATAAGTTTGTCTGCAAAGTGGGCGATCAAATAGTCATCGGTCGGTTTGGCGAGGTGACGTTTACCAACGGCGACGAGGTTGAGATTGTTGGCGAACGTCGAGGAAATTACATAAGCGCGTACGCGATCATTCGTCCGTCTAGTCGAACCATCTGGATGCATCCGCATTGTGGGCGCGGCCGGCGCGCGCATATGATCCACAGCATCCGGTGGATTGCGCTCGTTAGCTACGGCGCGCCATTTTTTTTGGCCTTGGCGGATTATTTTCTATCCAATCCTTCAAAAGGACTCATGTTTTTGTTCTTGATGCCTCTTTTGGTCGGCTTGATTGTTGCCATTGTTTTCTCATTTGTCGCCGCCCGATTCAAAAAGTTTTCATTGCTATCCTCCGAAATATTTGCCACTCTTCATTTTAATAACCCAGACAAAGTTGACTTACCGAAACTTCAGAAGACCACTCTCAAAAACGCAACGAACGAAGAGCGTTTGGCCTATCACCCCCATGCGCGATGGGTTTACAAGTACTAAAACAAGGCGGACTCAAGTTCTAGTTGCATTGCATGTCATCGAGCATGGTTCGCAGACGCCAGGCGGACCAAGGCCACAGCGACGCCCGCCTGCGCCACATCGTCATCCAGCGCCCCGACAAATGCGGCCCCACCTGGGTCGCCTTCAGCGAACACGCCTGGAGCGATGAAACCATCCAGGCCTACACGCACGACAGCAAGCTGCGCAACGCACGCATGCAGACCATTCACCCTGCAGCCATGGCCACGGGCAGCAAGCACAGCCACGGTGAGGTGGCCGACGTCAGCGCACTGGAGGGCGTGCTTGAATACTCCAGCGGGCTGGACACTTCCAAGCTGCCGCGTGACAGGGCCACAGGCACCTTCAGCAAGGAAGATGGCAGCTTCACGGCAACGCGTCTGAGCAACGTGAGCACCCGCACGCCGTGGCACTTGCGCAAGGACCAAGCCGCGCAAGACCTCAAAGCGATGCAGGAGCGAGGCAAGAAGCCCGACGGAGGCAGCAACACCCCTCACGTGCTCGCGCTGTGGGACGCCATCGGCATCACCCACGAGCTCAACGGCTTTCGCAACGACGCGGCCGGATGGCTCAAGAAGTACGGTGACGAACGCGAGCTTGAGATCACCGCATGGAACGCCATCGAAGGGGCCAAGAAGGCGTTGGAAAAGAAGGTTCATGACGGCTGGGACCAGCCGGCTAAAAACACCGCCAACCTGCCCGACACACAAACCACTGGCATGCGAAACCGCGCCGTGATGCAGCACGCCAAGGGCGACCCCGCCGCCTTGGGTCGCCCCCTGTACGCGCTCGATGAAAAACTGCGTTCAGGCAGCATCACCCTGGCGCAGCACCAGGCTCAACGCACGCAGATCTTTCATCAGCACAGCAGCAACCCCGCTGCGATGGAGTCGGCATACAAAGAGATCGACGCCCAGCGAGCCCACCGCGAAGCCGAGCGCAGCCGCAACCTGGCCCGCAACAAGCAAAACGACACGACCCAGGGTTGGGCCAAGTACGAAGCCAGGCTTGCAAAGGCCCCCAATGGCGAAACCACGGCTCAGCAGTTCAAGAAGAAGTGGGACAGCTTGCTGACCCAGGCCGATGCCATCATCGACCGACGAACCGCAGCGCTCGTGAGCTGGCTCGAATCTCCCCTGTTGATCGACACGCTGGAGGACTTCCACACCGCCAACATCCGCGATGGCGTGCTGTTTGAAGACGTGGTGGGCGATGCGATCTTTGGCATGGGGTCCAGCCAGGCCGGGGCGAAGAAGATCGAAGCCTGGGTGAAAGAGGCCAAGGCCAGCGTCAAGGGCAACTTGCTCTGGCGGGCGATTGCACTGAATCAGGAGCAGGGCATTGCGGAGGTGGATGCGGCGCTGGCCTTGGCAGAACAGCACCAGGGTGAACGAGCCGTCGCCTCAGCGTTGACCATCGAGGGCATCCTTGCCAAGACCTTGAAGGTCTTCGCTGATACGCACAAAAAGGCAGCCGGCCTTTACTCGGCCAACACCTCGGCAGCCGGTGCAGCAGGCAGCACTGCGTTTGGAGCCAAGATCAACCCCGTCAAAACGCGCGACATCGACAAGGTGCTGTCCACGGTCGGCGACAAGCTGCTGGATCACTTCAAGGTACCGGGCCTGGCGGACCATGTAAGCGAAAAGCTGATTCAGCACATGCTGAGCATCCGCGCCATGGTGGACCCGAAGGATTCGCTGGCCTTGGTGGTGGCGCAAGCTGCGGCGGAGCCGCAATCGCGCGGTCACCTGTTGCGTCGGCTGGCCGCCGCCGAGACCTTTCTGGCCGCCAACACGGCTGACATCAAGACCGCACAAGCCGAGAATCTGCGCGCAGCCTGGGGCAAGTTCCGCATCGGTGACAGCAAGGCCCCTGCCGCGATGAGAGATGCGCGACTGGCCATCGTGGTGATGCTGATCGAAGGGCTGAACTTCCAGAAGCTGCTGGCCGAATGCAAGACGAAAGGCGACGCCAAGAGCTGGTGGAGCCTGGCCGCGTCAGGCATGACCATCACCAGCGGCTTGTACGATGTGGCCAGCGTGCCAGCCAAGAACCTGTTTGGTGCGGAGAGCTGGAGCTACCAGAAAATCAAACTCTGGGGCGGGGTGCTCAGTGCTGGGGCGACGGCGATTGGGGCGTATTTGGATTTGAAGGATGCGAAGAAGAGCAAGGATGCTGGCCGTACGGGGCTTGCGTTCCTGTACTTCTCCAAGATGGCGCTTGGTGGCGCCAATCTCGGCCTCGTTATGGCCACCACATTCACTTACTCAGCCCCACTCATCGGCCGCCTAACAGGGAGTCCTATTGCTGCAGGCGCAGCCCGCGCCGTCGGCGCACGTGCCGCCGCGATCATTGGGGCACGCATACTTTTCATGTCTGCAGGGCTGTGGCTGACTGTCGGGACCTTCGCTATCCAGGTCTTCATATGGGTGTTCACTGACGACGACCTGCAGTACTGGTGTGACCGATGCGCCTTCGGCAAGGAGCACGACAAGTCTTGGACACCCAAGCGCCAGGAAGAAGAGTTCTTCAAGGCACTTCAAGCTGTAGGGATGTGAACGAATGACCAACTTTCTGACACAGCCCAACGCTGATGGGCTCGTCAAGCTCAGCGGTACCATCCGCAACCTGAAGGTGACGCGGGCCAGCGCCAGCTTCGTGTTCACTGAATCCGATCAAACCAAGATGGGGGTGGTGGCGTTCGCCGCAGCCATTGCTGGTTTGGGCGGACAAGCGATCGCTACGGCCAGCAACACCAGTGCTTTGGAAGAAGAGGCCGATTACATCGAGTTTGATTTGACTGGTCTGGCGATCAAGGGTTGGGTTTGGCGTAACCCTTTCAAAGAAGGAGATGACGTCAGGGTGGCTGCAGAGCGCAGAGCCGATGGGCATTGGGAGGCGTTCGGTGTACAGCGACCCGCCGACAAGACCGTGGCGCTGTATCCGCATTGTTCACGAGGCCGAGCACGGCACTTCAAAAACGCGGCGTGGTGGTGGCTTGTAGGCTGGGGGGGATTCGTTGGCGTGTTTTTCGTTACGGCAGGCGTTTACGTCTTTGGGCTTGAGCTCTTTACACAACCTGAAGCTGGGTTCTCCGCTGTTGGGCTGATGCTCTTTTTCGGCGCGATGACCTTCAGCCTGTCCCGCAAGTGGATGCCGTTTGTGCGATTGGCCGAGAAGGTATTCCGTGCACTCGAACTACCCGACCCCAGTAACGTGGATCTGGTCAAAAGCTCCAACAAGCAACGTACCGCAAATGACCCTGGCGAGTTCGGCACGTTTTACTTTAGATACTGACCGGTGCCCCTTCCACAGCCACGTCACGCCTTCCAGCCCAACGCACAGTCCCGCATCCGCTACACCCAGGCCGGCGCCACCTTGAAGGAAGACGCCCTGCAGCAGTGGGACGGCGTGCGCCGCGTGGGCGCCAGCGCGCTGCACACCGGCAGCTGGGACCACCGCGCCGTCAGCAGCCACCGCGCCACCGAACAGGTCGCCGAAGCCCACGGCCAGGCCTTCGCCCTCGCCCACACCGACCAGCCCGGCCACTACGCCTACGAGTCGCCCACCCAGGCCTCGCGCCGCGCACGCCTGCAGCGCGAGGCCCTCGAAGCCGCCCGCAAGCTGTTCACTGGTGGCGGCACCGTGCGCACGCTGGCACCCGGCACCACCTTCACCCTGCTCGACCACCCCGAGCACCCCTTGAGCGAAGGCAGCGAAGCCGCCACCTTCGCCGTGCTCGGCGTGACCCACACCGCGCGCAACAACTTCAAGTTCGAGGGCGAGGGCAACAACGACAGCGACGAGCCCCTCTACGAAGCCCGCCTCAGCGCCCAGCGCCTGAGCGTGCCGGTGCGCCGCCTGCCCACCGACGCGCGCGGCCGCATCGCCTTGAACAAGCCCCTGGTGCACGGCACCCAAACCGCCATCGTCGTCGGCACCGGCGAGCACGTTCACACCGACCGCGACGGCCGCATCCAGGTGCAGTTCCACTGGCAGCGCGGCGCCCAGGGCAGCCACCGCCTGGGCCACCCCGCTGGCGACTGCAACGCCCCGGCCTCGCAGGCCTCGGGCACCTGGGTGCGCGTGGCGCAAGACTGGGCCGGCCAGAACTGGGGCGGCGCCTTCGTGCCCCGCCTGGGGCAGGAGGTGGTCGTCACCTTCCTCGATGGCGACATCGACCGCCCCGTCGTCATCGGCGCAGCCTACAACGGCCAGGGCCAGGCCAACGGGCAGGGCAACCAGGTGGGCGCCGGTGCGGCCACCGCCACGGGCAACGCCCCGGCCTGGTTCCCGGGCGACCAGCAGGCCGGCCAGCACGAGGGCCATGCCCATGCCAGCACCCTCAGCGGTTTTCGCAGCCAGTCGCTGGACAGCTCGCAGTCGGGCGGTGGCGCGCACAACCAGCTCGTCATGGACGACACCGCGGGCCAAGGCCGCGTGCTGCTGCACACCACCCAGGCGCAAACCTGGCTGCAGATCGGCCACCTGCTGCAGCAACACGGCAACCAGCGCCTGCAAGCGCGCGGCCACGGCCTGGAGCTGCACACGCAAGCCCAAGGCGCCCTGCGCGCCGCACGCGGCCTGCACCTGAGCACCCACGCCCGCCCTGGCGGCACCACCGCCCGCGCGCAACCGCTCGACACCCGCGAGGCCGAGCAACAGCTGCAGGCCCACGCCGAGCTGCTGCAAACGCTGCACGCCAACGCGCAAACGCACAAGGCGCAACTGCCGGGTGAAGCCGCACCGGAACAACTGCCCGCGCGCAAGGCGCTGGGCGCCACGCTGAGCAGCTTGCAGGCCACCGAGGGTGGGCAAGCGGCTGACACCAGCGCTGACAACGCAGAAGGCAGCGCCGTGCCCATTGGCGGAGGCCAAGGCCGCATCGACACCTCCGAGCGCCCCGACCTCGTGCTCAGCGCCAGCGGCGACATCGCCAGCACCACCCCGGCCAACACCCTGGTGGCCACCGGTGCCAACGTGAGCCTGACCACTGGCCAGGACGCCAACCTGCTGGCCCAGCGCCACCAGGCCTGGGCCGTCAAAGACGGCATCAGCCTGTTCACCCGCGGTGAAGCCAAAGACACGCAACGTGCCGTGCAAGGCACCGGCATCCAGCTGCACGCCGCCAGCGGCAACGTGCGCACCGAAGCGCAAAGCGGGCCGTTCACGCTCACCGCGCAAAAGGCCATTGACCTGCAAAGCACGGCGGCCGACATCGTGATCACCGCGCCCGAGCGCATCGTGCTCAATGGCGGCGGGGGCTACGTCAAGATCGAAGGCGGCAACATCGAGATCGGCACGAGCGGGGCGGCGCAGTTCAAGGCGGCGGCCAAGGAGTTGACGGGTGGGGGGAGTGCTTCGGGCAGTGGGCCTGCGTTGAAGAAGGCGGGCAAGCTGGCGGAGTGCCCAACCAAGCTGGCCTCGCAGGCTGCAGCAGGCGCAACTGCCATTTGATTTCCGGCCCCCATGCATGCACCGAACGCCAGCTTGCTCACTGAGAGCTTGACGCAAGCCTTGGATCCCGCTCAGCCGCTCTACATCTTGGTTGACCCCATCGCAGGCGAGCCTGTGGCCCTGGCCGAGGTTGACGAGGCTGATCTTCAGGCGCTGCAATCAGCCAGGTCCTCATCCTGGGGCACCGAGGTCCTCGCCATCAAACTGCCTTCACGCATCGATCTTCCAACTCACCTCCACCCTTACCTGGTCATGCCTGAGCGGCTCAGTGCAACGTGCGTGCAGTTGAGCTGGGAGCTTGCCCAACGCGAGCTTCAAGCCTCGCATTCCGGTGGGGTCGGGGGATCAGGTCAGGCGGTGCATCGCATTGGCGCGTGGTTGCAAAGCGGCCGAAATCCTCGCGAGGTTGCCGAGCACCTGGCCCTGCTGATGCTCCTGGACACGGAAGTGCACACCAAGGCGAGTTACCTGCGCCTGGCAGATCGGCGAGCGTTTGCTTGGTTGCGCCATGTCCTGGGTGACGATGTCCTGTCAGTGCACATGGGCCCGGTTGGTCGGTGGCTCTATCTGGGCGCGTCGGGACGGATCGAACGCCTTGTTGGCCATGGAGCTTCAAGCCAGCCTTCTCGGCCCCGAATCACGACCGAGCAGTGGAAGTTGATGGAGCAAGGGCCCCGTGTGCACCGCGTGCTTGCCAGGGCGCTGGGGCAGTTGGCCATGGATGCGGAACCGCCACGCGCCTCAGACGAGGCCACCTTGTTCCAGCTTGCAGGGCCTGCCGTGCAAGAGGCCTTAGCGGCTGCGAGCATGCACCCCAACGCATTGCAAACCGACGACGACCTCACCGCCTGGGCATCGTTGACGCTGTTGCTGCCTCATTGGGCAACAGACCCGCGTGGCCAAAAGCTCATTGCACACGCGGCACAACCCGATACCCCAACCATGCACACGCTGGTCACAGACGTGCGCCTTGCCTGCCAGGCATGAAGCCATGACAACCAACACCAAAACCCAGGGATGCAATGCGTGCAACAAAAGCTCGCTGTCCCTTTTGTTGCTTCGGCCCAGCCCGGTGCCATCCGACAGCGAGTTGGCCTTGCCGGGCAGCCTGCACCTCCAAGATCCGGGCGCGCTCATCCAAAACATCGCACCCAAGCGGGCGCAACCCCAAAGCAAAGCTGTATTGCGTCTGCTGCGGCCTGGTTTTGTGCACGTGTACGTCCCCCATCCACCGGCAGGGGTCAATTGGCCAGCCCCACCGCAGGACATGCCGATCCTTCATCCGGCCAAAGGTGAAACGGGCAAATGGCTGCATTTCCGCGTGTCCGACAGCGCGGACCTGATCCCGCAGAACCACCACACGTTTGCGCAACAGCCCTATCCGCCGCGCTGCTCGACAGACGGACACAACAAGGTGGGCGCGCGCTTGCTCACCATCCCCGACGCACACCTCTTCGTCGGTGCCAGCGCGGAAATCTGGGTGGCCTTCAGCCCGAATCCCTGGAACGCCACCCTGCGCAAACAAAACCGCGCCAATCCGGCGGCCATGCAGAAGGTGATGCTCGGCGGTGTGCTCAACGCGCACTCATTCGTGCCAACGGCCCAGGCCCTCAAAGACAAGGTGCTGGAGTTCTCGTGTGTGCCCGTCAAAGGCCCCAAAGCAGGCTACCGCGCTCCGGTTTACCCGCTCAACGCCATGCTGGACCAGCATGAAGCCATGGCAGCCGAGATGGCCAAGGCCTGCGCCAAGCGGCCCGAGACGGCGGGCAAGGCCGTGGCCGTGGTGGTCTCGGACCCCGTCGGCTTTGCCGCCGAGCTCAACGCCGCCCGCTTGCAGCGCCACGACATCGCGGTGGATGCCTACAAGGCCAAAATGGCATTGCCCGACAACGCCTGGGCGGTCAGCTCCTACAACGCCTACCTGCTGCTGAAAAAACTGGTTGACGATGCAGCCTACGCCAAAGCGCTGGACAAGCACGCTCCCCTGATGAAGCAAAAGGACTTTGCGTCCATGCGCGGAACCAGCACGTTCTCGCCATGGCGAGCAACCGAAGGGGCCGCGCTCACCCTCCAAGGGGAATGGATCCCGCTGGACGAACATTCGCCCAAAGCAGACCTGACCGGGGATGTCTTGGGGCGCGTCTGGCACCGTCGCTCCCTGGCTTTGGCCGCCGAGGAAGGCCAATCCGAGAACTCTAAAGAGTGGGCGGACCTGGCAGACGAGTTCAACGAAAAACGATATGCCAAGTGGAAGGACGGCATCGATGCCTGGTACAAGCAGGCGCACACGGACCCGCTGGCCATTTGCGAGCAGGACTGGTGGCTGGCCTGCACGGACGCATCGTTCAAAAACGTCTTTGCCCTGCACTTCGATGCCAACGAAGCGCCCAGCGTGTCTGATTCGGATTTTGGTGGGGTGCGGTACGCCAGAGAGGCTGGCCAGGCCATGGTCCCTGAGCCGCGCACCAAGGGCCCTGCGCTGGACGGGTATTTGGCCCAGCTGATGGCCTCGCCCAGCGAGCCCACCGCCATCTTGTTGCGCAGCCTGCAGGCCAACCAACAGCACTTCCTGGATCGCCTGTCGGCCTCAGCGATCGACCAGGTTCACAAAAACAGGTCCGACAAGATCTTCGACTTTGGCGCCGGCATGCTGCTTGACGAGCGCGCTGGCGCCGTGGCCGCGTCGCGCTTCAAATGGTTCAACGCCGTCACCGGCAACGCGCTGGGTGGCTATGCATTGGCGGCCTTGGCAGCCCTGGATGCCGCCGATGCCTTGGCCGCAGCAGCCGGCGTGGCAGCGGCCACAGCACTGCAGCGAAAGATCAGGCTCACCAACCTGCAGATCGTGCAGCAGGCCAAAGACCTGGCGCTGCAAAGCATCCTGCAGTCGAAGGTGCTGGACCGGCCATTGGTCATCACCAAAACCTATCCCGTTCGAGAGGGGACGTTGCTGTTGACCCGAGGGGGGTATTGCTCCCGCGTGCAGGCGCGCAAATCGGCATCGGGCGCGACAATGGAGGTTTCCCTGCACACCACCACCCAGGAAATGCAGCGCTTCATGGGCGACATGGACGCCGCCCTGTACGAAGGCGCTGGGCGGGTGGACGTGAAGGGCGCGGCCAAGCCAGCCGCCGTGCTGGCAGCGCCGACGGCCGCCGGCGCGATCGTGCTGGATGAGGTGAAGTTCAGCCAGTTGTACGGTGCCACCGTGTCGCGCGCCAGCCAGACCTTGGGCCTGACCAAGCGGGGCATAGAGAAGCTCAGCGAGAGCACCTTTGGCGGCGTGCTGGGTGCATTGGAAGGGCGCCTGGCCGTGGGCGTGATCTTGCTCAATGGCAAGGGCGTTGTGGACACGCTGACAAGCAGCGCGGAAAAAGCAAAGGCAGCCGGCGAAGACTGGGCCAGCTTGTGGCGTTACCTGGAAACCGATGATTTACTGAGCCTGGTGGACGGCACCAGCAGTATCATGGCCGCGACCACGCAGATGTACGAAATTGGGCGCAAGCTGGTATTGGAGCGGTCGCTGGGCGCGCAGGTGACTGAAACCTACCTCAAACACTCTACAGCGACATATGGATTGCGTTTTTTTGGGAGTTTGTTAGGGGTGTTTGCGGGGGTGGCGCAAGGTGTGTTGAGTTACCGCAAATCTTTAGAGGCGGAGAAGCATGGATATACGGACGTAAGCAGGTTGTACCAAATTTCGGCGCTAGCATTCGGAGGGACTGCTTTGGTTGCTGGCGGCCAGGGTATCGCGGCAATTGGGGAGGGGCTTGTGGCAAAAACCGTCAAAGATGGTTTACTTCGCACGGTCGGAACCCGATTGGCCCTGATTGGGAGGTTCACCCCACCCATGGCTGGCTTGGCACTGCTGGCACTCGCCGTGGTTTTTGAGGGCGCCGCCATTGCGCTGACGCCAAGTCGCGCCGAGGATTGGATTTCTAAATCCAAATTTGGAAAAAAAGCAAGTTTTAGCAGTTGGGCGGAGGAGTCTGCTGCGCTCAAGCTGCTCTTTGAACCACCCAAGCAAGCTTAAATCAACCATGTGTGCAGCTGTTTAGCTGGACTGATAGATGAAAAAACACCAGCATTACAGCCACGGCAGGTTTGATGGCGCAGTGGCAGACGTATATTACAACGCCAATACCCCTGTGCCGGCCTTGTATTCTCCGGCCAAGCTTCAAAGTGGCATCGTCGCCAAGTTCAGCAAAAAAATGGGGGCGCATGGGCTGACCACCACCCTCGGCTGGATCAAGCGCATTCAGCAGGATTCAATCGAATACGCCGCAGCAAAAGACTCGGTTAGAGGGTGGGCGTTAACTACCATGTTATTTTTTGTGCCACTAGAAATGGGCGTGATGTATTTGGCGGCACTTGTCGGCTCGTCATCGGATTGGTGGCTCGTATGGCTGGCATCCCTTGCACTCTTCTTTTTCGGTCTTGTTTTGGTGATTTATACAGTAATCGTATTGCTACGCACCGACCTTTTCCGCTTCACCAACCAAGGCATCATTTTCGACCGTAAACACCGCAAGGTTTACCGCCAATACCAGCACTTCTCGGGCTCCTTGTGGAACATCCTCACCAATTCCAAGATCATTTCCTGCGAATACGAGTGGGATTTGGTTGACGCGGTGCATTACGCCCAATGCAGCACCAATGGCGTCAACCTCGTAACCAATCACCACTTGGTGTTCAACGTGCGGCGCAGCGCCACAGACGCCACGGTCATTGACCAGTTCATCATCGCCAACCCTATCGAACTCAATGAGGGCCTGGTGTCCGCCATGTGGGAGCACATCCGGCGTTACATGGAGGAAGACGGCCCACCATTGGGCTCTCCGCCGGAGCCCATGGCCACGCCCATCAAGCAGCCTTCATGGTGGCAATGCCTGGCTCAAACGCACACCTTTGGACCCGGTTATGTGCAGCGCTGGAAAACCAACACCGGCTGGATGGTGTTCGCGCATTTGCTGTTCCCGGTGTTCCTGCCATTTTTTGCGCTCGTGGCCAGCTGCGCCTGGCTGAGTTACTTCACCGAAATCGATGCCACATGGCCCGACGAAGTGCTTGCCAAGATTGGCGAGCCCGTGCAGGTGGGTTGAGGGGCTGGCGGTGCATGCATGGGAAAACCATTGATGGCGTGCGGCCCATTCCGCTTGCATGAAGCATGAAAAAACATGAGCATTACAGGCACGGCGGCTTCGATGGCGCCTTGGCGGACGTTTACTACAACGCCAACGCCCCCTTACCGGCTTTGTACTCACCCACCAAGCTTCAAAGCGGCATCGTCGCCAAGTTCAGTAAAAAGATGGGGGCGCATGGCGTAACCAGCACCCTCGGCTGGGTAAAGCATATTAGGCATGAATCAATTGAGTACACTACGGAAAAGGACTCCGTTAGCAGGCTGCGGAAATACCCAACAGCCAAGTCCACGCCCCAGTGGCGTGATGCGTTATCAGCGTAGCACCTCAACGACCTGAAGCGACACCCACCATGCGCGGCGCCGACACCTTCACCGAAGGCCTGTTCACCCTCA
>NZ_LFRI01000441.1 GCF_001447195.1 Aquabacterium parvum | reverse complement strand
ACCTGAAGCTGGATTACTTCGTCAAAGTTCATGATTCCTCCAAAATCCAAAAGCGGATGCTTTGGATTCTAGGAGGAAGTCAGATCGCAGGCAAGGGAAACTGCGCCGCTTGAAAAGTTCAAGGTTTTGATGGCCGTGCAGGATAGGCAGTGCCACACGAAACGCAATGCACGCGAAGACCAGCGGAGGACGGCGACCATCGCTCCGCTGGTTGGCTTGAAGGTGGACCGGTCGGGTACCCCTCCCTCTGCAACGCCCTTCGGGCTCACTGGG
>NZ_LFRI01000440.1 GCF_001447195.1 Aquabacterium parvum | reverse complement strand
GACGTTGAACAAGGCGCTGGGCTACAGCGCCACGTTCAACTGGACATATGACTTCGGTGATAACTGGACTCACAGGATCAAGGTCGAGCGGGTCGACACCATGCCCGCCGAGCTCAAGCTGCAGTTCCCCATGTGCCTGGCAGGCGCTGGAGCCTGCCCACCTGAGGACGTGGGTGGCGCCCCTGGCTACGCAGACTTCTTGCAGGCCATCGCCGACCCTGAGCATCCGGAGCATGGCGACATGACCGCATGGATCGGGCACCCCTTCGATCCCAATGCCTTCAACGTGCAGGACGCCCAGGATCGCTTGTATGAAATCAAGCTCTAGCTGACCAGTCGTGCGCTGCCAAGTTGGGCCTTGGTCGGACGCTTAC
>NZ_LFRI01000439.1 GCF_001447195.1 Aquabacterium parvum | reverse complement strand
ACCGAGCTGCGCCAGATGTGCGCCAAGGTGCATCCCTCGCTGATCGAGCGCCTCGATCAAGTGACGAACCTGCTCGACATGAGCAAGCGCGAGTTCATCGAGGCTGCTGTGTCTGATGCGCTGGCCCGCGCCGAGGGAGCTATCGAGCGTTCCGGTGCCCTGGATCAAGGGAGCCTGTGATGCTCACGCTGACCGGCACCATTCGAGCAGTCACCACCCTGGGTGGTGGCGTCAACAAGAAGACCGGCGAGGTGATCCCCACCCGCCCGGTTC
>NZ_LFRI01000438.1 GCF_001447195.1 Aquabacterium parvum | reverse complement strand
TCAGCCGCCGCATCGTGGGCTGGCGCCAGAGCAGTTCCATGCACACGGACTTCGTCCTGGACGCGCTGGAGCAGGCCCTGTATGACCGCAAGCCGTCCGAAGAAGATGGCCTGATCCATCATTCCGACAGGGGCTCGCAATACCTCTCGATTCGCTACAGCGAGCGGCTGGCCGAAGCCGGTATCGAGCCCTCAGTGGGCTCCAAGGGCGACAGCTATGACAACGCCTTGGCCGAGACCATTAACGGTTTGTACAAGGCAGAGGTGATCCATCGTCGTGGCCCGTGGAAGACCAAGCAGGCGGTCGAGCTCGCAACGCTGGAATGGGTCTCTTGGTTCAACCACCATCGATTGATGGGCCCACTGGGCAATGTCCCGCCCGCCGAGTTCGAGGCAAACTACCACCAACAACGCGCTGGGCAGGCCGCGACCGTCTGACTTAAACCAACTGGCCTCCGCGAAACCCGGGGCGCTTCAGTCCGACGACGACCCTCTAGCCAAGGCTGTATGGCGGCGTGAAGATCGCGTCCACTATGGAGAAGATGGTGGACGCGATCGCAAAACAAGACTCAGACGCCAAGACAGGCGTTGTGGGTGTACGCAAGCGGCGGAC
>NZ_LFRI01000437.1 GCF_001447195.1 Aquabacterium parvum | reverse complement strand
CGGAACTGTGAGGGTGAAGAGTTGAACGAGGCCACGGTTATCGAGGCCCTCGATCTGGAGAACCGGGCGGGTGGGGATCACCTCGCCGGTCTTCTTGTTGACGCCACCACCCAGGGTGGTGACTGCTCGAATGGTGACGGTCAGCGTGAGCATCACAGGCTCCCTTGATCCAGGGCACCGGAACGCTCGATAGCTTCCTCGGCGCGGGCCAGCGCATCAGACACAGCAGCCTCGATGAACTCGCGCTTGCTCATGTCGAGCAGGTTCGTCACT
>NZ_LFRI01000436.1 GCF_001447195.1 Aquabacterium parvum | reverse complement strand
CCGATTTGAGGCCGTTGTGTATGCGTCGAAAACGGGTAGCCGAATACGGCTAAACCGTCTGTCAGATCACGGCATGGCCCCCTGCAACATGGGTTGCGTGATGTGTGACCTGTTCACACGGGGGAGCGGGGGAGTCACCCGGCCAGGAAGGGGGGGGTATGTCGCCACCCGACCTTGAAAAGGAAAGCCCCGAGTCCTGGTCAGAGGAGTTCGGGGCTGATGGAATCGAGACGCTACCCAGGCGGGTTGATCGGTACGGTAAGGCAAAGAGTC
>NZ_LFRI01000435.1 GCF_001447195.1 Aquabacterium parvum | reverse complement strand
GAGGTTGTTCCGGCGGCTCAAGGGCTACCGCCGAATCTTCTCCCGGTTCGAAAAGCTTGATGCGATGTTTCTCGGCTTTCTCAGCTTCGTGCTCGTGGTCGATGGGCTTCGCAGTTTGTGTTAACAGGCCCTAGTTGCTTGTAGCCACCGAGGAGGTGGCTCGCTTGACCTGCGCAAGCGGTGCATTTACGCGAGGGCCTAACTACCAAGGTAAGCGGCGCCGGAGCACCGCAGGTGCGTAGGGCACCAACACAGGCCATGAGAATGCCGAAGGCATGGCCTGTGTTGGCGTCCGCTTGACCGCACAGTTAGGCGCTGTGGTATGACGAACCTGGGTTTGGTAAGAGGCGGCATTGCTTCAGTTGGACCCTGTGATGTGATCCGGGCGGTCTGAAGGTTTGCACGGGACCTGACGAAGTTGTTCCGCCAGTGCTTGGCATTGAGGGCGCTGAACCTCAACAGATTGGAAGACTCTTTCGTCGCCGCGAAACCCGGTAACCGTGCAACCACCTCTGCCTTGCCTGATCATGAATTCGATGTTGCTGCAAGCAGTGGACCGTGTTCCAAAAGGCGTTTCAAGTACGAGGTTCTGTCCCATGGTTCTTAGGCTGTAAGCCTTGTGCGCCTCATAGTGCAGCACCCCTGAAAAAACAGCTAGCAATACAAGCGGGGCAGCTACGGCTTGGACGGTTTTGCCGTCACGCTTAAGGCCAGCATAGAGCGCGATAGCAATGAGCAAGACGGCTGCAACGACACCCGCTGACTTGTAGGTCAGGTAATCCGGCATTGGTTGGAACTCGATCTGCATTGCGGGTGGCGGAGTGTTTAGAGGTGGCTTGTGCGCGTTGGCTGGGCGCCTAACGCCCAAGTTCACCGGCGGCCATGCGAAGCATGGACGTCCGTGTGCAACGACCAGTTAGGCCGGTGGAAGTAGCAGGGCCTTTGCGCGGCCAGTGAGCCCGCACACGAGGCGCAAGCCTGGTGTGTGCGATGAGCTGCAGTGGCAGCTTCCGAAATGAACCGTGCCATCACGCCTCCCTTTGCGTATGGCGTCAGCCATGCGCTGACGAATGCCTCAATCTAACGCACGTTCAACCTGAGCGGCGAGGGCTCCAGCACCCAGACTCGGTGGCCAGAACAACTGTTCCGCTGCCGCCGAGGAGGCGGCTCGTGTGGCCTTGGCAAGCGGCGTGTTCCGCGAGGGCCTAACGAATGAAAGGGACTTCCCCGTCCCGAGCTAGCCGCATATTGCGGCGAACGGCAACGAAGTGCCACGATGGGGTTGCGAATCTCATCCACTCACTCGGAAGGGGAAGTCCATGACCATTTTGT
>NZ_LFRI01000434.1 GCF_001447195.1 Aquabacterium parvum | reverse complement strand
GGGCATCACGCGCCATTGACTGTCCGGTCTTTGGCGGCGCCGGCTCCCACCTTGCCACAACGCAGTCAGTTTCCTTTGCGCAATGGGCGCCTCGCAGAGGGGCCTGAAACCCTAACTGGTCGTTGCAGGGGACGCCTCCACCACTGCGCGCTTCGGCCACGCCAAGCGCGCGCCCCTGAACTTGGGCGTTGGGCCTCTTCATTCGTGGCACCATTTCAGACGTGTTCGCATCAATAATTCAGAGGAACCCATGAGCATCCCAGAAGGGGTGGGCCGGATTCATTTCGGCGAATCACCCGACCCATACAAACCAGTTGTGGCATTGCCAAGCAATCCTTTGCTGGGCTGCAAGGCCAGCACACCAGAGCAAGCGTTTGCCAACTTGCAAGAACACTTCAGCTTGTTTGCCCGCTTCTGGTCTGAGCAAGCCACCAGCGATCAGTTGGAATACTGCGCCCGTCTGGCAACGGGCGACACTGCGGGCGATGACATGGCTTTGTGGCTGCCTGAAGGGTTCCTCA
>NZ_LFRI01000433.1 GCF_001447195.1 Aquabacterium parvum | reverse complement strand
TGTCGGTGTGGCCAGCGGCCAGCCAGACGCGGGTGCCCGCTGGCAATCCGATCATGGCAGTGAGCGCAGCACTTGCAGGATGCTGCGCAGATCCTGCGCGGCAAAGCCAGGCGGCAGGCACAGGGTGGCGCCATGCATGCTCAGTTCGATGGGCTGCGTCGCTGCCGGCTGTGCAGGCGGTGTATCGGGCTCAATCATCACCGGCAACAGCACTGGTGCGCGGGCCATGGGCACAGGCCCTGGCGGCAGCCACTTGCGAATCACGTTGGCGTTGATGCCATGGCTCAGGGCAATCGCTGACACCGATGCGCCGGGCATCAGGCATTGCGCCGCCACCTCGGCCTTGAACTGTTTGCTGTACGTCCGCCGCTTGCGTACACCCACAACGCCTGTCTTGGCGTCTGAGTCTTGTTTTGCGATCGCGTCCACCATCTTCTCCATAGTGGACGCGATCTTCACGCCGCCATACAGCCTTGGCTAGAGGGTCGTCGTCGGAC
>NZ_LFRI01000432.1 GCF_001447195.1 Aquabacterium parvum | reverse complement strand
GCCCAAGTTCAGGGGCGCGCGCTTGGCGTGGCCGAAGCGTGCACTGGTGGAGGCGTCCCCTGCAACGCCCAGTTAGGCTGTGCTGAATGATGGTGGGCCTGTTCACGCGCATGGAGCTAGACGGTGTGCTTGTGGTGACGAGCGACGTATCGCTTTACAGCATATCCAGCGAACAGCGCGGCGGTTGTAGGCACAACGAACTCCATTCCCGAGAGGGGGAGGAGAGACGACGACTCTCGAATGAAGATCAGCAAGCCGCTTCCGAGAGGCTCCAACGTTGGCGCTGCTATGAACAAGATGGCGCATATAGGCAGGATCGCGGTGACCATCAGAGACCAAGCGGTCAGTCCGAGAAGGTTCGCGTGCGCCAACTTGACGACTAGCGCGCCAAAAAATCCGCCGCATGCAATTGCCCAGCAGACATTGGCCGCATAGCCGCCGAGGAGGCGGCTTGCTTGACCTGGGCAAGCGGTGGAGTTCAAGGAGGGCCTAAC
>NZ_LFRI01000431.1 GCF_001447195.1 Aquabacterium parvum | reverse complement strand
TTGCGGTGACTACCTGCTGTTCCGGCACTACTTCACCATCGACGCTGTGAGGCTGCATGCGGCCAGCTTCTGCATGAAGCACCTGCTTTGCCCTCTGTGTGCCATTAGACGGGGCGCTAAGTCGATGAAAGCCTACCTGGATAGGTGGGAGGTCATCCGAGCCGAGAAAACGGCTCTGAGGCCTTTTTTGGTGACTTTGACGGTGAAGAACGGTGATGACCTGGCTGAACGCTTTAAGCACCTTCATAGAGCCCAGCGCGAGCTATGGAAACG
>NZ_LFRI01000430.1 GCF_001447195.1 Aquabacterium parvum | reverse complement strand
CCACAGCAGCGCTGCGCGCATGGTCCGCAGGCAGTTGCAGCACCGGGTGATGATCGCCCAGCGCCCCTCTCCACCACGCCAGCTGCCGAACAGCCTCCCCTGACTCCAGCCAATGCCTTTGCCACACCGAATGGTCTGCGCATTGGACGGGCACAGGTGGGAGATCGGCAGGCACGCCTTGGCCACGCGCCCGATACAGCTTCACGAACTCGTCCACCATGATGTCCATCGATGCATCGTCGGCCACGATGTGGTGCATGACCACCACCAGCAGGTGGGCATCTGCGGCGTACCGCACCAGCCCCACGCGCAACAAAGGGCCACGCTGCAGATCGAAGGGCTGAGACGCCATGCGGTTCGCTGCATCCTGCACCTGAGGAGGCAATTCACCCGCTGCATCACCGTCCAGACCGAGCCAAGCACCGGCTTGACCACGCAGGTCAAGATCGATCCACGTGAATGCTGCCTCAGGCAAGACACGCTGATGCACATGCCCTGCCTCATCGGCATCGAACACCGTTCGCAGCGCCTCGTGCCGCTGGACCACATCTGTCAAGCTCGCCTGCATGGCCAGCTTGTCAAGTGCACCATGAAAACGCAAGGCGCCTGCGATGTGATACGCCGAGCCATCCAGCGCCATGCGCCACAGGAACCACTGACGCGCCTGGGCATGAGAGGCGGGGCAACGATCCGCCATGGATGGTTCACGCGCAAGCACCGGAAACTGATCTAGCGCGTTCATGCCTGCAGCCTGGACTTTTTCGAACACCGCACGACGTTGCTCCGTTGAAAGCTTGGCGAAGCGCTCGGCGATGCGCAGGTGAAAAGCAGAGGGATCCATGCGGTCAGGCACTTTCGAGTTGATCGATGAATGCGTCGATGTCCATGAGCGACTGGGCTGATGGGCTGTTGGCACGCCCTTCCTGGCGCAAGGCATTCGCCATGTCCGCCAACACAGGGCGTGCGAAGATGTCGCGCACGGTCATGGCGCCGGGCCATTGCCTCTGAATCAGAGAAGACAATTGCAAGGCCAGCAGTGAGTGCCCACCCAAGGCGAAGAAATTCTCATTGCGCCCCACACGCTGCACGCCCAGCACTTCTTGCCACAGCGCAGCGAGGGTCTGCTCGGTCTCATCCAAAGGCAGCGATGGCGTTTCGGCCAATCCACTCGGCGTGGCTTCAGTCAGCTCAGGCAGATCCGCCTCGGTCAACATCTTGCGGTCCACCTTGCCATTGGGGTTCAGCGGCAGGGCCATGTGCACCACAACGAGCGAGGGAACCATGTAGTCAGGCAATTCGTCAGCGAGCCTCAGGCGCAGGGCCTCGCCCATCCGCGCGCGGGATTCATCACCGGTTTCGGCGGTTTGACCGGCATGCAGCGACACGTGTGCGATCAACCTGACGCCACCCAGTGAAGGCCGCGCTACCACCACGGCTTCCTTGACCTCCGCCTGCGCCAGCAGTTGCGCCTCGATTTCGCCGGGCTCAATGCGCAGGCCGCGGATTTTCACCTGGTGATCGACCCGTCCGAGGAAGGTCAGTTCGCCATCTTCACTCCAGCGCACCAGGTCACCCGTTCGGTACAGGCGAGCGCCTTGTGGATGGAACGGGTCGGCGATGAAGCGCTCAGCCGTCAACGCCGGCCGGCCTTCGTACCCTCGAGCCAGCAAGCCACCGCCAATGGCGAGCTCCCCCACCACCCCCAATGGCACGGGGTTCAGGTCGGCATCCAACACGCGCAGAACACGACCGCCCAAGGCCTGGCCGATGGGCATTTGCTGCGGCAGCCGCTTGCTGCCATCGACAAAGGGCGTGCAGTCCAGCGCAGATGCCGTCACGGTGGCCTCGGTGGGGCCATAGGTGTTGAGCACCTTCACATGGACCAGACCTGCGTCGCGCCAGGCCCTGAGCCCTTCTGGCGGCATGGCCTCGCCACCCACGTTCACCTGCCTGAGCCGCCCTGTTTCCACCCGCCCTTCTTGGGCGAAGTCCTGCGCCAGCAGCAACCAGTAGGCGGTGGTCAGGTCGGCCACGGTGACGCCGTGCTCGGTCAACTGACGATGCAGGGTGCGGCTGTCCCACAGGTCCGTGCCGCGCACCACCACGGCAGCGCCGACCGACAAGGCAGGGAACACCTGCTCGATGAAGCCGTCAAAGTTGAGCGTGGCGAACTGGAGCATCCTGTCGTCCGGCCCCAGGTCGAAAAAGCCCACGCCGACTCGCGCATGCCGGGCCAGCGCCCGGTGCGACACTCCGACACCTTTGGGCCTTCCCGTCGAGCCCGAGGTGTAGATGACATAGGCCAGGCTGTCCTGGTGCAAGGCCACTTCGGGCGCCGTCACAAGCTCATCATCGAGCGCCAGTTCATCCAAGGCGATCACCGTCACCCCAGCTTGCACGGGCAGGCTGGCTTGGGTGGCCGCATGGGCCAGCACCAGCTTCATGCCGATGTCCTCGATCATGAAGGCCAGGCGATCTTGCGGATGGCTGGGGTCCAGCGGCACATAGGCCGCTCCAGCTTTCAGGATGGCCAGCACCGACACGATCATGTCCAGCCCCCGCTCCACGGCCACGCCCACGCGGTCTTCCAGGCGCACACCGAGGCGGATGAGGCGATGCGCCAGCCGGTTCACACGCGCATCGAGTTCGGCATGGGTGCACGAGCGATCCCCGCAGACCAGCGCCAAGGCGTCTTGCCGGAGCGCGGCCTGTTGGGCGATTTTCTGGTGCACCGGCAGCTGGATTGCGTCATGCGCACCCACCTCGGTGCCATGACCCTGCTTGGTCAATGCAGACGATTCGCTGTCGCGCAACATGCTCAGTTCACCCAGCCGTCGGCAGGCGGGGTCGGCCAAACCAAGCAGCAAGGCTTCGACATGACTCGCCAGGCGCTCGATCTGTTCGCGTGAGAAGCACTGGCCCGCCCAGGCGTATTCGATCGACAAGGTCTGCCCCAGGTTGACAGACAGGGTCATCGGGTAGTTGGTCTCTTCCCGCACCTGCCTGACTTGGAAACGGGGGCCTCGGTCGGCGGGCTGCTGCGATGCGCGCAGCACCTCATCGACCGGGTAGTTTTCGAACACGACGATGGAGTCGAACAGCTTGCCACCTGCGGCCCTGGCACAACGCTGGATCTCGGCCAGGGACACCTGCTCATGCTCGCGGGACGCGGCGTTCTGCGCCTGGAGCGCTTGCAACCATTCGACCTTGTCCTGGCCTGCAGATGGCTGCGCCGTGACAGGCAAGGTGTTGATGAAAAGCCCCAGCATGCGTTCCGCGCCTGCCAGCTCTGCCGGGCGACCCGACGTTGTGGCTCCGAAGCACACCGTCTGTTGGCCGGTGTAGCGCTGCAAGAGCAGGCTCCAGGCCGCCTGGACCAGGGTGTTGACCGTCACACGTGCCTGGCGCGCGAAAGCCTGCAAGCTGGCCGTTCCCACGGCGTCGATGACCCGCATCAGAGACAGGTGCCCCGACACAGACATGGGGGGCGGCAATGCCGCTGCCAGCAAGGTGGGCGTTTGCAGCTCGCCCAGCAAGGCTTGCCAATGCCGGGTGGCTGCGCCGTGGTCGCGCGTCTGAAGCCATGCGATGTGATCCCGGAACCGGCCATGACGGGGCGGCAGCGACTCACCCCGGTAGCTGGTCAGCATCTCGGCCATCAGCAAGGACGTGCTCCAGCCATCCATCAACAGGTGATGGCGGGTCCAAATCAGGTGATGGCGCTGATCGCCGATGCGCACCAGCGTCAGACGCATCAGCGGCGGCTTGGCCAGATCGAAACCACGCGCCAGATCCTGGGCGGCCAGCGCATCGAGCACCCCTTGCTGATCAGGCGTGGCGCGCTCATCGCGCAGCGTCAGGGGCAACGGCACCTCGCGGACCACCCATTGCAAGGGCTTGCCATCGACGTGGATGAAGCCCGTTCGGAGGACCTCATGGCGGGTCATCAGCACCTGCCATGCCTGCGTGAAGCGATCGGCATCGAGTCCGTCGATGTCGATGCGGACCTGATTCGTGTACGACGTCCCGCCAGGATCGAATGCGTTGTGAAACAGCATGCCAGCCTGCATCGGAGACAAGGGGTACAGGTCGGCCAGCTGCGCCAGGCTCGCATCCGGCAAGGCCAGTCGGTTCAGCTGAGCCTGCGACAAGCCGGCCAGGGGCAGGTCGGAGGGCGTCAAGCCATGGTTGCCTTCCTCGGCACAGTGGGCGATCAACGCATGCAGTTCACCGATGAAGGCATCGACCAGCTGGCCCATCGTCTCGGCGTCGTGGATGCGCTCGCTGTAAGTCCATCGCACCTGGAGGCGGCCATCGCGCACCATGGCACCTGCATCAATCCACGTTCGACGAGGGCTGCCTGGTGATCGTTGTTCATGGGGCTGGATTTCGCTCAGGCACCAAATGGAACCTGGCCCTTGCTCATGGCCGTCAACCTGGCCGAGGTAATTGAAAGTGATCTGTGCGGACGGCCCCTCTTTGAGGGTCGTACCCTGCTCGCTCAAATGGCGAAGCACTCCATACCCAATGCCCTTGTTCGGCACCTGCCTAAGCTGGTCCTTGATCGAACGGATGCTTTCACCCACATCGCCCTGGCCAGGATTCAAGCGAACGGGAAACAAGGTCGTGAACCATCCCACCGTGCGTGACAGATCCATGTCATCGATGCCATCGCTCTCGCGGCCATGTCCTTCCAACTCGATCAACACAGTCTGCTTGCCGGACCATGCACACAAGGCGCGCGCCAGCGCGGTGAGCAGCAAATCATTGACCTGGGTCCGGTAGGCGACAGGCGCCTGGCTCAGCAGGCTGGTCGTGGCTTCTGCGCTCAACGCCGCATCAATGGTGCGGGCATCAGCCACCAAGTTGGGCTCATGGAGCCTTCCTGGGAGGTCATCGTCCGGCTTGGCAGCCTGGGCTTGCCAGTGCGGCAACTCTTCTCGGAACGCCCCCCGCGCAGCGTGGCTGACCCATGCTTGCGACCAGGCGCTCCAAGATGTCGATTGGTGCAGCCCTTCGTCAGCCCGAACCTGGCAGGCCGCGCCAAGGTCTTCGATGATGATCCGCCACGAAACCGCATCGACCACCAGGTGATGGGCCACCAGTAGCAGCTGCCCCGGGCGGGCGCGCCCGCCGTCCAACCAGATCGCTTTGAAGGGCCTCGACAGGCTGAGGCAACGCTGTGCGTCCTCGATCGCCGCGCGGGCGGCCAGCCCCAACGCCTCCTGCTCGGGATGAACTCGGCCGGACACCATGCCCTCCAGCCTCACGCACCTCAGCAAACCATCCAGTTCCGATGTCGGCGTCACGCGTTGGCGCCAGCGCCCCTCGTGGTGCTCGAAGCACAATCGCAGGGCGTCGTGGCGCGCGACCACCCTTGCCACGGCCTCGCGAACCTGCTCAAGGGTCAGGTCCACACAGGCGTCGAGAAGAACCGACTGATTCCAGTGGTGCGGCTCATCGAACCGCTGCTCGAAGAACCAACGCTGCACCGGCGTCAGTTCAAAGAACCCGGCCGCGTCGGGTTGCGACGCAGGAGGAGCCGAAAGCCGTGCCTGGTCATTGGTCGCCGGGGTTTCCGCGATCACCTCTGCCAGAGCAGCTACCGTCTGCAAGGACAACAGCTGCTTCGGACTGATGAGCAGGCCCCGCTTGCGGGCGCGGGCCACGATCTGCAAGGTGAGGATGGAATCACCACCCAAGTCGAAATAGTTGTCGTGTCGACCGAGACGCGGCAGCTTGAGAACCTGCGCCCAGATGTCGGCCAGGGCCTGCTCGGTGAGGCCTCGGGGCGCATCTTGCTCGCCTGATCGTGCTGCGTCAACGTCCGCCGGCGGCTCTGGCAGCGATTTGCGATCGACCTTGCCATTGGGGGTCAAAGGCAAGGCCTCCATCGCCACGATCGCGGTGGGCACCATGTGGTCCGGCAGCACGCGAGACAAGGCCTCGCGCAAATGGGACAGAGGCACCGGTGTCGAGCTCTGGCCGTCACTCGCCTCAAGCATGGTCGTCAGAGGCGTTGTCGGCACCACATAGGCCAGCAGTCGTTGGCGGCCATCAGGGGCGTCGCGGGCGATGACCTCTGCTTCGCACACGCCCGCCTGGGCCCTGATCACCTGGGCAATCTCCTGCAGCTCGACGCGGTGGCCGCGCACCTTGACCTGATCGTCCAGGCGTCCCAGGAACACAAGGCTGCCGTCGGCACCTTGCCGCACGCGATCACCCGTTCGGTACAAGCGCGCCCCCGGCGCAAACGGGTGCGCAACGAACCGCTCGGCCGTCTGGCCGGGGCGGTCTTGGTAGCCTCGCGCCACGCCCGCCCCACCGATGAACAGCTCGCCCGCCATGCCATGCGGCAGCAACTGCATGTCCGGCCCGAGGACCAGCGCTTGTGCATTGGCCAGCGGGGTGCCCAGTGGGAGCAGCCGTGTCTGCGCATCGGCGGTGGTTGCGTCCTGCATCAAAGCACCCACGGTGGTTTCGGTCGGACCGTAGTGGTTGAACACCCGACAATCCGGCCTCAGGGCACGGATGCGCTCCAACAACGACCAGGGCGTCACCTCACCCCCCAGGATCAGGGCATGGCGAGGCAGCACGTCAGCGGGGCTGGCCGCGTGCATCAAGGCCTGAAGGTGGCTCGGCACGATCTTCAGCACATCAATGCGGTGCTGCGCCATGAGGGCTGCGAAGCGGTCCGGGTCGAACGCGACTTCCGAGCCGACCATGTGGAGGGTGCGCCCGCTGCACAGTGCCCCGAAGAAGCTGGTGTGACCGAGGTCGGCCCCGACCGTGGAAATCATGGCCATCGCCGCTGCATCATCGGGCAACGCGAGTCGCTCCAGCATGGCCTGCACGTAGTTGGCCAATGCACCCCTGCTCACCACCACGCCCTTGGGCACACCGGTGGATCCCGATGTGTAGATGACGTAGGCGGCCTGGCCAGCATGGACGCTCCGCGGCGTGATCGGTGCCGACGGCTGCGCCTCGCACGCGATGGGCAGGGTTGTCAGCCCTGACGGGGAATCTGGCCATGCCTGATCCGACAACAGCACACGGGCACCACTGTCGGCTACCTGATGGCGCAAGCGGTGGGTCGGCAGGCGAGGGTCCAACGGCACATAGGCTGCACCGGCCTTGAGCACGGCCAGCACCCCCAGCAGGAACTCGCATGAACGCTCTGCCAGGATGGCCACGCGGTCGTCCACACCGATGCCCTGCTCAGCAAGGCGAGCCGCCAGCTCATCTGACTGCGCGTGCACATCGGCTTGCGTCAACGCCCGGCGCTCATCGCTCACACACAACTGATCAGGCTTGGCTCGGCGGGCGCGTTGCCACATCGCCAGCACGTCGGCATCGGCGAAATGGCGGTCGGGCCCCTGCAGCGCTGCCTGCGGCCATGAAACGGGCCATTCCGTCACACCTGCGGTCGGCCGCTTCGCCACTTGGTGCGACAGCTGGGTGAAGGCCTGCGCAAGGCGCTCGATGGTGGCGATGTCGAACAGGTCGCGGTCGAAGGCCATCTCGAAGACCAGCCCCTGCGGTCGGTCGACGAAATCCAGGCTCAAATCAAAATGCGCGCGCCCGCCTGACATGGCCTGTACACCCACCTTGAGGCCGGCCACTTGCCTGGGCGCCGGCAAACCGTCCTGTTGCGTGCACTTGACCTGGAAAAGCGGATGCACACCGGGTTGACGGTGTGGTTGCAAAGCCTCCACGAGCATGTCGAAAGGCAGGTCAGGGTGCATTTGCGCATCGAGTACCGTGTCTCGCACTGCGGCCAGCAACGCTGGGAAATCGCTCGACGGGGTGATTCGAGTGCACAAGACCTGCACGTTGGTGAGGAAGCCGATCAAGCCCGTCGTCTCAGCTCGCTGGCGATTCGCAATGGGCGACCCGATGCGTTGCTCTGCATCCCCGCTGATGCGGTAAAGGGTCAGCTTGAGCAAAGCCAGCACGGCCATGAAAGCGGACGCCCCTTGTTGGCGGGCCAGTTGCCGGATGGCGTCGCTCAGCTCCTGAGTCCACTCGAAGGCCAGCTTGCCTTCCTGAGCATGAATGGTCTGTACGGAACGCTGCCCGCCACGCGGGCGATCAAGGGGCAACACCGTCGGTGGGTGCTCAGATCCCAGCTTGCCCCGCCAGTAGGCCAGTTGGCGATCGCGCTCGCCGGCCTCGAACCAGTTTCGTTGCCAGGCAGCATGGTCCGCGAACTGGATCGGCAGGCAGGCAAGTCTAGCCTGTGCGCCTGCGCAGGCTGCTTCGTACAAGGCCAGCAACTCATCGATCAAGATGGCAATTGACGCACCATCGCCCGCGATGTGGTGCAGCGCCAACCCGAGCACATGCGTGCTTTCGCCCAGGCGCCACAGGCACGCGCGCAAGGGCAGATCGGCATCGAGCCTGAATGGTTTGCGGGCGAAGGCGATCTTGTGCTGCTGCAATGCGCTCTCGCGTGCCTCGGGGGGCAAGCTGCTCAGATCGACCGAGGCAAGCTTGACCACGGCGCCTTCCAGAACATGCTGAAACGGCTCACCGTCTTCGCCGACAAGGTAGACGGTGCGCAGTACCTCGTGCCTCGCCAGCAATGCGTGCAGCGCACTGTCAAGCGCGAGTTCGTTCAACGCCCCCTCCAGCGTCAATGCACCGGGCATGTTGTAGGCCGGGCTGTCGGGGTCGAGTCGCCACGTGAGCCACAAGCCGCGCTGGCTGTAGGAAAGTTGAGGCCGTGCCCCGCGCTCCGTCGGTACGATGGGCAGCTCACCGAAGTTCAGCCCCGCCACGCGCAACTTTTCGATGAAGCCGCGCCGGGCCTCGGGCGCCAGCGCGGCGAAACGCCTGGCAATCTGCTGCTCGTCGATCTGCCGTTCAACCCTGCTCATCTTCACACCTCGAATTCGTTCAACAGGCGGTCCATCTCCAGCAGGCTCGCAGCCCGCCCTTCGTCATCGCGGAACTGCCCGAGCTCCACGACGTGTGCGGCCAGGGCATGGACCGTGGGCAAGGCGAACAGCTGCTTGACCTCGATCTGGCAACCGTGATGACGGGCCATCAGGGTGGTGATGCGCACAGCAAGCAATGAATGCCCACCGATTTCAAAGAAGTTGTCATGCCGCCCGATGCGCTCTGGCGCCAGGCCCAACACCCGCGCCCAGATCTGCGCCAGCGCCTGCTCGACCTCGCCTTGCGGCGCCTGTGTGGCTGGCCTCTGCCCGGCTTGCCCCG
>NZ_LFRI01000429.1 GCF_001447195.1 Aquabacterium parvum | reverse complement strand
CAGCGCAGACTGGCTCCATTACGCCGATCCGCCGCTGGCTCCAATACGGCGATCACGCACTGGATCCATAACGCCGATCATCGGCTGGCTCCAATATGCCGATCACGAAGTGGCTCCATTACGCCGGTCGGTGACAGTCGGTGGCCGAACAGCGCCAGATTTTCAAGGGGGCTGACCACGCCTTCCTGTGGAAGCCCAAGCTGCGCATCCCCGACATCTACGAAAACGCGGCCAACCAAAAAGCCTTTGCCCGCTTGCTAGATGCCTGCGATTGCTGCGATACGATCGAATCGATCATCGAGGCGATTCAGCGCATCGATGCCTTACAGATCAAAGGGCTGGGCCCCGCCGTGGCTAACCTCTTGTACTTCATCCACCCGACGCTGGTCTCACCCTTCAACACAGCCATTGTCCGAGGCTACAACGCTGTGACGGGAGCGAATGTCAAATTAGGGCGGTGGGATCATTACCTGTCCATGCGAGAAGGTTTGGTTCGACTTAACCAGACACATCGGCAACAGCTGTCGAACGACCTGGGTGCGCTGGCTGGCCTGATGTTCGATGTGGGCAACGGCCGTTATGTTGCCCCGCCCAAGTTGGACGACCCAGATGCGATGGCGCAATCCAGGGCGCTTTGGGAAGCTGATCTCAACAAGGTACGCGAGGAGTCGTCTGCTGCGCAAATGCAGTGGCAGCGTGACGCAGAAAGCGATGCCACCCACACCGATATCCAGGGGCGATTGCGAGACCTGGGCCTAGCGTTGGGATTTGATGTCTGGATCGCGGCCAATGACCGTGGTCGTGCTCATGGCGACGGCCGGCTGGGCGATGGCTGCCTGGCCGATCTGCCTGCGAACGTGAGCGCGCGAGGCGATTCAGTTCGCCTCATCGACGTGATCTGGCTGGAAAACGGGGCTGCCAGCGTCGCGGCGGCCTTTGAGGTGGAACACTCCACGTCCATTTACTCAGGGATCGTGCGCATGCTAGATCTTGCCCTGGGCAGCGATGTGGGCGCCTCCAGCGTCCTGTTTCTCGTCGCGCCCGACACCCGACGGGACGAGGTCCGCCAGCAGTTGGCCCGTCCTGCCTTCAGCCGCGTTTCCGAGTTGGGGATCCGCTACCTGCCTTACGGTGAATTGCAGCAGCACCGTGATGCCATTGCCCGCTTTGGTTCGGGGATCAAGCCGATCCTCGAGATTTCGCAGCGGCTGTGAGCACAGACCTGGCGATCTTCTCTTGCAGGCGTTCAGCCTTGGTCTGAACCTTCTCGGGCTGGGTGCGTTTTCACACAGGCTCAGCCGAGAGCAGTCGTCATAATCAGTTTTTTGCTTGCCAATCGTAGATCTAGGCTGCTCATGCCAATCCTGGGCTCGCAGTCAGCGATGGTGCCCAAGGCCGGCATCGCGTGGTCGACCGGCGGGCGCAGGTCGGCAAGTTCCTGGTGATCGATTACCTGGTGGCGATTGCCTGCGGGGCGGCCTCGCTGGTGGTCAGCATAGGTCTGACGTGAGAGGTTCCCGGCGCTGTTGTCGGGACTTGTGTGTTTTACAGGAGTAGGATTTTCGGCATGGAAAAGTCATTTCATCGTTTCTCTGAACTGTTTGCCCAATTGGGCCTGCTCATGGATGAGGCCGGGATTCGTGCGTTCCTGGCGGCGAACTCTCCACTCGCGCCAGATGTCCTGTTGGCGGAAGCGCCTTTCTGGACGGCGTCGCAAGCCGCCTTACTGCGCGAAGAGATCCTAGAGGATGCCGACTGGGCCGAGGTCGTCGATCGGCTCAATGCCGCGCTGCGCTCACCTGACGCCGGCACGGTGTGACTGAACCTCCCCGACTTTCATCGAGCTCATCACGTCCGAGTTCGGACCTGAACGGCGGCTTCGAGGGAGGTCATCAAGCTGATCCACGACGTGCCGCTCTTGGCCGGGAGTGACAGGTCGTCATCGAGGCAATTCGACCCAAAGCTGCCAGAAAATTTGTGGCGGGGGTGTTTGGACTGATCCCGTACTTGGCCGCTTATCACCCAGTCGAAGCATGAGAGGCACGCAGAGTCGAACGATCGGAACGACTCAGGATCGGATCACCAGTGGATGCGATTCTGATTTCACTGTCTCGGTTGCACGGTGCCGGTGATATGGCAACGGGGACTGCCGCTGTTGCACTGGGTCTCGCCACGTTGGCCAATATGCTGACCAAGTCAGGTATAGCGTGGACAACAGGAGGAAGCCAGGTCGGCAAGACTGTGGTGGGCAGCTACCTGATCGCGCTCATTGGTGGCGGCATATCACTGTGGTTGACGCTGGCCTTGGGGCGAGCTTGAGCGCGATGGGGTGGGCAAGAAAGATGACGGAAACGTAATCTACGCCTCATCTTGCTATCAGGCTCGTGTGATGAGAATGGCTTTAGACGTAACGATTTTTCAGATGCATTGAACTGAAAGGACATGTGCAATGAACTCAACGTATCACCGCTTTGCGGAGCTTTTCCAACAGTTGGGACTGCCGTCTGACGTCGAGAGCATCAAAGGCTTTTTGTCGACTCACAGCCCACTTGACGCATCCATCAGACTGGAAGATGCGTCTTTTTGGACAGCGTCCCAGGCGACCTTGTTGCGCGATGAATTACTCAAAGACGCTGATTGGGCGGAAATCGTTGATCAGCTGAATGCCGCATTGCGTGGTGTGGGCGGCAGGTAATGGTCACCATGCGCCAGGCCCTGTCCCTTGGTGTGGCTTGCCTGTCCCTGGCTCTCGGCTCAGTCAGCTACGGACAAGAGGCTCCACTGGGGGCCAGTCTTGAGGGGCTGTTGAAGTCCGCCAAAGACAACAACCCGGAGTTCGCCAGCATGCGGTTTGATGCCGCTGCTGCGACAGAGCGGGTCGTGTCTGCCAGCGCACTGCCAGATCCGAAGTTCCGCACCGAATGGCGCGATATCACGCGCATGGGCGAGCAAAGTCCGACGCTCTTACCTGGACGTGTGGGCAGTACCCGTTATCTGCTGATGCAGGATTTGCCGTGGGCCGGCAAACGCGATCTCAAACGTGAAGTCGCCGAGTCGCAGGCGGATGCCGCAAGAGGGCGCGCTGCAGGGTCTTGGAGCGAGCTGGCCGCCAAGATCAAGACCACCTATGCGCAGCTCTATTACCTGGATCAGAGCGAACGCTTGGCCAGGGAGATCCTGGACCTGATGATTCGCCTCGAACAAGTGGCCCAGGTTCGCTACGCTGGCGGCCTCACGGCACAGCAGGATGTGATCCGGGCGCAGTTAGAGCAGACGGCGATGCGCAACGAATTGCTCACCATCGAGACTGAGCGCCGACAGCTCCGTGCAAGGTTGAATGCGCTGGTGGGTCGACCTTCGAACGAGCCTTTGGCAACGCCCGTTCAGCTTCGACCACTGCCCACGCCCGAAAGCGTCAGCTTTGCCGCATTGGAGCCGCGTGCACGGTCCAGCAGTCCCTTGCTCAAAACAGAGATATCGCAGATTCGCACTGCCGAAAAGAATCGGGAGCTGACCTACAAAAACCGCTATCCAGATTTCTCGGTGGGCGTCTCACCCATCCAGTATGGCAGCGCGGTCCGCGAGTGGGAGCTGATGGTCGAGATCAACATTCCTTTGCAGCAACACGCGCGACGAGCCCAGGAGCGTGAATCGGAAGCCATGCTCGCGTCCGCCCAGTCTCGCCAAGAGGGGGTCACCAATCAAGTCCTGGCCGACCTGTACGAAGGCGTCGCGGGGTTGGAGGCCGCCCGCAGCTCGTTGAAGTTGACCACCGAAAGCATGCTGCCCCAGGCCGAGCTGACGTATCGCTCGGCATTGGCGGGTTATGAGGCGGGCAAGGTTGACTTCGCCACTTTGCTGGATGCACAAAAACAAATCCGCCAAGCCAAACTCAACCAGGTCAAGGCGGGTGTGAGCGCGCAGATGCGCCTGGCTGACATTGAGCGCATCGTTGGAGACGATCTATGACGGGACGACTGAAGTCAGGTGCGATCATCATGGTGGTCGCAGGGCTCGCTGCAGGCGGGGGCTTTTGGTACGGCAAGCGGCAGTCCAGTGAACCTGGCTCACACGTTGCGTTAACTGCGGCGTCTTCAAAGGGCGGAGAGAAGGAGCGCAAGATCCTTTATTACCGCAATCCGATGGGGCTGCCGGATACGTCGCCCACGCCCAAGAAGGATCCGATGGGCATGGATTACATCCCCGTCTACGCCGGTGAGCAGGAACAGGACGCGGCCAATCCCACGCAAATCAGAATCAGCACGGACAAGGTGCAAAAGCTCGGCGTGCGCGTCGAAGCGGCCAGTCTGAGGGCCTTGGACAAAGTGGTGCGCGCCGCTGCACGCATTGAGCCCGACGAGCGGCAGACGTATACCGTCGCACCTAAGTTTGAGGGCTATGTCGAGCGTCTGCATGTCAATGTGACGGGACAGGCGGTCAGCAAAGGCCAGGCGCTGTTCGAGGTCTACAGCCCCGAACTGATCTCGGCGCAACGAGAGTACGCGATTGCCGCTCAGGGTGTTGACGCATTGAAAGGCGCCAGTGATGAGGCGCAGCGTGGCATGCGGCAATTGGCCGATGCCAGCCTGACGCGCATGCGCAACTGGGACATCTCTGACGAGCAAATCAGGGCGTTGACTCAATCTGGATCGGCTCGTCGCACGCTGACCTTCCGTTCCCCGGTTGCAGGCATCGTCACGGAAAAGAAGGCCGTGCAAGGCATGCGCGTCATGCCTGGTGAGATGCTCTATCAAGTCACCAATCTGGACTCAGTGTGGGTGATCGCCGATGTTTTCGAGCAGGACATTGGCCTGGTCCAGACGGGCATGCGGGCCACGGTACGTGTCAATGCCTACCCTGGCAAGGTGTTCGCGGGCGCCATCACTTATGTCTATCCGACGCTCAAGGCTGAAACACGTACCGTGCCGGTGCGCGTCGAGCTGGACAATCCGGGGGGCTTGCTCAAACCGGGTATGTTTGCCCAGGTTGAGCTACCCGCTGCCGCCAAAGGCGCCGTGCTCACGGTGCCGACGTCCGCGCTGATCGACAGTGGGACGCGTCAAATCGTCCTGGTGCAGCTAAAGGAGGGGCGTTTCGAGCCTCGTGAGGTCAAGGTCGGTGCACGCGGCGAGGATCACATCGAGATCCTGGACGGTGTGCGGGACGGTGAAATGGTGGTGGTCGCCGCCAACTTCCTGATTGATGCCGAGAGCAACCTCAAGGCTGCCATCGGGGGGTTTGGGCACGAGGGGCACGGCACGCAGCCAGCGCAAAGTGGGGCCGCCGCTGCCAAGCCTGCGGCGACTGTTGGCCATCAAGCTGAAGGCAAGGTCGAGGAAGTAGATGTTCAGGCCTCAACGTTGTCCATCGCCCATGGCCCAGTGCCCAGTCTCAAATGGCCGGCCATGTCCATGGAGTTCCAGGTCGCCAACAGCGCGCTGTTGACCGGCCTCAAGCCGGGAGTTGTCATTTCGTTTGAGTTTGTGGAGCGTGGGCAAGGTGAGTGGGTGATCACGGCGATCAAACCCATGAATCAAGCACCGGCCCGTGCGCACGCCGGCCACAACTGATTTTCGGGAGACACCATGCTTGCGAAGATCATTGACTGGTCGGGAAGAAACAGCTTCCTGGTGCTGTTGGCCACCCTGTTCGTCATCGTCGGTGGCGTCTTTGCTGTGCTCAGGACGCCTCTGGACGCCTTGCCCGACCTGTCAGACGTACAGGTCATTGTCTACACCGAATATCCAGGCCAGGCCCCACAGGTGGTCGAGGACCAGGTGACTTACCCCTTGACCACAGCCATGCTGTCAGTGCCCAAGTCGAAGGTGGTGCGGGGCTTCTCCTTCTTCGGTGCATCGTTCGTCTACGTCATCTTTGAAGATGGCACCGACATCTACTGGGCACGCTCACGCGTGCTGGAGTACCTTAACTTCGCTGCTGGGCGCATGCCCAAGGGTGTCACACCTCAGATCGGTCCGGATGCGACCGGCGTTGGCTGGGTTTACCAGTATGTGCTGCTTGCCAAAGACAAGACCTTGGCTGAACTGCGCACGCTGCAGGACTGGTACCTCCGCTACCAACTGACCAAGGCGCACGGTGTGGCCGAGGTGGCCTCCATTGGGGGCTTCGTTCAAACCTACCAGATCACCATTGATCCGGTGAAGCTGCGAGCCTATGACATTCCGCTGGCCAAGGTGTCGCAGGTGGTGCGCGAATCGAATCGCGACGTCGGGGGACGCGTCGTGGAGATGGCGGAAACCGAGTACATGGTGCGCGGCAAGGGCTACCTTCGCGGCGTGGCCGACATTGAAAATCTGGTCGTCAAGGCAGAGAGGGGTACACCGGTCCTGATCCGCGACATCGCCCGTGTCGAACTTGCTCCTGACGAGCGACGTGGCGTGACGGAGTTCAACGGCGAAGGGGAAGTGGTCTCGGGCATTGCCATGTCGCGCTATGGTCAGAACGCGCTGGAGGTGATTCACAACCTGAAAGAGAAGATCACCGAGGTGTCCGCTGGGCTTCCCGAGGGGGTCAGCATTGAGGCGGTGTACGACCGGTCAGACCTGATTCACCGCGCCATTGACAGCCTCAAAGTCACGCTGTTGGAAGAAAGCCTGATCGTCGCGGTGGTTTGCATCGTGTTTCTTATGCACGTTCGCTCGGCCCTGGTCGCGATTTTGATGCTCCCGGTCGGGGTGCTGATTGCTTTCATCGCCATGCGCCTGCTTGGCATGAACTCCAACCTGATGAGCCTGGGGGGTATCGCCATCGCCATCGGGGCCATGGTCGATGCCGCCATTGTCATGATCGAGAACGCTCACAAACACCTGGAGCGCTTACCTGCCGAGCATGACAATACACAGCGAGTGGACGCGATGATCGCTGCGTGCAAAGAGGTCGGTCCAGCCCTGTTTTTCTCCCTGCTGATCATCACCGTGTCCTTTCTGCCAGTGTTCACGCTGGAGTCCCAGGAGGGGCGGCTCTTCTCGCCTTTGGCTTACACAAAGACGTTCGCCATGGCGGGGGGCGCCCTGTTGTCGGTGACACTGGTGCCGGTGTTGATGATGCTCTTCATTCGGGGGCGGATCCTGCCGGAGGCGAGGAACCCGGTGAACCGTTTCCTCATCTGGGTGTATCGCCCCATCATTGCCGGTGTGATGCGCTGGAAGAAGCTGACCGTTGCAGCTGCGGCTCTGGTTCTGGGTATCTCGATCTACCCCGCCAGCCAACTGGGGTCGGAGTTCATGCCGACGCTTAATGAAGGCACGCTGCTTTACATGCCTGCATCGCTGCCGGGCATGTCGATCACCAAGGCGGCCGAGTTATTGCAGACACAGGACAAGATAATCAAGAGTTTCCCGGAGGTCGCGTCGGTCTATGGCAAGGCGGGACGAGCCAACACCGCCACCGATCCAGCGCCCACCGAGATGTTCGAGACGGTGATCAATCTCAAGCCAGAGGCCGAGTGGCGCTCAGGCATGACGATTGACAAATTGATTGCCGAGATGGACAAGGCGCTGCAGTTCCCTGGTGTGTCCAACGCATGGACCATGCCGATCAAGGCACGCATTGACATGCTTTCCACCGGCATCCGTACGCCCATTGGCATCAAAGTGTTTGGCAAAGACCTGAACGAGATGGAGCGCTTGGCACGCGAGATTGAGACGGTGGTCAAGCAGGTCCCCGGAACGACCTCCGCGTTTGCGGAGCGGATCACGGGTGGGTTCTACCTCAACATTGAACCTGATCGCGGCCAATTGGCGCGTTACGGACTGGCAGTGGGAGACTTGCAGGAGGTTATCGGCACAGCCTTGGGTGGCGACATGGTGACCACCACAGTGGAGGGGCGTGAACGCTTCGGCGTCACGGTGCGATACCCGCGCGAACTGCGCTCCGACCCGCAGCAAATCGCCCGAGAGGTATTGGTGCCAACCATGGATGGGGCGATGGTGCCGTTAGGACAGGTGGCCAGAGTGGAAGTCGCCAAGGGGGCGCCGGGCATCCGCACCGAAAACGCATTGCTGTCTGCCTACATCTTCGTGGACATCCGCGAACGTGACATCGGCAGCTATGTGGCCGATGCCCGCAAGGCCGTGAACGAACAGGTCAAATTTCCTCCCGGCTATTACGCGACCTGGAGCGGCCAGTTCGAGTCCATGGAGCGTGCGGTGGAGAAGATGAAGATCGTTGTCCCCGTAACGCTTCTGATCATCTTCCTGCTGCTTTACCTCAACTTCAAGCGTCTGACCGAGACGTTGATTGTCATGTTGTCGGTCCCATTTGCCTTGGTGGGGGGAGTGTGGCTCATGTGGTTGCTGGGCTATCACCTGTCCGTGGCCGTCGCGGTGGGCTTCATCGCGCTGGCTGGCGTGGCTGCGGAGACCGGTGTCGTGATGCTGATCTACCTAGATCATGCGTGGGAGCAGCTCAAGACCAAACGTCGCGCCGAAGGCGTGGAGCCTGGGGCGGCTGATCTATACAACGCCATCATGGAGGGCGCTGTGGAGCGGGTGCGGCCCAAGATGATGACGGTGGTTGCCATCATGGCCGGCTTGTTGCCGATCTTGTGGGGGACGGGCACGGGCTCTGAGGTCATGAGTCGCATTGCGGCTCCGATGGTGGGCGGGATGATCTCCTCGACCGTGCTGACTCTGGCTGTGATTCCAGCACTCTATGGCATGGTCAAGCAGTGGCGACTCAATCGCTCGCTGGAATAGTGCGGTCCGCTCGGAGGCAGATGCATGCAGATCCTGCGTCTCTTGCAATTCAAACTGGAGGCCGGCAAAGGGGAGGCTGCTGCCTATGTTGACTCCTCCGTCGATTTGCGTCAAAGAAGGTCGTCTCGTTCCGGCCAGTTCCTGCCGTTCGATGCACCGAAATGGGCGACAGGACAGTGCCCATGGCTGAAGTTAACCTGCCGCCAACAGAAGCGTCGAAGGCTGGTGGAGCCCTTCATAATCAAGACCTGCCCCCGCTTGTTCGAGATGCCGACCTTTCATCATGGATAAATTCTTCCTGCAGCAGCAGGTGCTGGAGAGGCTCGCCGAAGACCTGCTGCAAGCCGAACAGGCAGTGCGGGCGGCCCATGAAACGGCGACTCACGAAGAAAACATCGCCGAAAACAAATACGACACATTGGGACTCGAAGCCGCCTACCTGGCCACCGGCCAAGCTCGGTGCGCCGAAGCCATCCGCCAGGCGATGGCCCATTGGCGCCAATTCCGCCCGCGTCCCTACGACGCCAGCAAAGGTATACAGCTCGGCGCGCTGGTCTGCCTGGTCGATTCCGACGACAAGCAGCAACAGCTCTTTCTCGGCCCGGGTGGGGGCAGCATGAAGTTGGTCAGCGGCGCTCAACTCGTTCAGGTCATCAGCAGCGAAGCCCCTTTGGGCAGGGCCTTGCTGGGTAAATGCGAGGGTGATGAGGTGACGATACAGGTCGCTTCAATCCGACAGCAGTTTGAGGTGCTGCGGGTTCATTAATCCGCAAGCAAGTTCACGCCGAATTGGCCGAGGTCAGCAGTACTTTGAAACCGGCCACTGGGTCCGAGATGTCACTAGCGCATGAATGACCGCTGTGTAGCCCAGACCGTGAACTGAGGGGGGCCGACATCACCGGCAGCAACCGCTGCAGAGCGGCCTACCGCGTTAGCTAGCTTGCAGGGCACAGCGCTTCGCTTGATGCCGAAAGAGCTGCAGCCTCTAGGCACCTGAGCATTGATTCAGGTTCTCGCAGCCCGGGACTCAACCAAGCATCAAAGTCCCTGTCAGCCAGGATCACGACCATCCGCTTCTCATCCTCAGGCCGGTGGAAGTTCTTCATCAGCGGGTGCTGATCCGCGTTCACCGTGAGCATGCTCATGCTGCGCACGATGGTGCCGTCCGGTGCTCTCCATCCCGTCCAGATACCGGCAATCCCCATGGGCCTGCCATCTGCCCGCGCAATGCGAGTGGGCAAGGCCCGGCCAGTCCGCCAATCCGGCTCGTAAATCGCCTCCGCAGGGATGATGCAGCGTCGCCCAAGGCGCCAGGCATCCCGGTAGCTGGGCTTGGTTGCCACGGTTTCGCTGCGAGCGTTGTAGGTCTTCTTCGCCAGGCTGGGGTCTTTGGCCCAGTGCGGAATCAACCCGAACGACCCAGCCATGGCTTCCCGCCACGGGGCCTGCCCGTCGCCTTCCTGCTGTTCCCTCGGGTGACGGATGAAGACGCCCGCATAGCCCGGCCAGACGTCCGCCAAAGCCCCGGTCGGCATGGCGACCTTGAACGTGTCGTGCAAACGTTCTGGCTTTGAGACGGATTCGAAGTGCGCGCACATGCGCAGCATCCTACACATCGGTATACTGTATGCATGTAAGGGGTATCCTTTTAGCTCCAGCAACGCCGGAGAACTGGATGGATATCCAGCATATCGCAAGCCCAGAGGCAGGTAAAGACCACCCGTCCAACTGGAACGATTTCCTCGACTGGTTCAGCTCTGAAGAGGCCTGTTTGGCTTACTTGGAGCGGCTGCGTTGGCCGACCGGGTTCGTGTGCCCGGCTTGCGGCGTCGCCGATGAACCTTACCGATCCAGCCGCTCGCGGCTGATGTGCCGAAGCTGCTCCCACCAGAGCACGGTGACAGCAGGCACGATCTTCGAGAAGACACGCACGCCGCTGCGTGTGTGGCTGGCCGGGGCGTGGTACGTGACGAACCAGAAGCAAGGCGTCAACGCGCTGGGTTTGCAAAGGGTTCTGGGGCTGGGCAGCTACCAGACGGCCTGGGCCATGCTGCATCGTTTTCGCCAGGCGATGGTCAGGCCCGGACGTGAGCGGCTCAAGGGCTTGGTGGAGGTCGACGAGACCTATCTGGCCATCACGGATCGCCAGGTGCCGATTTCCCCGA
>NZ_LFRI01000428.1 GCF_001447195.1 Aquabacterium parvum | reverse complement strand
TGCGGCCAGCTTCTGCATGAAGCACCTGCTTTGCCCTCTGTGTGCCATTAGACGGGGCGCTAAGTCGATGAAAGCCTACTTGGATAGGTGGGAGGTCATCCGAGCCGAGAAAACGGCTCTGAGGCCTTTTTTGGTGTCTTTGACGGTGAAGAACGGTGATGACCTGGCTGAACGCTTTAAGCACCTTCATAGAGCCCAGCGCGAGCTATGGAAACGCCGGCAACGTGGTCGCGGCTCTGTGCTCGATGGTGTTGTGGGCGCTGTTTGGTCATA
>NZ_LFRI01000427.1 GCF_001447195.1 Aquabacterium parvum | reverse complement strand
TACCAGACGGCCTGGGCCATGCTGCATCGTTTTCGCCAGGCGATGGTCAGGCCCGGACGTGAGCGGCTCAAGGGCTTGGTGGAGGTCGACGAGACCTATCTGGCCATCACGGATCGCCAGGTGCCGATTTCCCCGAAGAGGCGAAAGAACAATACCGACAAGGTCTTGGTCGCGATTGCCGTGGAGATGATCGATCCCAAAGGCTTCGGTCGCATCCGTCTTCGACACATCCCGGACGACTCGGCAAGCAGTGTTGTGCCCTTTATTCAGGCCAGCGTCGAGCCCGGCTGCACCCTGCGCACCGATGGGTCCGCCGCATACCGCTCGCTCAAAGACCTGGGCTACGACCACCAACGAACGGTGATGCTGGGCGCGGAGCAGCCCGCCCACGTCGCCATGGCTGGCGTTCACCGGGTGGCAGCACTGGTTCAGCGATGGGT
>NZ_LFRI01000426.1 GCF_001447195.1 Aquabacterium parvum | reverse complement strand
CCCTCGATCTGGAGAACCGGGCGGGTGGGGATCACCTCGCCGGTCTTCTTGTTGACGCCACCACCCAGGGTGGTGACTGCTCGAATGGTGCCGGTCAGCGTGAGCATCACAGGCTCCCTTGATCCAGGGCACCGGAGCGCTCGATAGCTTCCTCGGCGCGGGCCAGCGCATCAGACACAGCAGCCTCGATGAACTCGCGCTTGCTCATGTCGAGCAGGTTCGTCACTTGATCGAGGCGCTCGATCAGCGAGGGATGCACCTTGGCGCACATCT
>NZ_LFRI01000425.1 GCF_001447195.1 Aquabacterium parvum | reverse complement strand
ACGCAGGCGGCTCTAGAGTTCATACATACAAACAATTCGCCCAACCCAATACTGGCGCTGCTTTCCGGCCGATTTGAGGCCGTTGTGTATGCGTCGAAAACGGGTAGCCGAATACGGCTAAACCGTCTGTCAGATCGCGGCATGGCCCCCTGCAACATGGGTTGCGTGATGTGTGACCTGTTCACACGGGGGAGCGGGGGAGTCCCCCGGCCAGGAAGGGGGGGGTATGTCGCCACCCGACCTTGAAAAGGAAAGCCCCGAGTCCTGGTCAGA
>NZ_LFRI01000424.1 GCF_001447195.1 Aquabacterium parvum | reverse complement strand
CAAGGGAAACTGCGCCGCTTGAAAAGTTCAAGGTTTTGATGGCCGCGCAGGATAGGCAGTGCCACACGAAACGCAATGCACGCGAAGACCAGCGGAGGACGGCGACCATCGCTCCGCTGGTTGGCTTGAAGGTGGATCGGTCGGGTACCCCTCCCTCTGCAACGCCCTTCGGGCTCACTGGGGTGTCCCCCAGCCCCCCGGCTTACTTCGACGCGGAGAGGCGCTCCATGTCATTGAGGACAGGCCGAGCATGCTGATGCACGGCCATCATGT
>NZ_LFRI01000423.1 GCF_001447195.1 Aquabacterium parvum | reverse complement strand
GGGACAAGGCCTCGCAGGCCTACATGATGGCCGTGCATCAGCATGCTCGGCCTGTCCTCAATGACATGGAGCGCCTCTCCGCGTCGAAGTAAGCCGGGGGGCTGGGGGACACCCCAGTGAGCCCGAAGGGCGTTGCGGAGGGAGGGGTACCCGACCGGTCCACCTTCAAGCCAACCAGCGGAGCGATGGTCGCCGTCCTCCGCTGGTCTTCGCGTGCATTGCGTTTCGTGTGGCACTGCCTATCCTGCGCGGCCATCAAAACCTTGAACTTTT
>NZ_LFRI01000422.1 GCF_001447195.1 Aquabacterium parvum | reverse complement strand
GTGGTGAGCCGCTGGTGAAGCGTTTCTTGACCTTCAACGTGGTCGCCGATAAACTGCGCTACATCGAGCGCACGACTCTTTGCCTTACCGTACCGATCAACCCGCCTGGGTAGCGTCTCGATTCCATCAGCCCCGAGCTCCTCTGACCAGGACTCGGGGCTTTCCTTTTCAAGGTCGGGTGGCGACATACCCCCCCCTTCCTGGCCGGGGGACTCCCCCGCTCCCCCGTGTGAACAGGTCACACATCACGCAACCCATGTTGCAGGGGGCCAT
>NZ_LFRI01000421.1 GCF_001447195.1 Aquabacterium parvum | reverse complement strand
AGCAATCAACACGCAGGGAATCATGCACATGCCGCCTCTTGCCACCATCGGCCTAACTGTGCGTTGCAGGGGACGCCTCCACCAGTGCACGCTTCGGCCATGCCAAGCGGGCGCCCCTGAACTTGGGCGTTAGGCCACATATGCGTCAAACACTAGCAGTGCTATTGCGCTTCGTAGGAGCCATTCTTGTGCTGCTCGGGCTTGTTTCGCTATCACTAGATCTAGAGCTTCTGCCGCGAGCTTTCTCGTTGCACGACTTCATCCCGTTCGTAAGCGTCCGACCAAGGCCCAACTTGGCAGCGCACGACTGGTCAGCTAGAGCTTGATTTCATACAAGCGATCCTGGGCGTCCTGCACGTTGAAGGCATTGGGATCGAAGGGGTGCCCGATCCATGCGGTCATGTCGCCATGCTCCGGATGCTCAGGGTCGGCGATGGCCTGCAAGAAGTCTGCGTAGCCAAGGGCGCCACCCACGTCCTCAGGTGGGCAGGCTCCAGCGCCTGCCAAGCACATGGGGAACTGCAGCTTGAGCTCGGCGGGCATGGTGTCGACCCGCTCGACCTTGATCCTGTGAGTCCAGTTATCACCGAAGTCATATGTCCAGTTGAACGTGGCGCTGTAGCCCAGCGCCTTGTTCAACGTC
>NZ_LFRI01000420.1 GCF_001447195.1 Aquabacterium parvum | reverse complement strand
GCCAAGTCTTGGGGCATCCGCTTTGAGCACATCGAACCGGGCAAGCCGCAACAAAACGCCTATGTCGAACGCTTCAACCGCACGGTGCGCTACGAATGGCTCTCGCAGTACCATTGGACAGACCTCGATGAGGTCAGCCTGTACGCCACCCAATGGATGTGGATGTACAACCATGAACGCCCAAACATGGCCTTGGGCGGCATCACCCCCAAGCAGCGGTTGGCCATGGCCGCATAGCTCTACTTCTCAGAGCGGTGGTTTATGGGGGGATTACCCTAGAGCTGACGTTGTTGGATTGGCTCACGATCAGTGGCGATGACCGAATTCGCCTGTTTTTAGACAAGACAAACAAGGTCCAAGAGGGCGTCAACTCAGTCGCATCTCTGAAGGGTGCAGTCAAGGGCGCCAACAAAGCGCGAAACGCTGAAATCAAGGCAGCAGGAGGCAAGCCAACAAGATCGGAAATGAAGCTGGACAAGCGCAGCAACACCATGCTGGAGAGGATCGGGATGACGGGCATGCCTACTCTGCCCAAACAAATCAAGCCGCAGCCTGATTCACGAGTCAACGAGGAGCGGTGGGCCGCACCTTCAACGCTGCCGGTAATGCCGAGACTCGATCTCGCGCAGGCCATCCGCGCTTCCCGCAAGCAATGACCGGACGGACGATGTTGCACACGGCGAATCAAAACAACCGTAAGCGGTCATTGAACCCCACCCTAGCCACCAAGGCTGTGCTCTGACAGCCTACGTTCCCACGTAGATGAACGTGGGAACGTAGCGATGAACGACGAATTGCAGGATCTCAGGCGCAGGTTGGTGGTGGGGCAC
>NZ_LFRI01000419.1 GCF_001447195.1 Aquabacterium parvum | reverse complement strand
TCTGGCGCAGCTCGGTGAGCTGGCCTTGATCAATGGCCTGATCGACCAGCCGGCCCATGTTGGCACCGTGGCTCAGGGCCTTGAGCTTCAGCACCTGAAGCTGGATTACTTCGTCAAAGTTCATGATTCCTCCAAAGTCCAAAAGCGGATGCTTTGGATTCTAGGAGGAAGTCAGATCGCAGGCAAGGGAAACTGCGCCGCTTGAAAAGTTCAAGGTTTTGATGGCCGCGCAGGATAGGCAGTGCCACACGAAACGCAATGCACGCGAAGACC
>NZ_LFRI01000418.1 GCF_001447195.1 Aquabacterium parvum | reverse complement strand
CGCTGTATGAACAAGTACCCCGTTCTTCTTTGAGCGTTCCACAAGACGCTCGAGAGGAACGGCTTATCGATACTTCATTTCCCATGCAACTTGCTACCGTAAAGGATTGATTATGAAAAAACTCGCATCCGCATTAATGTCTGTCTTGCTTGCCGCCGTCTGCAGCATTGGCCATGCATCATCCAATCCCGATCCAGAAACGCTCAAAGTTGCGCTGCTGCCGGACGAAAACGCATCGACCGTAATTAAAAACAACAAGCCGCTCGAAATCTA
>NZ_LFRI01000417.1 GCF_001447195.1 Aquabacterium parvum | reverse complement strand
CATCCGAGCCGAGAAAACGGCTCTGAGGCCTTTTTTGGTGACTTTGACGGTGAAGAACGGTGATGACCTGGCTGAACGCTTTAAGCACCTTCATAGAGCCCAGCGCGAGCTATGGAAACGCCGGCAACGTGGTCGCAGCTCTGTGCTCGATGGTGTTGTGGGCGCTGTTTGGTCATACGAAGTGAAGCGGGGAGACAACTCGGGCCAGTGGCACCCGCACCTGCACATGATCGCCTTGGCCGAGGTCGAGCCCAGCCAGGAGCGCTTGTCGCG
>NZ_LFRI01000416.1 GCF_001447195.1 Aquabacterium parvum | reverse complement strand
CGCCCATCCCGCAGGGCCGCCGCCAGCGGCCTCATACGTGCATCCATCCTCACACCTTGCCCCCCTCATAGGCGAGGCTCACCGACGCGCCAGGAGCCCACGCACGCACCGGCACGGACACCTGCTCACCCACTCGTCCCTCGAAAGGCTTGGTGTCCGGAACTGTGAGGGTGAAGAGTTGAACGAGGCCACGGTTATCGAGGCCCTCGATCTGGAGAACCGGGCGGGTGGGGATCACCTCGCCGGTCTTCTTGTTGACGCCACCACCCAGGG
>NZ_LFRI01000415.1 GCF_001447195.1 Aquabacterium parvum | reverse complement strand
CGGCCTCTGCCCACAGGTCCTTGACGTTGACGGCGGTGTTCAGCGGCCAGCCGTCTTCGCGGCCGGGCAGGTCCGAGGCGCCGTCGATGCGGGTCGGGGCGAGCACGGCGCGCAGCCGGGCTTTGACCGCGTCGCGCACGTCGGGCACGGTGTGGCCACCCGCGACGGTGATGCCAACCGACAGCCACAGGCCGACGTAGTCGGGACCGCGCAGCACCAGCTCGGTGGTCACCAGCCGACGTGGGTCGAGGTGGCGGCACACGGCGTCGATGAAGGCGCCATCGGGTTGGGGCGCATCGGGCTGTCGCGGGTCGTGGCGCGGCACCAGCATCAGCGTGACCACACCGGGTGCGTCGCCAGGCTGGCTGTCGCCCAGGTCGGGGTGCCAGGCGGCCAGCACCTCCACGCGGGCCACGTCCACGCCCGGTGTGCGCGAGGCGATGTCGTGAAAGTCCTCGGCGGTGACCAGGCGGTCGCGGTGGCGGATGAATGAGGCGATGCGTTTTTCGCCGGTGAGGGCGTCTTCGGCGTCGGCGCCGCCCCAGGTCGCCAGTGGGTTGCGCACGCGCACGCCGGGGGGCAGTGCCGGGCCGGCGGTGATGGCACCGGCCGCGACGTTGCCCGCACGGCCGTCGCAAACGTCGTATTGCGCCAGGATGCGCGAGCCGATGGGCGGACGCCTGCCGCGCAGGCCATCGCCGAAGCGCACGGTGCCGGCTTCGGCGTCGAGCAGGTAGACGTCGGTGGGGCGGGTGCTGGCCGTGGCCGAAGCGGGCGAGAGTTGCAACTCGGGGCCGGCCGCCATCAGGTCATCGACCTGGACCCAGGGCTTGGCCTGGGCCTGGACGGCCGCACCGGCATTGATGGCCGTGCCCATGTTGGCCGAATTGACCGTGTTGCCAGCGTCGAGCACGCGCAGCACCACGCCATCCGGCACCAGGCCCGTTCGGCTGAAACGCAGCTGTTGATCGGGCGTGCCGTCGCCCTGACCCAGCACCTCGTTGGAGACCGACACGCGCTGATCGACCATGGCGGCGTTGACGCCCACCCACTTCACGCGCAGGCCGGCCGAGCGGGGTGGCGCCACGCGCACCCAACTGACGATGCGACCCGCCAGGGCCGAGTCATCGAGCGCGGGCGGGAAGTCACCGACACCGGCTTCGAGCGGGTCGAGTTCCGTCCAGGTGAAGATGGCATCGGCCGAAGCGGGCAGGGGCAGCTCGACGATGCCGGGGCCTTGCAGCACGTTGTCGGCGCGGGTGGGCAGCAAGGTGGTGTAGCGCGCCTGCGGCGGCTCGCCTGCTGGCACGCTGACGCGCTGCGGCAGGGCGTACTGCACCAGCTCATCGACCTCGCCTTCGACCGATCCCTGGCCGATGCTGCCCACGGTGCGGGGCTGTGCGTCCACATCGGGCACCAGGCCCAGGCTCAGGCTCTTGCCGGCAATGGCCTGTGCGGCTTCCTGAACCGAGCGGCCGGCGGGGGCCAGCAGCGCCACCCACAGGGCGCCGTCCACCGTGTCTTCGCTCAGGGCCACCGAGCGGCTGCCATCGACCTCGCGGGTTTCGTAGGTGTCGATCTGCGGCACGGGTGCGTCCGGGTCCACCGCCCGGTACAGCAGCTCGTAGTAGGCCTGGTCCAGCTCCTGAACAGCGACCTTGCGCTTGATGAAGGCGCGGCTTTCAATGGGCAGCACGTCAATGGCGCCGCGCGTGCGAAAGGGCACGGCCCCGGCGCGCACCTCGGTGCGGGCGGGCAGCATGGGCACGCCGGCATCGAGCCGGGCGCCGCTGAACACGACCAGGCCTTGTGCGGGCTGCACCGCAGCCAGGGGCACGCCCAGCAGGCGCAAAAAGCGCGCGCGGCTGATCTCGGGCACGCGGTTGGCGCGGTAGAGCAGGCTCTCGGTCAGGAAGGCGAAGAGCTCGACCAGGGTCACGCCCGGGTCGGACTCGGACAGCTGGGTCCACTCCGGCGTGTGCACCGGCACGCGGGCCAGCGTGTCGCGCACCAGGTCGGCGTGGCGGCGGTCGTCGATGCTGGGGACTTGCAGGGGCATGGTCGTCTCGTGGATCGGTTTCGTGTTCGGTCAGCCTTGCACGCTCACGGCCACCGACAGGCGCTCTTGCACCTGGGTGGCCACGAGTCGGTAGGTGAGCGTGGCGATGGCGCTTTCGGTGTCATGGCTGTCGGCAGCGACCTCGACCGACTCGAGCTGGATGCGAGGCTCCCAACGCTTGAGTGCTTCGCCGATGGCCTGCTTGATGAGCGTGTGCGTGGCCAGGGTGTTGGGCTCGAACAGGAAGCGGCGCAGGCCGGCACCGAAGGCAGGCAGGCGCAGGCGTTCACCCGGCTCGGTGCTCAGGATGATGCGGATCGACTCGTGCACATTGGTCTCGCCCACGGACCAGGCCATGCGGCCATCGGGCCCCACGCGCGGCGGGAAGGCCATGCCCTGGCCGAAGATGCGTCGGTTGTCCATCACGGGGCCTTCTTTCCCTTGAAGCCGGGCACGGGGAAGCACACGATGAACAGGGGCAGCCAGCGGAAGATGAAGTCCAGCAGGCTGACGATGATGGTCAGCAGGATCAGCGCGCAGATGGTGATGATCGGGATGGACAGCGAGCACATCACGCCCAGGGCGTCGCCGTTGTCCTTGCAGGGCCCCTTGCCCTTGACGTCGAAGTCCTTGTGGAAGGGCCAGGGCAGCACGCTGAGCACCAGGTCGCCAAAGGTGATGCCTTTGAAGCGGTCGATGTGGCCGCACAGCATGTCCGACATCATGAAGACGGTGTTGCGGTCGAACTTGCGCAGGCCAGCCGGGCTGATGTCCACCGGCAGGCCGATGCGGATGGGCCTGGCGGGCGCATCGGGGTCGAAGAAGCTGGCGAGCTGGAAGGGCTCGGTGGGCGCGCTCAGCAGCGTGCCTTCGAAAGGCGCGCAGTCAGGGCGCTCGTGCACCATGCGCATCACGTACCAGGCCTCGCGCATGTCGCTGGGCTGAAAGCTCGCCAGGCCCGGTTGGGGCACCGGGGCGGTGAGATCGAGCGCGGTGGCGGGCACGAACGCCATCAGGTCGGCGATGCGCTTCTGGATGCGTTCGACGGGGTAGTCGGCCGGGTCGTTGGCGGGCGCCTGCGTGGAGGACAGCGGTGGCGGCACATCGTGCCAGGGGTCGACCAGCAAGAACAGGAAGTCGGGCCAGCGGGTGAGCTCGTGGTCGCGCGGCAGGGTGTTCGTCCAGGTGGGCTCTTCAGATGGCCGCATCGAAAACGGCACGGTCGCGAAAGCCGGGTCGCCAGAGAGCGCGCCTTCGAGCCATTGCGAGTGCGTGCGGCCGCCGCGGCTCATGCCGATGCGGCGCAGGGCGTCGGGCAGATCGATGGCCACCTGGTTGACGGCGAAGAGGTCGGCGCTGGCATCGCCTTCGATCAGCGGGAGGTTGCTGCCTTCGATGAGTTCGGCCGGTGTCTGCACGGTCTGCAGCAGCGTGTGCCAGGTGACCCAGTCGGACTGGGGAGGCAGCGCACCGCGCGTGTAGCTGGCCAGGCCGTCGAGCCACGACAGGTAGCCGGGCATGTGGTCCGACAGCCAGGCGCGCAGGTCCAGCAGGATGTACCAGGTGTTGAGCTGCAACTGGCTGCGCAGGCGGCGCAGGGCTTTGGCATCTACTTTGGTCTTGTCTGTTCGGCTTGCTGTGAGCCGACCTTCTTCGTTGAAAGCAACGCGCAAGTAGATGTTGAGCACCGGCTGCATCTGCAGGTCGCGAGCCTGGTTGAGTTGCGCCAGCCAGGCCGACAGCACCTCTGACTGCAACTGCACGCGACGGGCTTGCACGGCCTGCTCTTGGGCGAGGGTCGCCGCAGCCTGGGCGCCCGCACCCGATCCACTGGCGACCACGCCTTGCTTCATGCGCGCCGATTGGTACACCTCGCGCCGCCCCACCGGCACGCTGCCCACGAACAGCCGGCGTGCCTGCTCCTGCAGGTCCGTGAAGCGGGCCGGGAAGGTGGACAGCCTCTCTTCGGTGGGCAAAGGCTTGCCCAGGCCCGCAGGCACCTCCTGCCAGTGCCCCTGCTGCTCATCGGACACCCAGGCGTACTCGGTCCAGCCCTGCAAGTGGGTGGGCACGGGCAAGGCCGCGTTGGGCGTGATCGGCCCGGTGGGCAGGATGCGACGCAGCACGAAGGACACCTTCTGGCGGGCCACGTCCACCGTGCGGTCGGGCAGGCCGGCGGTCTGGCACACCAGCGAGGCCGCGACCAGGTAATGACGCTGGTGGACTGGTTGGTATAGCTTGATCGGGTGCGTGGTGCTGGGCGGTGCGGGCAAGGCGGGCAGGCCACTTTGGGCCTGGGCGCGCGCCAGCAACTTGCGGCGCACCGGCAGCAGCCGGCTGGCTGGGCGCTCCAACCAGGCCTGCGGGTTGGGCTGCAGGCCCACGTGCGGTGCACGCCAGGTTTCGTACTGCGCGGTCAGGGCCGGCAGCGAGGCCGGGTCATGCGCCAGCGTGCTCAGCAACTGCTCGATGAAGTCATCGGTGGCAAAGCGCAGGATCTGTGGTTGCTGGACCAGGCCCGGGCGCGCGATGGCGGCCTGGCCGGTGCGCCAGTAGGGCTGGGGGGCGGTCCATTGCAAGGGGTGGCTCATGGCGCGCTCCTTCACCAGATGTTGCCCGCGCCCGGCGTGTACGAGGCGCTGATGATGCTGTTGCAGATCACGGTGTCGGCCTTGACCACACCGGAGAACTTGCTCATGCCTGCGTCCACTTGCACCAGGCTGGCCGAGACCGCCACCTGCGTGGCCTGCACCGTGACCTTGGCCGATGCGTTGATGGTGATGCCGGCGGTTTCGAGCTTGACGGAGTTGCCGTTGCTGTCTTCGATCAGCACCGCACCGGGCCCATCTTTGAGCGTGACCTTCTGGCCGCCCGGGGTCTCGAGGATCATCTGCTCCTGGCCGTTGCTGTCGTCGAGCGTGACCTGCACGCCGTTGCGCGAGCGCAGGACCTTCTTGTTGTTCTGGCCCGAGCCATCCATCGTCGTGGGCGGCGCGTCCTGGCCGTTCCACAGTCCGCCGATGACGAAGGGGTGGCGCAGGTCGCCGCCTTCGAAGGCCACCAGCACCTCGTCGTCCACATCGGGGATGAACCAGCTGCCACGGTTGTTGCCGCCCATCATCGTGGCCAGGCGGGCCCACAGCTCGCAGGCGGCGCCGGCGCTGTCGGGCAGCCAGGGCAGCTTGACCTTGATGCGCCCCTGGTTGTCGGGGTCGCGCAGGTCGGTGACCAGGGCCACGTGCACGCCATGGAAGAGCCCGCCCCAGCCGCTGGCCTGACGGGCGTGCAGCAGGGTGTCGAGGGTGTTGTGGGCAAGGGGCGCGAGCATCAGGGCCTCCCGATCCAGGCGCGCTCGACCGTGAACTCGGTGCGCAGGCCGCGTTGCAGGTCGAAGCGGTGGATCACGTCGTTGACGCCGTAGGCGCCGGTGAAAAGCGGGCCCAGGCCCTGCAGGTCCACGCGGGCCCCGGGGCACAGGCGCGGGTTGGCGTCGGCTTCGCCCGTGCCCATCACGAAGCGGCGGGCGATCTGCCTGAAGTGAGACTCGGCCTCGCTGCGGGCACCGGCGCTGTCACCGGGCAGGCGGTGGGCCACGGTGTCTTTTCGGTCGCCAAGGGCTTGCTGCAGAACTTGTGGGCCGCTGTCGCCGTCGCGCGCTTCGTTGCCCAGGCAGGCGGCTTCGGCGGTTTCGGAAGCTGCTTGTTTGCCTGACACGTCCCACGCCGAGCAGGTGATGGCCGTGCGCTGGTGTGCCAGGTCAGCCGTCAGTCGGATGTCGCGCAACTGGTTGCCACGCGTCAGCGTCAGGTCGGGCTCGGTGCGCTGCGAGCGGCTGCGCACGCGCAGCTTGCCGTCGCGCAACGACAGGTCGGCATCGGCCACCAGCATGCGCCGCCGCAGGAAGGCCAGGTCGCTTTCGTTGGCTTGGACCAGCAGTGGCCAGGTCGGCCCGCTCAGGTTCACATCGGCTTGCAAGCCGTGGTCGTTGGCGATCTGGCGCACGAGGTCGGCGTCGCTGATGCCCTCGAAGTGCCGTGTGCGCCGGGTCATGCGAAGGTCTTGCAGGCGGTCGTCGGCGCGAACCACCAGGGTCGGCGCCGAGGTGGGCGGGAAGGCGGCTTCGATGGCCATGATGCGCCCGTCGAACAGCACCTGATCGCCCAGCTTGATGCGAAAGGCCTTGCCGAACTCCAGCACATCCCGGCCGAACCAGAGGTAGCCGAGCTGCTCCTGCTCGCCCACGCCCCAGTTGCCGAACTCGGCTTCGCAACTCGTCAGCCCATCCACGCCGTCGCGCACCGCCAGGCGGATCAGGCCGGCATCCAGGCGCGCTCGGGCCTGCCCATCCACCTCGATGGCGGGGCGTGCCGAAACGATGGCCGAGCGGTCTGCGTCCACGGTCAATGGCTCCAGTTGCGCAAGGCCTGCTCCTGCAGGGCCTGCAGGGCGCGTTGCAGCGCGATGTCATCGACCGCGTTGGCGCCTTGCGTGTCGGGGGCGGGCGCGGCATCGTTGCCGCTGCCCCGGTTGTCTGTGGGCATCACCTCGACTTCACCGATCACGACGGGCATGGTTTGCTCCTCACTCAGAATGGGCTGCGCGGCAACTTGGCGCGCAGGTCGATGAGCTGGCCGGCGGCCAACTGCCTCGGGTTGTCGATGCCGTTGGCCGCGGCGATGTCCTGCCAAGAACGGCCGGCGCTGGCAGCCAGGGCCTGCAGGCTGGCGCCCACCGAAGCGGCGGTCAGCGGGTTGCTGCCGGGTGGGCGGGGCGCGCCGGGCGCGCGGGCGCTGTCGCCGAAATCGGCCACCAGGATCGTTTGCTGCGACAGGCCCAGCGACACGCTCGCCCGCAGGGGCTTGCCTTCGGGCGAGAAGAACTCGATGGATTCTTCGATGCTGTCGATCAGCCCGTCGAACAGGAAGGAGCCCCACGAGAAACGCACGCCGGGTGGCACGAAGCGTGTGGCGTCCTGCTTTGATTTCTTGGGCGTGATGAAGTAGATGACGTCTTGTGTGAGCCGCCGGACATCGTCCACGCGCTGGCCATCGACCGTGGCGTTGGCGTCGAACCAGAGTTGCACCGTGAGCTTGGTGGTGCCCGCGCCCACGAACTGACGACCCGAGGTGCCGCTGCCCTGGTCACCCGAGCTGCCGCCCGAGCCGCCTGCGCCACTGGAGGCGCTGCTGCTCGGGTTGTTGTTCTGAACCTGGTTGGCAAAGGCCAGCTTGAGCGAGTCGGGGTTGAACTGGACCGTCACCTTCTTGGGGTTGTCTGCTTCCTTTTTGAGGGTTTCGTCCAGCTCGATGAGCTGGGCCCGTGCGATGCTTTGTTCGGCCATGTCAGATCCCCAGTCCCGCGCGTTTGACGCGGATGCGCTCGTAGGCGATCTGCAGCTCTTCGATGGCGATGGCGCCGTCCTTGGCGTTGAGCGGCGGTGCCTTGACCTTGATCGGCAGGCAGCGCGAGAGCACGAAGCGCACGCGCTCTCGGCCATCGGGCGCCAGCAACACCACCTCGGCATCGGCGCGCAGGCTGGGGTCGGCCAGGCTGTCGTTCATCCACAGCCACAGGTCGAGCGACTCGTCGGTCATGCCGCGCTTGAGCGTGAGCTGGCCGACGGTGGCCGGTCCAGCCAGCCGCACCTGGCGGTCGTTGGCGCCACCTTCGCGGATGGTCTTGACCTCCATGCCGATCTCCAGGCCATCGCACTCGGAGAAGGCGGCCGAGACCAGCGGGGCCGAGCCATCGCTGCGCACGATCTCTACCGCGAAGTTGAAGGCGGTGAGGGGCAGGGCGCTCATGCCATGTTCTCCTGCGCGCGCACGCGGTCACCGGCGCGCACCAGGCGCACGGTGAGAAAGCGCAGCGCCTGGGCGGGGGCCACCTTCAGTTCGATGAACAATCGGCCGGCGTCGATGCTGGCCGGGCTGTTGAGCCCGTCGTCCACCACCACGACCTGAAAGGCTTCGCGCGCGCTGCGGCCAGCGAAGGCGCCTCGTTGCATCAGCTCGCCCAGCAGGGACTCGAACGCGCGCTCGATGGTGCGGTGCAGTGTCGGGCCATTGGGCTCGAACACGTACTGGTTGCCTCGGCGCAGGGCGGCTCGGCGCAACAGCGACATCAGCCGTCGCACGTGCACGGGGCGCCAGTCGGCGTCGAGGTGGTAGAGGGTGTCTTCGCCAGCGAGCACCACGCCGTGCGCGGCTGTCACCACCGGGTTGACCTGGGCTTCGAGCAGCGCCTGGCGTTCGGCGATGCTGGCGGCCAGTGACACGCCCAGCACGTCCTTGAGCGGTCGGTTGGCCACGGCCAGCCAGGCACCGCGTTGCCAGGCCGATGCAGCCAATTGGCCGGCGGTGGCGCCATCTGGCGGGGCGCTGATCACCCGCTCACCCGAGCGCAGCTGCAACCAAGGGTGCTGCAGGCAGCCATGCGAGAGCGCACGCGCCTCGTCGGGCAGCAGGCCGGGCACCTCGGCGGTTGGGTCAGGGGTGCGCAGGCGATCGGCGTGCAGCCGTGCGTCGGTCCATTGCGCCTGCTGCGGCAGCGCCTGCACGGCCAGCAGGTCGCCCCTCGCGGCGGCGATGCGCAACATGAGGCGGTGCACGGCCAGCAGGTCGGTGTCCTGGAAGGCTCGCAACTCGAAGTCGCTGTGACCGATGCGCACCTGCAGGCGATGCGACCAGGGGCTGACCCGTTGCCCGTCGTGGGCACGCACGCGGTAGTGCCAAGTGCCACGGGCTTTGCCGATGGCGTTGAACAGCGTCAGCCGGCCTTTTTGCAGCGTGACGGCAATCGCGAAGTCGGCTGTGGTGGACTCCTGCAGCTCGTAGCACAGGCCTGCTTCGGGCTCGCTCCAGCGGATGCGGAAGTGGCCCTGCGCGTCGGGTGCGGCGTCAGGCAGGAAGGCAGGCGCAGCCAAGGGCCGCAGGCTGCACGAAAGGAATTGGGAGCGATCGGTCTCGAGCGGGGTGTTCGGGGTGCGGTGGATGCTGCGCGCAGCACCCTGGCCCGTGACGCGCTGCCAGCCCGGGTGAACCGCGTCGGGGGCCAGCAGCAGGGTGGCTTCTTCCCCCAAGCCGGTCTGACCGTAGCCGAACGCCGCGTGCAGGCCGCGCAGGGGCTGCGCGCGTGTGTGCAGGGCCAGCAGGTTGTCGGCCTGTTCGGTCAGGGCCTCGGTGGGCAGGCTGGCGAGCTGCCTGTCTGCGAACAGATGCCAGCTGTAGTCCGCCAGCCCCTCGCGCATCAGTGCGGGCAGGCCGACGCCGCGCGCGCCAAGACCTTCCCCTGCGTCCGGCGCGTTCCAGTTCGACAGGTCGCCCAGGGGCAGCCAGAAGCAGTCGATGGCGCCGTCGTCAGCGCTCAAAGGAAAGCGGCGCAAGCTCCGGTTTGCTGCGTCCTGCAACGACCTGGGTTGCATGGCTTGGTGCTGGTGATGCAGCCAATCGTCGACCAGGCCGGGCAGGGCCCTCTGGCGGGATTGCCAAGTGGTGTCGTCGTCGAGCTCTGGGTGGTCGCTGGAGGGCGCGATGCCAGGTGCGAGGTTCAAGGCCAGCGCACCGCTCGAAGACGCTTTGGCGTTGTTCAGGGTGCCTGGCTGACCAGATGCCTCCAGGTTGGCTTGCAACCAGTGGCCGGTGCGAGGCTGCGCACTGTTGACCCAGCGCAGGAGCGTGGCCCGCCCGAGCCTGGCGGGCACCCGCCAGGGCCTTGCAGACAGCTCGGCCGTGACCAGGCCTTGCTCGTCGGGCACACCGGTGAGGTGAACCTCGTCCAGCGCGGCCCAGGCAGCTTGAGCGCCTCTGCGAAAGTGCAGTTGAACCACCTCGCCAACGCCCAGCGCCACGCGCGCCGGCAGGCGGCATCGCCACCTCAGTCGGCCTGCCGACCACTGCCCTTCGGCGGCGACGGGTCGTTCGATCTCATCGCGACCTCGTGCGCCGCGCTCCATCCAGACCATGCGCATCAAGCTGGGTTCACCGATGACGGCTTTGACGGTGCAGAGTCGGTCCAGCGTGATGTCACGCTGCAGTCGAGCCGCGTTCATGTGCACCACGCCTGTCTCGACCACACGTCCCTGGACCCAGTCATCGACATCCAGCTGCACGCGGATCGCTTCACCAGGCATGAGACCCAGTGCGTGCGGACCCTCTGCGCGCAGCGCCAGTTGTTCGCCGCTCAGGGCCAGCGGTGTCAGGGCCAACGCATGTGAACTGACCCACGCCTGCAGGCTCAGGCCATCGGCCCAGGCGCCCGGGCTGCCAGCGCGCAGCCAGGCGGCCTTTGCCACCCAGTCGCCTGAGCCTGACTCGCGGCGAACCTGAAGCATGCGTTGCACCGGAAATCGGGTGGTCACGGCGTCGTCGCCGGCCACGCGCACCACCCAGGCGCGGCGACCGCCCTGCAGGAAGAACTGCGCCACGCTGCCCGGCATCAGTGCGCGGGTGTTTTCTTCGGCTTCGCTGGTGGCGGCCACCAGCACCAGTTCAGCGCCAAATACCGATTCAAACTCGAGGGTGCTTTCCACCGCCACCGGCACGCCCACGGGCCCCCGTTGGGCGAAGCCCACGAAGCAGGCGATGTCCATGCGCGGCAGGGCTTCGTCCAGCGCTGGGGCGGGCACGTCGAAGCGCAGGCCTGGCAGGGGGCGTGACAAGGTGCTGCTCATGGTCTTCGTGGCTCAGTCTCGTGAACCGATCACTCCATTTCCAGCCGCTCGTAGGCCAGCACCAGCTCTTCCATGGCCACGTCGGTGCCCTTGGCGTTGAAAGGGCCTGAGGTGTGCTTGATGACCCGGGCGCGGATGAGCTTCCAGGTTTGCACGACCGTGGTGTGGTCCTCGCTTTGCAGCTGGATGGTGACCGTGCGCAAGGCCTTCTGGTCACCGTTGCGGATCTGGTCGAGCCACTGGTAGAGGTTCAGCGAGCCGATCACACCGCGCTTGAGGGTCACGTCGGATGCCTTGTTCAGGCCCGTGATCTTGCGCACGCTGTTTTCTTTCTCGTTGCCGTTGCGGTACTCGGACACGGTCACTTCCATGCCGATGCCACTGACTTCCTGGAAGCCGGCTTCGGGGCCTTCGGTGTTGCCGGTTCCCAGGTCGACCAGGAAGTTGAACTGGACGTAGGGGCGGTCGCGCAGCACTGCCATGTTGTTTCTCCTTCAGGGATTCGGGTGTGAGGTCACGGGCGGGCTCAGGCTCGGCGGTCGCCGGTCCACTGGCCGATGCGGAAGATCACGAACTCGGCAGGCTTGAGCGGTGCCACGCCCACCAGGCAGACGAGCCGACCGTTGTCCAGGTCGTTCTGGCTCATGGTGCTGCGGTCGCAGCGCACGAAGAAGGCCTTGTCCGGCTTGTCGCCCAGCAGGGCGCCGGACTGCCATTCGTTGAGCAGGAAGTCTTCGATGGTGCGGCGCACGTTGGCCCACAGCTGTTCACCGTTGGGCTCGAAGACGGCCCATTGCGTGCCCTTGTCGATGGAGCGCTCGAGGTAGGCGAAATAGCGCCGCACGTTGAGGTACTTCCATTCCGGGTCGGAGCTGATCGTGCGGGCGCCCCACAGGCGCATGCCGCGGCCTTCGAAGTAGCGGAAGCAGTTGATGCCTTCGGGGTTGAGCACCTCTTGCTGCCCCTTGTTGAGCAGGGTTTCGAAGCTTTGCGCCAGCTTCACCACCTCGTTGGCCGGCGCTTTGTGCACGCCCCGCTCGATGTCGTTGCGCGCGCAGATGCCCGCCACAAAACCGGACGGCGGGAGGTTGATCTCGCGGCGCGTGATCGGGTCGAGCACGGTCACCCAGGGGTAGTAGAGCGCGGCGTGCTTGCTGTCGAGTTTGGCGCGCATGCCGCGCACCTCGGCCACGGGCAGCTTGTCGCCGCTGTCGAGCAGGGCCACGCGATAGCGCATGCGCTCGGCGTGGGCGATCAGTTGTGCGATGACACCGTTGGCTTCTTCGCGGAAGTTGGCGTAGTCCCAGGTGCTGCCAGGCGCAGCGACCATCGAGATGTCCTCGATGTCCTCGAACTGCTTGAGCCCCAATGAGTGGCCTTCGTTCTGATCGGCCTTGCCCTCGTACTCGGCGGCGCCAGGGCGTTGTCCATCGTTGCCGCCGGTGAGCTGGAAGTCCACCCACACGCCCAGCGTGAGCTTGTCGGCCGGGGTGATCTGGCGGCGCGTGTCTTCGGTGGTGGGCACCAGCAGGTCGGTCGGGTCATCGCCGAAGAGGTCGCGCAACACATCGAAGGCGCTGACCACGGCCAGCGGGTCGCGTGCGATGACCAGTGGCAGGGCACGGGCGTCTTCGGCCGACGACGGGGTGTTGGCGAACTTGGCGAACACCGAGTCCAGCGCCACACCCTCGCGGTGGGCCGGGTCCAGGGGGAGGCCGCTCCAGGTGGCCAGCTCGCGCGTGCCGTCGCGAGTCAGCAGCGACACGCTCAGCGTGACCACCCGCACGGAGTCACCGGCGTCGGGCGTTTGATCGACGGTCAGGGTGCTGACGTCGAACCAGTCGCTGTCTTCCACCGGTGAGGTGACCTGCATGGGCTCGAAGACCCAGGTGGCTCGCGGCTCGTCCCAGTGAACGATGCAGAAGGTGCCGGTCTCGCGGCCTGCTGGCGAGCTGGTTCGATCGCGCACCCAGACCAGGTCCAGGTCTTTCACCGATCGCAGGGTGTTGACCGGGTCGCCGCTGATCGGGTCGATCGTGCTGGTCAGCACGTTGGCGCTGCCCTTGAGCGTGAAGCGCACGCGCAGGTTGGCGGCAGCACCTGGGTGGCGGGCCCGCACCCGCACGCCGCCCGTCGACGCGATGTCCACCCGGGCATGGCCGTCGTCGTAGGCATCGGCCAGTGCGGGCGGCGTGAGGTCGTCCTCGTCGCCGATGGGGGTGTAGTCACCCACCAGGGGCTTGAACACGCGCGAGATGTACAGGCGCCTGCCGCCCTCGGTGAAGAAGGCACGCACACCGTGCCAAAGGTGGTTCGGCGCTTCCGCATTGCCGTCGAAGACCAGCGGCGAGCCCGCCCTGAACGGGTCGTACAGGCGTTCGTAGGCCGACAGGCTGGTGACGAGGTCCGGCTCCAGGGCAACCGGACCGAACGCGGCTGCGCCGATGAAACCGGTGGTGGTGGTCGACACCCCCTCGATGGTCTTGGCGCGGAACGAGGTTTCTTCGACGAAGACGCCTGGGGCGAGGTACTCGGGCATGGGGATCTCCTGCGGAGTCAGTCCGCGACGAACACGAAAGATGACGGGGAACGGTGGGCCTCCAAGGGCACGCCCGCCTGGAGGGACAAGGGGGCCAGCGGGACATCAGGGCCCACGGCTTGCAGCAAAGGGATCTCGGGCTGCGCTGGCAGATCGGTCCAGTCGACCAGCGTTTGGGGCTGGCGTTCGGGGTGCCACCGCGCGTGCAGGGTCACGGTCCAGTCGAGCAGGGCCTCGGCGGTTGCGGGCGAGCCGTGCGGCAGGCCCTCCCGTGGTTTGGGCAGGGGAAAGAGAAGCTGCGCGCGGCCCTGCGCGTCGGCCAAGCCTTCGGCCAGCACGTTGCTGCCCAGACGCAAGGTCAGCCAGGCCCAGCAGGCGGGCAGGGTGGTGTCGCTGCGCCGGCGCAGGTCCACCTTCAGGCTGGCCAGCGCCTGTGGCACCTGACGTGTGATGGCGCTGTAGAGCGGCACCCGCAAGATGTCCGGCGCAGGCCAGGTGGGGCGCAGGAAGGCATCCACATACCGACCAGATCGGTCTCGCACGCGCAGGCTCAGCCTGCCGGTCGGCGGTGGCGAGTCAACCAGGTCGTATGGGCTTGTCGGGCCATCGAGCAGTGTGTGCACTCCCCGCAAGCTGTGCAGGCCGTACACGCCACTGCGACCCGGGCTCAAACGCCTGGGCTGATCGGGTCGCCAGGCATCGATGGCCTCGACCCACAGGTCATCGCCGTGAACAGGCTTGCCGTCCACGGCATCGTGAAACAGCACCCCCAGCAAGGCGGGGCGCACGATGCGATCGGCGCCAGGGTTGAGCACATGTGTCATGGCTGGCCCTCTGGCGTGATCTGGCCCACGCCGAACTCGCGGCTGACGACCAGCGGGCCCTCGTCCACAAAGCGGTTGGACTCCAGTTGCAGCATGCGCACGCTGTAGTTCACCGAGGTCATCCAGCGGTTGCGGAACTTGTCCCACAGGCCGAGGTGGTCCGGCAGGCTCATCGGCTCCAGCAGCAGTTCGATGGACTCGTCGGGCTTGAAGGCGGGCACGCTGCGCTGAGTCAAGGCCTGGTTGAGCAGAGCCGCTGGCACCGTGGCGTTGTCCTCCAGGAAGCGCATCAGCCAGCCTGTCAGGCGCAGTTGGCGCTCTGGCTCGGCCGCCCAAGCTGTCACCAGGATTGACAGGTCCACGGCCAGGCTGGGCATGCGCTTGCGACCATCTACCTCTCGCAAGGGCTGAGAGCGTCGCAGTGCTGCGCTGGGTTGGATGCGCCAGACCAGCAGCGAAAATCCCTCGGTGACTTGCGGGCTGCTGAAGTCGTGCCCGCCATACAAGGTGAACGTGGGGGTGGCGGCGAACTCCTCGCGGGGGCAGTGGTCCTCCACCATCTTCAGGATGGTTTTGGCGACGGCGGCGATGGCAAGGTGATTGGCCATGTGATGTGTGTCAGTGATCGGTCGGACGTGGACCTGGCTCCAGAGGACGGGCAGCCAGGTAGGCGGTGGGTGCCCAGGCTTGTTGCAGCCTGTGGAGGAAGCCCTCGGCTTCGAGCGTTGTCAGCGCCTGCTCCACCACTTGCAACGACACCTCGCCCAACAAGGGCAGGACCCACCATCGCTGGATGCCCTCGGCCGTGTCAGAGGCCTGCGGGTGTCGCAGCAAGTGGCGACGGATGACCTCGGCCACTGCGACGACTTCCCGTGAAGGCGACTGCGCGTCCATCCGACTCCCCCTGGTTGGCGACTGAGATCTGTGATGTTTCTCACGTCGATGCAAAGCGCAGGCCAGGTGGATGCCTTGCCTTTTCCCTGGGGCCAAGGGCTCAAGAGGGAGGGGACTGTGGCGCGGGCGCCATGCTTGTGGGTGCCAGGGGTGTGGCGATGGGGTTGGGGGTGGGGCGCCGGCGCCACAGGGGGCGGCCGATCCCCATGGCGCTCAAGCAGGGTGCTCGATGCCCTTGCCGAAACCGGCACCGACACCGTCGCCCCGCTGCAGCCCGTGCTTGCGCACCAGCTGGCAAAACCGGCTGCGCTCTTTGCCAGCCAGCCTGGCGGCCAGGCTGAGATTGCCGCCAGCCTGGCTCAGCACCGCCATCAGGTAGCGTCGCTCGAAGGTCTCGATGGCTTGGGCCTTGGCTTGCGCGAAGGCGGCCATGGTGGGCGCTTCAGAGGGGCCATCAACGGGGAGACCCGACGCGATCAATGGCCCGTCGTCCGAGGGCGCGGCAGGGGGCACGCTGGGCGTTGCAGGCTTGAAGCTGGCTTGCAACTCAAGCTGTGCGCCGCTGCAAAGCAGGAAGGCGCGGTGGATGAGGTGTTCCAGTTCGCGGACGTTGCCTGGCCAGGCCCGTGGTTGCAGCAGCCAATCGGTGCTGCGCTCCGACAAGGTCCTGGGTGGGCAGCCATATTGCCGAACCAGGCGCTGAACAAACGCCCTGGCCAGCAGCAACACGTCGCCCTGTCTCTCGCGCAAGGGTGGCAGGGGCACGCTCAAGACGTTCAATCGGTAGAGCAGGTCTTGTCGGAACCGCTCCTGCTCGACCAGTTGGGCCAGGTCCGCGTTGGTGGCGGCCACGATGCGAACGTCGGCATGCCTGATCTGTGGGGACCCCAGCGGACGGTAGCTGCGATCCTGAGCGAAACGCAAAATGGCAGCCTGAGCCCGAGGGCTCAGCGAGTCGATTTCGTCCAGGAAGAGCGTGCCGCCGTGTGCTTGCCCGATCACCCCCAGGCTGTCGGATTTGGCATCGGTGAATGCCCCCCTCGTGTGCCCGAAAAGCTCGGCCTCGAGGATGCTGTCCGGTAGCGCGCCACAGTTGATCGGCACAAAAGGGCCGTGCCGCCTGGGGCTGAGGTAGTGGATGGCGCGAGCCGCCAGCTCTTTGCCTGTGCCGGTTTCGCCGCAAACCAGGACCGTGGCATCCACCCGAGCGCATCGGTGGAGCAAGGCCAGGGCTGAGCAAAAAGCGGGCGATTCGCCATGGAGGTTGAGACCGCTCCAGTCCGGGGCGGTGATCCGATCGGGCTCGTCGGGTGTTTCAAGCGCTTGCATAGGGTTCCTCGGGACTGGCGCGCCAGCCCTGCCTGCGTTCGGCCGCGATGGACGAGCCATCGTCGCGGCACCTGTTGTGGGCCCCATTCTGGTCGGGGCCATGAGCGGACCTCAACCCCTAGAACCGAATCGTTTGAGCGCAAACAAACGCGATGCGCGCGGCCCTGTACAGTTGCTTTCTCGATCGCCTGACATTCGACCGCCTCCCGATGAGCACGCCCATCATCCGCATCCAGCACCTGAGCAAGGTCTACCAGCGTGGAGGACAGCTCATCCCTGTGCTCAACGACATCAACCTCACGGTTCAGCCTGCCGAGTTCGTCGCGTTGATGGGTCCCAGCGGGTCCGGCAAAAGCACCCTGCTGAACCTCATCGCGGGCATCGATCAACCCAGCTCCGGCACGATCGAAGTGGGTGGGGTGGACATCTCCACCCTGGGTGAGAGCGCCTTGGCCGACTGGCGGGCTGCGCACGTCGGCTTCATCTTTCAGTTCTACAACCTGATGCCGGTGCTGACGGCCTTCGAGAACGTCGAGTTGCCTTTGTTGCTGACCGGGTTGTCTCGCAAGCAACGGCGCGAGCATGTCGAAGCGGCGCTGGACATGGTGCGGCTGACGGACCGCATGGACCACCACCCCAACGAGCTCTCAGGCGGCCAGCAACAGCGCGTGGCCATTGCGCGAGCGCTGGTCACCGACCCCACCCTGATCGTGGCCGACGAGCCCACTGGTGACCTGGATCGCCAGACGGGCGAGGAAATCCTGGCCCTGCTGGATGAGTTGCACCGTGACCTGGGCAAGACCATCGTGATGGTCACGCACGACCCCAAGGCCGCTGCAAGAGCCAGTCGGCAAGTCGAGCTGGAAAAGGGTGTGCTGGTGGATGCGCCGTCAACGCCAGCCCTGGTCGTCAGGCCCTGACGGGGGCGAGGCCTCGGTGTCGGGAGGTGGTGTTCGTGCCAGCACCCAGGCGGAGATCCCCGCCACGTGGTGCCGCCTCAGCAGCCGACTGATTTCGTCGAGGGTGGCCCCGGTGGTGAGCACGTCGTCGACCAGTGCGATGTGGCGGCCGCGCAGCCGCGCACCCCATTTCGGGCTCACCTGAAAAGCGCCATGGATCGCGCGGAGTCGCTCCTCGCTGTCCAGCGCCATGAGCCTGGGCGTGCTGCGGGTGCGAACGAGTGCCTGGTCGGTGGCGGGGCGGCGCAGGACCCGACCCAGGCCCTTTGCCAGCAGCCACGCCTGGTTGTACCCCCGCTCGGCAAGGCGGTGGGCCGACAGCGGCACGGGCAGGATCAGGTCCACCCGGTGCGGGCGCTGGCGAACGGCGTCGGCCATCAGTTCAACGAAGTGACCCTGCATGCTGGAAGCCCGCTGGAACTTGAAGCGGGAAATCAGGCCCGACCAGGGAGGAAGGTAGTCGAGCGCGGTGATGGCGCGGTCGAACTCGGGCTGACGAGCCTCGCAAGCCGTGCAGGAGTCGGCCTGGGTGGCGTCGGGCCAGGGGAGGGCGCAACGTTTGCAGCGAGGCAACTCGATGCGCCAGCTTTGCTGGCAGGCACGGCAGACGGGCTGCGTTTGCCAGCGCCCGCAGATGGCACACAAGCCAGCCCATTTGGGCAGGCCGATGGGACCCCATGGTGTCAGCGACCGCGGCGAAAGCCCGGACAAGCATTTGGCAGGCATGGAATCAATATACTGAGCAGTCCCTCACGGAGGGAATCGCCCTTGCGTGGGCGTTCTATTGGACGCCCCCAGTGGCCATGCCCATGACCGACGCACCCTTGCCTTCCTCGTCCCCTTCACCAATGGAGGGCGGTAGCTTGCCGCCTCCCTGTTCGCCCGACCCGGTTGCCTTGCGCCGTCAGCACGAGCGCCTGTCACGGCTGCACCAGCGTCCGTGGCTTCACGAGGAGGTCGCGCGACGCCTGGCGGCCAAGCTCGAGCCGATCCGAATCGAGCCGCTCGATTGGGTCGACTGGTCGGCTTGGCTGGGTGGTGGGCAAAGCTTGGTGGCCCAGCGCTACCCCCAAGCCCGCCGCTGGGTGGTGGAGCCCACGCCGTCGTTGGCTGAACGCAGTCGCCTCGGTGCCCGGGCGGAGGCTGGGTGGCTCGGGCGCTTGTTGTCCGCGCAGCCTGTGGTGCTCACCGAACCCGTTCGCCAGGCGCCGTGGCCCAAGGCTGGGGTGCAAATGCTCTGGGCCAACATGACCTTGCATGGCGCACCGGATCTCAAGTCGCTGATGGGGGCTTGGCACCGTCACCTGTCGATTGGCGGCTTCCTGATGTGCTCGGGCCTGGGGCCTGACACGGCTCGCGAGCTGCGCGGCTTGTACCGAGAGCTGGGCTGGCCGATGCCCACCATCGATTTCATCGACATGCACGACCTGGGGGACGAGCTGCTGCAGGCCGGCTTCAGCGACCCTGTCATGGACATGGAGCGCCTGACCCTGACCTGGGCCAGCCCCGAGACCATGCTCGAAGAGTTGCGCACCTGGGGCGGCAACGTCTCTCGCGGTCGCATGCCCGGGCTGCGCACCCCCGGCTGGAAGCAGCGCCTGATCGAACGCATGGGCGAGCGCCTCATGCAGCCGGACGGCCGCATCGCGTTGACGGTCGAGTTGGTTTATGGCCATGCCGTCAAGCCAGAGCCCCGCGCCAAGGTCGCCCCGGAGACCCGGGTGTCGCTCGATGACATGCGTCGGATGGTGCGCAAGCCGGGCCATCCCTGATGCCTGGCAGCTGCGTCGTCGCGGCACCGTGACATTCCCGCACAAACTGCGGGTTATTCATAGCATGCCTTGCATGATTCCTTGTTGAGGCAGCGCAAGTGGCTGGCTAGAATGATTTTCATCGGACGAAGGGCACCCCCCGACCTCCGTGTCCATGCTGGAGTGATCCTCCAGGTGTGAATTCAGCCAGCCGGAGACTTGGCGAGATGACCGCCACAGCGTCACCCGTCCGCATGCTGCCCAACGCCCCGATGCGATTCGGGGTGTGGCGCGCCCTCCCGGTGTCCCGGCGCTCGCGACAGGCTTCTGTCTCCGAAGCCTGGCAGGCGGAGTGGCGTCTGCCTCGCGTGATGCCGATTTCGACCTCCCGTTTTGTTTTCTGCAGCCTGGCTCTCCTCGTTTTATGGGGCTTGACGCTCGTGTTGGCTGGCGGCTCCTGGCGAGCTTGGGGGCCGGGTTTGGCGGGGGGCTGCTTGCTGACGCTCGCCGGCGCAGCATTGCTCGCTCGCATGTCCTCCGACGGTGAGCACATCGCCATGCACCAGGGCCTGGTCCGCGTGACTTGCTGCCAGGGCGGGCGGGTGCGCACCACCGATTTCCTGCCTCGCTGGGTGCGCATCGAGCCCGAACAGCACGATCGCTCCCTGGTTCGTCTGTCCGGGCAAGGTCGATCGGTCACGGTCGGCGAACACATCCAGCCCCGTGAGCGTCGGCAACTGGCGGATGAACTCCGCTGGGCTCTGAGGCAACTGGACGACTGATTCCCCCATCGCATCGCCCGGCCTGACGCGCACAGCGCGCGCCAAGCCAGACACCGCGTTCCACCCATGACGTGAAGAGCAACGAGATGAGCCAAGTTCCTGGGATCCGAATGAATGCATGGCGCCGCCCCATCGTCGCCATGGCCTCGCTTTGCCTGGCGGCCTCTGCCTGGGCCGTCAACGACTTGCCCGGCGGCCCCGCAGTGGGCCAGATCGACCTGCACCCGCCGGTGACCAAGATCGCCGCCGCCCAGCAAGACCTGCACAACCTGATGCTCTACATCTGCCTGGCCATCTTCGTCGGTGTGTTCGGGGTGATGTTCTATTCCATCTACAAGCACCGCAAGTCCAAGGGTCACAAGCCCGCAGATTTCCACGAGTCCACGACTGTCGAAATCATCTGGACCATCGTGCCCTTCCTGATCGTCATCGGCATGGCCTTGCCGGCCACCAAGGTGGTCGTGGCCCAGAAAGACACCACCAACGCCGACATCACCATCAAAGCGGTGGGCATGCAGTGGAAGTGGGGCTACGAGTACATCACCGGCGAAGGCGAAGGCATTCAGTTCATCTCGACCCTCGATGCCAGCCAGCGCGCGCTGTCCGATGCTGGCAAGCCCACGGGCGACGACTACCTGCTCAAGGTCGACAACGCGATGGTGGTGCCGGTGGACAAGAAGGTGCGCATCATCACCACGGCCAACGACGTCATCCACTCCTTCATGGTGCCGGCCTTCGGCATCAAGCAGGACGCCATCCCCGGCTTCGTGCGCGACACCTGGTTCCGCGCCGAAAAGGTCGGTGATTACTACGGTCAATGCGTCGAGTTGTGCGGCAAGGAGCACGCCTACATGCCCATCCACGTCAAGGTGGTCACGGCCGAGGCCTATGCCAAGTGGGTCGAGGACAAGCGCAAGGAAATCGCGGCCAAGGCCGATGACCCGAACAAGGTCTGGACGCTCGAGGCCCTGGTGGCGCGCGGCGAGAAGGTCTACAACGCCAACTGCGCGGCCTGTCACCAGGCCACTGGCAAGGGCGCAGGCGCCATCAAGGCCCTGGATGGCTCGACCGTGGTGCTCGACAGCGATCGCGGCAAGCAGATCAACGTGCTGCTCAATGGCCAGAACAACATCATGCCGGCCTGGAAACAGCTGTCCGACACCGAGATCGCAGCTGTCATCACGTTCACCAAGAACCATTGGTCGAACAAGACGGGCCAGATCGTGCAGCCCGCCGAGGTGCTGGCCGCCCGCAAGTGAGCCGAACCGCTGCACCGAGAACCGACAGATCTGATCTTCGAAAGGACGCTCCATGAGCGCAGTGCTTGACCATGGTGGCCACGGCCACGACGACCACCACGACCACCCACACGGCTGGCGTCGCTGGGTTTACGCGACCAACCACAAGGACATCGGCACCTTGTACATGCTGTTCTCGCTGACCATGCTGATGATCGGCGGGGTGCTGGCGCTGGGCATCCGTGCAGAGTTGTTCCAGCCCGGGCTGCAGTTGGTCAACCCCGAGCTGTTCAACCAGCTCACGACCATGCACGGCATCATCATGGTGTTCGGCGCGATCATGCCGGCCTTCGTGGGTTTCGCGAACTGGATGCTGCCGCTGCAGATCGGCGCCTCGGACATGGCCTTCGCGCGCATGAACAACTTCAGCTTCTGGCTGATGATCCCGGCGGCCATTATGCTGGTGAGCTCGTTCTTCATGCCCGGTGGTGCACCCGCCGCCGGCTGGACGCTCTACGCACCGCTGACGCTGCAGATGGGCCCCTCGATGGACGCCGGCATCTTCGCGATGCACATCCTGGGCGCCTCGTCGATCATGGGCTCGATCAACATCATCGTGACCATCCTGAACATGCGCGCACCGGGCATGACGCTCATGAAGATGCCCATGTTTGCCTGGACCTGGCTGATCACGGCCTACCTGCTGATCGCGGTGATGCCGGTGCTGGCGGGTGCCATCACCATGACGCTGACAGACCGCCACTTCGGCACCAGCTTCTTCAACCCGGCCGGTGGCGGTGACCCGGTGATGTACCAGCACATTTTCTGGTTCTTCGGTCACCCCGAGGTCTACATCATGATCTTGCCGGCCTTCGGCATCATCAGCCAGATCGTGCCGGCCTTCGCTCGCAAGAAGCTGTTCGGCTACGCCTCGATGGTGTACGCCACGGCCTCCATCGCCATCCTGAGCTTCATCGTCTGGGCCCACCACATGTTCGCCACCGGCATGCCGGTCACGGGCCAGCTGTTCTTCATGTACGCGACCATGCTGATCTCCGTGCCCACGGGCGTGAAGGTCTTCAACTGGATCGCCACCATGTGGCGCGGCTCGATGACGTTCGAGAGCCCGATGTTGTGGGCCGTGGGCTTCATCTTCGTGTTCACCATGGGTGGCTTCACCGGCTTGATCTGTTCGGTGGCGCCCATCGACACCCAGATCCAGGACACCTACTACGTGGTGGCGCACTTCCACTACGTGCTGGTGGCCGGCTCGCTGTTCGCGCTGTTCGCCGGTTTCTATTACTGGGCCCCCAAGTGGACGGGCGTGATGGTGCCGGAGTGGAAGGGCAAGCTGCACTTCTGGTGGTCGCTGATCGCCTTCAACGTCACCTTCTTCCCGATGCACTTCCTGGGCCTGGCGGGCATGCCGCGTCGTTATGCCGACTACCCCATGCAGTTCGCCGACTACAACGCCCTGGCCTCGGTCGGTGCCTTCGCCTTCGGCTTTGCTCAGGTGTACTTCATCTTCGGTGTGCTGATTCCTGCCATGCGTGGCAAGGGTGAGCCTGCGCCGGCCAAGCCCTGGGAGGGTGCAGAAGGCCTGGAGTGGGAAGTGCCGTCGCCGGCCCCCTTCCACACCTTCGAGAACCCGCCCAAGCTGGACGCCACCGCCACCAAGGTGATCGGCTGAGGAAGTTGAGCCATGACCCAGTTCGCTGACTCCACCGACAAGCCGGTGCAACGCGTGCGCAACGTGCGCCTGGCCCTGATCCTGGCCTCGATCGCTGCAGCCTTCTTCGTCGGCTTCGTGGTCAAGATCACCCTGTTGGGCAAGGCATGAGTCAAACGCCTGGTCCCGTCGGGTCAGCCTGGTTGGCTCGCTTGCGCAGGGCCAACCTGCAGATGGTGGGCAAGCTGGTGGTCGTCACCGGGGTGATGTTCGGCTTTGGTTACGCGATGGTGCCCATGTACAAGCACATCTGCGAGGCCTTGGGCATCAACGTGCTCTCGCTGTCCGAACAGCAGGTCTCGCGCGCGGGTCAAGGCAAGGTCAACACCCAGGTCGATCGCAGCCGCACCATCACTGTCGAGTTCGATGCGAACGCGCGGGGGCCTTGGGGTTTCAAGCCAGAGGTGCGGTCGGTGAAGGTGCACCCGGGCGAGATCGCCACCGTGGTCTACGAGTTCACCAACGAGCAGGGCCGGACGATGGCCGCTCAAGCCATTCCCAGCTACGCACCGAAGCAGGCCACTTCGCACTTCAACAAGATGGAGTGCTTCTGCTTCACGGAGCACACGCTCAAGCCTGGTGAGAGCAAGCGCTGGCCGGTGGTGTTCGTGATCGACCCCAAGTTGCCGAAAGACGTTTCCACCATCACCCTGTCCTACACCTTCTTCGAGGTGGGCGGCAAGGTGCCGGCAGCGCCGAAAGGGGCGGTGTGAGCGAGGACCTGAAGCAGGCGGTGCAGCGCAAGGGCTCTTTCTGGCAAACGGTCAAGGCGGTCGGTTGGTCGTTCTTCGGGGTGCGCAAGGCGTCCGGGTACGAAGAAGACATCTCCAAGGTCAACCCGGTGCACGTGATCGTGGCGGGGGTGCTGGCTGCGGTGCTGTTCGTGCTGGGCTTGGTTGTTTTGGTGAAGTGGGTCGTGGCCAGTGGTGCGGCGACCTGAAGGTTTCATGTGTTGAAGTGATGCGCTCAAGGGCGTTCAAGGTCTGAGGAGATCGTGATGTCGACAGCGGTGAACAAGGGGCAGGCCCCCTACTACTACGTGCCAGGGCCGTCCAGGCACCCGGTCATGGCCTCCATCGGCCTGTTCTTTGTCATCCTGGGCGCGGGGCAGTGGGTCAATGGCTCCAGCTGGGCCCCGTATGCCTTGGCCTTCGGGTTGGTGTGGTGGCTGGTGGTGCTCAAGCAATGGTTCTCGCAAGCCATCGGCGAATCCGAGAGTGGGCTCTACAGCGACCGCATCGACGTGTCCTTCCGCTGGAGCATGGCCTGGTTCATCTTTTCCGAGGTGATGTTCTTTGGTGCCTTCTTCGGGGCGCTTTACTGGGCGCGCCTGCATGTGCTGCCGTCGCTGGGCAACATCGAGAACGCCTTGCTCTGGCCTGATTTCAAGGCCATCTGGCCTTCCGAGATGGCCGGCGCCACGGGCTCGCCTGCGGGCACGGTCGAGCCCTTCCGCACCATGGGCCCCTGGCCCTTGCCGACGATCAACACGGCCTTGCTGCTGACCTCGGGCGTGACCCTGACCGTGGCCCACCACGCGCTGCGCGAAAACCACCGCGGCAAGTGCATCGCCTTCATGTGGATGACGGTTTTGCTGGGCGTGGCCTTCCTCATCTGCCAGGGCTACGAGTACTACGAGGCTTATGCTCACTTGAACCTGAAGCTGACGTCCGGCATCTACGGTTCGACCTTCTTCATGCTGACGGGCTTTCACGGCATGCACGTGTTCGTGGGCATGCTGATGCTGCTGTTCATCACGCTGCGCCTGCAGAAGGGCCACTTCACGGCCGATCGCCACTTCGGGTTCGAAGGCGCTGCCTGGTATTGGCACTTTGTGGACGTGGTCTGGCTGGGCCTGTACGTGGTGGTGTACTGGTTGTGAGGCCCATGCCTCTTGCCGGCTTGGGCTGGCAACAGGCGTCACCGAACCAGCAAGGCGCTCCAAGGAGCGCCTTTTCCATTCAGCCTCCCAGCGGCACGCCAGTTGGGTGGATCCAGCCCATCTTGTAGGCGATCAGGATGAACGCGAACAGCGCAATCGACAGGCCCACGCGCAGCGCCAGCGCACGCACCATCCGGTTGCTCTTGGGTTGGCCGTCGCGGCCATCTTGCAACAGGGCGCGACCGGCAAAGGCCAGGGCCACCACAATGGCCACCAGGGCCAGCAAAAAGACGATCTTCATGCGCTGGATGATGTCCGCCTGAGCTTTGCGGAGACCACAGGATGAACCCGATGCACAAGCGCTGGCTGGCGGTGGCCGCGGGCGTGACCGTTGCCATGCTGACGGCACGCCTGGGTGTGTGGCAACTCGACCGTGCTGCTGAGAAGGCCACGCTGGCCGATTTTCAGCGGCAGCGCGCCAGCGCAGCGCCTTGGAGCGGGCGCGACTGGCCTTGTCGGACAGGGTTGAAGTCGGGTGCGCCGGCACCTTCGGCAGAGCCCAACACGCAGCAAGGCTCTGGCAAGTCGGGAGCGGAGGTCAGCGCCGCCTTGCCCGCGCAGCAGCCTGTCGCCCTGCGAGGTCGCTGGCTGAGCCAACACACGGTCTTCCTGGACAACCGGCCCATGGGTGGTCAGCCTGGTTTTTTCGTGGTCACCCCCTTGCGCTTGTCTGATTCGGTCTGTCCGGGTGGCATCGTGCTGGTGCAGCGTGGCTGGTGGCCGCGCGATGCACAGGACCGTCAACGCCTGCCCGAGTGGCCCGAGGCCGATGGTGAGGTGGTGGTGCGTGGCGTCGTGATGGCCCAGGTGTCACAGACCTACGCCCTGGGTGAGGAGGGCCCACCGCCGCGCGGGGCGGTTCGTGTGCTGCGCCAGAACGCCGATGAGGCCTTCTGGCGCGCGTGGCTGGGGCAATCCCCGCTACCCGGCGCGGTGCTGCAAGGGCATCCTGAGACCATGATGTCTGATTCCCAGGCTGGTGTCGCCCTTCCTGACCTGCGGCGCGACTGGCCCCAACCTGACCTGGGCGTCGACAAGCACCACGCCTACGCGGCGCAGTGGTTCGCCTTGTCCGCGCTCGCGGTCGGCCTCACACTCTGGTTTTCGATGATCCGACCGCGGCGCGCGCGGCGGTCGGTCGCTGCCTGAATCCTCATGACACGCTCTGCTGCCCCCGCGCAACCGAACCCGATGGCGACCGACCCGATGATCCAGTTGAGTGTTCACAGCCTGCCGGCTGCTGACCAAGCCCAGACCCAACGCACGCGCGTGGGCCGCATCAAGATGCTGTTGGTCTGGGCGGTGTGCGCCGCCCCGGTGGTCGCCTCCTACTTCATGTACTACGTGGTCAGGCCCGAGGGACGCACCAACCATGGTGCGTTGATCCAGCCGGTGCGCGCGATGCCTGAGTCCGCTGCATTGCCACTGCTCAACCTGCAAGGCTCGCCGGTGTTGCCCGCCTCGCTCAAGGGGCAGTGGTTGCTGGTGTCGGTGGCCGGAGGGGCCTGCGAAGCGGCGTGCGAGAAAACGCTCTACCTGCAACGCCAGCTCCGCGAGTCGCTGGGACGGGACAAGGACCGCGTTGACCGCGTCTGGCTGGTGAGCGATGGCGCTCCGGTGCGCGAGGCCCTGCTGCCTGCGCTGCAGCAGGCCACCGTGTTGCGGGCTCCTCAGGCCGATCTGGCGCGTTGGCTAGAGCCGGAGGCCGGCCGTCAGCTTGCCGATCACCTCTACCTGGTGGACCCGCGTGGCGACTGGATGATGCGTTTTCCGGCCAACGTCGATTTCACCAAGGCCAAGCGTGACCTGACCCGCCTGCTCAAGGCCAGCGAGGCCTGGGACGAGGCGGGTCGTCAGTGAGCGAGGACAGGGGCATGCAGGCATCCGCTTCCTTGGGACAACAACTCGTCGACCTGGCCCCCTTGATCGAGCTGCTGCTGCTCGGGGCGGGCCTGGCCTTGTTGCCAGCGGCCGCGGTGGTCTGGCGCGCTCGCCGACAGGGGGTTCATGGTTGGCCAGCCTGGCAACGCGTGCTGACGGTGGCCACGCTCTTTTTGACGCTGGACCTGGTGGCGTTTGGCGCTTTCACGCGCCTGACCGACTCCGGTCTGGGTTGTCCGGACTGGCCGGGCTGTTACGGCGAGATGAGCCCCTTCCATGCGCGCGACGACATCCACGTCGCGCACACGTCGGCGCCCACAGGGCCGGTTTCGCCCACGAAAGCCTGGATCGAGATGATCCACCGCTACCTGGCCACGGCCGTCGGCGCCCTGATCACGGGGCTGATGGTGCTGGCCTGGCGTCAGCGTGACGTGCCGTGCGCGCTGTCGCCGTGGTGGGCCACCTGGACGTTCGTGTGGGTTTGCGTGCAAGGCGCTTTTGGGGCGTTCACGGTCACCATGAAGCTGCAACCGCTGATCGTCACCGGGCACCTGCTGGGTGCTTTGCTCGGTGTGGCCCTGCTGACCACCCAGGCGCGAGTGCTCGATCCCGCGCCGGTGGGTGGCGCCGAGGGCAGCGATGAACGCCGCGCCCTTTGGGCGAGATCGGGCCTGCGCCGAGCGGGTTTCGTGGTGTTGGCCCTGCTGACGCTGCAGATCGCCTCGGGCGCCTGGGTCAGCACCAACTACGCCGTGCTGGCTTGCGCCGAGTTCCCGACCTGCCAGGGGCAGTGGTGGCCGCCGATGGATTTCGAGGGGGCGTTTCACCTGTGGCGTCCGCTGGGCGGTGACGGCCAAGGCGGCGTCATCACCATGGCCAGCCTGACCGCCATCCACATGGCGCACCGACTGCTGGCGGGTGGGGTGGCGCTGGCCTTGGTGCTTTTCGCCTGGCGGCTGTCCAGCTGGCGCCCCGGAGTGGATGGGGCCGGCTGCTCCCAGCCTGTTTGGCGCCGCGAGGCCCGGGTGCTGGCGCTGCTGCTGCTGGCCCAGGTCGTCACGGGTCTGAGCAACGTGGTGCTCGGCTGGCCGTTGGCTGCCGCCCTGGCCCACTCCTTTGGCGCGGCGCTGCTCGTGTGGTGGCTCACGCGCCTGTTGGTGCTGCCGCGCCAGCAGGCTGCCTGGCGGGCCTTGCTCGACGGCCAGCACGCCAACCCAGGCTCCGTTTCCTCTGGACATCAGGGACATCACGCTACAGCCTCGCGGGCTTGTGCGTCATAGTCCCGGCAGCCACCTGAACCGACCATGACCGACACCGTCGCGACGCCCCCAGCCCCCGTGGCCATGCCCGCCACCCGCCTGCCGTCCAAGTTCCACCAGTACCACGTGCTGACCAAGCCGCGGGTGGTGCAGCTCATTGTTTTTTGTGCCGTGATCGGCATGCTGCTGGCCGTGCCCGGTGTGCCCACGGCCGCCGAGGCGCTCACGGCCCTGGCCGCCTGCATCGGCATCTGGCTGGTGGCCGGTTCGGCCGCCGCCTTCAACTGCCTGATCGAGCAGGGCATCGACGCGCGCATGAAGCGCACCGCCTGGCGGCCCACCGCACGGGGTGAGCTCAGCCGCACCCAAACACTGGTTTTCAGCGGCACCCTGTGCGCGGCAGGCATGCTCATCCTGGGCCTGTGGGTCAACCTCTTGACCATGTGGCTCACGCTGGCCACCTTCGTGGGCTACGCCATCGTCTACACCGTGGTGCTCAAGCCGCTGACGCCGCAGAACATCGTCATCGGTGGGGCCTCGGGTGCCATGCCACCGGTGCTGGGCTGGGCGGCCATGCGGGGTTCGGTCGACCCCGAGGCGCTCATGCTGTGCCTCATCATCTTCCTGTGGACGCCGCCGCACTTCTGGGCCCTGGCGCTGTACCGCGTCGAGGACTACGCGCGCGCCGGTCTGCCCATGCTGCCGGTCACGCACGGCAACGAGTTCACGCGCCTGCACGTGTTCCTCTACACCATCATCCTGTTGGCGGGCAGCTTGCTGCCCTTCATCTACGGCATGAGCGGCTGGATCTACCTGGTCTCGGCGCTGGTGCTGGGCCTGATGTTCATGGCCTACGCTTTTCGGCTCTGGCGGCGTTACAGTGACGAGCTGGCCCGCAAGACCTTCCGCTTCTCCATCATCCACCTGATGCTGATGTTCGCGGCCTTGCTGGTCGATCACTACTGGGTGATTTGACCTGACATGAACCGAAACGATTTGAATCGCCGCAGCCTGCTGCGGTCGGCAGCCGCCTCGTGGCTGGTTTTGCCGCTGCTGGGCGCCTGCGACAAGGCCGGTCAGCCGGTGGTGCCCAAGCTCAGCTTCAACGCGGTGGACATCACCGGTGCCGAGTACGCGCGCAAGCTCTCGCTCAAAGACGTCGATGGGCGCCAGCGCGACTTGGCCGAGTTCAAGGGCAAGGTCTTGTTCGTGTTCTTCGGCTTCACGCAGTGCCCCGACGTGTGCCCAACCACCATGGCCGAGTTGGCAGAGGTGCGCCGCCGCTTGGGCCCCGATGGCGATCGCGTGCAGGGCATCTTCATCTCGATCGACCCGGCGCGCGACACGCCCCAGGTGCTCAAGGCCTACCTGCAGGCGATGGACCCGAGCTTCGTGGGCCTGACAGGCTCCAACGAGCAGATCGAGGCCGCGGCCCGCGAGTTCAAGGTCTTCTACCAGAAGGTGCCCATCAGCGAGGGCAACTACACCATGGACCACACGGCCGGTGCCTACGTCTTCGACCCCGAAGGCCATGTGCGCTTGTTCGTGCGCTACGGCATGGGTGTTGACAAGGTCACGGCCGACCTGAGGCAGTTGCTCGGCAAGGCCGCCTGATCAGAACGCTTCCAGCGTCAGGCTCTGACGCCCGTCCCAGTCCTGCCCAGGCGCCAGCTTGACCGGCTCGAGGATGCGGGCGGCCTCCAGGCACAGCATGTGCTGCCAGCCATCGTCGGGCATGTCGGCCAGGCGTGAGGCCCCATCGGCACCGGGGTTCCAGACCACCACATCCGGCATCTCCTGCTGGTCGATGCGCAGGCGGCGAGGGCCGTCGCGCAGCAGCAGGTGTTCCCGCACGTTGGCGTAGATGCGGTCGATTTCGCCGTGGAAACGCTTCTCGGGGTGGTCCTCGATGGTCTCGCCACCGTTGATGCGGTCGATGAAGCGTCGACCGATCAGGCCCTGCAGGCGCACCTGGGAGAGCTCTGACACGGCCAGGTAGGTGTGCAGGGCCGCAGCGAAGGACCAGGCCGTCTCGCCTGTGTTCTCGGCGTGCAACTCGAGGTCGAGCCGGTTGGCCTCGATCGAGATCGTCAGCTCCAGGCGGAAACCGTGCGGCCACAGGGCGCGCGTGGTGTCGTCGTCGCTCAGGACCAGCGTCACCTGGGCGTGTTCTTCGCCCACGCGGCCGCCGTCGATCGCCCAGGTGCGGGTGCGGGCCAGGCCGTGGCGGGGCAGCGAGGTGTCCGGGCCCATGAGCTCGAACTGCGGGAAGACGACTGGCACGCCACCGCGCACGGACATGCCCGGGTCCGCGACGGCCTGGGGCGAGAGGTAGAGCTGCTCATCGGCGCCAGCGGGCACCCAGGAGACCAGGTGGGCGCCATGCAGCAGCACCGTGGCGCGGGAGCCGTCGGGCGCTTTGAGCACGATGGCCGGCTGACCCAGCACCTCGGTCACTTCGAATTCTTCAGGCAGGTTGTCGGTGTGATTCATGCCGAGAGTATCCATCCTTCGACCGGGTCGATGCCGTCGGGCAGGCCCCAGCGTGTGTGGCCTGCTTCACGTTGTGCGTGGGCCCACGCCGCCTGCATCAGGCAGAGCACCGCGTCGAGGCGGTCGCCTTTGGCATCGCTGACCAGGTGATCGCGTTGCGCGGGGCTGAGTTTGAGGCGCAGGCCCAGCCGGGAGCGGCCCTGCTCCAGCGCATCGACCATGTCCATGCGGGCGATCAGGCGCGCCTGCTGCGAGGCCACATCGGCCTTGGTGTCGGTTTTGTAGCTTCGCCGGCCCAGCAGTTCATGGGCGAGCAGGCCGGGGTAGGCCTCCAGGGCGATGGCGTCGGGGCGGCCGCTGCGCAGCCCTGGCAGGCTGAGGTCGGCATCGACCAGGCGCTTCATGCCTTCGAAGTACATCTTGCCCACAGGCACGTAGCGGGTCTGCAATGGGCTGGTGCTGGAGACCCCAGGTGAGGCCTGGTCGGTGGGCCGATGCAAGAGCTTGGGGCCCTCTGGCCGCTCGGTGTGCCAGGTCTGCCCCCAGCCATCGACCAGGCGCTGGAAGCCGGCGCGGTCAATGCAGTGCCGGTGCAGGGCCTGGATCAGGCCATCGGCTTGCGACGTGGTGGATGATGGGGCGGCGGGCGCGCCTGACGAACCTGCCGAGCAAGTCAGCGTCGCGAGCCGTTCGGGCAATTCACCAGGGCCATGCACCCGCAAGGCCTCCACGAAGGCACGGGGCAGGCCAAAGGGGAAGTCGCAACCCATGACGAAACCGCCGGGCAGGGCCGTTGAACCTGGTTGGATGATGGCAGACAACGCGTCGTGGCTGAGCACGTCATCGACCCGATCCAGGCGAATCACCGCCCCGACACGTCGGCCCCATGCCAGGGTCAGGGGCTTGCGGGGGCTGGGCGCACAACTGAAGTCCAGGCCCAGCAGGATCTCGGGCAGGCTCACCGGCTCAGCAGGTGCGGCTGGCAATGGAAGCCGTGGCGATCAGTTCTTCGAGCATGGCCATCGAGGCCTGACCGCAGCTGGCGTAGGGGTCCAGCTCGGCCTTGGTCGAGTACTTCAGCAAGATGGCCGGGTTCACGCGTGCCAGGTTGACCTGGCCCATCGACCAACCCGCAAACCGGCGCTCGGTGATTTCCTCGTAATGCAGCAGGATCACGTCGGTGTGGCGCGGGTCATTGGCGATGCGGTTGTAGAGCGCGCTGACCACATCGCGCCCCCCTTCGAGCACCTGCATGAAGACATCACCACTGTGGCAGAGCAAGCCCGTGACTCCCGCTGCCGGGTTGCCCTTGCGAGAGGCCTGCAAGATCGCGTCGATCACCTCAGCCGTGAGGGGTTCCTTGGCGCGGCTCGCGTACAGCAATCGGACCAACATGTTTGATCAGCCTTTGCGTTGGTTGACGAGGGCGAGGAATTCGCGGCGCAGGTTCGGGTCCTTCAGGAAGGAGCCGCGCATCACGCTGTTGATCATCTTGGAATCCATGTCCTTGACGCCGCGCCAGTGCATGCAGAAGTGGTCGGCTTCCATCACCACGGCCAGGCCGTCCGGGTTCATGCGCGTTTGCAGCAGCTCGGCGACCTGGGTCACGGCTTCTTCCTGGATCTGCGGGCGGCTCATGATCCAGTCGATCAGGCGAGCGTATTTGGACAAACCGATCAGGTTGGAGTGCTCGTTGGGCATCACGCCGATCCAGACACGGCCGATGATGGGGCACAGGTGGTGCGAGCAGGCGCTGCGCACGGTGATGGGCCCAACGATCATCAGCTCATTGAGGCGTTCCACATTGGGAAATTCAGTCACCGAGGGCACGGCTTGATAGCGGCCCTTGAAGATCTCGCCCAGGTACATCTTGGCCACCCGACGGGCCGTGTCCTGGGTGTTGTGGTCGCTGTCGGTGTCGATGACCAGGCTCTCGAGCACCCGACCCAACTTGCCCGCGACTTCATCGAGCAGTTTGTCCAACTCTCCGGGTTCGATGAATTCGGAGATGTTGTCGTTGGCGTGAAAGCGCTTTTCAGCGGCCTTGATGCGTTCGCGGATGCGCACCGACACGGGCACGCCATCGTCGTCCTGCGCAGCGGCGGACTGGGCGTGGGGGTCGATGGCTCGGAGCGTGGGCGTGGTCATGGGCAATCCTGGCGGTGCGGTCGCGCGGCGTGGATGCCTTGCGGTTGCGAGAGGGCGCATCCTAACGACTGCAGGCCCATTGTGCACACGCCCGGCTGTGTGCCCGCATGCGAAGCAGGGCAAACGCTGTTCAAAACCAGTTCAAGCGCCGCTGATCAGGGGGTGTGACAGGCTGGCAGGGAGGGGTGTTGCACGCAGACCTTGGCCCGACAGACCGAGGTCTGTGCGGACGTGCCAGTGCCGCACTGCTGCAGCGCCAGCGTTGGCGACGGCGGTGCTTTGCGAGGGCCAGCGTGGGCCAGCATGGCTTCGACCAACGCGACGTCCTCCTGCGAGGTCACGGGCTCGCGTTTGGTGTTGGCGTTGGTGCTGGCGCTGCCATGGGTGCTGGTGCGTTGAGCGCCCGGTTTGGCTGATTTGGCGAGGCGCTCGGGTTCGGTGTTCGATGGCGCAGCGGACTTGGTTGGAGGCGATGGTGGCGGGTTCTGAGGCGCGGCCGACACCGGGCTGCTGCCGGGGTGGACGCTGTTCGCGGATGACTCCGCTGGCGCCTGAGCGAGCATCGCATCTCGGGTGACGCCGCCAGCCGGGGGCGACAGGTCGATGATTTCTGCCGCATCGGTTGCGGATCCACCAGCCAGGCGCGCCGTGGTGCTGACATTCGCCGGAGCCTGCAGCGACGCAGTTTGCACGGCGGGTGGCGGGGCGGGCGGCCGCCTGAGCAACTGGATGAAGCTCAGCAGCATCACCAGCATGCCCAGGCCCATCGCCGCCATGAGGGCGCGCGTCAACCATGGGTGGGCGCGGCCAGTCGGCAGGCGCCCGGCTTGCGGGCGCCTGCGCACCCCGCGTTGGGACTCCAGGGTGGAGAGCAGGCGGATGCGTTGCGGGTCGATGTCTTCCACCGACTCCTGGTCGAAGTCCGCAAAGAGGCTGGGTCGACCTGCGTCAGGGCGAAGGGGTCGTCGTCCCGGTTGGCGGGCCGAACCGGTGGTGTGGGTGTCGCGTGTCACGACGGGCTCCCGAATTCTTTTTTTGATGAACAATCGCCGCATTCTAAAGAGCGGACTTGCCGCCTCCAACGCCTGGGGGCCGGTTTGCAATCAATCGTTACAGGGATCATGCATCTGGGGTGGGTACTGGCCTGGTTCGCGCTGGGCAGCTTGTTGTTGTCTGCGCTCGTGTTCCCGATGTGGTGGCGCGGGCGCGGTGCCCGCCTGGGTGCGGCTTCGCGCGTGCTGCTTGGGCGCTCGCGGGTGTGGTGGCTGTCTGTCTTGCTGCTGCTTTTGCCGGCCCTGCTGATGTGGGCCTGGCTTGGCTGGCGCCCCCAACAGGCGGATGCATTCGACGACAGTGCCCTGGGGGTCAACCACCAGGTGAGCGAACTGCTCCGAGGCGAACAGCTCGTGCCTCCGCCACCACCGCCGCCCGAGCTGTTCGCCACCGCAGAAGTCGAGGTGATCAGGCCCATGCTGTCGAGCGCGGACCGACGGTGGGAGCGCATGGACGCGGACTTCGTGCAGGCGCTGTTGCGTGTCTTCAAGGTGATGAAAGAGGTCCACGGCTACGACATGGCCTTGCTGGAGGGCTACCGCAGTCCGGAGCGCCAGGCGGTGTTGCTGGCGCGCGGGCCGAGCGTCACGGGTGCAGCGCCCGGGCAGAGCTACCACCAGCATGGGCTGGCAGCCGATTGCGCTTTCTTGCGCGATGGGCGCCTGGTCATCTCCGAGCGAGACCCTTGGGCCATGCGCGGCTACGAGCTCTACGGGCAGGTGGCCGAGCAGCACGGGCTCACCTGGGGTGGGCGATGGCGCCTGATGGATTTCGGGCATGTCGAGTGGCGCAAGCCCGGTCTGCGCCTGCCCAAAGCGACACAGCTTGTAACGACCCACCCCTCGTGAGGGGGGCAAGGCCCCATGGCCCAGCGCTTAGACTCGGGCCGCTCCGGCGAGACATCCGTCGGCGACACACATCATCAAACCGATCAATCAGGGAGTGCGGGCTCGATCTGGCCCGTGCGGCAAGGCATGTCCAAGGCAGTCAAGGCAGCCGGGTTGGGGCTCGTCATTTTCGTCACCGTCTGGGTGGTGACGTTGTGGCAGTGGTACCGCAGCCAGCAGCCGCTCAACAGCGAGGAAGTCGCCACGCAACTCATCTTGTTGCCGGTGGGGCTCACGCTTGCTGCCTTGCTGGCCTGGTGGGGCGCCGCTCGTTTGCGCCAATGGCTGGCCAAGCCTGTCGAGGCGGCTGTTGTCGCAACGCCTGTGGGTGGGGTTGACCCGGCGCAAAAAAACGAGGGGGGCGCCGCTGTGCAAAGCATGCCTCTCGGGCTCGCGTGCATCCTGGCCGAAGCCCTGACCTTGCCCGAGGGCGACGACCCGCAGGCGGCGTGGACAACGTTGCGTTCTGGGCAGTTGCGCCCGGGCCTGGATCCGCAACTTCAGGACGCGGACGGCATGCCGATTTTCAGCTCCCGGATGGCGGGGCTGTCCACAGAAGACTGGCTCGATGCCCACGCAGAAGTCACGGCTTCACCCTTGCCAGAGTCGCTGTTGCGAGCGATGGCCCTGATCGAAGCTCCCCTGCATCAACTGCTTTGTGCCTTGCCCGCTCCCGATGGGCTTGAGTGGGCTGGCGCTGGCACCGAAACCGACCTCGGCTCATCGGTGCGAGGCGAGGGCGGCGCAACCTTTCTGTCCGGGGTGGGGCAGTCGGGTGGTCGCGACCAGGCTCTTCGCCGGCGAGAGCTGGCCCCGTCGCTCGACATCCAGCTCTGGGTGCCAGCAGATTGGACCGACGAGCACCGTTCACTCTTTCTCGACTGGTTGCGCCATCAGTCGGGCATGGCGCTGGACTGGGCCCGTGCATCGGGCTCGGTCGAGCCCCGCTGGTCTGTGGCGTCGATCGATGGCCCTGAAGCGGGTTGGGATCACCTGTTGCCGCGCCTGAGCGAGCTGCACGCCGACGCGCGGCCGCGTCTGCTGCTGGTGCTGGCGGCGCAAAGCCTGGTCGACGAGGGCTGCGTGGCGGGATTGCAGGCGCGGGGCGAGCTGTTCACCACCCAGCACCAGGGCGGCCGGGTGCCGGGCGAGGGAGCGGCTGGCTTGCTCCTGGCCAATGCCCCGATGGTCGCGCGCTGCACACCGGCGCAGCACCCGTGGTTGGGCATGCCGTGCACAGCTCGTCGCCAGAGGTCTGCAGATCGGTCGGGTCGGCCCGGGTCGGATGAGCTCATTTCGGTGATGCAGCAGGCGCTTTCGCCGTGGGTGCAGGCTGCGCCAGGCGCGAGCGGGGCGGGGCGCTGGTGGTGCCTGTCGGATGCCGATCACCGGCCAGGTCGCGCCAGCGAGCTGTTCGAGGCTTTTCAGGCTTTGCAGCCCGATGCTGAAGCCATGCAGTCGGTGCTGCGGCTGGGTGACGTGTGGGGCGAGCTGGGCATTGCCCGAGCCCTGCTGCCCGTGGCACTGGCTGCCAGCGTGGTGCGACACGGCGCACAGCCTGCAGGCGACGCGACCGAGCAGCTTGCGCCGGCGCTGGTGGGGCTCACCCAAGGCAGCCACCGGCGCTGGGCCATCCCTGTCTGGCCAGCCAGCTTGGTGCCAATGGCCTTGGCAGCCCTCCATCCGCCTGGGGACGCAACGCTCGCCCCTTCTACCTCTGCGGCCGCTTCCGTGGCCGAGCCGCTGGCCGCCTGACGGCCGCTTGATCGTTCCTGTTGCCACTGCAGACCATGCAAAGAATCTGGTTGTTCCTGCTCGATCCCCGTGTGCTGGCCGTCATCGGCCTCCTGGCGCTGGCCGGTTTGCTGTTCCTGGGGGCCGATGCCTTGAGGGTGGGCGCGGTGTGGGCCGCAGGAGCGGTGCTGTTGCTGGGCGTGCTGGCTGCCGGCATTTGGTGGCACCGTCGGCGCCAGGCGCAGCGTGCCGGCTTGGCCTTGGAGCAGGCCATTTCGGCAGATGCCGAGAAAGCGGTTCGTCAAGCGCGCAAGGGCGCCCAGGCCGATGAGGTCGCTGCGCTGCGCGAGCGCATGGCCGACGCGGTCAAGCGCATCAAGACGTCGCGCCTGGGTGAGACATCCGGCGCCGCCGCGCTGTATGAGCTGCCCTGGTACGCCATCATCGGCAACCCGGCTGCCGGCAAGTCTTCTGCCATCGTCAAGTCAGGCCTGACCTTCCCGTTTGCAGAGAACACCGATGCCATCGTGCAGGGCATCGGCGGCACGCGCCATTGCGACTGGTACTTCACCACCGAGGGCATCCTGCTCGACACGGCTGGCCGCTACTCGGTGCAGGAAGAAGACCACCGCGAGTGGCTGGGCTTTCTCAAGCTGCTGAAAACGCACCGGCCCAAGGCCCCGCTCAATGGCGTGATCATTGCCGTGAGCATCGCCGAGCTGGCCAATCAGAAGGCTGACCTGACCATCGAGTTGGCCCGCAAGTTGCGCCAGCGCGTGCAGGAGCTGACCGAAAAGCTCGAGGTCTTCGTGCCGGTCTATGTGGTCTTCTCCAAGGCCGACCTCATCGCAGGCTTCGTCGATTTCTTCGAGGACCGCGATCGCGGCGAGCGAGACAGGGTCTGGGGCGCCACGCTGCCCTACGAAACCGGGCAGCAGCTTGATGCGGCAGCCCAGTTCGATCAACACATGGACGTGCTCTACCAGGGCCTCAAGGAGGCCTCGGTGGCTCGCATGACGCTGCATCGCGGCGAGCAATTGCCGCCGGGCGTGCTGACCTTTCCCCTGGAGTTCGCGGCCCTCAAGCCATCGTTGCGCACCTTCCTGCACACGCTCTTCGAAGACAACCCCTACCAGTTCCGCCCCATCTTCCGTGGCTTTTACTTCACCAGCGCGGTGCAGGAGGGGCAGTCCACCAGCCGGGCCAGTCAGCGTGTGGCCGAGCAGTTCGGCTTGCAACTGCAAAGCGGCACGGCGGCGGCCGTCTACTCGCAGAGCGGCTTTTTCCTCAAGGAGCTGTTCTCCAGGGTCATCTTCGCTGACCGCGAGCTGGTGCGGCAGCACACCAGTCGCACGCGCCTTCGCCTGAGGCAAGCGGCATTCTTCGGCGGCATGGCCGTGCTGGGGGCGTTGCTGGCGGCCTGGACCTGGTCCTACACGGACAACCGCGATCGCGTGGCCAGGGTTGAGGCCGACTTGCTCAAGGCCGTGAAGGTGCAGGACCAGAAGCTGGACCTGGCGTCACGCATGGAGGCCCTGGAGATCTTGCAGGACCGCCTCGAGCAGGTGCAACGTGATCGCCGCTCTGCCGCCTGGTCGCTGGGGCTGTCACAAGACGCGCGCATCGAGAACCGGTTGCTGGAGGAATACTTCAATGGCCTCGAATCGGTGCTGCTCAAGCCCAGCGTGCAGGCTCTTTCGGCGTACCTGAGCGATGCCAACGCGCAGTCGGCCCATTGGCGCAGCGTCACGCCGGGGGGCGGCGCACAACCGGCGCTTGAGGCCCCCGTGGGTGCTGCGTCGGACGCGGCGGGCGGTGTGACCCTGGCGGGTGTCTCCGCGTCTGCGGTCCTTGCCGCTTCGTCCAACTCGTCCAGCGCTCCTGGCTCGCCTTATCAGGCGGCATCCAACCGCGACGTCACCGAGGCCTACAACGCCTTGAAGGCGTACCTCATGCTGGGCGATCGCGAGCGGCTGGAGCCCGGCCACCTGGGAGACCAGCTCACCCGCTACTGGCGTGAGTGGCTGGAGGCCAACCGCGGCGCCATGCCACGCGAGCAGATGATCCGCCGCGCCGAGCGCATCCTGTCGTTCGCGCTCACCCAGATGTCGAACCCGGCGTTCCCGCAGATGGACCTCGATGTGGCCCTGCTCGATCGCACCCGCGAGAACCTGCGCCGCGTCGTCAAGGGGCTGCCGGCGCGCGAACGCGTCTACGGCGAAATCAAGGCCCGTGCCGCCACCCGATTCCCGCCGGTCACCGTGGCTCGCATCGTTGGCGAGGGCGATCGGCAGGTCATCGCCGGCAGCCATGTCGTCTCGGGCGCTTTCACCCGCGAGGCCTGGGAGGGTTACGTGCGTGATGCCATCAAGGACGCGGCACACCAGTCGCTGCAGTCCACCGATTGGGTGCTCAAGACGGCCACGTCCGACGACCTGACCCTCGAAGGCAGTCCCGAACAGATCCAGAAGTCGCTGACCCAGCTCTACAAGTCCGAGTACGCGCAGCAGTGGGGCAAGTTCATCCAGGGCATCACGGTGCTGGACTTCCAGGGCTTCGATGTGGCCGTGCAGCGCATGCAGCGCCTGGGTGACCCGGTGCAATCGCCCATCGGCCGGCTGTTGCAGACCTTGCAGGACCAGACCGCCTGGGACAACCCCTCGATGCTCAACGATCGTTTGGCGAAAGGGCAGCAGGGCTTGATTGGCTGGTTCAAGAACACGGTGCTGGGCATGAACCCGACGCCGGTGCAGGTCACGCTCAGCGCTGAGCAGTTGCGCGCTGCCGAGGTCCCCACCGGTCCGATCGGCAAGGCTTTTGCCGGCGTCAACCGCCTGATGTTGCCGCGAGACGGGGGGCAGACGCTGACCCGCGTCTACCTGGATTCGCTCGCGCGCGTGCGGGCCCGCCTCAACCAGATGAAGACCCAGGGTGACCCCGGGCCGGGCGCGCGCCAGTTCATGCAGCAGACCCTCGAGGGCACGGGTGAGCTGGCCGAGGCCCTGAAACTGGTCGATGAGCAGCTCTTGAGCGGGCTGGACGAGGGCGCACGCCAGGCGCTCAGGCCCATCCTGGTTCGGCCATTGATGCAGGCCTTCTCGGCCTTGGTGCCGGCCACCGAGGCGGAACTCAATCGCGTCTGGCATGCACAAGTTTTCGAGCCCTACCAGCGCACCTTGGCGAGCAAGTACCCCTTCGACCGCAGCTCACGCATGGAGGCAACGCAGGTCGAGCTCGCCGCCATCTTCGGCACCGAAGGCGCGGTCGCCAAGTACCTCGAGCAGTCCTTGGGCGCGCTGGTGCTGCGCCGGGGAGACCAGCTCACCCCACGCACCTGGGCCGACATGGGCGTGCGCCTGCGGCCGGCCTTCGCAGGCGGCTTGGGCGCCTGGGTGGCCCCGCTCAGCGGCCAGGGTGCGGGCGCGTCTGCTGGGGGGGGCGGCACCGAGGCCGCACAGACCAACTTCCAGGTCCTGCCTCAGCCGGCGCCTGGCCTGACCGAGTACACGGTCGAGATCGATGGCCAGGTGCTGAGGTACAGGCAGGGGGCCGCCACTTGGCAGCCCTTCGTGTGGCCTGGCCCGGGCACGCCGGGGGTGCGCATCAGCGGCGTGACGTTCGATGGTCGGCAGGTCAGCTTCTTCAATGAGCCGGGCCGCTTCGGCCTGGAGAAGATGATCAATTCTGCGCAGCGTCGCCGCATCGACGAGCAGGTGTTCGAGTTGAAGTGGCCTCAGGGCAACGTGGCAGTGGCGGTTCAGTTGCGCATCCTGTCCAACAGCGCGCCCGCAGCGCAGCCTGCTCCAGCAAGCGAGCCCGGCGCCAGACCCGGGGCCTTGCCAGCGCTGGTGGCGGGCAGTGACGACACCACGGCCCCCGCAGCTCCCGCATCGCCTTTGGTGCCGTCCAACGCGGCCGCGCCGGTGGTCCCTCCGACCAACCGCCAGGGCGCAGTCGTGGCAGCAGGAGAGGGCGCATGATCACCACCGAAAGCAAGCCCGTGGACGTCCTCTACTTTGGCAAGCTGCCCTCCAGGGGTGACTTCGTGCGAAGCGCGCAGCACCCGGCGATGCTGGAGGTGCTGGATCGTTGGCAGGCCCAGACCCTGGAGCGGATGTCCACCGACCCGCGCTGGAAGCTCATTTACGACGAAGCGCCCGCCCTCGCTTTTGCCATCCTGGGCTCGGGCAGCCACGTGGCGCTCGCCGGGCACTGGCTGGCCAGCCAGGACACATCAGGCAGGCGCTTTCCTTTCGTCACCGCCGGGGCCTTTGACCTGCGCAAGCCGCAGCAGTCTGCGGTGCTGGCACCGATCGCGCTGGATGCGCTGTGGCACCAGTTGGCCACGCGCGGGCAGGCCGCGAGGCGGGCGGCCGACCTGGGCGATGTCCAGGCGCGCTTGCAGGCTCCCCTTGAACATGTGCCTGATTTCGAAGAAGCCCGAGACCGACTCGAGTCATTCCTCGATGCACACAGCCTGGCTTCGCTGGGTCAGATCCTGAGCGCGGGCGGGCGCCGCCTGTCGGTCCGTCAGGCCGTGCTCGCCTTGGGGCTGTTGCTGAGGCCAGCCTTGGTTCAGGGCGGCGCGCGCATGAACAAGCTGCTGTGCCTGCCCCTGCCCTTGGAGCCTTCCTTGCGCGCCTGCGTGGCATCGTGGTGGCTCATGCTGATCATGGGGTTCTTCACCCGGCACGTGGTCGAGTTCAGCATCTTCCTGCCGGTTCGAGAGGGCTTGCCGCAGATGCTGTTGGGCTTTCAGGGGGCTTCGGCGGCCTCCCTGGAGGCGGTGATCGATCCAAGCGTGCTATCGCGTCACGGTGTGACCCTCGGCGAGCTCGACTGGGTCGAAGACGAGGCCCAGGCCGATGTGGGTTTGCGCAAGCTGTCAACCTACCTGCAGGACCCGGCGCTGTCGCTCACGCAAGCCGTCCGCACATTTCAAGAAGTTTTCCTGGGGGCATGAGGTCATGGCACCGCATCCGATTCGTTTGTTGAAAGCCACGGCGTCGCGCGTGCCCAGCTCCTGCCTGGCGGTTTTGCTCGCCGGTTTCGCCGGCTGGGCGGTGGCGCAAGGGCAAGCTGCCGATCCGTCGCAGGCGATGCCGGTGTCGGCCAGCGCCAGCGGCAAAGTGGTTGTGGCGGGTGTGGTGCCTGACGAAGCCACCCGCGTGGCCGTGCTGACCCGTTTGCGGGAGGTCTACGGCGCCGAGCGCGTGGTCGATCAACTCAGCCTGGGATCGGTGGTGGCGCCGCCCAACTGGGGGCAGCACGTGCAGCGCCTGATCTCGCCTTCGCTCAAGCAGGTCAGCCACGGGCAACTCAGCGTGCAAGGTCAGACGGTGGACTTGCGCGGAGAGGTGGCCAACGAAGCCCAGCGCCAGCAACTCGTCAGCGACGTGGCGCAAGCGCTCAACCCAACCTACAGCGTGCGCAACGGCCTGCGCGTGGCGGTGCGTGAGCAGGCCTTGGTCGATCAGGCCCTGGCTCAGCGCATCGTGGAGTTCGAGGCCGGCAGCGCGGTCTTGCGGCCTGAGGGCCTGAAGATCCTCGACGAGATGGCGCTGGCGCTGAGTCAGCTGCAGGGCAAGCGCATCGAGGTCATCGGCCACACCGACTCGCTGGGACACCGGCCCGGCAACATCAGCCTGTCTTTGGCGCGCGCGCAGGCGGTCAAAAGCTACCTGGTGGGCAAGGGCCTGGCCGCCGAACGCCTGCAGACCTCGGGCATGGGCCCCGATCAGCCAGTGGCCAGCAACGACACGGAGGCCGGGCGCGCGCGCAACCGGCGAATCGAGTTCCGGGTCGGTTCCTGAGTGCCTCAGTTGCCCGCGTTATCAGCCGGTGTCAGGCCCAGCAGCTCCTGAAGGTGGGCCATGGAGGAGGGGTCCTTGACGACCTCGCCCAGCCAGCGGTGCAGGGGCATCTCGCCCCACTTGATGGCCTTGTCGGCCAGGTAAGCCACAGGGCTGTGAGGCTCCGTGCGCCTGAAGAAGTCGGCCACCGCCTGAAGCTGCCGCAGCGCCTCGGCCCGGGTTCGTGGCCCCGCAGCGCCGGCAGGTGCCAGCTGGTCGGCCGAGATCGGCATGGTGCTTTCCGCCGCTTCGGTGTGTGCGTTGGACGTTGCCGAGGCCACGCCTGTGTCACCCGTGAGCGAGGCACTGCTCAGCGCGCCAGCATCGCGGGCCAGCCTTTCAAGCTCATGGCCTGCCTGATCCAGGGCCTCGCGGGCCGAAACGAAACTCGGGCCGTCCTGCCCCAGCTTGGCATCGATCACGCCCTGCCAGGCTTGCAGCTGAGCCTTGGTGCTGCGCAATGCGTCCACCGCCTCGCGCAGGCGCTCGGCTGGGGTGTTCTGCATGGCCTGGCGAAATTGTGCGACCGTGATGGCGTTCGGTTGATCCGCGGGCAAGGTGTCGGCTGGCAACCCTGCGCGCTCGGCCTGGGCTTGCCATTGGCGGGCGTGCTTGAGGTCTTTCAGGGTGTATTGCTCGCCTTTTCGGCCCGCGGTCACGGGCAGGGCGGTGGCCAGCTCAACCAGGCGTTGCAGCATCCAGGCGACGTTGCCGATGCGCTCTTCGGCGTCGTTGCCATCGGGCAGGGGGTGCAGGTGGTCCCAGTGCTGTTCACACAAGGCCGTGCACAGCCCCAGCCCGCTGGCCAGGCCAGCGTAGCCCTGCGTCATGGCGCGCGCTTCGGTCAGCCAAAGGGCCAGGCGCAGGTCCTTGGTGCGGGATGCGAGGAGGGCTTCGCACAGGCGGGCGGCGCCTGCCCAGTCGGCTTGTTTGAGCGGGGTCACCCACTCGCCTTGTTTCAGGGTGGGGTCGTCGGCACGCCGCATCTCGGCGATCTCGTCGAAATCCGAAGAAAAAGAAAGGTCTTCCCCGCCGGGCTGGGTGCCTGGCAGAGGGGCCACAAGGAGGTCGGTGTCCATGGCGTCCCTGATCGTGTTTTGTGGTTGTGGCGTCGGCTACCGGGCATGCCTGCCTGGCGGGCGTGCGCAGAGCGGCGCATCATCCCACGGCTGTCATCGGGATGCAGGCCCCGACTCGGGTGAGGTCGTGATCGTTTGTAACCCGACGACTTCAGTCAACATGAATGAGAATGAGTATCAATATCTCGATCGTGTTAAGATGCTTCGCATGAGTTCTGCCGCCTCTGCCTTCACGTTTTCCACGTTGCCAAGCGATTTGTCCGCCGGACAGCGGCGTGCCTTGACCGTGGCCGTGGTGGCGGTGCACCTGGCCTTGGGTTGGGCCTGGTGGCACGCCAAGACCGACTCCGTGAACGTGGGCAGCAGCGAAATCATCGAGGTTTCCCTGGTGACCGACGCCCAATCGCAGACCCGGGATGCCGCCGAAGAGCCCCAGCCAGAGCCTGTGCGTCAACCGGTTCAGCCCCGTCCGCCCGAACGTGTTCAGCCCAGGCTCACGCCAGCACCGGTGCCAGCGCAGACCAGCAACTCACCGCCCATCTTGAGCAGCCAGACCGGGGCCGAGTCGGCGGCGCTCACGGCCCCCGTGGCGGCAGCCCCAGCCACGCCTGTTGCCACCCAGGCGGCTCCTGCCGCAGTCGCCGCGCCGGCCCCTGCGCCCCCGCCTCCGGCACCCCGCGAGTTCCAGGCATCGGCGGTGTCGTACCTGGTGCCGCCCGTCTTGACCTACCCCCGCGTGTCGCGCGAACTGGGCGAGCAGGGCAGTGTGCTGCTGCGCGTGCTGGTGGACGAGCGGGGCCGTCCGACCGACATCCAGGTGGTGAAGTCCTCCGGCTACCCGAGGCTTGACCAGCAGGCTGTGCAGGCCATGCGCGCCGCCCGATTCAAACCTCACGTCGAGGACGGCGTTGCCCGCCCGATGTGGGTCAGGACACCCCAGACATTCATCCTCGAAGACAACTGACCATGAGCAACCTGATCGATCCCGTCGCCTTGGCCGCTTCGGCCTCGCCTGCGGCTTCTGCCACCTCTGCGGCGATGGCCGCCGTGCCCGAGGCAGCCGCCTCTGCCACCCCTGGTTTCGGCCACTTCATCGCCCAGTCCGACGCCATCGGTCAAGGCTTGTTCGTGATCCTGGTGCTGATGTCGGTGCTGTCGTGGGCCCTGATCGCGATCAAGGGCTTTGCCTTGGCCCTGCGCCAGCGCCGAAGCCAGTCTTTCCTGAGCTTTTTCTGGAACGCGACCTCGCTGGAGGCCGTGCAGCACGAGATCGCCACGCACGGCGTCAAGGAGCCCTTCGCGCACCTGACGGCGCATGCGATGCACGCCCAGGCCCACCACGCTCGCTACGGTGCGGCCAAGCTGGAAGAGGCCGGCTCGGCCAAGGACTTCCTCACGCGCACCATCAAGAAGGTGCTCGACGAAGAAACCATGCGCATGGAAAGCGGCCTGACCGCGTTGGCCACCATCGGCGCCACGGCGCCCTTCGTGGGCCTGTTCGGCACGGTCTGGGGCGTGTACCACGCACTGCTGGCCATCGGCGCTTCGGGCTCCGGCTCGCTCGACAAGGTGGCCGGCCCGGTGGGTGAGGCCCTGATCATGACGGGTGTGGGCCTGGCCGTGGCCATCCCGGCCGTGGTGGCCTACAACTGGCTCACGCGCAGCAACCGCGTCTGGGGTGCGCGCCTGGACGCCTTCGCCTTCGAGCTGTTCACCTTCTTGTCGACCGGGCAGACGCTCAAGACCAGCGACGTGGAGCCGCCGGCCCCGAGCGCCACCGTGCGACCGCTGCAAGCCCACCGCTGATCAGGAGCCGAGAACATGGCTTTCGCGAGTTTCGACGACAAGCGTGGCGGTGCCCCGGTGGCCGAGATCAACATGGTGCCGCTCATCGACGTGATGCTGGTGCTGCTGGTGATCTTCATCGTGGCCGCCCCGCTGCTGACCCAGTCCGTCAAGCTGGACCTGCCCAAGGCCAGCGCCCAGCCCACGCAACCGCAGCCCGACGCCATCCAGCTCAGCCTCAATGCCGAGGGCATCCTGTACTGGAATGGCGAAGCGCTGAGTCGGCAAGACGCTGCCGCCCGCTTTGCGGTGGAGGGCGCCAAGCCGAATCCACCTGCGGTGCGGTTCAGCGTCGACCAGACCATCCCGTATGGCCGCGTGGCCGAGATCCTGGCCGATGCCGCGCGCCTCGGTGTGAGCAAAATCGGCCTGGTGACACAGCCTGATACGACTGCGCGCTGAAATGGGGCTGCCAACTCCCGGGGACAGGGGGGTGGGATGACCCGGGGTCTGGCGAAGCCTCACTAGACTCGGTGCATCAACCCAATCAGTGAGGTCCCATGTCCCGCAAGCGTTTCGGTTTTGCTTCCCTCGTGGTCTCGGTGGCCATCGCCCTGGCGACCTCTCAGGCTCGCGCCGACGAGTCCATCGACGCGGTCGAGGCGCAGGTTGCCGAGCTCATCAACGCCCAGCGCTCGCTGGCCGGCTTGTCGCAACTGGGCTTTGATTACCGCCTGAACATCGTCGCCGACCAGCACTCGAGCGACATGGCCACCAACGGCTGCTTCCAGCACGACAGCTGCGACGGCACCAACACCTTTGACCGCATCCTGGCCGTCTACCCGCGTGGCGGCGCCATGGGCGAGATCATCGCTGCCGGCTTCAAGGACGCCCCCTCCGTGGTCGATGCCTGGATGAACAGCCCTGGTCATCGCGCCCAGATCCTGGGCAGCGACTTCACCGCCTTCGGCGTGGGCCTGGTCAGGGGCGGCAGCTTTGGCACTTACTGGACGGTGGACTTCGGGGCGCTGCCGCCGGTCCCCGTCGTGCCCGAGCCCAACGTGGGCCTGCTTGCCGCGCTGGGCCTCGTTGGGGTGGCGCTGCGCGCCCGCCGCCGTGGGCCCTCGATGCACAAGTGAGGCGCGCCATCGGCGTTCTCATTGAAAATGCGGCAACCCGATTGACCGCATCGACATGAACGCCTCCGCCTTCACCACGCCGTCCACACCCCAGGCCCTCGCTGGCTTGCGGGTGGTCGAATTGGGCCAGCTCATTGCTGGCCCTTTTGCTGGCAAGACCCTGGCCGATTTTGGCGCCGAGGTCATCAAGGTCGAGCCGCCCGCAGCCGAGGGCGCAGCAGGCGGTGACCCATTGCGCCAGTGGCGCATGCTGCACAACGGCACCAGCGTGTGGTGGCAGGTTCAAAGCCGCAACAAGAAGAGCGTGGTGCTCGACCTGCGCAGCGAAGAAGGCCGCGAGACCGTGGCCCGGCTCATCGACGAGGCCGATGTCGTCATCGAGAACTTCAAGCCCGGCACCATGGAGAAATGGGGCCTGGGCTATGAGCAGCTCAGTGCCCGCAACCCTGGTTTGATCATGCTGCGCATCAGCGGCTATGGCCAAAGCGGCCCCTACCGCGAGCGCCCCGGTTTTGCCGTGGTGGCCGAGGCCATGGGTGGCATGCGCTACCTCAACGCCGAGCCAGGCCGAATCCCGGTGCGCGCGGGCGTGAGCCTGGGCGACACCCTGGCCGGCCTGCATGGCGTGATCGGCGTGCTGCTGGCGTTGCAGGCGCGCCAGGCCACCATCGCGCCCGATGCACCCAAGGGCCGGGGGCAGGTGGTGGACGTGGCCCTTTATGAAGCCGTCTTCAACTGCATGGAAAGCCTGCTGCCGGAGTTCAGTGCTTTCGGGGTGGTGCGTCAGCCAGCGGGCTCGGCCTTGCCTGGCATCGCACCCAGCAACGCCTACCCTTGTGCCGACGGCATGGTGGTGATCGGCGGCAATGGCGACTCCATCTTCAAACGCCTGATGATCGCCATCGGTCGCGACGACCTGGCCACCGACCCGGAGCTCGCCAGCAACCCGGGGCGCGTCAAGCGCGTGGGCGAGATCGACGAGGCGATCGGCGCCTGGACGGGTGCCAGGCCAGTGCAGCAGGTGCTGGACGTGCTCAACGCCGCCAGCGTTCCGGTAGGCCGCATCTACAGCGCCCAGGACATCGCCGAGGACCCGCACTACCGCGCTCGCGACATGGTGCTGCCGGTGACCACGCACGACGGCCTGACGGTGGAGGTGCCTGGCGTCGTGCCCAAGCTGTCGCGCACGCCGGGTGCCATCCAGCGGCGAGGTCCCACGCTGGGCGAGGACACCGACGAGGTGTTGGCCCGACTCAAGCGCTGAGGCCGAGTCCGCCGTCAACGCCCGATGGCGGGCGAGGTGCGGCGCAGGTCCACAAAGGCCTGGTACCACCACGAGCGCATGCCGATGAGCAGGGTGTAGGGGCGCTTGCGGGCCTCGGGCAGTCGTTGGTCGCTGGCGTGTTGCCGCGAGAATTCTTCGGCGGTGCGCTGCAGGCGCTCCAGCAGCGACTGGGCGTGCTCAGGGGCCAGAGAGCCATGCACCAGCAGCATCAACTCGTCGTCTCCCCCGAAGCCACCTGAAAAATACTCGGGTGCCACCTGTTCGCGAAAAAAGGCCATCACCGGCCCGTGAGGGCGCCAGCGGAAGGTCTTGGCCACTTGCAGCTGGTAGCGGTTCAAGGGTTTGAGGCGGATGACGCCGAGGCGGTCGAGCTGGGCCAGGCAAGCGATGCACTCGGCTTCGGTGAGCCGGTAGGTGTTCAGCATCTGCTCAAAGGTCCATTGGCTCAGACAGCAAGTGGCCACCAGCAGCAGGCGTTTGTCCTTGACCACGGCCTTTTCCTGGGCCAGCGTGAGCTCGCGCCTGAGCGGCTGGGCATCGGCCACGCGGCGGGCCAGGTCGGCGAAGTCGAGCTTGAGCACCCGGCAGATCTCGTCGATGCGAGACAGGGGCATGTCGCCCTTGGCGAACATGCGTTTGACGCTGGATTCGGCCAGCCCCAGGTCGGTTGCCAGCGTGGCGTAGGTGATGCCGGCGGTCTTCAACTCGGTCTTGATGGCCTGAACCAAGGCCTCGCTGCTGCCCATGGGAGTCTCCGTGAAGTATTGAAAAACGATACCAGAAGTGCACGGATCCGCCACTTCGTATTGTTTTGTTGAACTGCCGGGCCCGGCCGGGAAGAATCCGCTCCATGTTCAACAACGGGGTTCGCCACATGAACTCGATGCCTCATCCCGCCACCGCCCGCCGTGACACCCGAGCCTGGGTCATCCAGGTTTGGGTCTCCTTCGGGCTTGCCGCTTTCCTCAGTGCCACTGGCCTGTACTGGCTGCCTGGCAGCCTGATCGAGCGGGCCTTCATGGTCATGGCCTATGTGTTCAGCCTGTCGTCGGTGTTCGTGTTGTCGCGCCACGTGCGGGACCAGGCCGATGGCCTGCCGCAAACGCCGATGTGGGGCCTGGTGGTGTGGACGGGTTTTGGTGCCGCGCTGGCGCTGACCGGTTGGGGCATGTGGCAGATGCCGATCAGCCCCGACTACAAGGCCTACCTGATGGTGTGCTGGCTGTTCATGGTGGCGCAGGCCTTCACCCTGGCCAAGACCCTGCGCGATGCGCACGAGGGCCGTCACCCCCATGGCGCCACCCGCTTGGCCGCTGCCCACCCACGTGAATCCGACATCGCCTGAGGAGAACGTTCATGAGCTCGATGAAACCCATGATGGCGTGTACACCAGGGAGCGCGTCATGCGCTGGCCACAACAGGTTCAAGGGCTGGCTGGTTGCCGCTTGCGCTGGCCTGGCCTTGCTGGGCGCCACCCAGCGCGCCTTCGCTCACCCGAATCAGGCCTCGGAGGCCAGCGCCTTGTCGATGCTGCCGGTGGCGGTGTCGGTGACCGCGCCGGCCTTGTTGGTGTCCGGCACGGTGGCGCTGTCCGTGGTCGCCATCCAGGCCACGGCCGATGGCATGGTCTGGGTGCTGGAGCGGGCCAGCGATGGCGCCCGCATCTCGGTCAAGTGGGCCAGCCTCTCGGTGGGCATGGCCTCGGTGGCAGTGGGCACGGTGGTGACCGTCTCGGCGGTGTCGGCCGGTTGGTTGCTCAGCACCGCTGGTGAGGTGATCGCTCTGGTGCCCAACACGCTGGGTCGGGCCCTGCTGCACCACGAGGAGGTGCAGCGATGATCGGCTTCCCTGTTGCCAAGACGGGCCACGAGGGGCTGCTGAGTGGCTCAACGCCAGGCTCGACCGATGGCCCCACTTTGCGTCGCTCGGCCTGGCTGGCAGGTGCGTTGTTCTCGGCGATCGTGGCGCTCATGCCTTGCACGCCAGCGCAAGCGGGGCGCCCCTGTCAGCCCACCCGCCTGTCGGTGGGGGCGGTGCAGCAGGGCCTGGCCCTGGCTGATCGCACCGTGCGGCGCCTGGACGCCAGCGGGGCGAAGGTGGTGGTGCTGGCCCGCGCCGGCCAGGACCTGCGCGAGCATGGGCTGCGCTACTCGCACCTGGGCCTTGCCTACAAGGACGCCGATGGCTGGCGGGTGCTGCACAAGCTCAACGAATGCGGCACCGAGCGCGCGGCCATCTACCGACAGGGCGTGGGCGACTTCTTCCTGGACACGCCGCACGAGTACCTCGCCGGCGTGGTGGTGCCGGAGCAGGCCCTGCAGGAGCGCCTGTGGCCCTTGCTCAAAGACGCTCGCAGCCGCGCCTTCCTGCACACACGGGCCTACAGCATGGTGGCCTACCCCTGGGCCACGCGCTTTCAGCAGAGCAACCAGTGGGCCATCGAGTTCGTGGCCTCGGCCATGGGCTCGGACGTGGTCGATCGGGCCGCTGCCCAGCGCTGGCTCAGGGCAACGGGCTACCAGCCCACCGAGCTGCACCTGTCGATGCTGACCCGATTGGGCGCACGCATGACCATGGCCAACGTTTCGTTCGACGATCACCCCAACGAGCTGCGCTTCAACGGCCGCATCCGAACGGTCACGGTCGATTCGGTCTTTGCCTGGCTGCAACGAAGCGGTCTGGCGCGTGAGGAATGGGTGGTTCATTGAATGAACGCGCCTGCGGTTTTGATGTCCAATCGGTGCACAAACCATGGAGGACCTGTGCTGTGAGTGAGTCGACATCCCAAGGTGGTCAGTTCAGCCTGCTTGGCCAGCGGCGCTTCTTGCCGTTCTTCCTGGCCCAGTTCCTGGGGGCTGCGAACGACAACCTGTTCAAGTTCGCGTTCACGGTGCTGGTCACCTACCAGTTGCAGGTGAGCTGGCTGGAGCCCAAGGTGGCCGGCCTGGTGATCGGTGCGCTGTTCATCCTGCCCTTCTTGCTGCTGTCGGCGACCTCGGGGCAGTGGGCCGACAAGTACGACAAGGCCTTCATCATGCGCAGCGTCAAGCTCATGGAGGTCGGCATCATGGTGCTGGCCGGGCTGGGCTTCTGGTTCCAGTTGGTGCCGCTGCTGCTGGGCTGTGTCTTCCTGATGGGGCTGCACTCCACCTTCTTCGGCCCCGTGAAGTACGCCTACCTGCCGCAGCACCTGCGCGAGCACGAACTCACCGGTGGCAACGGCCTGGTCGAGATGGGCACCTTCGTGGCCATCTTGCTGGGCAACGTCGGGGGTGGTTTGCTCATGGGCATCCCCGAAGTGGGGCCGCACTGGGTGGCCGCTTCGTGCTTCGGTGTGGCCCTGGCGGGCTGGCTCACGGCCCGCGCCATCCCGGCGTCGCCATCATCCGACCCGGACCTGAAGCTCAACTGGAACCCGGTCTCCGAGACCTGGCGCAACCTGCGGCTGGCCTGGCAGTACCCCAGCGTGTTCCGCTCGCTGCTGGGCATTTCGTGGATGTGGTTCTTTGGCGCTGTGTTCCTGTCGCAGTTTCCCTCTTTCGCTCGGGACGTGCTGCATGGCAACGAGCAGGTGGCCTCGCTGCTGCTGGTGGTGTTCTCGGTGGGCATCGCCATCGGCTCGCTGTTGTGCGAGACGTTTTCGCACCGGCACGTCGAAATCGGCCTGGTGCCCATCGGTGCGGTGGGCATGACGGTGTTCGCGTTCGATCTGTACCTGGCGGCATCGGGGCTGCCGCAGTCGCCCGGCGCCGCGCTCTACACGGTGGGCGAGTTCCTGGCTGTGCATGCCCACTGGCGGGTGATGGCCGACCTGGCCCTGCTGGCCTTCAGCGCGGGCCTGTACAGCGTGCCCATGTACGCGCTGATTCAGCTGCGTGCGCAACCCAGCCACCGCGCGCGCATCATCGCGGCCAACAACATCCTCAACGCCCTGTTCATGATCGTCAGCAGCCTGCTGGCCGGGGCGATGCTGGCAGCTGGCTTCACCATCCCGCAGGTGTTCGGCGCCACGGCGCTGCTCAACGTGGTGGTGGTGGGTTATGTGTTCTGGCTGATGCCCGAGTACATCGTGCGCCTGGTGATGCTGTTCGTCACGCGCATCGTCTACCGCCTGCGTGTGCGCGGTGACCTGAACATCCCGACCGATGGCGCCGCCATCCTGGTGTGCAACCACGTCAGTTTTGTGGACGCCGTCATCCTGGGCGTCATCAGCCCGCGTCCGATGGTCTTCATCATGGACCACCGCATTTTCAAGACGCCGGGCATTGGCTGGTTCTTCAAGCTGGTCAAGGCCATCCCGATTGCACCGCAGAAGGAAGACCCGCAGGCCTATGAGGCGGCCTTCCAGAAGGCCCGCCAGGTGCTGCAAGAGGGTGAACTGCTGTGCCTGTTCCCCGAGGGCGGCATCACGCGGGATGGCACGCTGCAGCCTTTCAAGGCAGGTGTCATGAAGATCCTGGAGACCAACCCGGTGCCGGTGATCCCGTCGGCGCTGCACAACCTCTGGGGCTCGACCTTCTCGCGCATCGAGGGGGCCGCCATGGCCAAGCCCTTGCGCCGCGGGCTTTTCAACCGCATCGGCTTGGTGGTGGGCGAGCCGATTGCGCCTCAGGACGTCACGCCGGAAAAGCTGCAAGCCAGGGTGCAGGCACTGCTGAACGAGCCTTCGCCCTGAGTTTCCCGGGGGCTTCCTCAAATGAGGGGGGAGCGGTGGCGTCGAGTGACGACACAATCCGCTCACCCTCTGGCTCACACACATCCATTCATGGGCAATTTCCTGTCTCCCGCGGCCTGGGCCCGGGTCATCCCTTTCGTCCTGTTCATGGTCTTCCTCGCTTTGCGGGGGCAGTTCTCCACGGAGGACGGCGAGGCCAGCCAGTTGCCGTTTGACGCCCGCTGGTTGTACGCGGTGTCGGTGGTGGTGGTGGCGGCCAGCCTGGCGTGGTTCTGGCGTCGCTATGACGAGCTCAGGCACTGGGGAATGGACTTCAAGCAGGTGCTGCTGTCCATCGCCGTGGGCATCGTGGTTTTCGTGCTGTGGACCCGGCTGACCGCGCCCTGGATGATGCTGGGCGAGCCCTCGGCGGGCTTTCGCCCGGTGGACGACGACGGTGAGCTGATGTGGGCGCTGATCGCCTTTCGGTGGGTGGGCGCTGCCTTGCTGGTGCCGGTCATGGAGGAGCTGTTCTGGCGCAGCTTCCTGATGCGCTGGGTCGACAACCAGGATTTCGAGAAGGTGGACCCCGCCTCGGTGACGATCAAGGCCATCGCCTTGTCCACCCTGTGTTTCATGCTGGCCCACACCCAATGGCTGGGGGCCATCGTGGCGGGTCTGGCCTACGCCTGGCTCTACAAGAAGACCGGCTCCTTGTGGGCGCCGGTTCTGGCGCATGCCGTCACCAACGGTGTGCTGGGTGGCTGGGTGATCCTCAACGGGTATTGGTCGTTCTGGTGATGGTTTGGATGCTGGCATGAAGTTGTGCGCCCGCTTGTTCGTGACCTTGGTGCTGGCCGGTGTGGCTGGCCTGTTGTTCGGCCGCATCGAGGGCTCCGGGCAGTCCGCTCTGCTGGCCCTGTCTCAGTACCTGCCGTTTCCGGCCTACCTGGTGCCCGCGCTGGCGGCGGTCCTGGTCGCCTTCATCTGGTTGGGGTGGGTGTGGCGAAGCCTGGCGGTGCTGGCCTTGGTGGCGAGCCTGACACTGCTCATGGGCCTGAGCTGGGGTGCGCCCGAAGAGGGCCATGGCCGCGTGCGCTTCATGACCTACAACGTCAAGAGTTACCTGGCGCTCAATCGGCCCGGCGGCACGGACGAGCTGGCGCATGAAATCATCGAACACCAGCCCGACATCCTGGTCATGCAGGATGCGGGGCAGTTGGTGGACGTCGAAGGCAACGTCAAGTCAGCCGACCTGCTGCGGGTGGTGGGCGGTGGCTGGCAGCACGCGCATGCCAACGACGAGTACGTGTTGCTCAGTCGCTGGCCGATTCGCCAGTGCCGACATGGCGCGATCCCCGTTGGAGACGAGCCCCATGTGTTCGCGCACTGCGACATCGACGTGGAAGGCACCACCTTGCAGGTGATCACCGTGCACCTGATCACGCCGCGCAAGGGTCTGGTCGCCAGGCACCGGGGGCAGTCTCGGTGGCTGGGCCTGGACGAATGGCAGGACAACATGTTGCTGCGCATGCGCCAGGCGGGCTTGTTGGCGGAATACCTGCGCCAGCTGCCGCCGGGTCCGCGCATCGTGGCGGGTGACCTCAACGCGACCGAGCCTTCGTTGGTCGAGCAGACGCTGCTCAACACGGGCTTGCGCGACGCGTTTTCGTCAGCCAGCGTGGGCTACGGTTTCACGCACGGGCATTCGCTGCTCAAGGGCCTGTCCTTCCTGCGCATCGATCACATCCTGGTCAGTCCGGAGATCGCGGTGGCCGACGCCTTCACCGGCGGCACGCTGGCTTCGCAGCACCGCCCGGTCATCGCCGACCTGTACCTGCACCGGCACTGAAGGCCACTCGAGCCCGGATGGTTCGGTTCGGGGGCAGGGCAGGCGCCTGCGTCGTTTTCAGACTCCGCGTGCGCGATCGGCTGCGAACTGGCGCTGGAACTCGGCGAAGCGGCCGGCGTCCAGCGCATCGCGCACTTCCTGCATCAGGTTCAGGTAGTAGTGCAGGTTGTGGATGGTGGTCAGCATGGGGCCGAGCATCTCGCCGCAGCGGTCGAGATGGTGCAGGTAGGCGCGGCTGAAGTTGCGGCAGGTGTAGCAGGTGCAGGTCTCGTCGATCGGGCGCTCGTCGGCCTTGTTGCGACTGTTGCGCAGGCGCAGGTCGCCAAAGCGCGTGAACAGGTGGCCGTTGCGTGCGTTGCGGGTGGGCATGACGCAGTCGAACATGTCCACGCCAGCGGCCACGCCAGCCACCAGGTCTTCCGGGGTGCCCACGCCCATCAGGTAGCGGGGCTTGTTGGCCGGCAGCTTCGGGCTGATGTGGTTCATCACCCGCATCATTTCGTCCTTGGGCTCGCCCACGCTCACGCCGCCGATGGCGTAGCCCGGCAGGTTCATGTCGGCCAGCGAGGCCAGCGACTCTTCGCGCAGGTGCTCGAACATGCCGCCCTGCACGATGCCGAACAGCGCGTTGGGGTTCTCAAGCTTGTCGAACTCGGTCTGGCAGCGCTTGGCCCAGCGCAGGCTGAGTTCCATCGAGGCACGCGCTTCCTTCTCGGTGGTGATGTGGCCCAGGCTCTTGTCGCCCTTCCAGTACGGCGTGCACTCGTCGAACTGCATGACGATGTCCGAGTTCAGGATGGTCTGGATCTGCATGCTGATCTCGGGCGTGAGGAAGAGCTTGTCGCCATTGACGGGTGACGCAAAGCGCACGCCTTCTTCGCTGATCTTGCGCATGTCGCCCAGAGACCAGACCTGGAAGCCGCCCGAGTCGGTGAGGATGGGCTTGTTCCAGGCCTCGAACTGATGCAGGCCACCGAACTGTTTCATGATGTCCAGCCCCGGGCGCATCCACAGGTGGAAGGTGTTGCCCAGGATGATCTGCGCGCCCATGTCGTGCAGCGACTGAGGCATCACGCCCTTGACGGTGCCGTAGGTGCCCACGGGCATGAAGATGGGGGTTTGCACCACGCCGTGGTTGAGCGTGAGGGTGCCTCGGCGCGCGTGGCCTTCGGTCTTGAGGAGGTCGAATTGCAGCATGGGTAGGGTCTCCTGGACTCAGGCAGCGGTGCGGGCTGAAAGGTGGGGGCGCTGGATCAGCATGGCGTCGCCGTAGCTGAAGAAGCGGTAGCGTTGTTCGATCGCGTGGGCGTAGAGCGCACGGATGTGCTCGTAGCCGGCCAGGGCGCTGACCAGCATCATCAGCGTGCTCTTGGGCAGGTGAAAGTTGGTGACCAGCACGTCCACCACCTTGAAGTCGAAGCCTGGGGTGATGAAGATGTCCGTGTCGCGGCTGCCGACCTGCACGACCTCGTCACGAGATGCGTGCAGCGCGGCCGACTCCAGTGCGCGCAGCGTGGTCGTGCCGACCGAAACGATGCGCCCACCGGCCGCCCGCGTGGCGCGGATGGCGTCTGCCGTGGCCTGCGACACCTCGAACCACTCGCTGTGCATCTTGTGCTCGGCCAGGTTCTCGGTGCGCACGGGCTGGAAGGTGCCGGCGCCCACGTGCAGGGTCACTTCGGCGGTGGCGATGCCCCGCGCAGCCAGCTCGGCCAGCACGCCTTCGTCGAAGTGCAGGGCGGCGGTGGGCGCGGCCACGGCGCCAGGTTCTTTGGCGAACACCGTCTGATAGCGGCGCACGTCGTCTTCTTCGTCGGCGTGGGTGATGTAAGGAGGCAGCGGCACATGGCCGTGCTGCTCCAGCAGATCAAACGGGTTGCCTTCAAAGCGCAGGTGAAACAGACCGTTGTCCGGCCCGCAGCGGCCGAGCACTTCGGCGTTGAAGGCGCCAGCGAAGCGGACCGTGGCGCCAGGTTTGGGCGATTTGCTGGCGCGCATGTGCGCCCAGACCTCGTTCGTGCCCGGCAGCACGCGCTCGATCAGGGCCTCCACCGCGCCGCCCGAGGACTTGGCTCCGAAAAGCCTTGCCTTGATGACGCGGGTGTTGTTGAAGACGAGCAGGTCGCCAGGCTGCAGCAGGTCTGGCAGCTCGCGGAAGACGCGGTCGGTGGGGACGGGAGCCCGGCCATCGAGCAGGCGAGAGGCGCTGCGTTCGGGGGCGGGATGTTGGGCGATCAGGGCCTCGGGGAGCTCGAAATCGAAGTCGGCGAGGGTGAAATCGCGGGCCGGGGCGGCCTTGGTAAATGAAGACATGCTTTTGAGGGGCGGACGGGCCCCGTGCCAAAGTGCCAGGAACAGCGGGAGGCGTGATTGTCGCTCAAGCCCGCCTGGCTTGGGCTGCCGCAAGTGCCAGGGGCAGGTAATGCGCCAGGCGCCTGCCCTCGATGTCCTCCAGCGATCCCAACTTGAGGTGCCGCCGGTGTTTGCCGCTGCCCTCGAGCAAACCCATGTTGTCATGGATGTCGGCACCGCAACTGAACTCGACTGACACGTGCTCTTTGTAGGCGAAAACGCCACCGAACTGCACGCCGCTGGTGAACAGAATGCCGCCGTACTTCACCTCCTCAGTGAGAGGCGAGAAGAGCCGGCGCACGAGCGCACGCACAGCCTGCACGGTGTCGTGGCGTTCTTCGCTGATGAGGCGGATGTCGGCCAGGAGGGTGTCGGGTGATTTTGTGTTCATGGCGATGCCTGGGAGAAGGGCGAAGGCTCAGTGCGGGCGGATCTGGACGTCGGTTTTGACGGAGTTGGCAATGAAGCACTCGTCGTGCGCCTCGTGGTGCATGCGCTCGATGTCGGCGGGGGAGGGCAGCGAGGCGCCCGAGAACACGACCTTCGGCTGCAGCGTGACCGATGACAGCCAGAGCTTTTTGCGTTCGTTGGGCGTCATGACGCCAAAGGCTTCGTCGTGGTACGAGTCGATGACGAAACCGTTGCGCGCGGCGATGCCCAGGAACCAGAGCATGTGGCAGCTCGACAGGGCAGAGACCAGGGCCTCTTCGGGGTCGATGGCAGCCGGGTCCGAGTGCGGCACGGGCACGACGTGCGGCGAGGACGAGCCCGCCACCGTGATGCCACCATCGAAACGCAGCAAGTGACGGCGGCTGTAGCGGTTGTCTGTGAAGGGTTGGTCACCCCTCTCCCAGAGGGTTTCGGCGGTGTAGGTGTGGCGGGACATGGCGGGGTCTCCTGGCTTGGGTGTTCGGGTGCCATTGTCGGGGAGGGGCGCCAGTGCGGCGACAATCTCGTCCTCACACTCTTGCTGCGGACCCGAACATGAAAACCCACGACATCGAACTGCAACGCATCAAGGCCGTCCGGCACGACAAGGGCCTGATCGAGGTGAGCGTCGACGCTTTGGTTCAGGCGCGCCCCGCCAAGGACGAACGCGTCACCAGCATCCTGTCGATCGAGGTCGATGACGCTCGAACGCTGATCATGCTGCTCAAGCAACAAATCACCGAGCTCGACAAACTCAACCCGCGCAGTCGCCGCTCTGGCCGCTGCTGAGCCAGTGTCGTTCAACGAGCACCCCGTCAGGCCGTGAAACCGGAAGACCTGCAGAAGCTGGTGACCTTGCCCATGCCTTTTGGCAAGCACCAGGGCACCTTGCTGGCCGACCTGCCGGGCAATTACCTGAACTGGTTCGCCCGCGAGGGCTTTCCCAAGGGTGAGATCGGCCGGTTGCTCCAGCTGATGCACGAGATCGACCACAACGGGCTCAAGGGGCTGCTGCAGCCCTTGCGGCCAGGGCACCGGCCGAGGCGCGACCCCGAGTGAGGCCCCAGCGCTCTGACCGCCGTCCGCTTGGGGTCAAAGCCTGTCCTCGTTCAACACCAGTGCCCGCGTGCTCAGGTACAGCACCCCCGCATTGAGCAGGTGCCACAGCGGGTGCGTGCCCGTGCTCAGCCAGGCGCACACCTGCATGTCCAGCGACCGACAGGTGAGCGACAAGGCGAAGAGCAAAGTGGCCAGCACGAGGCCAAGCGGCTCGCGCTGCCCGCTGCGCCAGTGGTACGCGGCCATGCCCGCCACGAACACGAACGCCGAGCCATACGACAGCGAGCCGTTGAGCCACTGCACCGGCAGCGCCGCGAAGCCCCATGAAGCCGCGAAGAACAGGAACACCCAGCCCGCGCAAGTCAAAGGCTTGAGCCGCGCCACGCGCCCCACGTACAGCACCAGGAACAGCAGCTGGTACAGGAAGATCGGGATGACATCGGCCCACATGGCCCAGGTCACCGCCAGGGTGTGGAACAGGAAGCTGCCCACGCCAATGGTGGCCAGCAGCCCGGTCAGCAGGTGGGTGGTCCAGGGCGTGCGGCCGGGCAGGGAGCCCGCCAGCCGCCAGGCCAGCCAGGCGGCCACCATGAACCCGCCGTTGGAAATGGCGTTGAGCGGCTCGGCCCAGAATCCGGGGCCGAGCCGTTCGCAGTACAGGTCAAGCGGGGTCAGGGCGTTGTCAGGCATGCGCTCAGGTTAGCGCGCCGTGGCCATGCCACCCACTCGGCTTTCGTGCCTTCGACCCCCATCGAGCTTGCCCCGCGCTTCACTCACCCTGCGCACCGATGCGGCGCTCCAGGCGCGCCAGCTCACGCGCCACCACGGCCGTGTCAGGGAAGTCCGAGAACACCCCATCGATGCCCAGTTGGTAGAACTGCAGGTACTCGTTGACCGGGTTGCCCGCGTAGTCACCGGGCAGGCGTCGCTGCTCGTTGCGGAAGGTCCAGGTGTGCACCTTCAGGCCGGCGGCGTGGGCGCGCTCGATCAGGTCGGTGGGTTCGCCCAGTTGCAGCTTGGCCTCGCCGGGGCCGGCGCCATCGGGGTCGGCCAGCGTGGGCACGATGTAGCGCTTCCAGGGGCCGATGCCATGCGCGTAAGAGGCCACATCCTTGAGGCCCTCGTCCGTGGTCAGCCATGCGAAGGTGCGGGCCAGCAGTTCGGGCTTGCCGGAAACGGTCCAGTCGTAGGGGCGGTCATAAGGCGCGGTGAAGTCCAGCGATCCATCGGGGTTGACGTCGTTGGCATCGACCAGTTGCACCAGGCGCACCTTGGTCAGCTTGCTCAGCGCCTTGAGGTTGCCCTGCTCGAACGACTGGATGAAAACGGGCGCATGGCGGTGGTTCCAGCCCGCTTGCGTCAGCGCCTTGAGCAGGCGAGCCTCCAGGGGCAGACCCAGGCGCTGGTGGTAGGTCGGGTGTTTGGTCTCGGGGTAGATGCCGATCACGCGCCCCTTCTCCAGCGTCTTGCGCTTGGCCAGCGCGATGACCTCCTGCAGCGTGGGCACCTGGAACTGGCCGTTGAACTGCTGCGGGCGCTCGCCGAAGGCTTGTTTGGCGCGCAGGGTTTTGATCTCGGCCAGGGTGAAGTCGGAGGCGAAGAAGCCTTCTTCCTCGAAGCCGTCGACCACCATGGTGCGGCGGCGCGAGGCGAACTCGGGGCGATCCGCCACATCGGTCGTGTTCGTGATGTTGGGCTCGTGGCGGGCGATCAGGTGGCCGTCCTTGGTGGCCACGAGGTCGGGCTCGATGTAGTCGGCGCCCAGCTCGATGGCCAGGGCGTAGGACGCCAGCGTGTGCTCGGGCAGGTAGCCCGAGGCGCCTCGGTGGCCGATGACCAGGGGCTCGGCGCGCTGGCCGTGGCGGCTGCTGGATTCGGTGCGCTCCAGCCGGTCGGCTTCGGACGCAAAGCCCGGTGCGGCGATGAACAACGCTGCCGAAAGGGCCAGCAGCGAGCTGAGTTTGGATGGCATGGGTGTCTCCTCGGTTTTGCGCACCTTACCCAGCTTGCGTGACGCTGTTGTCGCTCGCAGGGGTGGGCGAGAGAGCCGTTCGGCACGGGCACAATGACGTTTCCTTCACCCTCCACGCCAGGAGCCCCGACGTGCCCCGCCAGGCCGCCGCGAAAACCGTTGCGAAACCCGCCGATGCCGCGCCCAACCTGTCTGCCCCGCAGAAGGCCATGCATCGCCTGGGCCTGGCGCGCGACATCGACCTGGCCCTGCACCTGCCCCTGCGCTACGAGGACGAGACCGTCGTCACCGAACTCAGGCAGGCGCGCGACGGGCAGACCGTGCAGCTCGAAGGCGAGGTGCGCGACAACCGCATCGAAATGCGAGGCCGACGGCAGCTCATCGTCAAGTTGGCCGACGGCACGGGCGAGGTGCTGCTGCGTTTTCTGAACTTCTACGGCTCGCAGCAAAAGAGCTGGGCGCCCGGTGTGCGGCTGCGCGTGCGCGGTGAGTTGCGCCACGGTTTTTTCGGGCGCGAGATGGTGCACCCCACCGTGCGCATCGTCAGCGAGGGCACGCCGCTGGCCACCTCGCTCACGCCGGTCTACCCCACCGGCGCGGGCCTGCCCCAGGCCTACTTGCGCAAGGCCATCGAAGCGGCGCTCAAGCGGGCCCCGCTGGAAGAGGTGCTGCCGCATGGCACCTTGCCGGCTGGCTGGCCCACCTTGCGGCAGTCGCTGCAGTTCCTGCATCACCCACCGCCCGATGCCTCGCTGCAAGCGCTGACCGAGCACCAGCACCCGGCCTGGCAAAGGCTCAAGTTCGAGGAACTGCTGGCCCAGCAGCTCTCTCGCCTGCAGTCCAAGGCCGAGCGCGCGCACCTCAAGGCACCGGTGCTGCCCCTGAGGACCGGCGGCTTGCACGAGCGCTTGCTGGGCGTGCTGCCGTTCGACCTCACCGCTGCGCAGCGCCGCGTGTGCGGCGAGATCGCCATCGACCTGCAGCGCCCGCAACCCATGCACCGCCTGCTCCAGGGTGACGTGGGTTCGGGCAAGACGGTGGTTGCCGCGCTGTCAGCGGCCATTGCCATCGAGGCGGGTTGGCAATGCGCCCTGATGGCGCCCACTGAGATCTTGGCCGAGCAGCATTTCCGCAAGCTGGTGGGTTGGCTCGAACCTTTGGGCGTGAAGGTGGCTTGGCTGACCGGCAGCCTCAAACCCAAGGCCAAGCGCGAGCAGATCGCCATGGTCGCGTCGGGCGAGGCGCAGCTGGTGGTCGGCACCCACGCCGTCATTCAGGACCAGGTCGAGTTCGCCAAGCTGGGCCTGGCCCTCATCGACGAACAGCACCGCTTCGGCGTCGCGCAGCGCCTGCAGCTGCGCCGCAAGCTGGAGAGCACCGAGCTCGAACCTCACCTGCTGATGATGAGCGCCACGCCCATCCCGCGCACCCTCGCCATGACCTACCTGGCCGACCTCGAAGTCAGCACCATCGACGAGCTGCCGCCGGGGCGCACGCCCATCGTCACCAAGGTCTTCGCCGACAGCCGGCGCGAAGAGGTGATCGAGCGCATCCGCGACGAGGTGGCGCGGGGCCGTCAGGTGTACTGGGTCTGCCCGCTGATCGACGAAACCGAAGACAGCGACCAGACGGCCGACGCCATCGCCGGCCGCGACAGCGCCAAGCGCCCGCCGCTCGACCTGAGCAACGTCACCCAGACCCACCAGGACCTCAGCGAGGCCTTGCCGGGCGTGGGCATCGGCCTGCTGCATGGCCGCTTGCCAGCGGCCGAGAAGGCCTCGGTCATGGATCAGTTCGCCAGCGCCGAGCTGCAGGTCCTGGTGGCCACCACCGTCATCGAGGTGGGCGTGGACGTGCCCAACGCCAGCCTGATGGTGATCGAACACGCCGAGCGCTTCGGCCTGAGCCAGTTGCACCAGTTGCGAGGTCGGGTGGGGCGGGGCGCCGTGGCCAGCGTGTGCGTGCTCCTTTACGCATCGCCCTTGTCCGACTCGGGCAAACAGCGCCTGCGCGCCATGGCCGAAACCACCGACGGCTTCGAGATCTCGCGGCGCGACCTCGAGATCCGCGGGCCGGGCGAGTTCATGGGCTCGCGCCAGTCGGGGGCGGCGCTGTTGCGCTTCGCCGACCTCAACGAAGACCAGGACCTGCTGGGCCGTGTGCGCACCGTGGCCGAGCAGCTGCTGGCCCGCCACCCCGAGGCCGCCCAGCGCCACATCCACCGCTGGCTGGGGCAGAAGGCCGAGTACCTCAAGGCCTGAGTCACAATCTGCCCCCATGACGTTGACTGAACTTCGCTACATCGTGGCCGTGGCCCGCGAGCGCCATTTCGGGCGTGCGGCCGAGGCCTGCTTCGTGTCCCAGCCGACCCTCTCCGTAGCCGTCAAAAAGCTCGAAGAAGAACTCGACGTCAAGCTCTTCGAGCGCGGCAGCAACGAGGTCAGCGTCACGCCCCTGGGCGAAGAAATCATCCGCCAGGCCCAGTCGGTGCTGGAGCAGGCCCAGTCGATCAAGGAAATCGCCAAGCGTGGCAAGGATCCGCTCGCCGGTCCGCTGCGCCTGGGCGTCATCTACACCATCGGCCCCTACCTGCTGCCCGACCTGGTGCGCAACGCCATCGACCAGGTGCCGCAGATGCCGCTGATGCTGCAGGAGAACTTCACCGCCCGCCTGCTCGACATGCTGCGCTCTGGCGAGCTCGATTGCGCCATCCTGGCCGAACCGTTCCCGGACACCAACCTTGCCGTCGCGCCCCTCTACGACGAGCCCTTCCTGGTGGCGGTGCCGCGAAGTCACCCGATGGCCAGCCACCGGCGCGTCAACGCCGAAGAGCTCAAGCAGGAAACCATGCTGTTGCTGGGCACGGGGCATTGTTTTCGCGACCACGTGCTCGAGGTCTGCCCCGAGTTCGCACGCTTTTCCAGCAACGCCGAGGGCATCCGCAAGAGTTTCGAAGGCTCGTCGCTGGAGACCATCAAGCACATGGTGGCCGCCGGCATGGGCGTGACGGTGGTGCCGCAGTTGTCGGTGCCGCCCGAGCCGCACCCTCACATCGCGTACATCCCGTTCGAGGACCCGGTGCCCACTCGCCGGGTGGTGCTGGCCTGGCGCCGCAGCTTCACGCGTTACGAAGCGATTGCCGCCTTGCGCAACGCCATCTACGCGTGTCCGCTGGCCGGGGTGCAGCGTTTGACGCACTGAGCGTGCGGTGTCTCGCGCGCCAGGCCCGAGGCGCGTTGAGCCAGGGCGCAAGGGCGCCGCAAGCTCAGGGCGATGGATCGGCTTGATCCGGCGTCAGGCTGGCGTCAGCGCCTTCTTGCTGTGCACCCTCGAAGCAATCGACCACGCTGAAGTACAGCGAGGCGTAAAAGCACGAGACCAGCCACAGCACCCCGGCGAAGGTCAGCATGTTGGACAGGGCGGGCAGGGGGATGACCTGCTGCACCACGCGCGTCAGCACCGCCAGGGCGATCACGGCCAGCAACCACGTGGCCCCGAACACCACGAAGGCGCCCAGGTTGCGCCAGGAGGCCACCGCACTGAAAAACAGGGCCTTGCCCAGGGGCATGCGAGCCCACAACGTGAGCGCAGGGGTGTGCCAAAACAGCAGCGACAGCGGCCAGGTCAGCCCCAGTCGCCAGGCCATGTCCTGCACCACGCGCGGGTCGGCCATGACCTCGTCGGCGTCCTGGGCCTTTTCCAGCGCCTCGGCGAGGGCTTCAGCGCCAGGGCCCAGCAGCTGGGCCAGCAGCATGACCACGAAGGTGCCCGCCACGTAGGCTGCACCCAGCTTGGCAAAGGCCGCCCGTGGGCTGTCTGGCGTTCGCACGGCTTCGACCAGCACGCCCGGCATGATGCGTTCCTTGAGCATCACGCGACGCGTGGCCAGCATGAACCCCATCCAGGCCAGAGGCATCAGGGCGACGACGAGGATCGGTCCGATCAAGGGCAGTCCCGCCACCAGCAAGGCCCCGGCGATCACCATGCCGACCAGGCCGGCATAACCCATGGGTTGGCGCGCACAAACCAGCCAGCCCTGGCGGGCCCAGGCGAATCCCTGCGACGCGGGGTTGATGCGCAGCTTCATGCGGCGGCTCGCTGCCAGGACCAAGGCTGGTTGCGGCGCAGCGTCAGCACGCGCTCGAAGTGAGCGGGGTCGTGAGGTTGAAGCATGGCGGCGTCGCGCGGCAGGTGGAAGTCCCACAGGCGTGACAACCAAAAGCGCATGGCAGCCGAGCGCAGCAGCGAGGGCAGCAGGCGCTGCTCGACCTCGGTCAGCGGGCGCACGGCGTCGTAGGCATTCACGAAGGCCTGCGCGCGGGCCTCGTCGAGGGCTCCCGTGGACAGGTCGATGCACCAGTCGTTCAGGCACACCGCGATGTCAAAGCCGAAGGTGTCGCAGCCCGCGAAATAGAAGTCGAAAAAGCCCGACAGGGTGGGGCCGTCGAACATCACGTTGTCGCGGAACAGGTCGGCGTGAACCGGGCCGCTCGGAAGGGCCTGGTACTCGGTGCTGGCCGCCAAGTCCTGCTGAAAGCGCAGTTCGGACTCGATCAGCGCGGATTGCGCGGGCGTGAGGTGCGGCTTGACCACCGGCACGGTCTCCACCCACCACGTCAGGCCGCGCAGGTTGGGCTGTTGCTCGGCGAAGTCCTGGCCGGCCAGGTGCATGCGCGCCAGCATGGCGCCCACCTGAGCGCAATCGGCCACCTGGGGCGCCAGCTGGTTGCGACCCTTCAGGCGGGTCACCACGGCAGCGGGTTTGCCTTGCACGGTGTGCAGGATGTTGCCTTGCGCATCGGCCTGGGGCGCCGGCACCGGGATGCCGTGTCCTGCCAGGTGCCGCATCAGGTTCAGGTAGAAGGGCAGTTGCTCGAAGCTCAGGCGCTCGAACAGGGTCAGCACGTAGTCGCCGCGCTCGGTGCTGACGAAGTAATTGGTGTTTTCGATGCCGGAGTTGATGCCTTGCATCGACTGCAGGGTGCCCAGGTTCAGCTGCTTGAGCAGACCGGCGGCTTCGTCGGGAGGGACTTCGGTGAAAACGGCCATGAGAAGGGTGTTTTGGCGACGATGAAACGGGGCCTTGGAGCCGGGGGGCTTTGGCGTAAACCCTCAGGGTTCCAGCTGGCCCAAGCCCGCGATTGTAGGAGTCCGTGTGGCAGACTCACGCAGATTCTGTCATCCCCGCCGCATCGACGTTCGCGGGGGCGGCTCAGCCCTTCAAACCGATACCGAGGAAACGACTGTCATCATGAACGCGACTGCCTCCCGCCTGCCCTTCGCCCTTGTTTCCACTGCCGCCGCGTTGCTGATGACGGTGGGTGCTTCTGCCCAGGCGCAGGAGCTCAAGCCTGTCTCCCCTCAATTGGGCGTATACGCTGGTGGAACGGCCGGCATCGGGGTCACCAACGGCTTGTGCACCGCGCCTTGCAGCAACAACACCTTCGCCGGCAAGATTTTCGGCGGCAAGCGCCTGACGCCTGGCCTGGCGGCTGAAGTGAACCTGCTCATGTTCGGCGAAACCGAGCGTGTCAACAACCAGGCCACGATCAACGCCGGCGGCACCGCCAAGGAAACCGTTCGCAGCCGCGCGATCACCCTCGGCATCAACTGGGAAGTCGAACTCATCCAGGACTTCACCAACCAGATCCGCGTTGGTTGGGCCTTCGTCAACCAGAAAAAGCGCCTGCTGAGCGGCAACAACGTCGAGGTGCAGGCTGACCGCCGACTCAACGCGCCCTACATTGGTGCCGGCATCGCCTTCCGCTTGAACCGCGACATCAAGCTGCTGTCGTCGGCTGACTTCGTGATCAACGGTCACGAAGGCATGTACCTGTTCGGCATCGGTGCCAGCGCCGAGTTCTGATCGGGCCGACTCGGTCTGATCCTCCTTGAACCTGGGCCGAAGTGTCGGCCGCAGGCGGCACAATCCGGGGCATGAGTGCCCCGGATTCCATTTCGGCCGCTGAATCGGCCAAACCCACGCTGCTGCTGATCGACGGCTCCAGCTACCTTTACCGCGCCTTCCACGCCATGCCCGACCTGCGCGGTCCGGGCAACGCGCCGACGGGGGCCCTGCACGGCATGGTCAACATGCTGGGCTGGATCCGCGATCACATCCCTGCCGAACACGCCGTGTGTGTGTTCGACGCCAAGGGCCCCACCTTCCGCGACGAGTGGTACCCCGAGTACAAGGCGCACAGGCCCTCCATGCCGGACGACCTGCGCACCCAGATCGAGCCCATCCACGAGGTCGTCAAGCTGCTGGGCTGGCCTGTGCTCGAGGTGCCCGGCATCGAGGCCGACGACGCCATCGGCACCCTGGCACGCGTGGCCGTCGAGTCGGGTCACCGCGTGGTGGTCTCCACCGGCGACAAGGACCTGGCCCAGCTCGTCAACGACCAGGTCTCGCTGATCAACACCATGGCCAAGCCACCCGAGGTGCTCGACGTGCCAGGCGTGCTGGCCAAGTTTGGCGTGCCGCCCGAGCGCATCATCGACTACCTGACCCTGATCGGCGACGCCGTGGACAACGTGCCCGGTGTCGAGAAGGTGGGCCCCAAGACCGCCGTGAAGTGGCTGGCCGAGCATGGCTCGCTCGACGGCATCGTGGCGGCGGCCGACAGCATCAAAGGCGTGGCGGGCGAGAACCTTCGCAAGGCGCTGGACTGGCTGCCCATGGGGCGCAAGCTCATCACCGTCAAGCTCGACTGCGACCTCGCTGGCCACGTGCCAGAGTGGCCGGTGCTCGATGCCCTGGCCATGAGGGCCCCTGACCTGCCCGGGCTGCTTGATTTCTACACCCGCTATGGTTTTCGCACCGCGAAGGTGGAGGTGGAGCGCCTGCTGGGCAAGGCCTCGGTGGCCGACACAAGTGCTTCGGCGGGCCCTGCCGCGAAGGCGGGCAAGCCCAAGGCCGCCAAGCCGGCAGCAGACCGCGCAACGGGCGACCTGTTTGGGGGCGATGTCGCAGACGGCGTGGGTGATGCCAATGGCGTGGCCGATGCCGCAGGTGATGTCGCAGCAGAAGCCGCGGCCCCCGACACCCGTTACGACACCATCCTCACCTGGCCCGACTTCGACCGCTGGCTGGCCCGCATCGAGGCCGCCGAGCTCGTGGCCTTCGACACCGAAACCGATTCGCTCGAATCCATGCGCGCGCGCATCGTCGGCCTGTCGTTCAGCGATCAGGTGGGCGAGGCCTGCTACATCCCGCTGCGCCACGAAGGCCCGGATGCGCCAGAGCAGCTGCCGCTCGAAGACGTGCTGGCCCGCCTGAAACCCTGGTTCGAGAACGCGGCCAAGGCCAAACTCGGGCAGCACATCAAGTACGACACCCACGTGCTGGCCAACCACGGCATCGCCATCAGAGGCTACCGCCACGACACCATGCTCGAGAGCTATGTGCTCGAAGCGCACCGCAAGCACAACCTGGGCGACCTGGCGCTGCGCTACACCGGCCGCAGCGGCCTGAGCTACGAAGACGTGGCGGGCAAGGGCGCGCAGCAGATCCCTTTCGCGCAGGTGGCGCTTGACCGCGCCGCGCTGTACTCCAGTGAGGACAGTGACCTGACCCTGGCGGTTCACCAGGCCCTGTGGCCCCAGCTCGAAGCCGAGCCGGGCCTCAAGGACATCTACGAGCGCTTCGAGATGCCCACCTCGCGCGTGCTGCAGCGCATCGAGCGCAATGGCGTGCTGATCGACAAGGCCCTGCTGCAGCAGCAGAGTCACGAGCTGGCTCAGCGCATCGTGGCGCTGGAGCAAGAGGCCTATGAACTGGCTGGACAGCCTTTCAACCTGGCTTCGCCCAAACAGCTGGGTGAGATCCTGTTTGTGAAACAAGGGCTGCCCATCGTCAAAAAGACGGCCACCGGTGCGCCCTCCACCAACGAAGAGGTGCTCGAAAAGCTCGCCGAAGACCACCCGCTGCCCGCCCGCATCCTGGAGCATCGCAGCCTGGCCAAGCTCAAGTCCACCTACACGGACAAGCTGCCTCTGATGATCAACCCCGAGACGGGCCGGGTGCACACCAACTACGCGCAGGCCGTGGCCGTGACCGGCCGCCTGGCCAGCAACGACCCGAACCTGCAGAACATCCCCGTGCGCACGGCCGAAGGGCGTCGCATCCGCGAGGCCTTCATCGCCCCGCCGGGCCACGTCATCGTCAGCGCCGACTACTCGCAGATCGAGCTGCGCATCATGGCCCACATCTCGCAGGACGAGAACCTGCTGCGCGCCTTCGCCGAGGGCCTGGACGTGCACAAGGCCACGGCCAGCGAGGTGTTCGGTGTGCCGGTGGATGAGGTCTCGAGCGAGCAGCGCCGCTACGCCAAGGTCATCAATTTCGGCCTGATCTACGGCATGAGCGGCTTTGGCCTGGCGCAGAACCTGGGCATCGAGCGCAGCGCGGCCAACGCCTACATCGAGCGCTATTTCCACCGCTTCGCGGGCGTCAAGCGCTACATGGACGACACCCGCGCGCAGGCCAAGGAAAAAGGCTATGTGGAGACCGTGTTCGGCCGCCGCTTGTGGCTGCCCGAGATCAACAGCCCCAACGGCCCCAGCCGCGCCGGCGCCGAGCGCGCGGCCATCAACGCGCCCATGCAGGGCACGGCGGCCGACCTGATCAAACTGGCGATGGTGGCCGTGCAGGACACCTTGGATGCCGAAGGCCGTGCCTCGAAAATCATCATGCAGGTGCACGATGAACTGGTGCTGGAGGTGCCCGAGGCCGAGCTCGACTGGGCGCGTGCCGAGGTGCCGCGCCTGATGGCTTCGGTGGCCACGCTGCGCGTGCCGCTGCTGGCCGAGGTGGGGGCTGGACCGAACTGGGAGGCGGCGCATTGACGAGGCTGTCGCAAGTTCGAACATGAGCCGAACGCGTCACGCAATTGTCATCAAGATGCGAGGTGTGCTCCTCTAAACTGAAGACACCGGCGTTTGTGTGCCGGTGCATCAGTGCATGAAAAACACCGTCCTCCGTCCGGTTCCTTCCCCGTCGCGCATCAAACTCCTGCCCCGTGAGCAGGCCATCCTGGAGTTCAACCGGCGTGTGCTGGCCCAGGCTCAGCGCGAAGACGTGCCGCTCATCGAGCGCCTTCGCTACATCTGCATCGTTTCGTCCAACCTCGACGAGTTCTTCGAAGTGCGCTACGCCGACGTGATGGAGGCCTCGCGCACGCCAGGCACCGGCATCACGCCGGCCTACATCCACGAGGTGGCTCGCGAGTGCCACCGCCTGGTCGAAGAGCAATACCAGATCTTCAACGAGGTGGTCACGCCAGCACTGCAGCAAGCCGGCATCCACATCCTCAACCACGCCGACCGCCAGGCTGACCAGCGCGAGTGGGTGGCCGACTTCTTTCGCCGCCAGGTGCGCCCGCTGCTGGTGCCCATCGGGCTGGACCCGTCTCACCCCTTCCCGCAGGTCGCCAACAAGACGCTGAACTTCATCGTGCGCCTGGGAGGCACCGACGCCTTCGGCGGCGACAACGACATCGCCATCGTGCGCATCCCGCGCGTGCTGCCGCGCGTGATTGCCTTGCCCGCCTCGCTGATGGAGCCGGGGCACCAGGGCTTCGTGCTGCTTTCCAGCGTCATCCGCGCTCACCTCGACGAGCTGTTCCCCGGGCGCGAGATCAAGGCTTTCTCGCAGTTCCGCCTCACGCGTGACTCGGACCTCGACGTTGACGAAGACGACGTGACTGACCTGCGCCAGGCGCTGCGCTCGAAGATGAGCACGCGCCAGTTCGGCCAGGCGGTGCGCCTGGAGGTGGTGCGCTCCTGCCCACCCGACCTGGCCGATTTTCTGCTCGAGCAGTTCGGCCTGTCGCCGCAGGCGCTCTACCAGGTCAACGGCCCCGTCAACCTGGTGCGCCTGACCCAACTGATCGACCAGGCCGATGCCGACGAGTTGCGCTTTGAGCCCTACGAGCCCAGCTGGCCCGCTGACCTGCCCCGCGAAGGCCTGTTCGAGCACCTGCGCTCGCACGACTGCTTGATGCACCACCCTTTCCAGAGCTTCGACGCCGTGGTGCAGTTCCTGCGCGAGGCCGTGGAAGACCCCGACGTGCTGGCCATCAAGCAGACCATCTACCGCACCGGCAGCGAGTCGGTGCTGATGGAGTTGCTGCTCGAAGCCGTGCGCCGTGGCAAGGAAGTGCTGGCCGTGGTGGAGCTCAAGGCCCGCTTTGACGAAGAGGCCAACATCAACTGGGCCGAGCGCCTCGAAGCCCTGGGCGCCCAGGTGGTCTACGGCATCGTGGGCCTGAAAACCCACGCCAAGATGATGCTGGTGACCCGCCGCGAAGGCAACCGCCTGCGCCGCTACGCCCACATCTCCACCGGCAACTACAACCCGCGCACCTCGCGTCTGTACACCGACGTGGGCGTGCTCACCAGCCAGCCCGACCTGACGGCCGACGTCGACCGCGTCTTCCAGCAGCTCTCGAGCATGACGCAGATGAAGTCGACGCGCCTGCTGCAGCTCTCACCCTTCAGCCTGCAGGACCACATGGTCAGGCTGATCGGGCGCTGTGCAGATGCGGCCAGGGCGGGGCAGAAGGCCCGCATCGTCGTCAAGTGCAATGCGCTGACCGACGAGCCCCTGGTTCAGGCCCTGATCAGCGCGGGTGAGGCCGGCGTGGACATCGACCTGATCATCCGCGGCGCCTGCATCCTGCCGCCGGGCCTGCCCGGTTTGACCGACCGCATCCGTGTGCGCTCGGTGGTGGGGCGCATGCTCGAGCACACGCGGGTGCTGTACTTCCGCTGGGGCGAGGCCGACTACGAAGAGTCCCTCTACCTGTCCAGCGCCGACTGGATGAACCGCAACATGACACGGCGCATCGAGGTGGCCTGGCCGGTGCGCGACCCAGCCCTGCGTCAGCGCGTGATCGACGAGTGCCTGGTGCCCTACCTGTTCGATGGCATCGATGCCTGGAAGCAGCTCTCGGACGGGCGCTACGAGCGCATCCATCGCCCGGGTGGCCACAGCGCCCAGCGGGCCCTGATGGCACGCTACCAGGCGCAGGACTGACCCCTCAACTTCAGGCGGAGGCAGCGAGATGGACCTGATCTTGTGGCGCCACGCCCAGGCGGTGATGCTGGAAGACGACGGCGGCACGGTCGCCCTCGACCTGGCGCGTGACCTGGCCCGCCCGCTCACGCCCAAGGGTGAGCGCCAGGCCGCCCGCATGGCCGAGTGGCTCAACCAACGCCTGCCCGACACCACCCGGATCCTGGTCAGCCCGGCACGGCGAACGCAGCAAACAGCAGAGGCCCTGGGGCGGCGCTTTCGCACCGTCGACACCCTCAACCCCTTGGCCAGCGTGGACGAGTTGCTCGTGGCCGCTCGTTGGTCCGACGCCCGCGAGCCTGTGCTGATCATCGGTCACCAGCCCACGCTGGGCTTGCTGGCCGCGCGCTTGCTCACGGGGCACGAGCAGCCTTGGTCGGTGCACAAGGGGGCGGTGTGGTGGCTGCGTTCGCGCGAACGCGATGGGCAGCAGCAGGTGGTGCTTCACGCGGTGGTGCCGCCGGACCTCGCCTGACCTCAGGGCCGTTGACGGTCCGATCTACGGGGATAATCCGGGGCATGAACGCCCCCGAGCCCACTTCGACCGCCACCGCGCTGCAAGCCCTGGTGCTGCCACGCGGGGTGAGGTGCCACCACCGGCACCCGGTGCGCATCTATTGGGAAGACACCGACGCCGGCGGCATCGTGTTCTACGGCAACTACCTGAAGTTCATGGAGCGTGCCCGCACCGAGTGGCTGCGCTCGCTGGGCTTTGACCAGGAAGGCCTTCGCGCAGACGGCGAAGGCATGTTCGTCGTGGCGGAAACCTCGCTGCGGTACCTGCAGCCCGCCCGCCTGGACGATGTGCTCACCGTCACCGTGACCCTGGTCGAGCGCGGCCGCGCCTCGGTGGCCTTCGAGCAGCAGGTCTGGCGGGGCGAGACCCTGCTCAACGAAGGCCGCATCCGCATCGGCTGGGTGCAGACCGTGCCCGCTGAACAACCTGGCGATGAGCCACGCCTGAAAACCGGCCGCATCCCCCAACGCATCCTGGACCGCCTGCCCGAGGCATGGCCCGCAGCGGCATCCCCGCAAGATTGAAGGAGACCCGTTCCCATGAACCAAGACCTGTCCATCCTCCACCTGGTGCTCGAAGCCAGCGTGGTCGTGCAGCTCGTGATGGCCATCTTGCTGGGCGTTTCGCTGGCCAGCTGGAGCGTGATCTTTGGCAAGGTGATTGGTCTGAAGCGCATCCGCCAAGACAACGACAACTTCGACCAGGCCTTCTGGGCTGGTCGCACCCTGCAGGAGCTCTTCCAGGACGCCAGCCGCGAAGGCGGACCGGCCTCGCCGCAAGAGCGCATCTTCGCCGCCGGCATGCGCGAGTTCATGAAGCAGCGCGAGCGCCGCGTCACCGACGTGCCCACGCTGCTCGACGGCGCCCGCCGCGCCATGCGCGCCAGCTACCAGCGCGAGATGGACGTCATCGAGTCCCGGCTCGACTTCCTGGGCTCGGTGGGCTCTGTGTCCCCGTACATCGGCTTGTTCGGCACCGTCTGGGGGATCATGCACGCCTTCACCGGCCTGTCGAACATGCAGCAGGTGACGCTGGCGACCGTGGCCCCCGGCATCGCCGAGGCCCTGGTCGCCACGGCCATCGGCCTGTTCGCCGCCATCCCGGCGGTGCTGGCCTACAACCGCTTCGCCCGCGACATCGACCGCATCGCCATCCAGATGGAGTCCTTCATGGAAGAGTTCTCCAACATCCTGGCGCGCAACGCCGCACCGCTGGCCGCCGCACCGGCTGGCCAGCCCACCGTGCCGGGTGCCCTGGGCGCGCAACAGATCCGCTGAGGAGGCTGACGCATGGCCGAACTCAACGCACGCGGGGGAGGGCGCAGGCGCCGCACCCGCAACGAGATCAACATGGTGCCCTTCATCGACGTGATGCTGGTGCTGTTGATCATCTTCATGGTGAGCGCGCCGCTGCTGCCCTCCGGCGTGGTCGACCTGCCCACCATGGGCAAAGCCAAACAGGCCCCTGAGAAGGTGGTCGAGGTCGTGCTGGACACCGACGAGCAGGTGCGCATCCGCGTCAACCGTGGCGATTGGTCGAGCGTGTCGGTTCACGCCATGGCCGCGCAGGTGAAAGACATCCAGGATCAGGCCGATGGAGGCCCCTCGACCGCGCCCGTCATCATCAGCGCCCGCAAGGACATCCGCTACGACTCGGTCGTGCAGGTGATGGACCTGTTGCAGCGTGCCGGCGTGCAGCGCGTGGGTCTGTCTGTGCGCACCAACGGGGGTTGACCGGTGGCATCTGGATTCGGTTCGCACACGGCGGCCGGCACCTTGCCCGGCGACGAGCTGGCGCCCATGTTCATCAAGGGCGGCCGGGGCTGGCGCCCGCGCGACGCCGATGGCTGGCGGCCGGGCTTGGGCCTGGCTGTGGCTGCCCACGCGCTGCTGGCGCTGGGCCTGGCCTTTTCCGTGAGCTGGAAGTTGACCCAGGACGAGCCTGCGGTCGAAGCCGAGTTGTGGTCCGAGATTCCCCGTGGCGCGCCGCCAAGCGTGGCCCCGCCGCCGCCCCCGCCCAAAGCGGTCGAGCCCGAGCCTGTGGCCCCGCCCCCTCCGCCCAAGGTGGTCGAGCGCGCCGAGCCCGAGCCGGTCAAAAAGCCGGACATCGTCACCGAGCGCACGCCCAAGAAGGAAGACAAGCCGCGCAAGCAGCCCAAGGAGACCTTCGACACGACGCCGCCCAAGCCGGTGAAAAAGCCCGAACCCGTCAAAGACGACAAGGCCGAGAAGCTGGCCAGGGAGAAGGCGGCCAAGGCCGAGCAGGCGGAAAAAGCCAAGGCCGAAAAAGAGCGCCTGGCCCGCGAAGCCAAGGCCGCCGCCGACCGCGAGGCGCAGCGCCAGGCCAACATCGCCAGGATGATGAACGAGCTCGGCGGCACCGGTGGTGCGGGCGTGCCCTCGGCCACCAGCGCAGGCCCGAGCGCGGCTTACGCGGGGCGAATCAAAGCGCGCATCAAACCCAACATCGTTTTCACCGAGCAACTGATCCCGGGCAACCCGGTGGCCAAGGTCGAGGTGCGTTGTGCGCCCGACGGGCGAATCATGTCGGTCAAGCTGGTGTCTTCGTCAGGTGTGGTGGCTTGGGACGCGGCGGTGCTGCGAGCGATCGACCGCACCGAGGTGCTCCCGCTCGACGAGCGCGGCAAGGTGCCCCCCATGTTGCTGGAGTTCCGCCCGAACGACTTCTGAGGCATCAACTCAGTCGTCCAACTCCAGCGTCTCCTCTCCGTCCGCGCCCACCTCGGCCATCAACTCCGAAGCCAGCCTGACCTCGTCGAGCATCACGGCCAGACCGGGCAGGTCGGAGTCCCAGGCCATGACCGTCGGCACGGGGCCCAGGTGTTCCAGCGCCTGCCGCAGCAGCGCCCAGCCCGAGGGCGAGACGCGCTGGCTGCGATCGGCCACACGCGAGTGCGACGGCGGCTGAGGCTGAGCACCTTCCCGGAAGCCACCCAGGCGAACCTGCCCGACCTGCGAAGGCGAGAGGGACCAGACCGTGTCCAGCACCAAAGCGGTGGCCCTTTGCCACAGGAGCCTCTCCGAGGTGGGTGCACCTTGGCTGGCCCGAACGCGGCCCAGCGCCTGGGCCAGCAGGCGGTCGGGCTCCAGGGTCAGGCGGCTGCGGGTCTGGCGGGCGATGTCCGCCAGCTTGAGGGTGTCGCCCAGGGCATCGGCGTGCAGGCCCAGCTCCAGCAGCACGGGCTGACCCAGGCGCGACTGGATCACCTCCACCACCGCCGCCAGGGCCCCAGGGTCTCGCTCAGGCGTCAGGGGCAGGCTAAGGCGCCTGGGGTGCACGCCAGCCAGGCGGTCGAGCTCCTCGAGCGGGCGCTCCACCAGGCCGACTTCCCCACTCAAACCGATTTCACTGGCCTGTAACGCCAGGGGCCAACGCGAAGCCAGCGCCTTCAGGCGGTCCTGCGGCACACCTTCGAAGGCCCCGATGTCGCTCGCGCGCACCTCGACGAAGCCCAGGGCGGGCGACAAACCCAGCAGGTCAGCCAGGTGCGGTGCACGCAAACTGAGCCCGACGGGCTGGCGTGCCAACAGGGCGGTGGACGCTTTCATGGCCTCGATCTTGCCGGTTTCCGTGCCGAAATGCACGCCCCCAAACCCCGCTCTGTTCCATCCTTTGCCTGTTTCGCGCTTGCCTAGGATGGGTCACCATGTCCGACGACCTCGACCCCATCGCCGCCGAACCCGTCGGGTTTCGCTGGCCGACGCCGCCCTTGGCCAGCTACCCCACGGCCCGGGCGCAGCTTGACCACGAGCCCTGCGAGATCGTGGGGCTCAACGGGCGCGTCATGCAGGGGCGCCTCAACCTGTTCGTGCCCGAGGACCAGGTCGCCCACATCCAGGTGCCGCCCGCTCGCACGACCATGCCGCTGCGTTTCGGTCAGTTCCGCAGCCTGAGCCTCAAGCGGCCGCTCTTGCCCCTGGCCGAGCCCCTGGAGGGCGCTGGCGAGCACACCCAGGCGCTGAGCGAGCGCCCGGCCACCGAGTACGTCATCGAGCTGCAAGGCGGCGGTGAGCTGCGTGGCCAGACCATCGGCTGGATCGAATCGAATTTCGGCCTGTTCCTGTTCCCGCCCGAAGACGAGGCCGGGGGCGTGACCCGGATGTTCGTGCCCCGCGAAGCCATCTCGGCCACCCACCTGGGGCCGCCTTTGGGCGAGGCCCTGGTGGCCGGTGAGGTGCTCACGCTTGAGCAGGTTGACCAGGCTGTGGCCCTGCAGGCCGCCATGCGCCAGCGCAAGCTGGGTGACATCCTGCTCAACCAGCAGGTCGTCAGCCCGGAGCAGTTGCTGGGCGCCCTCGAGCAGCAAAGCCGCATGCCCATGATCCGCATCGGCGAGGCGCTGATCGCCCTGGGCCTGATCACCGAGGCACAGCTCGAAGACGCGCTGCGGCAGCAGCAAAGCGACCGCACCGTGCCGCTGGGTGAGCTGATGGTCCGTTTGGGCCTCATCACCCGTCAGGACCTGATCGATGCGCTGGCCCGCAAGATGGGCTACCCGCTGGTCGACCTGATGCAGTTCCCCATCGACCCGGAGGCGCTGACCAAGGTGCCTTTCTCTGTGGCCGCGCGCGTGAGCGCCGTGCCCCTGATGTGGCGCGATGGCAGCCTGATCGTGGCCGTCGAGGACCCGAGCAAGCGCATCGTGCTGTCGGAGCTGGAGTTCGCCAGCCAGTGCCGCATCGTGCCGGTGCTGGCACAGTCCACGCAGATCGATTGGGCCTTGCGCGACGCCTACGGCAAGCTGGGTGCCGACGTGGCGGCCGTGCCGTTCAACATCCACGAGCTGACCTTGCCGGCCTACGAGCTCGACTCCGCCGCCACCGGCCGGCTGGTCGAAGACCTCGAGCGTGAGCAGGATGGCGACCTGCAGGAAGACCGCTCCATCGAGCAGAGCGACAACTCCCTGGTGCGCCTGATCAACACCATGATCGTCGAGGCCCACAACCAGGGCGTCTCCGACATCCACGTCGAGGGCTACGCCGGGCGCGACAAGGTCAAGATCCGCTTTCGCAAGGACGGCCAGCTCGTGCCCTACCTGGAGCTGCCCCACACCTACCGCAGCGCCGTCATCGCTCGCATCAAGATCATGTGCGACCTCGACATCTCCGAGCGCCGCAAGCCGCAGGACGGCAAGATCAACTTCGCGCGCTTCGTGCCCCAGTACCGCATCGAGTTGCGCGTGGCCACCATCCCGACCAACAACGGCCTGGAAGACGTGGTGATGCGCATCCTGGGCTCGTCCCGCCCCATGCCGCTCGACAAGATCGGCCTGAGCCCCAACAACCTGAGTAGGCTGCAATCCGCCATGGAGCGCCCCTACGGCATGGTGCTGTGCGTGGGCCCGACCGGCTCCGGCAAGACCACCACCTTGCACTCGGCGCTGAGCTTCATCAACGTCCCCGAGCGCAAGATCTGGACGGCGGAAGATCCGGTTGAGATCACCCAGCCTGGCCTGCGACAAGTGCAGGTCAACCCCAAGATCGACTGGACCTTTGCCAAGGCCTTGCGTGCGCTGCTGCGCGCTGACCCGGACGTCATCATGGTGGGCGAAATGCGGGACACCGAGACGGCCCGCACGGCCATCGAGGCCTCGCTGACCGGTCACCTGGTGCTCTCGACCCTGCACACCAACAGCGCGCCCGAAACGGTCACCCGCCTGCTCGACATGGGCATGGACCCTTTCAGCTTTGCCGACTCGCTGCTGTGCGTGCTGGCCCAGCGCCTGGTGCGCCGCCTGTGCCCGGCCTGCAAGACCAGCGAGCCGGCCAGCGAAGAGCAGGTCGACGGATGGCTGGACGAGTACATGCATGTTTTCGGGCAGGAGCCCACCGGCGTCACCCGCGAGTCACTGCGTGCCGAATGGCAGGAACGTTTCGCGGTGGAGGGGCGTCTGCTGCATTGGCACAGCCCCGGTTGCGACCACTGCAGCCACACCGGGCACAAAGGCCGCCTGGGGCTGCACGAGCTGTTGGTGGTCAACGCCGAAACACGCCGCCTGATCCAGACCGGTGCCAGCCCCGACATGCTGCTCGCTCACGCTTTGCGCGAGGGCATGCGCACGCTGCGCCAGGACGGCATCGAGAAGGTGCTGTGCGGGTTCACGAGCATGGAAGAAGTGCGCGCCAGCAGCAACGCTTGAGTCGATGCGTTGAAGTTGCCCCGCAGTCACCGTTTGTTGTTGGGCTGCCGCACGCAAACCCGAAAAAAGGTGCAAGATAGGGGCGACGGGTTCACACCGTCTGGTGGGTAAAAGGCACTTTTCTTTGCCCACCTCGAAGGTGTGATTTCCACGATCTTTGGTGTGAAGGCGATGCTTGAGTGGTCGCGCCGGTGTCACCAGACGGGTAAACCGGGCCGATCTTCAGGCGTTGAACAGACAGGTCATTCGGACAGGTCGTTGACGAGGAGGTCAGCATGGACGTGATCAGCAATTTCGCCGCCCGCTACGAGCGCACCCGCGAAGAGGAATACTCCCTCGAGGAGTACCTCGACATCTGCAAACGCGACAAGACCGCGTTTGCCACCGCCGCCGAGCGCATGCTCCTGGCCATCGGTGAGCCCCAGATGATCGACACGCGCAACGACCCGCGCCTGTCTCGCATCTTCACCAACAAGGTCATCAAGATCTACCCGGCCTTCGAAGAGTTCTTCGGCATGGAAGACGCCATCGAACAGGTGGTGAGCTACTTCCGCCATGCCGCGCAGGGCCTCGAAGAAAAGAAGCAGATCCTCTACCTGCTGGGCCCGGTGGGCGGCGGCAAGTCGTCGATCGCCGAGCGCCTCAAGCTGCTGGCCGAGAAGGTGCCGTTCTACGCCATCAAGGGCTCGCCCGTGAACGAGTCGCCGCTGGGCCTGTTCGATCCGACGGAAGACGGCCCGATCCTGGAAAAGGAATACGGCATCCCGCGCCGTTACCTGCAGCGCATCCTCAGCCCCTGGGCCGTCAAGCGCCTGGAAGAATTCGGTGGCGACATCCGCCAGTTCAAGGTGGTCATGCGCTACCCGAGCATCCTCAAGCAGGTCGGCATCGCCAAGACCGAGCCGGGTGACGAGAACAACCAGGACATCAGCTCGCTGGTCGGCAAGGTCGACATCCGCAAGCTCGAAACCTACGCCCAGGACGACCCGGACGCCTACAGCTACTCCGGTGGCCTGTGCCTGGCCAACCAGGGCCTGCTTGAATTCGTGGAAATGTTCAAGGCGCCGATCAAGGTGCTGCACCCGCTGCTGACGGCCACACAAGAAGGTAACTTCAAGGGCACCGAAGGCTTCGGCGCCATCCCCTTCGACGGTGTGGTGCTGGCCCACTCGAACGAAAGCGAGTGGAAGGCCTTCCGCAACAACAAGAACAACGAGGCCTTCCTCGACCGGATCTACATCGTCAAGGTGCCGTATTGCCTGCGCGTGAGCGAGGAAATCAAGATCTACGAGAAGCTGGTGAGGGGTTCGTCGCTGAGCCAGGCACCGTGCGCCCCGGGCACGCTCAAGATGATGTCGCAGTTCGCGATCCTCACCCGCCTCAAGGAGCCCGAGAACTCGAGCATCTACAGCAAGATGCAGGTCTATGACGGCGAGAGCCTCAAGGACACCGACCCCAAGGCCAAGTCCATCCAGGAGTACCGCGACTATGCTGGCGTCGACGAGGGCATGAGCGGCATCTCCACTCGCTTTGCCTTCAAGATCATCTCCAAGGTCTTCAACTTCGACAGCACCGAGGTGGCGGCCAACCCCGTGCACCTGATGTACGTGCTGGAGCAGCAGATCGAGCGCGAGCAGTTCCCGGCCGAGACCGAGCAGAAGTACATCGCCTACATCAAGGAGATGCTGGCGCCGCGCTACGCGGAGTTCATCGGCAAGGAGATCCAGACGGCCTACCTGGAGAGCTACTCCGAGTACGGTCAGAACATCTTCGACCGCTACGTGACCTACGCCGACTACTGGATCCAGGACCAGGAGTACCGCGACACCGACACGGGCGAGATCTTCGACCGCGGCTCGCTCAACGCCGAGCTCGAGAAGATCGAAAAGCCCGCCGGCATCGCCAATCCGAAGGACTTCCGCAACGAGATCGTCAACTTCGTGTTGCGGGCGCGGGCCAACAACGGCGGCAAGAACCCGCTGTGGACCAGCTATGAAAAGCTGCGCACGGTGATCGAGAAGAAGATGTTCAGCAACACCGAAGAGCTGTTGCCGGTCATCAGCTTCAACGCCAAGGCCAGTGCCGACGAGGTCAAGAAGCACGAGGACTTCGTCAACCGCATGGTCGAGAAGGGCTACACGGCCAAGCAGGTTCGCCTGCTGTGCGAGTGGTACCTGCGCGTGAGGAAGAGCTCTTGATCTGATGGCCCACCCCCGAGCGCCTTCCGGCGCTCCCCCTCAAGGGGGCGCCACCAGCGGCCCGGCGAAGCCGGATCCGTGGTGGCCGCTTGGATAAAAACGGCGGACTGCGTACATGACACGGCAACACATCATCGACAGACGCCTCGCGGGGAAGAACAAATCCATCGGCAACCGCGAGCGCTTCCTGCGCCGCCACAAGGACCAGGTCCGCGAAGCCGTGCAGCGGGCCATCAATGGCCGCAGCATCCGCGACATCGAAAAGGGCGAGGACATCGCCATCCCCAAACGGGACCTGGGTGAGCCGGTGTTCCGCCACGGTGACGGTGGCACGCGTGACGTGGTGCACCCCGGCAACCGCGAGTACGTGCGCGGCGACCGCATCGAAAAACCCCAGGGCGGCGGCGGGCAGGGCAGCGGATCTGGCGATGCCAGCGACTCCGGCGAAGGCGAGGACGACTTCGTCTTCAGCCTGAGCAAGGAAGAGTTCATGCAGGTCTTCTTCGAGGACCTGGCCTTGCCCAACATGGTCAAGACCGCGCTGGCCGAGGTGCCGGAGTGGAAGAGCCACCGCGCCGGCTTCAGCAACGACGGCACGCCCAACAACCTGCACGTGGTGCGCTCGATGCGGGGTGCGCTGGGCCGGCGCATCGCGCTGGGTGCCAGCAGCCGCCGCGAGATCGAAGAGCTGGAAGAGCGCATGGCTGCGCTGCGAGCGGAGAAACAAGAGGGCGATGACGCGCTCGACCATGATCACGCGATCGAGATCGAACAACTCGAGGCGCGCATCAGGCACCTGCGTGGCCGCGTGGCGGGCATCCCCTTCCTCGATCCGATAGACCTGCGCTTTCGCAGCCGGGTCAAGGTGCCGGTGCCCACCACCAAGGCCGTCATGTTCTGCGTGATGGACGTCTCCGGCTCGATGGACGAGCAGCGCAAGGAGCTGTCCAAGCGCTTCTTCATCCTGCTGTACCTGTTCCTGACAAGGCACTACGACAAGATCGAGCTCGTCTTCATCCGCCATCACACGCAAGCGCAAGAGGTCAACGAAGACGACTTCTTCCACGCCACCGAAACCGGCGGCACCGTGGTCTCCAGCGCGCTGGTGCTGCTCGACGAGGTCATCCGCGCCCGTTACCCCACCAGCGAGTGGAACCTGTACGTGGCCCAGGCCTCCGACGGCGACAACTGGCACCACGACTCCAGCCGCTGCAAGGAGATCCTGGAAGAAAAGATCTTGCCCCTGGTGCGCTACTACGCCTACGTGCAGGTGGCCCAGACCGAGCAAAACCTCTGGGACGAGTACCTGAGCCTGGCCGAAACCCACAAGCACTTTGCGATGCGCAAGGTGCTGGAGGCCTCGCAGATCTACCCGGTCTTTCGCGAACTGTTCAAGAAGGAAGGAGTGGACGCATGAGTGCCTTGCTGACGCCCCATCGAGCCGAGAAACCCTTGCCGGGGCTGTCGGACTGGTCCTTCGACCTGATCGAGGAGTACCACGACGTCATCCGCGCCACGGCGCAGCGCTTCGGGCTCGACACCTACCCCAATCAGCTCGAGATCATCACCGCCGAGCAGATGATGGACGCCTACGCCAGCGTGGGCATGCCGGTTAACTACCGCCACTGGTCGTACGGCAAGGAGTTCATCGCCACCGAGAAGAACTACCGCCGCGGCCACATGGGCCTGGCCTACGAGATCGTCATCAACTCCAACCCGTGCATCAGCTACCTGATGGAGGAGAACACCATGGCCATGCAGGCCCTGGTGATCGCGCACGCGGCCTACGGGCACAACAGCTTCTTCAAGGGCAACTACCTCTTCCGCATGTGGACGGACGCGGGGTCGATCATCGACTACCTGGTCTACGCCAAGAACTACGTGGCGCGCTGTGAAGAGCGCCATGGCATCGACGCTGTTGAAGAGTTGCTCGACAGCTGCCACGCGCTGATGAACCACGGCGTGGACCGCTACCGCCGACCGGGCAAGCTGTCCCTGGACAAGGAACTGGCCCGCCGCGAAGAGCGCGAGGCCTACCTGCAGCAGCAGGTCAACGACCTGTGGCGCACGCTGCCCCGGCGCGCTGACCGGCAGGAAGAAGAAGCCGTCAGGCGCTTCCCGGCCGAGCCGCAAGAGAACCTGCTGTACTTCATCGAGAAGCACGCGCCGCTGCTCGAGCCCTGGCAGCGCGAGATCGTGCGCATCGTCCGCAAGGTGGCGCAGTACTTCTACCCGCAGCGCCAGACCCAGGTCATGAACGAAGGCTGGGCCACGTTCTGGCATTACACGCTGCTCAACACCATGTACGACGACGGCTACCTGACCGACGGCATCATGATGGAGTGGCTGCAGTCGCACACCAACGTGGTGTTCCAGCCGCCGGTGGGCCACCGCGCCTACAGCGGCCTGAACCCCTACGCGCTGGGCTTTGCGATGTACACCGACCTCAAGCGCATCTGCGAGAAGCCCACGCCGGAAGACCGGCATTGGTTCCCCGATTTCGCGGGCTCGGCTGAAAACACGCCCAAGGAAGAACACGCCTGGCTCAAGACGCTGGACTACGCCATGCGCAACTTCAAGGACGAGAGCTTCATCGGCCAGTTCCTTTCGCCGAAGGTGATGCGCGACTTCCGACTCTTCGCCATCCGAGACGACGAGAAGGCCAGCGAGTACGAGGTCAGCGCCATCCACGATGACACGGGCTACCGTGCGCTGCGCGAGACCTTGTCACGCCAGTACGACCTGGGCTCGCGCGAGCCCAACATCCAGGTCTGGAGCGTGAACCTGCGAGGTGATCGGTCGCTGACGCTGCGTCACACGCAGCACAACGACCGCCCGCTGCACGACAGCACGCGCGAGGTGCTCAAACACGTGGCGCGGCTGTGGGGCTTCCCGGTTCACATGGAAAGCGTCAATTCGCACGGCGACACCCGTCAGCACTGGACGGTGGTGCCAGCGAACATGGAGTGAGGCTTCAGCCGGGCTGGCGAAGGTCCTGCAGCCACTGGCCTTTGCCCCGCGCATCGGCCTCGTGGGGCTCGTCGCGCCAGGTCTCGGCCAGGGCCTGCTGGTACCAGCGCTGCATGCTGGGCAGGGCGAGCAGCCTTTGAACGTAGCCTTGCCCGACCTGGCCCAGCTCGGGCGAGTAGGTCTGGGCCCGAAAAGCCAGGGGCGCGAAGAAGGCATCCACCGCCGTGAACCGATCTCCTGCCAGGAAGGGGCCCCCAAAGCGCTGCAGGCCCTCTTGCCATATCGCCTCGGCGCGTTGCCAGTCGGCCTTCACCGCCGCAGGCCATGCCGGCAGGCGGATGCGCAGGCCACAGTTCATGGTGCAGGTCTCGCGCAGGGCAAAAAAACCTGAGTGCATCTCGGCGCTGGCGCAGCGGGCCCAGGCCCGAGCGGTGGCATCGGTGGGCCACACGCCGGGGTGGCGTTCTGCCAGGTACTCGGTGATGGCCAGCGAGTCCCAGATGACGCGTCCGCCGTCGTGCAGGCAAGGCACCTTGCCGGTGGGCGAGAAGCGGGTGAACTCGACCTCGCCGAAAGGCTCGAGCCTTTCTTCGAAGGTCAGTCCCAGCTCGGTCATCAATAACCAGGGCCGCAGCGACCACGAAGAGTAGTTCTTGTTGGCGATGTGCAGCGTGTACATGGTGTTGGTTCCTCATCCCAGGCGTTTTCATCATCGCGATGGGCGTGGGTGCTCGCTGCGATGTGCTCATGGCAATGATGCCGCAGACCGATCGACCCGGCGAGTCGTGGCAATCAGCTGTCGAGCTCCTGCACCATGCTGTCGACGGCGCGCTGCATCAGGCTGCGGTCTTCCAGGCTGGTGGCCAGGCCTTCGGCGCGCAGGCGCTCGAGGGCGCGGCGGCTCAGGGAGTGCAGGCGGCCGGCCAGGTCGCTGCCGAACATGTAGAACTGGCGGTTTTCGCTGACCCACAGCAGGCGGGCCGTGGTCCATTGGCCTTGCATGAAGAGCTTGCACCAGGTGCCCGGGGTGAGGGCATCGGCCCACTGACGGCGGCGCGCCAGGATGGCCGCGTCGTCGGCGTTCTCGCCAAAGGCCATGGGCACCGTGGGCAAGGAGCCCAGGTTGGTGTCGAGCGGGCGGCCATCGGCCTGCGCAAAGCGCAAGTCGTCGAGCAGGGCGTCGAGGTTGGCCAGGGTGCTGGACTCGAAACCGGTGCGCTCGCGTTCGATCTTGGGTGGCTTGGGTGTGGCCATGAGCACGCGGGTGTGCATGCGCATGAGGGCTTCGAGCAGGGTGTCCTGCTCGCTTCTCGGCATGTTGATGCTGGCCATGCCTCGCTGCAGCCGGTTGCTCAGGTCTGGCAGCTTGCGGCGCAGGGCCTCGCGTGCGTCGAGGCTCTCGGGCCTTTGCAGGCTTTGCACCAGGTCGTCGACCACGCACAGCATGGCTTGCGACTCGTCGTCCTCGGGCGAGGTGGTGGCCATGGTGTGCGTGAGCACCTCGACCCAGGGGCCGCAGAGGAAGTCCTTGATGACCTGAGGCAGCTTGACCAGTTCCACCTGGTTGGCGACTTGCTGTTGCAGCAAGGGGTGAAGGGTCAGGCGTTGGTCGGCCTCGCGCAGTCGGGCCACGGCCTGGGGGGCTTGCTGAACGGCTGCCTGGCTTTGGGAGACGATGAACTGCTGCATCTCCTTGAGCGTGGTTTCGAGCTCGACGCTGCCGGGGCCGGGCTCAGGCAGCATGCGCGCCACGCGTGGCTGCATGAAAGCCAGGAAACCGCGCAGCGCAACCGCGTCGTTCTCGCTGTAGCCGGCTGCGTAGGCCGCCATCTGGTTGATGAGGCGCCAGGCAGGGTGCTGGTCGCTGCGCAGCACCCAGGTGTCTTGCTGTGCGGCGCGTTGCAGCACCGGCTCCATCTGGCCGATCAGCTGGCGCACCGGCGCGGGCACCTCGGCATCGGCCTGCATCTGCTGGAACAGGGTGCTCAGCAGCCGTGAAACTTGCGCCTGGCTTCGACGCGCAGCCAAGCCTTGCGGATCGTTGAGCTCGTCGAGCTTGCGCGAGAGCACACCGAAAGTGAGGTCGCCAGCCTGGGCAGCCACCGCCGCAACGGGGGCCGCGGGAGGCGGGGGCAGCGGCATGCGATCGAGCAGGCTCTGCAGGGCGCCAGGCTGGGTGACGATCAGGGACGAGGGCGGGGCGCTGCGTCGCGGGTGGGTGACGGCCTTGAAAGGCACCGGGTCGCAGCCCAGGGACCTCAGCGTGGCCGACACCTCGCGGTAGTGCTCGCGCAGGCAGTCCGCCAGCACTCGACCGGTCAGGCGCAGCAGCATGTTGCGCTCGCCGGCGGACAGCGGCAGCACCCGCGTAGCGGCGCCGAGCGCCCGTGCGAACACAGCCGGGCGCAGGGGGTTGGTGTGCGGGCGTGGGGTCGTGTCGCCTTGCAGCGCCGATGTGCAGGCCTGGAGTTCGCGCAACTCCCACTCGGCCACCAGGTCGATGAGTTGCACGGTGCGCGAGATCTCGATGTCCTGCTCTGCCTGGTTCTCGTCGACCAGGGTGAGCTGATCGATGGTCATCTCGTGCAGCTTGCGTCCGCTGGGGCCGTCGCCCTGTGTGGCGCGGACTTCGTCCTGGATGTGCTGGGTCAGGGCGGATTCGAAGTCGGCGCGCCGCGCCTGCACGGCTTCGGCCACGCCGAACAGCAGGTTGCGGTCCTGTGCCAGGGACAGGTCGGTGCCGCTGTCGCGCAGCGCGGCCTGGGTGCGGGCGACGATGCGTTGTGCCAGCTCGGGTGCTCGCCCCAGCTGCTCTTGCACGTGATCGTTGAAGCGGACGGATTCGGCCATGGGGTCATCCTAAGCCGGGCGTGGCGGGCGGCAAGCGCGAATCTGAGGGGCCGCACCCGCCCAGTCCGTGGTTTTTGGGCTGGCTTTGTCGGGCGCCAGTGCGTTCACCCTCGTGTCGCGATGTGTACATCATTTGGGGCGCAAAGGGTGGTTTTTTCACCCGACGGTGTCTGAGGGATCAGGCGGGTTCGAAGGTGTTTTTTCCGGGGCATGAGCCGAGGGTTTGCTGGACACACTCTCAGCCATCGATTCTCCGGTCTGCGAAGGCCACGCCCCCCAATGTCCGACGAAGGCTCACAAGACAAGCAGTTACCCGCCTCGCAGCGGAAACTGGACCAGGCCCGCAAGGACGGTCAGGTCGTGCGCTCCAAGGACCTGGGGCACTTCCTGGTCATGTTGGCGGCCACGGGCGTGCTCATGGGTCTGACGCCGCTGTGGCTGGACCAGCTGCAAAAGCTCATGTCGGGCGGTCTGCGCTTTGATGTGCGCACGGTGGCCTCACCCGATTTCATGCTGCAGCGCCTGACCGACTGGAGCATGCAGGCGCTGATCATGGTCGTGCCGGTGGGCGTGGGCGTGGCCCTGGCCTCGACCGCTGCCTCGGTGATCTCGGGCGGCTGGGTGATGTCCTTCAAGGTGCTGGCGCCCAATTTCGGCAAGCTCAACCCGATCAGCGGTCTGGGCAACCTGTTCAAGAAGCAGCAGCTCATCGATGCGCTCAAGGCCTGCGCCATGGCGCTGGTGCTGGGCGCGGTGGGCGTGATGACGCTGATGAAGGTCTGGCCCAGCATGTCCGACCTGCTGGCTCAGCCCTTGCCAGCAGCCATCCGCGACCTGGGCGTGACCATGGGTCAGGTCATGGGCACGATGCTGCTGGTGATCGCGGGATTCGCCTTGCTCGATTGGCCGCTGCAGAAGTTCCTGTTTGCCGAGCGCATGAAGATGTCGCACCAGGACGTCAAGGAAGAGTACAAGCAGCAGGAGGGCAACCAGGAGGTCAAGGGCCGCATGAAGCAGATCATGCGCGAGCGCACCCGCAAGCGCATGCTGGCCGCCGTGCCCACCGCCGACCTGGTGGTCATGAACCCGACCCACTATGCCGTGGCGCTGAAGTACGAAGAGGGCTCGATGGGCGCGCCGCGCGTGGTGGCCAAGGGGCTGGACCTGCTGGCGTTCAAGATCCGCGACATCGCCACCGAGAACAAGGTGCCGGTGCTGGAAGCGCCACCGCTGGCGCGGGCGCTGTACGCCCACACCGAGCTCGACCAGGAGGTGCCGGTCAAGCTCTACAGCGCGGTGGCGCAGGTGCTGGCTTATGTGTATCAGCTCAAGCAGGCGCTCAGCGGGCGGGCGCCCATGCCGGGCAACCTGCCGGATCTGCAGGTGCCGGATGACATGGACCCGCTGCGCTCGGAAGCCGCCAAGGCGAAGGCTCAGGCGACCTGAGCAGTGGACGCCTGACGGCGGCGGACCATGGCCAGGGCGCCGACGCAGCCCACAAGGACCAGCGTCCAGGCGCTGGGTTCGGGCACCCCGGGGGTGATGTTGTGGGCGCCAATGAGCACGTAGGACTGTGCGGCACCGGCGGGTGCAAACAGCCCGATCGAGGGGAGTGCGGCCGCAATGAACTCTTGCTTGACTGCCTCTTGCCATGTGTAGCCCTCGGCGAAGACGAGGTTTGCGGCGACGTCGTCGATCATCGCGTCAGCCTTGGTCAGAAAGTCGCCAACGCTGCTGACGGGGGTCGAACGCCAGACGCCGTCCTCATCAAATGCGCCGGTGCCAGCGGGGCCGGTCATGCGCAAGGTTGCCCCCTGAGGGTTCTGGGGAGAGGTCAGGTCAGCGGTCAGCGTGCTGCTCCAACGCTCCTGGCCATCCCAAGCGAGCTGATTGGCCCCTACTGAGAGGGCTGCGCCATTGAGCGACATGGCGATCAAGGCTGAGGCGAACACGCCATCTGTGGCGTCGACGCCCAGGTCAAAGGTGAGGTCGAACTGTGCGTACTCGCCAAACAATGCGGTGGTTCCGGGGTAGGCCAGGCCCGAAAATCGCCAGGTCTGCAGCTCGGCTTGAGCGGATGCGGCGGCCAGCAGGCCTGCCGCAGCGAGGGTGATCGCGCGAAGTTTCATGTTTCTTCCCCGGTTGTTGGTGGCGCCGCGCACGTGCGAGTGGCAGCTGTGAATCCATTGTGCCGACTTGAATGTGACATCCATCACAGGGCGATCCCCCATCCGCTGGGGCGGCCTTTCGCGCAGGAACAAACCGTGACTTTCACCCCACGCAACGTGGTCCGAATAGGCGCGCGCCACCCCCGCTTATCTCGCTAAAGCTCGGGGGGGCGGCGGCCAACAATCCTTGCAACCCCCTTCAAGGATGTGCCCCCCATGAACCCCTGGATGCAGAAGCTGCTGGCGATGTCGCCGAGCGACGCCAAACGGTTCCAGATGATGGTTGCCCCGCTCATCGTGGTGACCGTGCTGGTGCTGATGGTGCTGCCGCTGCCACCCCTGGTGCTGGACATCTTCTTCACCTTCAACATCGCCATGTCGCTGATGGTGATGATGGTGGCGGCCACCATGCTGCGCCCGCTGGACTTCGCGGCCTTCCCGGCGGTGCTGCTGCTGACCACGCTGCTGCGCCTGTCGCTGAACGTGGCTTCGACCCGGGTGGTGCTGCTCGAAGGGCACACCGGCACGGGCGCCGCTGGTGCGGTGATCGAGTCCTTCGGTCACTTCCTGATCGGCGGCAACTTCGCGGTCGGGATCATCGTGTTCGCCATCCTGGTGGTGATCAACTTCACCGTGATCACCAAGGGCTCCGAGCGCATCGCCGAGGTGGCAGCCCGCTTCACCCTGGACGCCATGCCCGGCAAGCAGATGGCCATCGACGCCGACCTGGGCGCTGGCCTGATCGACGAGGCCGAGGCCCGCAAGCGCCGCCGCGAGGTGGGCGAAGAGGCCGAGTTCCACGGCTCCATGGACGGTGCCTCGAAGTTCGTGCGCGGCGACGCCGTGGCCGGCATCCTGATCCTGTTCATCAACATCATTGGCGGCTTCATCATCGGCATGGTCCAGCACGGCTTGTCGGCCGGGCAGGCGGCCGAGTCCTACATCCTGCTGGCCATCGGTGACGCGCTGGTGGCCCAGATCCCGGCGCTGCTGATCTCTGTCGCTGCCGCCATGGTGGTCTCGCGGGTCGGCAAGGACCAGGACGTGGGCACCCAGATCACCACCCAGATGCTGGAGAACCCCAAGGTCATCGGCGTGGCCGCCGGCATCATCGGCCTGCTGGGCGTGATCCCGGGCATGCCTTCGCTGATCTTCCTGCCGATGGCCGGTGGCCTGGGCTACGCGTCCTGGCGGATCCACGTCAAGAAGGAAGCCGAGCGCCAGGCGCCGCCCGCGCCGGAAAAGCCCCAGTCCGCCCCCAACCCCAATGGCGAAGCCTCGTGGGAAGACCTGCAGCCGGTCGACACCCTGGGCCTGGAAGTGGGCTACCGCCTGATCCAGCTGGTCGACAAGGAGCGCGGCGGCGACCTGCTCAACCGCATCAAGGGCGTTCGCCGCAAGTTCGCGCAAGAAGTCGGCTTCTTGCCGCCATCTGTTCACATCAAGGACAACCTGGAGCTCAAGCCCAGCTTCTACCGCATCACCCTGCGCGGCGCCGTGGTGGGCGAGGGCGAGGTCTTCCCCAACATGCTGATGGCCATCAACCCCGGCCACGTCACCAACCCGATCGCCGGCACGCAGGCCGTGGACCCCGCTTTTGGCCTGCCCGCTGTGTGGGTGGAAGAGCGCCAGCGCGATGTCGCGCAAATGGCCGGGTACACGGTGGTTGATCCCTCGACCGTGGTGGCGACCCATCTTTCACACTTGATGCAACTCCACGCCGCCAAGCTTTTGGGCCGCGTCGAGACCCAACAGCTCATCGAGCACGTGACGAAACTGGCTCCCAAACTGATCGAAGACGTGGTTCCCAAGATGGTCGGCATCGCAACCCTGCAGAAAGTGCTCCAGCTGCTCCTCGAAGAGGGCGTGCACATCCGCGACATGGGCTCGATCATCGAAACCATGGCCGAGCACTGCGCCGTGGCACCCAACCTGGTCAACGACCCGTCCGAGCTGGCCCGCCGCATCCGCGTCGGCCTGGCCCCGGCCATCGTCCAGCAGATCTACGGCCCGGTTCGCGAGCTCGACGTCATCGCCATCGAGCCCGACCTGGAGCGCCTGCTGACTCAGGCCCTGACGGCCGCCAACGGCCCCATGCTCGACCCGGGCGTCGCCGACCACCTGACCCGCCAGGCCGCCGAGGCCACCCAGCGTCAGGAAAACATGGGCCACCCCGCCTGCCTGCTGGTGCCCGACGCGATCCGTCCGTCGGTCGCCCGACTCCTCAAGCGCGCCGCACCTCGTCTCAAGGTGCTGGGACACAGCGAGATCCCTGAGACCCATTCGATTCGCATCGGTACCCTGATCGGAGGCCACGCATGAACGTCAAACGCTTCATTGGACGCAACAGCCGCGAGGCCATGCAAAAGGTCAAGGCTGCTTTCGGGGACGAGGCCATCGTGCTGTCCACCAAGCCCGCCGCCGAAGGTGGCATCGAGATCCTGGCGATGGCCGCCGATGGCATGGCCATGGTCGAGTCGATGTCCAGTCGCGCCCCGGCCGCCGAACCTGGTTTGGGTCGCGAGGAGCCGGTCGCAGAGGAAGAGGCCGCTGGCCCGCTGGCCAAGGGTGCCGCCGTGGCCCGCCAGTCGGTCGCCAACCTGGCTCACACCGTGCAGGAAGACGTCAAGCAGCTGGCCATGAGCACGCTGTCGTTCCAGGACTATGTGCGCGAGCGCATGCTCAAGCGCCGCCAGGCCGCCATCCAGTCGCGCACCGAGCCGGCCATGGCCGCTCCCGAAGCGCAGCTGAACCAGCGCTTTGCCGAACCCCGTCGCCAACCCAGCGCCCAGATCGCCGCCGTGGACCTGGCCGTGAGCGAGCCCATGCTCGCGCCTCGCCAGCCCGCACGCCAGGCCGTGCAGGCCGATGTCCACGCTGCGGTGCCGAACCAGGCCGAGTCCCTGGCCCGCGCCCAGGTGGCACAAGCCCAGTCTCCCCGTGCCCAGGCCAGCCGTGCCGCCTTGTCAGACGAGCTGACGATGGACCAGATGGTGGCCCGCCAGGAAGCCCCCCGCGCCGCTGCTCGCCCAGCTGCCAAGGCCCAGCCTCAGGCACAGACCAAGCCAGCCGCACCGGTGGCAGCCCAACCCGACACCGCGACCCTGGAGGCCCTGCGCTCTGCTCAAGAAGCCAACACGACCTTGCTTGGCGAGTTGCGTGCCATGCGCGCCATGATGACCGAGCGCTTCGAGACCATGGCCTTCCTGGACAAGCTGGGCCGCACCCCCGCCCAGGCCAACCTGGCCCAGCGCCTGCTGGACGGCGGCTTTTCCACGGTGCTGATCCGCAAGCTGCTCGACGCCATGCCCGCCGACGTCAACAACGGCCAGCACGATGAGCTGGAGTGGGCCACCCAGGTGCTGCAGCGCAACCTCAACACCGCCGACACCGAGCGAGCCATCGAAGACCAGGGCGGTGTGTTCGCCCTGATCGGCTCGACCGGCGTGGGCAAGACCACCTCCACCGCCAAGCTGGCCGCCACCTTCGCTGCCAAGCACGGCGCGCAGAACCTGGGCCTGATCACGCTGGATGCCTACCGCGTCGGCGCCCACGAACAGCTGCGCGCCTACGGCCGCATCCTGGGCGTGCCCGTGCACATGGCCCATGACCGCGCCGCCCTGGAAGACCTGCTCGAACTCCTGTCCGGCAAGAAGCTGATCCTGATCGACACCGCCGGCATGGCCCAGCGCGACGGACGCACCAAGGACCTGCTGGAAATGCTGTCCCACCCGGCCATCAAAAAGCTGCTGGTCATCAACGCATCGGCCCAAGGCGACGCCATCGAGGACGTCATGCACGCTTATCACGCGCAGCAGTGCTCCGGCGTCATCCTCTCCAAGCTGGACGAGGCCGTGAAGCTCGGCCCGGCGCTGGATGCGTTAATCCGTCACAAGCTCAAGGTCCTGGGCGTGGCAAACGGCCAACGCGTGCCCGAAGATTGGCACCGACTGTCCGCACAAGCCCTGGTGCACCGCGCGCTGCGCGCCAGCCTGAACCCGGCCTACCGCCTCGACCCCAACGAGGTCAGCCTGATCCTGGCCACGCCCTCGATGCCCGAGATGCTGCAGCAGTCTGCCCGCGCCGCCACCGCCACCGCCTGATCCACACCGAGCCGCCCTCCATGGTCCGACCCGTGCGTTCTGCCTCTCCAGCCCAGCCTGTTGACCAGGCCCAGGGCCTGCGCCAGATGTTCGCCGCCCGCGTGCTGCGCTTCATCCCGGTGGTGGCCAACACCCGCTCCAGCGCCGGTGGCCTGGTGCTCGAGCGCCTGTGCGCGGCCTACGCCGCTTGTGGCCTGAGCACCCTGGTCGTCGATGCGGGCGAGCAGGCGAGGGCGCCCAGCGAGCTCGCCGAGTTCGACCTCTCCGAAGGCATCGAGCGCCTGTCGGAGCACGTCAGCTACATGGCCGCGCGGGGCCTGCCCCTGAAGTTCGCCGACGCCCGAGGCTCCTGCTCGACCCTGCTCGACGAGCTGGCCGACGCCTCCGCGCGCAGCGACGTGGTCCTGCTGCACGCCTCCGCCAGCGAGCTGGTGCGCATCTTTGGCGACCGCTGCCGAGGCCACAACCTGCGCCCCCTGGTCTTCACCAACGACCTGGCCGAAGGCCTGACCGACGCCTACGCGGCCGTCAAGGTGCTCAGCCAGCGAGGAGGTTGGATGGCCTATGACCTGCTGATGTGCGCCCCGCGTCGCAGCCAGCAGGCCGACGAAGTCATCCGTCGACTCGCGCGGTGCTCGGACCAGTTCCTAGGGGCTGCGCAACGCGTCGCCCTGCGCCTGGACCCCTTCGAGCCCGCCTCGATCGACCCCGACGCCCGCTTCATGGAGCTGGCCGCTGGCCTGCTGCGCTGCGCCTTGCCCCACACCTTGGGCGAGACCGCTTTCGACCACCTGTTGTCGCCCGGTGCAGCCCTGCCTGCCCGCGTGTCACCCGTACTCAACTGAAGATGCTCATGGAGCCCAGCATGTCCAGCACGTACACCGCCAAAGGCCGTCTCGACGTCGACTCGATGCTGCGCCAGTACAGCCCGCTGGTGCGGCGCCTGGCCCACCAGATGATCGCCAAGCTGCCAGCCAACGTCGAAATCGACGACCTGATCCAGGTGGGCATGATCGGCCTGACCGACGCCTTGACCCGCTTCGACGCCGGGCAGGGGGTGCAGTTCGAGACCTTCGCCACCCAGCGCATCCGCGGCGCCATGCTCGACGAACTGCGCGGCGCCGACTGGCTCAGCCGGGGCACCCGCAAGCAGCAGCGCGACATCGAACGCGCCGTGCACAGCCTGGAGCAAAAACTCGGCCGCGCCCCGCAGGAAAGCGAGATCGCCAAGGAAATGGGCATGGCGCTGACCGAGTACCAGGAGATGCTCGGCAAGGTGCGCGGCACCCAGCTGATCTACCTGGAAGACATGAGCGGCGAAGATGGCGACAACGACTACCTTGATCGCCACGTCACCGACGAAGGCAACGACCCGTTGAGCTTGCTCGAAGACCACCGCATGCGCCATGCTCTGGTCGAAGCCATCAAGAACCTGCCCGAGCGCGAGCAGTACGTCATGAGCATGTACTACGAGCAGGACATGAACCTCAAGGAAATCGCCGCCGTGCTGGGCGTGACCGAATCGCGTGTTTGCCAGCTGCACAGCCAATCCATCGCCCGGCTGCGCGTCAAGCTCCGAGAGTGGTGACCTGAAGCCCGCCAGCTTCTGCTCCCTCGGGCGATGGCCTCCCTTCTGAAGAGGGGTGCCCATGTTGGCCTTGTTCAAAAAGCGCGAAACCGTGGCATCGGTTGCGCCAGCGGTCTCTGCCGAGCCCATGCGCTTGGAAGGGGCCGAATCCGTTTATGCGCTCGCGCAGGTGCTGCAGCGGGACTGCAGCGGCCTGGGGCTCGAGGCGGCGCAATTGCGCGGCGCCCTCGACGACTGCGCCGCCATCGCCACCGGTCAGACCACGGCGCTGAGCCAGCTGCAGGCGCAGGCGCACCAGATCGCGCAAGCGCAGCAACGCATCCAGTCTGAAACCGCCCAAAGCCAGCAGGCCATGCAGCGCGCCCGCGCCAGCGTCGAGCACGTGGGCCTGGAGGTCTCCGGGGTGGTCAGCACCCTCAAGCAGGTCTCCGAGGCGGCCAGCCAGATCACCCAGGTGGCCTTGCAGACACGGCTGGTGGCCTTCAACGCCTCGGTCGAGGCCAAGCGCGCTGGCGAGGCGGGGCTGGGCTTTTCGGTCGTCGCCGACGCCGTCAAAGACCTGTCCACCCAGGTCGAATCCATCTCCAAGGCCATCATGAGCACGGTGGCCTCGCTGGACCAACGCATCCAGTCGCTGGCTCAGGACCTGCGCGTTGACGTGCCGGTGGACGCCAAGGCCGACCAGGATCGGCAGGTGCACCTGGCCCTGATGGGGGCCGAAAGCGCCGTGCAGCGCATCGTCGCGGCCGCCAGCGCCAGCGTGGGGTTGAGCCAAGGCATCCAGGCGCAAGTCGATGGCATGGGGCAGGAGGTGCAGACCGTGCGAGACGCCCTGGCCGACGCCTCCAAGCGCAGCGAGCGCGTGCTGGGCGTCTCCGAGCGGCTCATGGAGGTCATCGCCACCTGCGGCGTTGAAACCGCCGACACCCCCTACATCCAGCTGGCCCAGCAAGTGGCCGGACAAATCTCCGAACGCCTGGAGCAGGCACTGGGCTCAGGGCGCATCAGCCTGACGCAGCTGTTTGACGAGCGCTACCAGCCCCTGGCCGGCAGCAACCCCGCGCAGCACAGCGCCCTGTTCAACGCCCTGACGGACGAGCTTTTCCCGCCTCTGCAGGAAGCGGCCCTCAAGGCCCTGCCCGAGGTGGTCTTCTGCATCGCGGCAGACCGCAACGGCTACATCTCCACCCACAACAAGGTCTACTGCCATCCGCAACGGCCGGGCGACGTGGTCTGGAACACCGCCAACAGCCGCTGGCGTCGCATCTTCAATGACCGCACAGGCCTGGCCTCGGCCCGCAACACGCGAGCCTTCCTGCTGCAGACCTACCGTCGGGACATGGGGGGCGGCAAGTTCGTGCTGCTCAAGGAAGCCTCGGCTCCCATCACGGTGCAGGGTCGCCACTGGGGTGGCCTGCGCCTGGCCTACCGGTTCTGAGCCTGCTCAGCCGATGCGGCCGAGCAGCAGGTACTCCATCAGGGCCTTCTGCACGTGCAGTCGGTTCTCGGCCTCGTCCCAAACCACCGATTGCGGCCCGTCGATCACCTCGGCTTCGACCTCTTCGCCACGGTGGGCTGGCAGGCAGTGCATGAACAGCGCATCGGCTGCGGCCACGCCCATCATTTCGGCGTCCACGCACCAGTCGGCAAATGCCTTCTTGCGCTCCTCGTTCTCGGCCTCGAAGCCCATGCTGGTCCACACGTCGGTGGTCACCAGGTGGGCGCCACGGCAGGCGTCCATCGGGTCCTTGAAGACCTTGTAGCAACCCGGGTTCGAGATGCCGGCCACCTCGGGGTCGATCTCGTAGCCGCTGGGCGTGCTCACGTGCACCGTGAAGCCCAGCAACTCGGCCGCCTGCAGCCAGGTGTTGGCCATGTTGTTGCCATCGCCCACCCAGGCCACCACCTTGCCGGCGATCGAGCCGCGGTGCTCGATGTAGGTGAAGATGTCGGCCAGGATCTGGCAGGGGTGGTACTCGTTGGTCAGCCCGTTGATGACCGGCACGCGCGAGTTGGCCGCGAACTTCACGATCTTGGCTTGCTCGTAGGTGCGGATCATCACGATGTCGACCATGCGCGAGATCACGCGGGCGCTGTCCTCGATCGGCTCGCTGCGGCCCAGCTGGCTGCCGTCGGTGGTCAGGTGCACCACCGAGCCACCCATCTGGTACATGCCGGCCTCGAAGCTCACGCGCGTGCGCGTTGATGCCTTCTCGAAGATCATGGCCAGCGTGCGGTCCGACAGTGGCTGGTACTTCTCGTAGTTCTTGAAGCGTTGCTTGATGCTGGCCGCGCGCTGGAACAGGTACTCGTACTCCGGGGCGCGCAGGTCCTTGAACTGCAGGTAGTGCTTGATCAGGCTGTTTCCGGGCTTCATGGCGCGTGGGTGTCTGTTGGAGCTGGGGGCGGGGCGGACGGCTCAGGCCTTCGGCTCGGCAAGGAACTGCTTGATGAGCGGCACCAGGGTGGCGACGAGCTCGTCGGCGTGGGCCGGGGTGAAGATCAGCGGCGGCAGCAGGCGCACGACCTTGTCGGCCGTCACGCTCAGCAGCAACCCCGCGTCGAGCGCGCGGTTGAGGATGACACCGCAGGGGCGGTCCAGCTCGATGCCGATCATCAGGCCCTGTCCACGGATCTCGGTGACACCGGCCACGTTGGCCAACTCGCGGCGCAGGGCGCCCATCAGGTGCTCGCCCACGTGCTGGGCGTTGGCCAGCAGTTGGTCTTCTTCCATGATGGTGATGGTCTCGACGCCTGCGCGCATGGCCAGCGGGTTGCCGCCAAAGGTGGTGCCGTGGTTGCCCGGCTTGAGCACATCGGCCGCCTTGGGGCCACACACCACCGCGCCCACCGGCACCCCCGAGCCCAGGCCCTTGGCCAGCGGCATGACGTCCGGCTGGATGCCGGCCCACTGGTGCGCGAACCACTTGCCGGTGCGCCCGATGCCGCATTGCACCTCGTCGAGCATCAGCAGCCAGCCTTGTTTGTCACACAAGGCGCGGATGGCTTGCAGGTATTCGACGCGAGCCGGGTTGATGCCGCCTTCGCCCTGGATCACCTCCAGGAACACCGCCGTCACGTTCGGGCGGGTGCGGGCAACTTCTTCAAGTGCCTCGATGTCGTTGAGCGGCACGCGCACAAAGCCTTCGACCAGCGGCTCGAAGCCGGCGTGCACCTTGGGGTTGCCCGTGGCCGACAGCGTGGCGATCGAGCGGCCGTGGAAGGCCTTCTCGTAGACCACCACCTCGGCGCGGTCGATGCCCTTGTCGTGGCCGAACTTGCGTGCGATCTTCAGCGCGGCCTCGTTGGCTTCCAGGCCCGAGTTGCAGAAAAAGACGTTGGTCAGGCCCGAGCGCTCCACCAGCAGGCGGGCCAGCTCTTCCTGCAGCGGCACCTGGTAGTAGTTGCAGCAGTGGATCATCTTGCTGACCTGGTCCTGCAGGGCGGGCACCAACTTGGCGTGGTTGTGCCCCAGCGTGTTGACCGCGATGCCGGAGAGCGCGTCCAGGTAACGTCGGCCCTCGGTGTCCCAGACTTCGGCGCCTTGGCCGTGCGACAGGGCGACGGGCAGACGGCCATAGGTGGGCATCACATGGGGCATGGCGTTGACTGGGGCGTTCATGAGCGTGGCTCGGTGAGGTGTGGGACCAAACATTCTATGCAATATCGGGCGTCCGCCCTGGTGCGAACCCTGGGTTCGGCGGTGCCCGCCGGTCGCGAAATGGGGCGCCGCACGGGCCCGTGAAGTGGCGCCCACCCCGCAATGCCCTTGGATTGCTGGCATCCAAGTTGCAGCAGGCCTTCGCATCCGCGACAATCACGACCTGTCCGCATGGCAACACCCGAGTCCCATCGATCCGGGAGGTGGCCATCACCCAGTGTGGCAGTCCGCTACCCGCGGTCTGCCCTGCTGGTTCCCCGCAGACGCCAGACACAATCTGGCCCTGCGCCTGTCAATTCACCCATTGAACAGCACGTCGGAAGCGCCACCGTGTCGACGCCCTCATTGCCAGAACGCACCCCCAAACCCCGAGAAGTCTTCATCCTGGGCCTGACCCAACAGGGCCGCACCTTTCGCCCCAGCGACTGGGCAGAGCGCCTCGCCGGCGCCATGTCCTGCTTCAAGCCAGGTGGCATGTCGGGCCCCCTGGCCCACATCGGCTATTCGCCCTACTGCGTCCCCACCAGCGTGGACAACGTCAAATGCGTGGTCGTCAACGAAGCCTTGCGCGACCTTGAACCCATGGCCTGGGACTTCGTCATGAACTTCGCCCGCGACAACGAGTTGCAGGTGCTCGAAGCTTGTTTGTTGCCTGACGCCCCACGTGGGTGAGGGCAGGGCGCGAGCCCCCAAGAAAAAGCCCGCGTCAACGGCGTTGCGCGGGCTTTGTCGTGTCCGGGGCTCGTCAGCCCCGTTTGCCGTCAGGCGACAGATCAGGCAGCGATGGCCTTGATCTTGGCCGACAGGCGGCTCTTGTGGCGAGCGGCCTTGTTCTTGTGGAAGATGCCCTTGTCGGCGATCGAGTCGATCACGGATTGAGCGGTCTTGAAGGCGGCAGCGGCCTGGGTCTTGTCGCCGGCCTTGACGGCCTTGAGCACGCCCTTGATGGCGGTGCGGAACTTCGAGCGCAGGGCCGAGTTGGCGGCGTTCAGCTTGACGTCCTGGCGAACGCGCTTGCGACCGGAGGCGATGCGGACGGTCTTCTTGGCTTTGGATGCAGATGCCATGGTGAGCTCATTGCGCTGGTGAACCAGCGCGCAACACTTTTGTGGATGCCCGAGATCGCCAAACCATTCGGCTGCCTCGATTCGCACCCGCGCAAAAGCGGCAGGTTTAAAGAACCGCAGAGTCTACCACGGCTGTGCCCAGGCGACAAGTTGTGCCGGGGGCGCTTCCTATAATGGGCCATGAGCCTGCTGAAATCCGCCTCCATCGTCTCCCTGCTGACCCTGGCGTCGCGCATCACCGGCCTGGTTCGCGAGCAGCTCTTTGCCTCGTACTTCGGGGCCAGCGCCACCACCGACGCCTTCCAGGTGGCGTTTCGCATTCCCAACCTGCTGCGCCGCTTGTTCGCCGAAGGGGCTTTTTCGCAGGCTTTCGTGCCCATCTTGGGCGAAACGCGCGTCAAGCAAGGTGAAGAGGCCACCAAAGGCCTGATCGACGCCGTGGCCACGGTGCTGTTCTGGGCCCTGCTGGTGGTGTCGGTGCTGGGCGTGATCGGCGCGCCCGTGCTGGTCTGGCTCATGGCCTCTGGCCTGCAGGAAAGCGGCGGCTTCGACATGGCCGTGCTGATGACGCGCTGGATGTTTCCCTACATCGGTTTCATGTCGCTGGTGGCCTTGAGCGCGGGCATCCTCAACACCTGGGGGCACTTCGCCGTGCCGGCGGCCACGCCCGTGCTGCTCAATGTGTCGGTCATCACCGCGACGGTGCTGGGCGCGCCGCTGTTTCGCCGCTGGGGGTTCGATCCGGTGCTGGCGGTCGCCATCGGCGTGATGCTGGGCGGGGTGCTGCAGCTGGGCATCCAGGTGCCGGCGCTGCGCCGCCGGGGCGTGCTGCCGCGCATCGGTTTGACGCTGGGCGGCCTGCGCAAGGCCTGGCACCACGACGGCGTGCACCGCATCCTGCGTCAGATGGCGCCGGCGCTGCTGGGCGTGTCGGTGGCGCAGCTGTCGCTGCTGGTCAACACGCAGATCGCCTCGCACCTGGGGGCCGGGGCTGTGTCCTGGCTGACCTTTGCCGATCGCTTGATGGAGTTCCCCACCGCGATGTTGGGCGTGGCCCTGGGCGTGGTGCTGTTGCCGCAGCTCTCGCGGGCGCAGGCGGGGGGCGACACGAAGCAGTTTTCAGCCCTGCTGGATTGGGGGCTGCGCCTGGTGGTGATGCTGGCGCTGCCGTGCGCCGTGGCGCTGCTCGTCTTTCCGACACCGCTGGTGGCGGTGCTCTACCACTATGGGGCCTTCCAGGATGCCGACGTCGCGCAGACGGTGCGGGCGTTGATGGGGTATGGCGTGGGCCTGATGGGCCTGGTGTCGATCAAGATCCTGGCGCCGGGCTTTTACGCCGCGCAGGACATCCGCACGCCGGTGCGCATCGGCATCGCGGTGCTGGTGCTCACGCAGGTGCTCAACGTGGTTTTCGTGCCGATGTTCCAGCAAGCTGGCCTGGCCTTGTCCATCGGTCTGGCTTCGCTGGTCAACGCGGCCTGGCTGTTGCGCGGGCTCAAGAAGTCCGGGCGCTACGACCCGGCGCCTGGCTGGCTGGGCTTTGCCCTGCGGGTGGTGCTGGCCACCGCGCTGCTGGGCGTGGGCATGTGGTGGGCCGCCACGCACATCGACTGGATCGGGCTGCGTGCCCAGCCCTTCGTGCGCATCGGCCTGCTGGCGGCCTGCCTGGTGGCGGCGGCGGTCGTGTACTTCGGTGTGTTGGCCGCCACCGGTTTGAAGCTCAAGCAGATGTTGCGCCGGTGACTTGGCACCTGTGACGTGGTGCCGGTGGTGCGCCGAGGCTGAGGCTGCCCACGCGCGAACGGGCTGTTGTCACAAGGCGCTGGCGATGTGTGTGCGGTCGTGACAGTTGTCGAGCCGGGGCAGCCTTCCCAGGGAGGCGCGGCTTGCGCATGGCGAGACATCGCAGCAAGTCGTTACAGGCTCCCGGGAGGCGTTCCTAGGATCGCGGCTTCGTTTCCAAACCGGAGAGAAGATCCCATGAACGCTCAACATGCTCCCCAACGCTTTGCCTTGCGCACCGGCGCTGCCCTGGCCCTGATCGCCTGCTCGCTGTCTGCCCACGCTGGCCAAAAGGTCTGTGTCTTCGACATCGTCGGCGCCACCGGTGACGCCTACAACATGGCCAAGGACTACGCCCTGGCCATGCAGAAGGAGGGCGCCAGCCTGGAGCTCAAGGCCTACAACAACGAAGCCACGGCCACGGCCGACTTCCGCTCGGGCCAGTGCGACGCGCTGATGGCCACGGCATTCCGCACCCGTGAGTTCAACGGTGTGGCCGCTTCCATCGACACACTGGGCGCGACCACCGTCATCCGTGACGGCAAGATCGACATGCCCGCCAGCTACGACGTGGTGCGCAAGGTCGTGCAAACGTTTGCCGCCCCCCAGGCCGCCGGCCTGATGACCCAAGGCAGCACGGAAGTCGGCGGCATCTTCCCGTTCGGCGCGGCCTACCCGATGGTGCGCGACCGCAGCATCAACACCGTCGAAGCCCTGGCCGGCAAGAAGATCGCTTCGTTCGACCACGACAAGGCCCAGTCGCTGATGATCCAGCGCATCAAGGCCCAGCCCGTGTCGGCCGACATCAACAACTTCGCCACCCAGTTCAACTCGGGCGGCCTGGACATGATCGCCGCGCCCACGCTGGCCTACAAACCGCTTGAACTGAACAAGGGGCTGGGCGCCAAGGGCGGCATCGCGCGCTTCCCGCTGATGATCCTGACCTACCAGGTGGTGCTCAACCCCGCCAAGTTCCCGGCCGGCTTCGGCGAGAAGTCGCGCGGCTACTGGGCCGGTCAGTTCGACCGCGCCATGGCCCTGATCGGCAACGCCGACGCCAGCATCCCCGGCAGCGCCTGGATCGACCTGAGCGCCGACCAGACCCGCCAGTACAACACCATGCTGCAGGAGTCGCGCCTGGCCATCCTGGGCCAGGGCGTGTACGACAAGCGCGGCCTGTCGGTGATCAAGAAGGTGCGTTGCTCGGTCAACCCGGCTGAAGCCGAGTGCAAGTCGGCCAACGAAGAAGGCTGACCAACCAGGACTGCGTGCAAGCCGGCGTGGCCTGCACGGGTTCGGCCCGCATGAGGCGGGTTCAGAGTTCGCGCACCCGGTCGATCGCTTCTTCAATGCGATCGACCGCGTGAATGGTCAGCCCCTCGATGGGTTTCTTGGGGGCGTTGGCCTTGGGCACGATGGCCACCGAAAAGCCCAGCTTGGCGGCCTCCTTCAGGCGCTCCTGCCCGCGTGGGGCGGGGCGCACCTCACCGGCCAGGCCCACTTCGCCAAAAGCGATGAAGCCCTTGGGCAGTGGCTTGCCGCGCAGGCTGCTCTGGATCGCCAGCAGCACAGCCAGGTCGGCCGCCGGCTCGCTGATGCGCACGCCGCCCACCGCGTTGACGAACACGTCCTGATCGAAACAGGCCATGCCTGCGTGGCGGTGCAGCACGGCCAGCAGCATGGCCAGGCGGTCGCGCTCCAGGCCCACGCTCAGGCGCCGGGGGCTGGGGCCGCCGCTGTCGACCAGCGCCTGGATCTCGACCAGCATCGGCCGCGTGCCTTCGAGCGTGACCAGCACGCAGGAGCCCGGTACCGGCTCGCTGTGCGTGGACAAAAAGATGGCGCTGGGGTTGGTGACGCCCTTGAGGCCCTTGTCGGTCATCGCGAAGACGCCGATCTCGTTGACCGCGCCGAAGCGGTTCTTGATGGCGCGCACCAGCCGGAAGCTGCTGTGCGTGTCGCCCTCGAAATACAGCACCGTGTCGACGATGTGTTCGAGCACGCGCGGGCCAGCCAGCGAGCCTTCTTTCGTGACGTGGCCCACCAGCACCACGGTGCAGCCCGATGCCTTGGCCACGCGCGTGAGGTGAGCGGCACATTCGCGCACCTGGGCGACCGAGCCCGGTGCCGAACTCAGCTGGTCCGAGAACAGCGTCTGGATGGAGTCGATCACACAGAACGAGGGCTGTTCGGCCTCCAGCGTGGCGATGATGTTCTCCAGCTGGATCTCGGCCTGCACCCGCACCTTCGAGCCATCGAGCCCGAGGCGGTGAGCGCGCAGCGCCACCTGGGCGCCGCTTTCTTCACCGGTGACGTAGAGCACCTTCATCTGGCGTGACAAGGCATCGAGCGCCTGCAGCAGCAGGGTCGACTTGCCGATGCCCGGGTCGCCCCCGATCAGCACGACGCCCCCCGCCACGATGCCACCCCCCAACACACGGTCGAGCTCTTCCAGCCCGGTGGGTGTGCGCGAGACTTCGGCCGCTTCGATGTCCGACAGCGTGGTCACGGGCTGCGCGGCGTTGAGGCCGCGCGCCATGGCCTGCATGCGGTTCTTGCCGCCCGTGGGCTCGGCGCGGGCCTCGTCCAGCGTGTTCCAGGCGTTGCAATGCGGGCACTTGCCCAGCCACTTGGGGCTGGTGCCGCCGCACTCGCGGCAGACGAACAGGGTCTTGTCTCGCGCCATGCCTCAGGCCTGGGTGTCGCCATCAGCGGCTTGGGGGGTCGACGCGGCCGGGTCGGCGCCACTGCTCTGGATGGCACGAAAGCGCCGGTCGAGTTCCTGGCGCAGCTGACGACGCAACTTGGCCGCCTCGAAGCGGCGCTTCTCGTCAGGGGTGCTGGGCGTCAGCGGGGTCACGGCCGTGGGACGCGATTGATCATCGACCGCCACCATGGTGAAAAAGCAGCTCTGGGCATGGCGCACCACCTGGGTGCGGATGTTCTCGGTCACGACCTTGATGCCGATCTCCATCGACGAGTTGCCGGTGTAGTTCACGGAGGCCAGGAAGGTCACCAGTTCGCCCACATGGATGGGCTGGCGGAAGGTCACCTGGTCCACTGACAAGGTGACGACGTAGCAGCCAGCCCAGCGTGCGGCGCAGGCGTAGGCCACCTGGTCAAGCAGCTTGAGGATGGTGCCACCGTGCACGTTGCCGGAGAAGTTGGCCATGTCCGGCGTCATGAGCACGGTCATGCGCAGTTGGTGGCGTTGGGAGTCGGAGTCCATCATGCGGGGTTCTTCTTGTGTTGGATAGGGCGCCCGGGCAAGCAAGGTTCACGCCGCGCCATGGGCGTCGATGGCCTGCACCGGCACCCGTGGCGACAGGGCGCACATCAGCTCGTAGCCGATGGTGCCGGCGTGCCGCGCCACCTCGTCGATCTGCAGCGAACTGCCGTGCGGACCGCGTCCCCACAGGGTCACCTCGGTGCCGATCACGGCTTGGGGGATGTGACTGATGTCCACCGTGATCATGTCCATCGACACGCGTCCGACGACGCCGGTCACCACGCCGTCGACCAGCACCGGCGTGCCGTCGGGCGCGTGGCGGGGGTAGCCGTCGGCGTAACCGCAGGCGACCACACCAATGCGCATGTCTTGCTCCGCGGTGAAGCGGCTGCCGTAGCCGATGGTGTCACCAGCGCGCAGGTGCTGCACCCCGATCAGCTTGGAGTGCAGTGTCATGGCCGGCTGCAGGCCCCAGTGATCGGCATCGTGCTCGGGGTGGTCGGGCGAGGCGCCGTAGAGCATCACGCCTGGGCGAACCCAATCGCCCCGGATTTTCGGATCGTGGGCGTGTCGCAGGGTCGCGGCGCTGTTGCACAGGCTGCGCTCGCCGCTGAGATCGGCCGTGTGGTGGTGAAAGACCTCGGCTTGGTGGGCGATGCCCCGTGGACCGTCGGCATCGGAAAAATGCGTGATGAACGAGACCTCGTCGACCTGGGGCAGGGCGCTCAGGCGCAGCCAGGCATTGCGAAAGGCCTGTGGCGTGAAACCCAGGCGGTTCATGCCCGTGTTCATCTTGAGGAAAACGCGCTGGGGCCACTCGGTTTTGTGCTGCGCCAGCCAGTCGATCTGCTGTTCGCAGTGCACCACGTGCCACAGGTCCAGGCGCGAACACCACTCCAGGTCGCGTGCGTCGAACACGCCTTCGAGCAGCAGGATGGGGCCGCGCCAGTCCATCTCGCGCAACTTGCGCGCTTCGGCGATGTCCAGCAGCGCGAAGCCGTCGGCTGCGCGCAGGCCTTCGAAGGCGCGCTCCAGGCCGTGACCGTAGGCGTTGGCCTTGACCACCGCCCAGATTCGCGCATCCGGGGCGCATTCGCGGGTGCGGACGAGGTTGTGCCTGAGGGCATCGAGGTGGATCAGGGCTTCTAGCGGACGCGGCATGGGACGGGATTTTGCCAGCCATGTTCGTGGTGCGTGCCGGGCACCGGTTTTGATCCCTGTTTGACGCCGTTGATGCGCGCGCTCTGCCGTTTGGACCGCCTTGTGCAACAGGCCGGCATGCTATAACCCGCTGCCTTGATCGGACGCGTTGAGAAACACTCCCTGACCGATCCGGCAGCCGACGTTTGACTGGAACCCTCGTGAACCCCTGACTGCGCGCATGAAAAAAGGCTTCTACACCATCATGGCGGCGCAGTTCTTCAGCTCGCTGGCCGACAACGCCTTGTTCGTCGCGGCGGTGGAATTGCTGAAGTCCAGCGGGGCGCCGGCCTGGCAGCCTGCGGCGCTGGTGCCCATGTTTGCGCTTTTTTACGTGGTGCTGGCCCCCTTCGTGGGCGCTTTCGCCGACGCCCTGCCCAAGGGGCGGGTCATGTTCCTGTCCAACTCCGTCAAGGTGGTGGGTTGCCTGATGATGCTGTTCGGCAGCCACCCGCTCATGGCCTACGCGGTGGTGGGCCTGGGCGCGGCGGCGTACTCGCCCGCCAAGTACGGCATCCTCACCGAGCTGCTGCCCCCCTCTCAGTTGGTCAAGGCCAATGGCTGGATCGAGGGCCTGACGATCACATCCATCATCCTGGGTGTGGTGCTGGGCGGCCAGCTCATGGGTCATCACGTTGCGCCCCACCTGCTGGCCATCGACCTGCCTGGGTTCGACTGCGGCATCGACACGCCGGCCGAGGCGGCCATCTCCACGCTGGTGCTGCTCTACGCGATCGCTGCGTGGTTCAACCTGCGCATCCCGCGCACCGATGCCCCGCTGCAGCCCTTTGCCTCCAACCCGCTGGAGCTGGCTCGCGATTTCTGGGGCTGCAACCGCCGCCTGTGGCAGGACAAGCTCGGTCAGATCTCGCTGGCCACGACGACGCTGTTCTGGGGCGTTTCTGGCAATTTGCGCTACATCGTGCTGGCTTGGGCGGGTGTCGCGCTGCACTACGACACCACCAAGGCTTCTGCCTTGGTCGGCGTGGTGGCCATTGGCACGGCGGTGGGCGCCGTGGTCGCTTCGGTCAAGATGAAGCTGGATAAAGCGACGGCCGTCATCCCGCTGGGGGTGGCGATGGGCGTGCTGGTGCTGGGCATGAATTTCTTGACCGACATCGTGATCGCCGTGCCTTTCCTGATCCTGCTGGGCGGGCTTGGCGGCTTCCTGGTCGTGCCGATGAACGCGTTGCTGCAGCACCGTGGGCACAACCTGATGGGGGCGGGGCGCTCGATCGCTGTGCAGAACTTCAACGAGCAGGCTTGCATCCTGTTGCTGGGGTTCATGTACGCAGCGCTGACCAACTCAGGCTTGTCGGCGTACGGCGCGATTTCTGCCTTCGGGGTCGTGGTGGCGGTGTCGATGCTGGTCATCGGCATGTGGCATCGCATGAACCTGCGTCAGCATCCCGCCGAGGTCGAGCGGCTGTTGGCCATCGCCCGCTCAGATCACCACCATTGAGCGCGGTGGGTGCGTCTTGCGACTGGGCTCGCGCACGACTGCTCACGTCTGCTCACAAAGGACGCACACAGCTTTACAAAAGGCTGTCGTCGTCCTGAGGGCGCGGGCCGTTGAGGTCTCACAGGAGACCATCATGCAAACCTCTTCCCTCGTTCGCATCGTTCAACGTGTTGCCGCCCTGGCCGTTCTGGCTGGGGGCGTGTCTGCCGCACAGGCCGGTGGCGTGTACTGGGCAGTCAATGTGGATGCCCCTTCACACGGTGGTGGCCGGGTCGGCACGACCATTTCCAATTCGCCCCGTGGCTTGTACGGCCCTGCGCCCGTGATCATTGCCCCGCCCGTGGTGGTGGCGCCGCAGCCCGTTTACCAGGTGGGGTACCCCGGCTACCACTCGGGGCACCGCCACGCCCGCGACCACCATGGCTGGTGGGCAGGCAAACACCGTTATCACCGTGGCTACCACCATGGGTACCGCGAGGGCTACCGCGATGGACGTGACGACGACCGAGGTTGGGACCGCCGCGGTGGTCGCGATGACGACGACGGCTGGTACGGCCATCGCTGAACCGGACGCAAGCGGGCCGCAAGCATGCTGGCCCACCCCTGGGTGGGGCGTCATTCAGCGACGGCGGCTGCCCCCGAGCAGCGAGCCCAGAACGCCTCGGATGATTTCGCGCCCCACCGTCGAGCCGATGGTGCGGGCGGCCGACTTGGCCACGGTCTCCAGGATGGAGTCTTTGCGGCCACTGCCTTTGAGCATGCCGTCGGCCACATCACCCAGCCAACCGCCGCCGGCCGAGCTGGCCGCGTCGCGGGCGCCCCCTGCGGTGCCACCCTTGACCGCATCGGCCGCTTCTTCGGCCATGCTCCGTTCGCGGCCTGATGCGGCGCCTCGTTCAGCTCCGTTGCCCGCCGGGGCGTTGGCCGACGGAGCCGCGCGGCCCTTGAGCCGCTCGTAGGCCGATTCGCGGTCTTCGGTCTTTTCGTAGACGCCCGCCACCAGGGAGTCGGTCAGGAGCTTGGTGCGTTGCTCGGACGTGATCGGGCCGATCTGGCTGCCCGGTGGCAGCACGAACACGCGCTGGGTCACCGCTGGGCGGCCCTTGTCATCCAACAGGCTGACCAAGGCTTCGCCCACACCCAGCTCGGTGATGGCCGTGGCGATGTCCAGGCCCGGGTTGGCGCGCATGGTTTCGGCGGCGCTCTTGACGGCCTTCTGGTCGCGCGGGGTGAAGGCGCGCAGCGCGTGCTGCACGCGGTTGCCCAATTGGCCCAACACGGTTTCGGGCACGTCCAGCGGGTTCTGCGTCACGAAATAGACGCCCACGCCTTTGGAGCGCACCAGGCGCACCACCAGCTCGATGCGCTCGATCAGCGCCGAGGGCGCGTCCTTGAACAGCAGGTGGGCCTCGTCGAAGAAGAACACGAGCTTGGGTTTGTCCAGGTCGCCCACCTCGGGCAAGGTCTCGAACAGCTCGGACAGCATCCACAGCAGGAAGGTGGCGTACAGGCGCGGCGCGTTCATGAGCTTGTCGGCCGCCAGGATGTTGATGACGCCCTTGCCGCGAACGGTTTGCATGAAGTCGGCGATGTCGAGCATGGGCTCGCCGAAGAATCGGTCGCCGCCTTGCTCCTCGACCTGCAGCAGGCCGCGCTGGATGGCGCCCACACTGGCCGGGCTGATGTTGCCGTACTCGGTGGTGAAGGTCTTGGCGTTGTCCCCGACGTGCTGCAGCATGGCGCGCAGGTCTTTGAGGTCGAGCAACAGCAGGCCGTTGTCGTCGGCGATCTTGAAGACCAGTTGCAGCACGCCCTGCTGCGTATCGTTGAGGTCGAGCATGCGGCCCAGGAGCAGCGGGCCCATGTCGGAGATGGTGGCGCGCACGGGGTGGCCCTGCTCGCCGAAGACGTCCCACAGGGTGGTGGGGCAGGCGGTGGGTTCGGGCTCGGCCAGGCCGCGCTCTTGCAGGATGCCGGCCACCTTGGGGCTGAGCTTGCCCGTTTGCGAGATGCCCGTCAGGTCTCCCTTGATGTCGGCCATGAACACGGGCACGCCGATGGCGCTGAAGCCCTCGGCAAGCTTTTGCAGCGTGATGGTCTTGCCGGTGCCGGTGGCGCCGGTGATCAGGCCGTGGCGGTTGGCCAGGGCGGGCAGCAGGTGGCACTGGGTTTCGCCATGGGCGGCGACGAGGATGGGGTCGGTCATGTGTGCTCCGGCAGGGCGCGCAGTCTGCAATCCTTTGGCCTTCCGTCCGGGAACGGGCGCTCGCAGGATAAAATCCAAGTATCGCCCAGGAAAACTGGGCAAACACCGACCAAGACGCGCGCCTGGACACCCCGCCGGCGTGCGTTTTGTCGTTGACACCCCAATCACACATCAATTCCGGAGCACCGCACCATGGCCGGTCATTCCAAATGGGCCAACATCCAGCATCGCAAAGGCCGTCAGGACGAAAAGCGCGGCAAGATCTGGACCCGTCTCACCCGTGAAATCATCGTGGCGGCCCGTGCCGGGGGCGCCGACGTCAACATGAACCCGCGCCTGCGCCTGGCCATTGAAAAGGCCAAGGCGGCGAACATGCCGGCCGACAACATCAAGCGCAACGTGGACAAGGCCACGGGCAACCTCGATGGCGTCACCTACGAAGAAATCCGCTACGAGGGCTACGGCATCGGCGGTGCGGCCATCATGATCGACACCATGACCGACAACCGCGTGCGCACGGTGGCCGAAGTCCGGCACGCCTTCAGCAAATACGGCGGCAACATGGGCACCGACGGCTCGGTGTCCTTCCAGTTCAAGCACTGCGGCCAGTTCCTGTTCGCCCCGGGTGCCAGCGAAGACAAGATCATGGAAGTGGCGCTCGAAGCCGGTGCCGAAGACGTGATCACCCACGAAGATGGCTCGATCGAGGTGCTCAGCGCACCGGCCGACTTCGAGACCGTGCAAAAGGCCCTGGAAGGCGCGGGCCTGAAGGCCGAGCTGGCCGAGGTGACCATGCGCGCCGACACGCCCGTGGCGCTCAGCGGCGACGACGCCGCCCGCATGCAGAAGCTGCTCGATGTGCTGGAAGACCTGGACGACGTCCAGGAGGTCTATCACAACGCCGAACTGAACTGATCTCCTGAACCCGACACCACCATGAACATCCTCGTCATCGGCTCCGGCGGCCGCGAACACGCCATCGCCTGGAAGCTGGCCCAGTCGCCCAAGGCCCAGAAGGTCTACGTGGCGCCGGGCAACGGCGGCACCGCCCGCGACGCCCGCCTGGTCAACGTGCCTCTCACCGACGTCAAGGCCCTGGCCGACTTCGCCGAAGCCAACAAGATCACCCTGACCGTGGTCGGCCCCGAAGCGCCGCTGGCCGCCGGCGTGGTCGATGAGTTCCGCGCCCGTGGTCTGCGCATCTTCGGCCCCACGAAGAAGGCAGCCCAGCTCGAGAGTTCCAAGGCCTTCGCCAAGGGCTTCATGAAGCGCCATGGCATCCCCACGGCCTTCTACGAGACCTTCACCGACGCCACCCCTGCGCACGCTTACGTGGACAAGCATGGCGCACCCATCGTCATCAAGGCCGACGGCCTGGCGGCCGGCAAGGGCGTGGTCGTGGCCATGAGCCTGCAGGAAGCGCATGAAGCGATCGACTTCATGCTGCTGGACAACAAGCTGGGCGTGCAGCACAACGAGGGCGGCGCGCGCGTCGTCATCGAAGAGTTCCTGGCCGGCGAAGAAGCCAGCTTCATCGTCATGGCCGACGGCAAGAACGTGGCCGTGATGGCCACCAGCCAGGACCACAAGCGACTGCTCGATGCCGACGAAGGCCCGAACACCGGTGGCATGGGTGCCTACTCGCCCGCGCCCGTGGTCACGCCCAATGTGTACGCCAAAGCCATGCAGGACATCATCCAGCCGACGCTGGCGGGCATGGCCAAGGACGGCATCCCCTTCACCGGCTTCCTGTACGCCGGCCTGATGATCGACGCGCAAGGCAACCCCAAGACGCTGGAGTTCAACACCCGCATGGGTGACCCCGAAACCCAGCCGATCATGATGCGCCTCAAGAGCGACCTCATCGACGTCATGCTGCATGCCACGGACGGCACGCTCGACCAGATCGAGCTGCAGTGGGACCGTCGCTTTGCTCTCGGCGTGGTCATCGCGGCTGGCGGCTACCCGCTCAACCCGGAAAAGGGCCAGGCCATCACCGGTCTGCCAGCCGACGCCGAAGACGCGATGGTCTTCCACGCTGGCACCACCCTGGGCGAAGACGGCGTGCTGCGCACCAGCGGTGGCCGCGTGCTGTGCGTGACCGCCCTGGGCGACTCGGCCAAGCTGGCCCAGCAGCGCGCCTACGAGTACCTGCATGGCATCCAGTTCGAGGGCATGCAGTTTCGCAGCGACATCGGCTGGCGCGCCATCAAGCGCTGACCCGACCGGAGGCCCGCCTTGAGCCAAACCACCCAGCACACCGACGCCGTTCGCGCCTACCTGCTTGACCTGCAGGACCGCATCATCTCCGCCTTCGAGGCAGAGGATGGCAAGCCCTTCGTCCGCGACGCTTGGGCGCGCGGCCCCGAAGAGCGCCTGCAAGGTGATGGCTGTTCTCGCCTCGTCGAAGAAGGCAACGTGCTCGAGCGCGGCGGCTGCAACTTCTCGCACGTCAAGGGCCCGAAGCTGCCGCCTTCGGCCACGCAGCACCGGCCCGAGCTGGCCGGCTGCCCATTCGAGGCCATGGGCGTGTCGCTGGTGTTTCACCCTCGCAACCCGCACGTGCCGACGGTCCACATGAACGTGCGCATGCTGGCCGCCCATCGCCCTGACGGCACGGTGGTGGCCTGGTACGGCGGTGGCATGGACCTCACGCCGTACTACGGCCGCGAAGAAGACGCCCGCCACTTCCACCAGGCCTGCAAGGACGCGCTGGCGCCGTTCGGCCCCGAGCTGCACCCGCGCTACAAGGCCTGGTGCGACGAGTATTTCTTCCTCAAGCACCGCAACGAGGCGCGTGGCGTGGGCGGCATCTTCTTCGATGACGTCTCCGAGCTGGGCGAGCAGGGCGGTTTCGACCTGATCCGCTCGGTGGGTGATGCCTTTGTCCACGCCTACCTGCCCATCCTCCAGCGCCGCCGCAGCGAGCCCTTCACCCAGGCCGAGCGCGACTTCCAGGCTTACCGCCGGGGCCGTTACGTCGAGTTCAACCTGGTCTGGGACCGTGGCACCCTGTTCGGTCTGCAGTCGGGCGGGCGCACCGAGAGCATCCTGATGTCGATGCCGCCAGTGGTGAACTGGCGCTACAACTGGCGCCCCGAGCCCGGCACGCCCGAGGCCCGTCTGTACACCGACTTCCTGCCGCCGCGGGATTGGGTTTGAGCGACTTGTCCGCCGCGAACCCTTCCTCGATGCCCTCGGCGACCGCGTCTGCCCCGGCTGGTGCCCCGCTGACTGCGGCCGGGCAGGGTGCCGGGGCTGTACCAGGCCTCGCTGGCCGACGCGTGGGCATCATGGGCGGCAGCTTCGACCCCGTGCACGTGGCCCACGTCGCGCTGGCCGAATCGGCCCTGATCGCATTGCGCCTCGACGAGGTGCGCTGGGTCCCTGTGGGGCAGCCTTGGCAGAAGGCGCGCCGGCTCGCAACCGCGGAGCACCGTGTTGCCATGGTCGAGCGCGCGGTGGCGCACGAGCCGCGCTTCACGGTCGACCGCATCGAAGTGGACCGCGAAGGGCCGTCTTTCACGCTCGACACCGTGCGGGCCCTGCAAGCCGCTCACCCCGATGTCACCGAGTGGTGCCTCATCATCGGGCTGGACCAGTACCTGAACCTGCCGACCTGGCAGGGCTGGACCGAATTGCTGGCGCGCGTCACACTGGCCGTGGCCACGCGCGAGGGGGCGAATCTCGGTTCGCAGCCCGCCTGCCCGCCCGAGTTGGCCGCGCAGCCGCACCGCATGCATCCTTTGCCGATGGCGCCGCACGCGGTGTCCTCGACCGACATCCGCACCCGGCTGACCCGGGGGGAAACACCTGAATCGCTGGTGCCCACGCTGCTTTCCGAAGGCGTGGCGCGCTATATTGCCAACCATCAACTCTACGCCCCGGGCGACCCACGCTGAATGGACATCCGCAAACTGCAACGCGTCATCGTCGACGGTCTCGAAGACGTCAAGGCACAAGACATCGCCGTCTTCAACACCGAGCACCTCTCGCCGCTGTTCGAGCGCGTGGTCATCGCCTCCGGCTCGTCCAACCGCCAGACCAAGGCGCTGGCCTCCAGCGTCCGGGTGGCGGTCAAGGCCGCCGGCTTCCAGGTGATGCGCACCGAGGGCGAAGAGAACGGCGAATGGATCATCGTCGACTGCGGTGCGGCCGTGGTCCACATCATGCAGCCGGCCATCCGCCAGTACTACCAACTCGAAGAGATCTGGGGCGACAAACCCGTGGCCCTCAAGGCCAAGGCGACCCGATCCGGCCTGGTCAAGGCCTCCGAGCCGATGGAAGAAGCCGATGAGGCGCCGGTCAAGCCCAAGAAGGCCTCCGGCAAGACCACCTCCGCGCGCAAGGCCGCCACCACCAAGCCGGAGCCCGCCAAGAAGCCTGCTGCCAAGAAGGTCGCCGCCAAGAAGGCTGCACCGGCTCCGAAGGCCGCCCCCAAGGCTGCATCCAAGCCCGTCGCCAAGAAGGCTGCCACCAAGGTTGCAGCCAAGAAAGTGGTCGCCAAGAAGGTGGCAGCCAAGAAGGTCGCCACCAAGCTGGTGGTCAACGCCCCGACAGCCAAGAAGCCCGCGGCCAAGGCACCCGCCCGCAAGGTCGTGGCTCGCAAGGTGGCAGGCACCAAGGCGCCCGCCATCAAAAAGGTCGCCGCGAAAAAGGTGGCGGCCAAGAAGGCCCCCGCTCGCAAGACCGCACGCTGAGCGGTCCACCGAGCCCATTGCCTTGACGAGTGTTGACGCCTGAGCAGGTCCCAAGCCCATGAAGTGCACCGTGCTGACCATCGGCCAGCGCCTGCCCGACTGGGCACAGGAGGCCTGCGAGGACTACCTCAAGCGCTTCCCGCCCGATTGGCGGGTCGAGGTCAAGGCCGTCAAGGCCGAGCCACGTGAGGGCAAGCCCGTGGCCGCCATCATGCAGGCCGAGGCCGCCCGCATGGAGGCGGCCCTGCCCAAAGGCACGCGGCGCGTCATCCTCGACGAGCGCGGCACGCGCCTGACCAGCGTGCAACTCGCCCAGCGCACAGAGGCCTGGGAGCACGACGGCCGCGACGTCGCCCTCATCATCGGCGGTGCTGACGGCATCGACCCGGCTTTCAAGCAAACGGCCGATGAAGCCATTCGCCTCTCCGACATGACCCTGCCGCACGCTTTGGCGCGTGTGCTGTTGCTCGAACAGGTCTACCGCGCCTGGTCGCTGCGCCACAACCATCCTTATCACCGCGCCTGAATGCCGCGCCCGGGCTGGGCTTGCCTGCCTGGGCGAGCCAGCGAGCGGTTGTCGCAGCTCAACGGGCGCAAAACGAGCACGCACATGAGCCCATCTTCTCCAACCGCCGCCGAACTCGCCCGCGAAGGTGGCCCCTGGCTCTACTTGGCGTCGCAAAGCCCGCGCCGACGCCAGCTGCTGGACCAGCTCGGCGTGCGCCACACCTTGCTCCTGCCCGATGCCGACGAAGACGCAGAGGCCCTGGAGGCGGAGCAGGCGGGCGAATCCCCCGAGGACTACGTGCAACGCGTGACCCGCGCCAAATGGCAGGCGGCGATGGCGCGCCTGCAGGCCCGCTTCTGTCGCGACCCGCAGGCGTGGCCGCTCGGCCCCGTTCTGTGTGCCGACACCACGGTGGCCCTGGGCAACACCATCCTGGGCAAGCCCGCAGATGCCGCCGACGCCATGCGCATGCTGCGCAGCCTTTCGGGCTGCCGACACCGCGTGCTGACTTCCGTGTGCGTGCACGGGCGCCTGATGCTCAGCACCTCGCACGTGACGTGGCGTGAGCTCGACGACGCCGAGATCGAGCGCTACGTGGCGGGAGGCGAGCCGTTCGGCAAGGCCGGCGCCTACGCCATCCAGGGCCGCTCGGGCGCCTGGACGAAACACATCGATGGCAGCCACAGTGGCATCATGGGCCTGCCGCTGTATGAGACGGCCGAGCTGCTCAAGCCCATGGGCTGGGACTTCTGAGCGGGCTGCCTGCAAGACCACGCAAAAGGAGCCTGCCATGAGCGAATCCCCCGCCATCGGTGCCCTGGGCACCGTGTTGATCGCAGGTGCGACCGGACTGGTCGGGCGTGAAGCCGTCAAAGCCTGCCTGCAGGACGAAGGCGTCACCGGGGTCCGCGCCCTGGTGCGCCGCCCCCTGACGCTGGACGCCATGCTCGGCGGCCTGGCTGCCGAGGCGCCCGCCATCAGCCCGTCGCAACGCTCTCGCTTTCAAACCGTCCAAGCCGACTTCCAGCGGCTTGATCGGGAGCCAGCCACTTTCCAGGTCGACACCGTTTTCTGCGCCTTGGGCACCACCATCCGCCAAGCCGGTTCGCAAGCGGCTTTCCGCCAGGTCGATTTCGAAGCGCCGCTGCAGATCGCGCGCATGGCGCACGCGCAAGGCGCGAAACGCTTCCTGCTGGTCAGTGCGCTCGGCGCGTCGTCCTCGTCGCGCGTGTTCTACAACCGCGTCAAAGGTGAGCTGGAAGATGCCGTTTCGGCGATCGGCTTCGAACAGCTGCTCATCGCGCGACCTTCTTTGCTCGACGGCGATCGCCTTGAATCTCGCCCGGCAGAGCGCATCGGGTTGATGCTGGCCAAGGCCCTGGGCTTTCTGATCCCCGAGAGTCATCGACCCGTGCACGTGAGGCAGGTGGCGAGGGCCTTGTTGCACGAAGCCCGAGAGGGTGGGGCAGGGCGTCGGGTGCTCACCAACGCGCAGATGCGGGCCATGCGGTAAATTGCCCGCATGCCCCATTCCCAAGACATCCTCATCAACTGGACCCCCCAGGAAACCCGCGTCGCCATCATCGAGAGCGGCGCCGTGCAGGAGTTGCACGTCGAGCGCACGCTCGAGCGCGGCCTGGTGGGCAACATCTACGCCGGCAAGGTGGTGCGCGTGCTGCCGGGCATGCAGTCGGCTTTCATCGACATCGGCCTGGAACGCGCGGCCTTCCTGCACGTGGCCGACCTGCACCGCGAGGACGGCGGCCCCAAGCACGCCCGCCCGGGTGAGGTGCAGGTGCCCATCGAAAAGCGCGTGCACGAGGGCCAGACCCTCATGGTCCAGGTCATCAAGGACCCGATCGGCACCAAGGGCGCGCGCCTGTCCACCCAGATCAGCGTGGCCGGTCGCCTGCTCGTTTTCCTGCCGCAGGACGACCACCTGGGCATTTCGCAAAAAATCGGCTCGCCCGAGCAGCGCGAACAGCTGCGCGAGCGCATGCAGCGCCTGATCGCCGAAGCCAATGTGCGCGAAGGCCGCACTCGCTCGGGCGGCTTCATCCTGCGCACCAACGCCGAAGACGCGACCGACGAAGAGCTCGCGCTCGACATCGCCTACCTGCGCAAGACCTGGGGCACCGTGCGCGAGCAGGGCATGAAGGCGCCTCCAGGCACGCTGCTTTACCAGGAGCTCAACCTGGCCCAGCGCGTGCTGCGCGACCTGGTCACCGAACAGGTGCAGACCATCCGCATCGACTCGATGATCCAGTTCGATGCGCTCAAGGCCTTTGGCGCCGAGTTCACCCCCACTGCGGTCGACAAACTGGCCCACTACAAGGGCGAGCGACCCATCTTCGACCTCTACAACATCGACACGGAAATCGAGCGCGCGCTGGCCCGCCGCGTCGAGCTCAAGTCGGGCGGCTACCTCATCGTCGACCAGACCGAGGCGCTGACCACCGTCGACGTCAACACCGGTGGCTACGTGGGCGCGCGCAACTTCGACGACACCATTTTCAAGACCAACCTGGAAGCGGCGCAGGCGATCGCGCGTCAGCTGCGCCTGCGCAACCTGGGCGGCATCATCATCATCGACTTCATCGACATGCTGCGCGAGGACCACCGCGACAACGTGCTGGCCGAGTTCCGCAAGCAGCTCGGGCGCGACCGCACCAAGGTCACGGTCAGCGGGTTCTCGCCGCTGGGCCTGGTCGAGATGACGCGCAAGCGCACCCGCGAGTCGCTGGCCCACATGCTGTGCGAACCTTGCCCGACCTGCGAGGGCAGGGGCCAGGTCAAGACCGCGCGCACCGTCTGCTATAACATCCTGCGCGAGATCCTGCGCGAGGCCCGGCAGTTCAACCCCAAGGAGTTCCGCGTTGTGGCCAGCGCCGCCGTGGTGGAGATGCTGCTCGACGAAGAAAGCGCCCACCTGGCGGGCCTGAGCGACTTCATCGGCAAGCCCGTGTCCTTGCGCACCGAGCCCTCGATGTCGCCTGAGCAGTACGACATCGTGCTGCTTTGACGTCTGCCTTGGCTGCCAGGCTTTACAGAAGTTGACCCGAAACGCATCCGGTCACCAGGCCAGCCAAGCGAAGACACCGCCAAGCCACGGCACAATCGAGGGTGCTCCATCTCTGTGATCCCCAGGATCCGCTCCGCTGTTTTGATTCGCCCCATGACCATTTCCGATTCGCCTGATTCGCCAGATTCACGACGTTCGGCCTGTCTGCGTCTGCTCGGGGGCTCGGCCCTGCTGGCCATGGGTGCCGGCGCACCGGTGGCCTCGGCCCTGGCTCAGTTTCGCGTCGAGATCTCCGGCGTCGGCGCCACCCAGCTCCCGATCGCCATCGCCCGCTTCCGCGACGAGGGGCGTTGTCCGGTCGCCTTGTCTGCCGTGATCCAGGCCGACCTTGAGCGCAGTGGGCTGTTCAAGGCCACAGACGCTGGGTCCACCCAGCTTGACGACGCCAGCAAGCCAGTCCTGTCGGACTGGAAGGGGCGTGGTGTCGATGCCCTGGTGGCTGGCTCCGTGGCCCAGTTGGCCGATGGTCGCTGGGACGTGCGTTACCGGCTCTGGGACGCCCTCAAGGGCAAGGACCTGGGAGGTCTGTCGCAGGCCGTGCACCCTGGTGACCTGCGCCTGATGGCCCACCGCATCGCCGACGACATCTTCGAGAAACTCACCGGTGACCGCGGCGCGTTTGCCACCCGCATCGCCTATGTCAGCAAGGTGGGCAAGCAGCATCAGCTCATCGTGGCCGACGCCGATGGCGAGGGGGCGCAGGTGCCGCTGGCCAGCAGCCAACCCATCATCTCGCCGGCCTGGTCGCCCGATGGCCGCAACCTGGCCTATGTTTCGTTCGAGACAGGCAAGCCCGTGGTCATCGTGCACGATGTGGCCTCGGGCCGCCGACGCGTGGTGGCCGGCTTCAAAGGCAGCAACAGCGCGCCGGCCTGGTCGCCCGATGGCCGCCAGCTCGCCGTCACGCTCAGCCGCGATGGCGGCTCGCAGATCCACATCCTCGACATTGACGGGGGCGGCACCCGGCGCCTGACACAAAGCAGCGCCATCGACACCGAGGCCGCCTGGTCACCTGACGGCGCCACGCTCTACTTCGTCAGCGACCGCGGCGGCAGCCCCCAGATCTACCGCGTGCCGGTGGCCGGTGGCAGCGCTCAGCGCGTCACCTTCTCGGGGGCGTACAACATCAGCCCGGCCATCAGCCCTGATGGGCGCTGGCTGGCCTACGTGGGCCAGGTCGAGCGCGGCTACAAGGTCCACGTGATGGACCTCTCCAGTGGCCAGGTCAAGGCCATCACCGAGACCCGCGACGACGAAAGCCCCGGCTTCGCGCCCAACAGCAGGCAACTGATTTACGCCACCCGGCTGCAAGGCCGGGAAGTCCTCATGACCAGAACGCTCGATGGCCGCATCAAGGCCAAGCTGACCACCCAGGTCGCCGATGTGCGCGAGCCGGTCTGGGGGCCTTACCTCACCCAACGACGCTGACCTCGTCTTTCCAGGAGAAACCCATGCAACACACCGCTCGCCCCTTCCTGTCTCGCTTCGCCCTGCTGGGCACCGCTCTCGCCGCTGCAGCCTTGCTCGGCGCCTGCGGCTCCAACGTCAAGCTCGACGAAAACGCTGGCAAGGCAGCACCCATCGAAGACGCCAGCAAGGGCCTCAACGATGGCCGTGGCACCGCCGCCAGCAACATCACCCCGGTGGTGGTCGACCCGACTGCCAACGACGCTGCTTTCGGCAACCTGCCCAGGGTCGTCTACTTCGACTTCGACAGCTTCATCGTCAAGGACGAGTTCCGCGACGGCATCGCCGGTCACGCCAAGCGCCTGAACGCCAACAAGGCCAAGAAGATCATCGTCGAAGGCCACACCGACGAGCGCGGTGGCCGCGAGTACAACCTGGCCCTGGGCCAAAAGCGCGCCGAAGCCGTGCAGAAGTCCCTGACCCTGCTGGGCGTTTCGGCCGACCAGATCGAGGCCGTGAGCTTCGGCGAAGAGCGTCCTGCCGCCCAAGGTGGCACCGAAGAGGCGTGGGCCCAGAACCGCCGCGCTGAAATCAAGGACCGCTGATGAACTTCGCGCCCCTCACCATCCGCATGGGGCGCTGGCGCGGCCTGGCCCTGTGCCAGGCTGTGTGCCTGGCTGCCTTGATCGCGCCCCTGACGTCGCACGCGGGCATCTTCGATGACGACGAAGCTCGCCGTGCCATCCTGGAAATGCGCCAGCAGCGCAAGCAGGATGCGGAGTCTGCTGACGCCCGCTTGCAGGCCTTGTCCGCCCAAGTGGAGCAATTGCGCCGCAGCTTGCTTGACATGAATGCCCAGATCGAGCTGCTGCGTGGCGAAGTGGCCAGCCAGCGAGGCAGCGTCGAGGTGCTGCAGCGCGACGCCTCCGAGTTGCAACGCAAGCAGAAAGACGCTCAGTCCGCTTTCGACGAGCGCGTGCGCAAGCTCGAGCCTCAATCGATGACCGTCGATGGCAAAACCTTCCTGGCCGACGCCGACGAAAAACGCGCCTTCGATGACGCCATCGCGCGCTTGCGTGCCGCCGACTTTGCGGGTGGTGCCGCAGCCCTGAATGCATTCCTCAAGCGCTACCCCCAGACCGGGTACGCCGAGTCGGCCCAGTATTGGCTGGGCAATGCCCACTACGGCCTGCGTGACCACAAGGAAGCCATCAAGGCTTTCCGTGCTTTGGTGGAGCGCGCCCCGGATCACCTGCGTGCCCCCGAGGCCATGCTCTCCATCGCCAACTGCCAGTCCGAGCTCAAGGACAACGAGGCGGCCCGTCGCACGCTCGAGCAACTGGTTCGTCAGCATCCGCAGACCGAGGCCGCGCAGGCCGCACGCGATCGCCTGCTGCTGCTCGCGCCCGCCAAGGCTCCGGCGCGCAAGGGCAAATGAGCGTGCCGTGGAGTCAGGTTGCCGGCGTGCAGGACGTCGCCATGCCGCAACGGCCGAGAACGGCCCTGGGTGACGCATGAGCAACAAAACCCAGGCAGAGCTGCTTGCCCAGGCCAGTCGCCCTGACCCGGATCGACGCTTTGGCGGCCTGCGTCGCTTGCACGGCCCGACAGGCTACGAGCGCTTGCGCGGTGCGCGCATCGCGGTCGTGGGCGTCGGTGGCGTGGGCTCGTGGACGGCCGAGGCCCTGGCGCGCAGCGGCGTGGCCGAGCTCACCTTGATCGACCTCGACCAAGTGGCCGAGTCCAACATCAACCGCCAGGTGCACGCCTTGGAGGACACGCTGGGGCAGGCCAAGGTGCACGCCCTGCGCGACCGCATTGCCCAGATCCACCCAGATTGCGTGGTGCACGCGGTCGAGGAGTTCATCGACGAGGACAACGTTTCTCAGTTGCTGCAGGCCGACCGGCTCGACGGCGTCATCGACTGCTGCGATCAGGTGCGCGCCAAGGCCGCCATCGCAGCCTGGGCGCTGGCTCACCGCTGCGCCATGGTCTGCGTGGGGGCTGCGGGCGGCAAGGTGCAGCCGCACCAGGTGGAGGTGGCCGATCTGGCCGATGTCACGCATGACCCCTTGCTGGCCAGCCTTCGTCAGCGCCTGAGACAGAGGCACGGCGCGGCGCGCAAGGGGCGCATGGGCGTGACGTGCGTGTTCTCGCGTGAAGCTGTGCGCCCCCCACAAGACCGCTGCGAGCTCGGCGACGTCGATGCGGCCGGGGCCGTGGATGGCTCGCTGAACTGTGCAGGCTATGGCTCCAGCGTCACCGTGACAGCCACCTTTGGCATGGTGGCCGCTGCACTGCTGATCGAGCGAGTCGTGATCGCAACGCCGCAGCGTTGAGTTCGCGGCCCGGCTGGACTTGCAGTGAAAACCTGGGCTACAATCGCAGGCTTTGCTGGGGGTCGGTAGCTCAGTCGGTAGAGCAGCGGACTTTTAATCCGTTGGTCGCGAGTTCGAGTCTCGCCCGACCCACCAAAAGCTAAAAAAGCGAAAGGCGAGAGCCGATCGCAAAAAGCCTTTCGGGCTCATCAAGCCCGGCAGCGTGAAGGAAGTGTTGAAAAACATTCACAGCGCTGGACAGTGGCTCAAAAAATTGTCTATAATCTAAGTCTTCGTTGATCGCTGGCTTGCGCAGCAAGCGGGCGATAAAAACGATGCAAACGGGCTCTTAGCTCAGTTGGTAGAGCAGCGGACTCTTAATCCGTTGGTCGTAGGTTCGAATCCTACAGGGCCCACCAACAATTCCTAGCCCCGCGTCCTAACCGTTCACAACGGTTGAGACGCGGGGCTTTTGTCATTTCCCTCTCGGTTCGCAAAACCGGAGGATCGAAATGGCAAGACGAGTGACAGCCCTCAGCAGCAAGGGCGGAGTGGGGAAGACAACCAACCTGGCCAACCTTGGCGCGGTACTCGCCGACATGGGCGCCCGGGTGCTGTTGTGCGATGCAGACATCCAGCCCGCACTGTCCAAGCACTATCCCCTCGAGTACGAGGCCCCGAAGGGGATTGTGGAAGTCTTCGCCCAAGGGTGGATCGACCAGGAATGCATCTCCCGCACCTCGCTCCCCCGCCTGCACCTCATCAAGTCCAACGATGGCAAGGCCCAACTGCAGCACTGGCTCTACAACCGTGCAGACCAACGCACCCGTCTGAAGGGTGCGCTTGCCGCCCCCCTCATCGATGACAACTACGACTTCGTGCTCATCGACACCCAGGGCGCCATTGGCCCGGTTCAGACAGCGGCGGCTTTTGCCGCGCACACGCTGATTTCTCCGTTACCTCCTGACAGCCAGTCCATCCGAGAGTTCGCCACAGGCACTTTGCAGGTGCTCAAGGCCCTGGAGCACTCGGACACAGAGCCCACTGCGTTGCTGGCGCCTCTGCATGTTCTGATTTCCAAAGACAGGTACACGCGCAACGCCAAGGCGCTGTTGAATGCGGTGCGGAGCGAGTTCAAAGAAAGCGACGAGGTTCGCTTTCTCTCGACCGTCGTGCCAGATGCCGTGGCCTACAACGAGGCTGCGACGTTGCAAGTGCCCGTACACATGCACAACCGCGTCAGCGGGCAGCGCATCTTGTCGGCATTCGAGGTCATGCATCGTTTGGCCTGGGAACTGTTTCCCGAGCTCTATGGCTGGTTTGCAGGGGGAGTCAAGGGCGATCCGGATCAGGTGTTTGCTCCTCCACAAGACCCAGCAGGAGGTGAGATTGCTGATGAGGCTGGTGGCGAGCAGCTCGCCTCAGCAGGGGGTGCTCAATGACAGTGCCCAAGTCGCTGCCCCCTCTTCCTGTGCCGAGTGGTGGTGTCGCTACAACACTTGGCCATGTCCTTGGCGGGGGAAGACGCGTGCCAAACCTGTCTTCCGTCACGCCGGCTGGTGAAAACGACATTCGCCAGGCGATGGCCAATGCGTCTGTGACCGCCAGAAACCCTCAGGCATCGACGGTCGACCTGAACGATCCGGACATCGACGGCGCCACGATCCGACTGAAAAACGCCGACGTTGGGTTCAACCCTTATCAGCCGCGTCAGTATGTGAACGAGTCGTACGAGGAAATTCGTACATCTATGAAGGCCAACGGCATGGACGTGGCCCTGCAAGTCACTCGCAGGGGCCCTGGACAGCCCTACTTCTTGGCCGGGGGCGGGAACTCTCGCCTGGGCATTGCGCAGGACATTTTCCGAGACGAAAACGATCCGCGGTTCGAGTACAGCCACTTCATTTTCAAGAAGTGGCCCGGTGATCGCCGTGTCATGGCCAGCGCGCTATCCGAGAACCTTGCGCGCTCCGATCTGAAGTTCTGGGAAGTGGCGAGGGCTGCAGGCGAGATCATCGACGACCTCGAGAAAGAGCATGGTCCGCTAAGCGAGCGCAAGCTGGAAGAATTGCTGCCCGCTGAGGGCATCCATGCCAAACGAGCGCTCATTGGCCGATGGCTTTTCACGCGCAAGCGTCTAGGCGCCCTCGACAAAGCATTGATTGAGCTGACCGGACAACAGGTCCTCTCCAAGTATCAACCAAGGCTGAACTCACTATGCCGGCTGGCGGGCAAGTTCGAGTTGGATCCAGAGGATTTCTGGTCGAGCGTGGTGTCGCGCACGCTTGCCCAAGTGAGTGAAGACTTTCTCCGAGATGCTCGGACCTACGATGTCGATCGAATCTGTGACGCGGTCGAGGTGGCCTTGGCAGAGCGGGTCGGCGAGAGCGCAGCAAGCATCAAGCGCATGCTGCAGCTCATGTCTGCAATGGATGGCAATGTCACTCTTGCGGACCTGAAGGCCCCGCCATCACCGCCTGTACCGCCCCCAGCAGTTGCTCGACAGGGAGGTAGTGGCAACTCGTCGGGAACTTCAAATGCACCTCAAGCTGGCAGTGCAGGTGCACCAGCCGATGACGAAGATCGCGGTGCCGTAGTGCCGCAGGAGGCGCTTCGGAGTCTGCGCCCGGCATCACCACAATCTCCGGCATCTTTGAGCATCGTTTCCGCCGCAGGTGGCGCACCGGAAACGCGGCATGAAGCCGCTGACGAGGCGTCTACGCAGCAGCTCGAGCAGGCCGCCCAAGCCATGGTGAGGCATCCCACCCTGGCTCCTCACGATGGTCAGGACGTGCGGGGGCTCTTGACTCATGAATTGCGCTACCTGGTTGAGAGAGTCGGTATCGCTGAGTGCTTTGTGCCCTGCGATTCGATGCCGTTCGGCTTCTTCATGGAGTATCCAGAGCCGGGCTCGCTCTCGTCGCCCAGTGTCCAGCAGGGTGCTGCTGATCTACTGGTTCGGGCTCAGGCAGGTGCAGTGTTCTGGACATTGCAGAAACTCTCAGGGCAGCTTGCGCCTGAGCTAGCCCGGCAACTGCCGCCGACATCGCGCTTCTACCAATCACTCGTCAATGACGATTTCTCTCTCGCGTCACTTAGTGGCAGCCTGATCGGCGATTCCGCCATCGATGACGTCCTGCTCTTGGCAACGAAGCCGGGAACTGACGCAATGACGCAGCTGCTGCAGGTTGTCGTCCTGATGCGTGCGGTCAGCGAACGCTACCCCTCTGGCTTCGAGGGGGCTGTGTCATGAAGCTCGGCGAGTTCTTCAAACCATCCTTCTACAACCCTGCGACGGGAGAGCAATTCATCGAGGTCCGGTGCATGAGCTATGCATTCATTCTCATGGCGCTGGCTCGGTGGGTAGTTCCCATGCTCCCGGGAGAAAAAGATCCGCTGCTCATTGAGATGAGTCACCTGGTGGACGTGGTCGCGAGTTTGGTCCTTGTGGCGTCCACGTTGGTGAACGTAATTCGCTCACCAGTCTTGCCAGTGTTTGTATGCGGTGTCTTCATGTTGGGCTCAGGAATGTCGCTCGCTCTGGGGCAGGGTCAAGCCATCCAAGCGCTCATCACCGATGCTGGGCTGAGCGTCATCTTGTTGTTGCTGCATGTGCTGGTGAACAGCCTCTATCGGCGCTTCAAACCAACAGCCTTCTAGCAACCACCACCACAAATTCAATCAATCACTTTCCAGGGAGTTTCACGTGTCTTCTGTCAATGTCCTCGACCCGACCATCAGGCTGATCGTGCTCGCGCACATGCTGCAACAGTTCGATCAACTCGATCCTGACTGCATCCAGGAATACCAGATGGCGGGTTTCGATGCGGCTTCGATTGATCGGCTGCGCAACCTGACCACGGCCGATCTGGTGCGGCTGGCTCAGCACTCTCGCGACACGAGCATCCAGATCAGCATCAACCCGACCAAGTTGGTGGCGGACATGAATCGCTACGAACACATGCGCGCGGACGAGCGCTTGTACGAATACTTCGTGCGGCATGGCGCAAGCCTCAACTTGATCATGGACCTGTTCACCAAGCGGCCGTCCGATGTCAAGCGCATGCAGCTGATGCTTGGCGTGACTTCACAGATCGGTCGCCGCGCGCTGCCTGACGACGACACCAGGCTTGAAATCACAACGGCTTGGCACCGGCTCCGCGGTAACGACTCATGGCCGTACCGGGGCCGTGAGCACTTTCGTGCGCTGCACGAGGCCTATCCCACCCTGACGATCGCGCAATTGGAGGCCGTGATCGCCTCCTTCAAGGTGCGTCAGGCCCCTGGTGCCGGCACCGCGAGCGGTGATGGTCGGGTCGGGAGCACCCAGCCATGACGGTGCTGGCCTTACCCGTTCGTCGGCAGCCGGGAGGGCGTCCACGCCCGATGTTGCGTTACCACGGAGGGAAGTACCGCATGGCGCCATGGATCATCAGCCACTTTCCGGCACACGACACCTATGTTGAACCATACGGTGGGGCGGCTTCTGTCCTGCTGGCAAAGCCGCGATGCCGCGCCGAGGTCTACAACGATTTGGATCATCGCATCGTGAACGTCTTTCGCGTGGTGCGGAACCCCGCCACCGCGCAGGAACTGCGCCGTCGGCTGATGCTCACGCCTTTCGCTCGTGCTGAGTTCGAGTGGAGCTACGAGGATCCGATCGACCCCCTGGACGCCGCGCACAAGACGATCATCCAGTCGTACATGGGTATCGGTGCTGATGCCGCGACGCGCAACGATCGTCCAGGTTTTCGCGCAAAACGCGCCAACGCCACCTTGCCCAGCTCCGAGTGGGCGGGCTGGCCTGACAGCGTGCCAGCGCTGACAGAGCGACTGACCGCCGTGACGATTGAGAGCAGAGAAGCCACAGGGGTCATGCAGGACTACGACACGCCGACCACGTTGCACTACGTGGATCCGCCGTATGTACGAAGCACACGCTACGAGAACGGCCGCCATGGCTACCGACATGAGATGAGCGATGACCAACATCGCGAACTCGCTCAGGTTCTCCATGGCCTGCAAGGCCTCGTCGTCTTGTCGGGCTATGCATGCGATCTGTATGAAGAGCTCTTTTCCGATTGGCATCAGCTCGAGCGCGATGCCGTTGCCGACAGCGGCGGCGCCAGAACCGAAGTGCTTTGGCTCAATCCGGCTTGTTTCGCAGCGCTTCGCAAGGAGCAAGAGCAAGCCAGCCTGTTGATGAGCGATGAGCTTGTCAGCCACACACGATGAGGAGGTCTTGGTGATGCAGCGCCAACGGTTTGAGTATTCAACAAGCTACTTCCCTCTGGCCTATGAGGCGGTCAGGGAAGGAATGCTCTTCTTCAAGGGCCCTCCGATGCCCACGAATCCCCTCACTGCCGACTTCGTGCAGGCCAGCCAGTACCAGGACCACATGCAGGCGATGGGTGCGGAGGGATGGGAATTGGTGGGTGTGCAGCCCGCCTTGCGAGCCACAGTGGTCCCCGCCAAAAAGGCCGAGGGCCAGATCGTGAGTTACCCAACCACGTCCGGGTACTTCTTCTTCTGGAAGCGAATCGTCCTTGCCCGAGAGGAGCATTGAAATGCACAGCCCTGATGATCAGCTCGCAAGAGAGCTGAATGCGAACCCTGAGTTCGCGCTCTTCATGCTCGATCTGCCCATCGTGGTGCAGCGAGCATTCATTCCGCTGACAGGACGGGTGACAGCGGCTTTGATGCTCTCTTGGGCAATCCAGGTGACCGATGAGCCTGGCGTCGCCGATGCAGAAGGTTGGTTTGCGAAAGGCAATGACGAGTGGCACGCCGACATCGGCCTGTCTCGTGATGAGCTTCAGACAGCACGCGACTGCCTTGAACAACTGGGGCTGCTCGAAGTCAAGCGTGAAGCAACTGAACCAGGCACCAGCGCGTTTCGTCGTGTGAATCACTATCGCGTGGATCTCAAACGACTGTCGCAGTTGCTTCTCGCTCATGCAGAGAAGTTGCGTCAGGCCAAGGGGATGCATTGACCGGCTACCAGGTCATCCAGAGCTCATGAGCCAGTTCCAAGCTCCCAACAATCCAAGCGCCGCCTTGTCGCAGCACTTGCTGCGCAGTCGCCCCATCGCAGTCCACCGCCACGTTCTTGCAATTGCGGGAAGCCCTGCTGCGGGCGTCTTGCTGTCGCAGCTCGTGTATTGGACTCGCCGAGGTATCGGCGTTGCTGAACAACAAGGCTGGATTCATAAAACTGCTGAGCAGTGGGCACGCGAAACAGGGATGAGCTGGAAAGTGCAGCAGCGTGCTCGCAAGGCACTGATCTCACGCGGTCTCATTGAAGAGCGCACCTCTGGTATGCCGCGCCGTACGGAATATCGACTGAATTTGAATGTGTTCGCCTCACGCACAAGTGAGCTCATTCAAATCCAGTTGCAGGATGACTTCGTCTCCCTGGATCTGTTTCGAACCGATGACATCGTCATCAAGCAGCTGCTGGGCAACGCGGTGTCGTACCACCGCGTCCTTGCAGAGTTGACCCCCCACATCAACGACGCCCTTCTCCTGTCGCGCCTGATCCACGATCAGCGCCAGGCGGGGCGTTGGATGGTCCGCAGCCGTAGCGACTGGCTGCGGGAGTTGTGCATGTCGCGTGACGAGTGGGAAACCGCGAGGCGCCACCTTCGGACGCTGGGCGTCTTGGTTGAGCGTCAGAGCAACTTCCCTCGACGAGTGAACCTGCTGGTTGACCAGGCCGCCCTGGTTCGGGCTCTCAACAAGAATGCACAGGGGCAGTTCGTCAAGGCGCAACCCATGTCTCGACGCCCAGCTGACAAGGCGTCTGGGGTGCCTCCGAGATCTGCCAGCGTTGCCGAAAAGCCCGTGGATCCTACAGTAGGCGGGATTGGGAGATTCTGTACAGCGGGATTCCCGACATCAGAATCTCCCAATCCCACCCATCCCAATCCCGCCTCTAAGGCCTGCCCAAAGCCTCCTGCACAGATCGCCCAATCCCGCCTTTATATGGAGAGAGGGGGATTACAAGACCCACTACAACAAGATGGCTTACCGCCAGTGGTGGGGGTGGTCGATGAAGGTCGAGGATTGGAATTCGGTCTGGAAGGGGTGGCCCGGGCCGGGCCACCCCCCCAGAATCCCCCAATCCCGCCCAGCCAAGCCCCTGCTGTTGGCGCCAGTCCGGACCATCTTGTGTGGCCTGACTTCCTCAATGAGGAGCAGCGTCCAGGAGTTTGGTGGCACCTGAGCCATGTTGCTGCTCGTGCGCAGGACGTCCTTGATGAGGTGGCGTGGACGCACGCAAAGAGCGTGGTCAGGAATCCTGTGGGCCTCGTTCGGCATCTGGTGGGGTTGGTCGCGCAAGGCACCTTCATCGCTGAAGGTGCTCCTGAAATTCAGCGGCGACGCAAGGCAGCAGCCGACATCGCAGCTCGCATGGATCACAGGGCGAGTCTCGACACCACGCCTGAAGCCTTGACGTTCGCCTCAGGCGAGACGCCCCAGCCCGTTGCAACGGAAGCCTCGCTCAAAGCACGCGATCTCATCCGCGAGCATCTTGAACGAGTCCGCCGCACGCGGTCTCCGTCAGGTCCGGGGCGCAGCGTATGACCGAGCACGCCTTGCGCCGTGAGGGGTGGCCCGGGCCGGGCCACCCTTCCTGGATCACCCAATCCCGCCCAGCGTTAGCAGGGTGTCAGGTGGCCCTGGCCGAGGGCAATGACCGGGCGTTCGAATTGGTCGAAGGGCCTTTCGACAAGGCTTTGGTTAACACAGCAGTGCAGTCGGCTGAGTAGCAAACACAACCGTTTATTTGAGAGGGAAACACCATGAGCGAAAATAATCAAACCGTTGATATTCAGTCTCCGATTGCGGCAGGTTCGCCGTTTCCGGATGGATATGACATCGTCGGCGAGCGTGAGTTTCTGAAAGACTTGATCGATTCAGATCAGGTTGATCCCACAGATCCGCGGTACCCGCGTCTCGTTGAGCTTGAAAACCGTGAAGCTGCGTTGTCGAAAATGCGTGTGGCTCACAAAAGCCGCGAAGGTGCGAATACGGAAGTAACCGATCGCGAGGCTCTGGGGTTGCGTGACATGGGTAAATTGGCTGTTGCCAATGATGAAAGTGATTCTGTTGATATTCACACCATGCATGCCGCCCGGTTGTTTCTTGGCCGTGAAACCAAGCCTGGTGAAAATGGCTATGCAATGACTGGCGGTCGTCGCGTAGCAAGCGCCTTGCGTGCCATTTGGCACTTGTCTTCGAAAGACAATCCATACGCCGACTACGCTTTGATTCTTTCGGATGAAAGAATGGATGAGGTGCGTCGAGAAATTGATAAGCGCATCAAAAATATGCAGCGGGATTTGGAGAGGTATGAGTCGCAGGGGCTCAATTTCCATGTGCTGAAGAATCCGAAGCCATATCGTGTGGAGTTGGGCTTCCGGTCACCCTATGGTTATTCCGTCATCATGCTGATCAATCGCTTTGATTACTACGTGCGAATGGTCAAGACAATGGCTGCGAAATCCATCATTGGCGACAGCGAGGGGCGCAGCAAGATCTACGAGCTCACGAAGCAATGCCGTTCCATCTTTGAAGAGGTGGTGAACTTCCATCGCATTCTCATGCGCCCTCAGTTGGTCGAATTGTCTCGTTCTGATTTTCTGCCTACCGCGCAGGATGATGGCAAGAAACGGGTTGCCGCCGTCGTCAAGCTGCTGGGTGAGGTTCCGCGCGAAGTATTCAAGGGTCAGATTGTGCCTCGCCATTCTCGTCGTCGCATTCAGCTTTCGCCTCAAGAGTTGCGCCTGCTGGATGAGGTGCCACTCAATGGTGATATGCCTGTCGCAGAGGAAAGCACGCTGCTCTAATTGTCTGGACCAGTTTCGACCAATTTGTTTGTTTGAACGCGATGAATGCCAAAAGTAATTTGATTGCCACGGCCATTCAGGCGTCCTCTGGCTTAGCAGGCCTCAGTTTGTTGTGTGTCTATGGCCGAGCACGGTGCTCGGTCGCGGGTGACCCGGGCCGGGCCACCCGGGTTGAAGCTGAAAGCACCGTTCCTGCCGCAGCCGTGGATGGGCTGGCTCATGCGCCTGTCGCACAGGCTGGCCCGGGCCGGGCCAGCTTTGCAGACACCTGGAATGTGGTCACATCCAAAGAAATTCGGACAGATGTGATGCCAGAGAGGGGTGGCCCGGGCCGGGCCAGCACTTTTGAAGTGCGGCAGTGTGGGCTGAAAGGGCCGTGTGGGATGAAAGGGACCTGCGGCAGCAGTGATGGGCGGCATGACCTGCGGCAGCTATCTCCTAATCAGCATGAAGTTCAAAGTCATCAACAAATGCAACAGCAAACTTGTCAAACAATGGATTCTTATAAAGGGCCCTTAAAGGGTAAGGCGCATGCCGTGCGCCAGTGGTTGTCGTCTGCGGAAAAGAGGCTCGTGGATGTGCACAGTGAGATGGAGTTGCTGCGGCAAGAGAGCAAGGACTTGATTTCGGATGAGTCGCCGTGGTCGCTCGACATCTACAGCATCACCAAGCGTGGGGCCAAAAGTTTGCGCTGGCGCATGACTGGTGGCGCACATTCGCGATGGGAGAAAATCGTGCCGCTGCTTGCGTACCTGGCGCCGGCATCTGCGCAGTGGTATCGTGAGGCGAACATCCGTGCCGCAGTTCTAAATGCCCGGGAGCAATCTGTTAGGTATGAAATAAAGACGGCAAAGAGGTTGGAGCAGGCTTTGGATCTGCTTTGAATTGACCGTTATCGAAATCAACTAATATGGTGGTCCAATGATTAGAGAGAAGTGGATGAGCGATGAGGGATATGCCAGTGGCGTGAAGGCTTGCCGCAAAATGGGGGGCGATACGCTGGCAATGAAACGTGGGCAGCTATTCGAATTGGAGGTTGCGGTTGGCAACCTCAAAAGAGGTCTGCCATCACCGAGAATGGTTGCCGCCATGATTGGCTTTGTCTTCGGTGGGGCAATTGTCGGAGGGGCCTTGCTTTACTTGAAGGTGCTTGATACGTTTCTTTCTGGTGCAGTCGTCGGGCTGATTTCTGGGTTGATTTCAGGGTGGGTGATTGTTGGGTATTCAGGCTTTCCTGCTTCCCATTTCGATTACATAGATTCCCTGCTTGCTCAATATGAGCCAGTTCTGGTGCAGGCTTATGTGGATTTGCAGAAAAAGGTTAGAGAGGCTGGGGGATTCGAGCCTCTTGTGCTTGAGGATTGGCTGAAGCTGGAGAGTAAGGCGATCGATGTTGTCGAGCTCGAACGAAAGGTTTTGGTTGGCGGTGAGCATCCTGGTGGCAGCAAGTTTCTGAGTAAGAAAATTGGGCAATAAGAATCTGATTCTGTAGTGGTTAATTCAAAAGAGGCGGCTCAATGAGGCTGACCCAGATGTGTTCTTGACAAGGCTCCAATGAGGAAAACAAACTGGAGCAGAAAATGGGTATCGAATCTACCGTTATTGGCAACATGCTGACCAATCCCGAACGTCGGATCGTCAAGGTTCGCGGTGAGGACACCACAGTTACCGAGTTTCGGGTCATGGCCGATGTGTACAAGCGGGATGACAACGATCAACTGGTGCAGGACGAGCAAAAGTCCGAGCCGGTGCAGGTCTCGGTGTGGAACGAAAAACTGGGCGAAGAAATCGCTCGTCATTTCAAGGCAGGTTGCCGTTTGATCATCATCGGCACGCAAACGATCCAGACTTGGCAGAAGGACGGACAGAACCATTACCAAGTGCAGATCAACGCTGCGGCTGTGGGCCTGGTGCCCTATCGCATCGACCGCATCGAGTTTCGACAGAAGCGTGAAGCCTCGACCTCTGATCAGCAGGCGGCCTGAGCGTGGTGCCACCGCCGTCAGGCGGTGGCCGATCTTCACCTTCATCGAGTATCGACATGAACACCATCAAGCGCTGGAGCATGGAGCGTGATGCTGCCTACATCCATGCCATCTTGAGCTGCCTTCGCCGTCATGGCCCACTGGTCGGTGCGGCCGAGGTCCTGCAGCAATCCGTGTCCTACCTCCGAGCTCGTCATCCTCAAGGTGGTGAGTTGGAAGATGCGGTGCATCTGCGGCGAGTGGTGCGGGCGTTGCTGGGGCTGCTGGCCACAGGCAACGTCCGAAGCTGGCTATGGCAAGGTCAGGTTTGCTATGCCTTGCCTTCCTTGAGCCAGCAGTGCTCGCTTGGCCTGGGGCGCAGCGGTTTGAAGCCCTTCGCGGTTCCTATGGCTGTGGCAGCGGCTGCCGTGGTTGCTGGCTGTGCCTCCTCTCATGACGGTAGCTTCAGCTCGCCGCGGTACAGCTACTTCGTTGAGCCCGGTTTGCATCAGGAACTTCCTATTGCTCGACCTCAGCCCGCGCGGCTGCTGGCTGAGCCCTTCACGCGCCATGTGGCGCGTGTCGAGGCAGTGGCCGAGGCTGGGGCAGCGTCTGGTGCTCCATCAGGAAAAATGAGCGGATCGACATTGGCTGTGGCAGGAACACCCGAGGTTCGGGAAGCCGCGAAGCAGGTGCTGGTGCAGCCGGAACTCATTGAGGCATCGGTGCATTTCGCTTACGCGAGATCGCAACTCGGGCTTGATGGCTTGGCCGAGCTACGAGCCCTCGTCCCTCGATTGCGCGATGCCGCCAGCATCAGATTGATCGGTCGCGCTGATCCAACGGGGCAGCCGGCAATGAATGCTCGTCTTGCGCAGGCGCGTGCGGACTCTGTGGCCGTTCAGCTGAAGCGGCTGGGCATCAAGCCGGACAAGATTCGAGCACAGGCCTGTGACAAGTGCTGGGTCGCTCCGGAGAAGCTGGACGCAGCTACCGCGCAGCTGCGTCGTGTCGACATCGAGGTTCGGTTTCCGACCGTGGCCCACGATTGATCGCTGCACATGAGCGATCTACAGGTTGCGGCTGAGCCTGGCTCGGCCGCACCACCCTTCACGCCGGTCACGCCGTTCAGGCCATCGTTGGTGGTCAGAGCGGTGTGCGATGGCCTGCGCCTGGGCTTCAACCTCCAGTATGCCGAGGGCGTGAACACCGTCATGAAGAAAGCGGGCTTTGCCTGGAGCCGCTTTCGGCGGATGTGGGTGGTCCCAGTCGCCCAGGCCAGGGAGGCCATGGAGCAGGTGCGAGAGAACGCGCCTGTCGACCTGAGCTTCTCGCTCGACGATCTGCGTGACAAGGGCGCAGTGGCTTGGCTGAACAAGCAGCCAGACTTCTTCACTGAGCTTTTGGACGCCCAGTTGATCCCCCTGGAGGACGGGCGTTTTGCGTGCACCTTCGAGTTTGATGCTCTGGCAGCTCAGGCCATGCGGGAGCTGGGGGGGAAGTTTCACAAGTATGCGAACGCATGGGAGGTCGCCAGAACGAAGCAGGAGATCCTGCAGGTCCTTGAGAGAGTGGCTGGCATTCGCGAAGAATTTGTATTCGTCCACGAGCACCACATGCGACTGGAGCAGTTGGTCGCCAGGTCAAAGTCAGAGGTTCCAATCACTGTCCCAGGAGCCCCACCTCCCTTTGGTGGAGGCGGGGCGCGGGAGCCCGGCGAACTGGTCGGCAATGGCTTCTTGTCGGCCATCGGTACGCCCATGGCAAAGCTACAGGTGGACGATGTTGCACTGCGCTACTTGGCAAAGAAGTGCAGCCTGCGTAGTTACCAAGTTGAGGGGGTTCGTTTCCTGGCTGAGCGGTCAGCTGCGCTGCTGGGTGACGACATGGGGCTCGGCAAGTCTCGGCAAGCGGCCGTTGCAGCCAGGCTTGTTGCCGGAGATGAGATTGTGTTGGTGGTGTGCCCTGCCAGCTTGTGCATCAACTGGCAGCGCGAGATCAACGCGGTATTCCCAGATGAGCAGGTTGCCTTCATCGGTGAACACTCCTTGGAGGAGTGCGCCAAGGCACGGTGGATTGTCGCGAACTATGAGCGCCTGGCGGGCCTTGTGAAGGCCACGGACCTGCCTCTGGCATGCATGCTGGTGGACGAGGCACACAACCTCAAGGAGTACCAGGCCGGGCGCACACGCAATGCCTTCCTGCTTGCCGAGCGGATCAAGAGGCGCTTTCTGCTGACGGGCACGCCCATCCTCAACCGTGAAGTCGAGATGCATACCCTTTTGCGCTTGTCTGGGCACCCGCTCGGCGAGCTCGGCTTGAAGGAGTTCCGCAAACGGTACGCAGGCAGCTCTGCAAATCGCGGTGAACTGGCCGACCAGATCCGCGACTGGATGCTTCGACGTGGCAAGGACGTGCTGACCGATCTTGGCAAGAAGATCGAGCAAGTCCGGTATGTGAACCTGGCTGGAGGGTTGGCCTCCTACGAGAGGATCCTCAAGGACGCCACGATGCAAACGATGCCCAAGCTGATGAAGCTTCGGGAGCACCTTGAGCATCTCAAGGTCGACTTTATCGTCGAGTCCATCCAGGCCCTGCCATACGACCAGAAGGCCTTGATCTTCGTTGAGTTCACCGAGACGGTGGACATGTTGGTGAAGGCCCTGGCGGATGTCGGGATCAAGGCGGTTTCGATCATTGGTGCACACAGCCCCAAGCAGCGCATGAAGGCCGTGGATGCGCTGCAGAACGACCGTGACGTCCAGGTGCTCATCGGCACATCAAAGGCCGCTGGCGTCGGCCTAACGCTGACACGTGCCAACTACGTGTTCCTCATGAGCCTGCCGTGGACCAATGCGCTAAAGCGGCAGTCGGAGGATCGCGCATATCGCAGCGGGAACACCAGCGATGTCTTTGTCATGATCCCGATCATCGCTGGAACGCTGGACGAACAGGTGATGGCGTTGCTGAACTCCAAGGAAGAGATCGAGGACGATGTTGTCGAGGCTCTGCGAGTGGCGGTGACAGCATGAGCTTTGAAGGTGGACGGTGCGTTGGCGACCATCCAGGATCCGAAGAAAAAGGTGGTGACAGAAGAGCTCCACAGCACACAGCCAGCTCATGGCTGAGCAACAACGGAGAACCTCTCATGTCTTTCTTGAACCGCATGTGGCGAAAGCCAACAAGCGAAACGCAGATCCATGCAAATGACCAAGACGCTGTTCCAGGCCTCGTGCAGGCGCTGCTTGCCGACCGCAAGAGTGAGCGGCGAGCAAGCATCATTCGCACATCCCTGTACGTGCTCATGGTGACGGCACCGGCCTTGTTGTTCATGCCCAACCCTTTTTTAGGTTGGAGCTTCTCGTCTGGTCCGGTCGTGGGCGTGGTGCATCTTGATGGGCCAATCGAGGCAGGGGCTCCGGCCTCCGCTGATCGAGTGCTTCCCGCTCTGCGGCGTGCATTCGAATCGGAGAACGTCAAGGCTGTGGTGTTGAGCATCGATAGCCCTGGCGGAGCGCCCATCGAGTCCGAGCGAATAAATGATGTAGTTGCCGATCTGCGCAAGAATAATCCCAAGCCCTTCGTCGCGGTTATCAACACGCTGGGCACCTCTGCCGCCTATCTGGTGGCCATGCATGCGGACACCATCTACGCCGGACGCTACAGCATCGTCGGTTCGATCGGTGCCGTGATGGAGGGCTGGGACGTGCACCAGGTCCTGGCCAAGTACGACGTCAGCCGCCGCGTGTACGCGTCGGGTGAGCTCAAGAGCATGCTCAATCCCTATATCCCGATGTCGGACAAGGCCGATGCCGAGGCGCGGGAGCTCGTGGTGGGCATGGGAAAGCGCTTCAACGAAGAGATGCGTGCGAAGCGCGGGAGCAAGCTCAAGCCCGGCATAGACTACGGAAATGGTGGGGTGTGGCCTGGTCCGACAGCGAAGGAAATTGGCGTCGTGGACGAGCTGGGAACGCTGGATTCCGTCGTTGCGAAGCGATGGAACCTTCCCATCAAAGACTTTGGCCCTCGCGAGCACGGCATGCCTTTCGTGGCCACTGCAAGCGAATGGTTGACGGGGGTGGTCACTCAGACCACGCTGCGTCTGCAGGCCAACGTCGATGGCGTGAAGTTCAAATGAACCAACTTGGGGATTGAAGATGAAGACAAGCACACTTTGGGCTTTGGCCTTGATGTTTGCTGCTGGCGCCGCCAGTGCTGACAAGACCGAAACAGCAGAGAAAGACTACGATTTGCCGCGGTGCTCCAAGCCCATCGCCTCCGTGATGGTGGGACAACTGGCCTGCAAGTCGGCCTCGTGTCAGGCTACAGGCAAGGACTCCGGCGCCGGCGGCCTTATGGCGCTGGCGGCCTTGGCCTCCGGCAATTCTTCGGTGAGTTTTCCTGGCGTAGGCGAGGGCATGTCGGCCATGCTGACGACTGTTCTCAAGGAAACGGGGTGCTTTGAGATCCAGGAGCGCGAGGCACTGGATGAGCTCAACAAGGAGCTTGCACTTGTCGGCAAGAAGGTGGAGGTTCAGCAGGCTGACTTCATGATCAGCGGGGCCATCACGTCCATCAACATGGTGACAGAGAAGAAGCAGTTCGCTGGCGGCTATATCCCGATCCTTGGGGCGATCTCGACGACGACGAAGACGGCGGATCTCGGGCTCGACATCAAAGTGATCGACGTCAATCGCGCAAAGGTTTTGCAGGCCCGGACGTTCACTGGCAATAACGAAACGTCGAGCACGAGCTGGGGCGCAGCAGGCTTTGCCGGCATTGGCGCATTGGGCGGCATGTCCACTATCAAAGGCACGCCTATGGAAGAGGTCGTGCGTGATGTTCTGGTACGCGTCGCCTCGTTTACCTCTCGCACACTGGTGGACGCCAGCGGCGCGAAAGATGTGGAGCTCGTGAGCCCGTTGGCTCAAGCTGCGAAGTGATCGGCCTGTTGCTCATTTGTGGAGCATGCCGAGTTCTGGGTGGCGCTTCCTGCGGGGAGTTCGATGTGATCGCAGCGCTTATCCACAGTTTCTGTGGATAAGTTCGGCGCCCCCAAGGATGCTTCACTGCAGCAACTCATCAATGTGCTTGACGAATTTATTTAGTAATACCAAAATAGGACCTCAGTAAACGAGGTCAGACATGAAAGCTGTGCCCCAGAGACACATAGAACAAGACGATGCACAGTTGAGTGCTCTGCGTGTGCCGCCTCATTCGATCGAGGCTGAACAGAGTGTGCTTGGTGGTTTGCTGCTCGACAACACCGCTTGGGACCATGCCGCCGATTTGCTGCTGGAGCACGACTTCTACCGACATGAGCACCGGCTGATCTACGGGGCGTTGGCAGAGTTGATCAATGCGACGAAGCCTGCCGATGTGATCACCGTGTACGAGCGCTTGAAGTCGTCTGGAACAGGGGACGAGTGCGGAGGGCTAGGCTATCTCAACTCATTGGCCCAGAGTGTGCCCAGTGCTGCGAACATACGGCGCTACGCGGAGATCGTGAGAGAGCGATCGGTGCTGCGCAAGATGATTGCTGTCAGCGATGAAGCGATCGCAAGTGCCCTGCAGCCAGATGGTCGCTCTGTCACTCAGATCCTCGATGAGTTCGAATCGAAGGCTCTGAAGATTGCTGAGCAAGGGTCTCGGCATGCCAAGATCTGGAGCCCTCTGGACAGCCTGATCGCTGAGGCCATTGATGGAATCATGGCCAACGCGGACAAGGGGGGCGTGGCGTTGACGGGGCTCAGCACTGGTCTTGCCGACCTCGACAAACAAACGTCAGGTTTGCAGGACGGGGACCTCATCGTCTTGGCTGCGCGCCCTTCCATGGGGAAGACCGCCTTGGCGCTCAACATTGGTGAACACGTCGCAGTCAACCTCGGGTTGCCCGTGGCCGTGTTTTCGATGGAGATGGGGGGTGGTCAGCTCGCGCTTCGCATGATCGGGTCTTCTGCTCGGATAGACCAGTCGAATCTGCGGGCAGGCACGCTGAGCGATGACGAATGGTCCCGTCTGAGCGAGACGACTGAACGGCTCATCAAAGCCCAGATGTTCATCGATGAGACAGGCGCTTTGTCAGCCAATGAGCTGCGTGCGCGAGCTCGCCGCAAAGCGCGCGAGTGCGGAGGAAAGCTGGGACTGATCATCGTGGACTACTTGCAGCTGATGGCTGGTGGTGAAGCGGCAAGTGGTAATAGTCCGACGACCACCCTCTTGCCGAGTTGAGATGGCGGCATGAAGATCGCGTCCACTATGAAGATGGTGGACGCGATCGTAAAACAAGAGCCTGGCGCCAAGTCACGCTCTACGGGGGTGCGCTTACGGC
>NZ_LFRI01000414.1 GCF_001447195.1 Aquabacterium parvum | reverse complement strand
CGGCATCGACGCCCGGCATGCTCACGGTTTGCAGCCAGCGAAGCGTGCCCAGCTTGGAGTCGGCATCGCACAGGCGGTTGAAGACCATCACACGAATGGCCTGCTCAATGGGGGTGGTGTAACGGGCGCGTCGGAAGACGGCCGCCAGGGCATCGAAGCCCAGCTCACGCCAGAGTTGATCAAGGGCCCATACATCGCCCAAGGCCAGGGCAGACTCAAAGCGAACCTGGGGCGTGGCGATGTCCACGCCACTGCGGCCCTTGGCACGCAGCA
>NZ_LFRI01000413.1 GCF_001447195.1 Aquabacterium parvum | reverse complement strand
GGGGGACTCCCCCGCTCCCCCGTGTGAACAGGTCACACATCACGCAACCCATGTTGCAGGGGGCCATGCCGTGATCTGACAGACGGTTTAGCCGTATTCGGCTACCCGTTTTCGACGCATACACAACGGCCTCAAACCGGCCGGAAAGCAGCGCCAGTATTGGGTTGGGCGAATTGTTTGTATGTATGAACTCTAGAGCCGCCTGCGTCGTCCCAGCGTGCGGGCTTCGCCCATCCCGCAGGGCCGCCGCCAGCGGCCTCATACGTGCATCCA
>NZ_LFRI01000412.1 GCF_001447195.1 Aquabacterium parvum | reverse complement strand
AGGGCCCGACGATGAGCACGGGCGCCTTCTCTTGCAGATACCGTCCGGTGGCCAGGTCGTGAACCAGGCTGCGGTTGAGGTTGGGCAAGCGCTCGAAGTCGAACTGGTCCAGCGTCTTGGTGGTGCGGAACTGGGCGCGGCGCAGGCGCGAGCTGAACTTCTTTTGCTCGCGCCGGGCCACCTCGTCGCTGATGAGCAGGGCCAGGAAGTCGGTGTAGGCCAGCTTGCCCTGGATGGCTTCGCGGTTGCGGGCCTCCAGGGAGTCGAGGATGCCTGAGAGGCGCAGCTGCTTGAGTTGCGGGCCCAACTCGGGCGCGGGGTTCATGGTCGTCATGGAGATCTCCTTGGGGATGGTCAATGCAGCGTGCTGGGCTGCGGGGTGGGGAAGAGTTCAGCGGCTGCCCGCGTGAAGCGGTTGGTGCCGGCGTAGGCAGGCGGGGTGTGGTTGTCGGCTTGAGCGCCCTG
>NZ_LFRI01000411.1 GCF_001447195.1 Aquabacterium parvum | reverse complement strand
ACCTCAGTGACGAAGACTGCGAGTACCAGGTGCTTGATCGCATGAGCTTCCAGCACTTTTGCCGTCTGGACGGTGCCCTGCACATCCCTGATGCACGCACGTTGTGGAGCTTCAAGCAGCGCTTGGCCCAAGGTAGTCCGCCCTGAACAATTGCCTCACGCGGCAGTCAGCGCAACCTGAACGCGGTAGTGACAGGCCGAGCGCGCCAGCCAAGCCAAGACAACGGCCTGTAGATGGGCAACAAAAAGCCTCAACAGGCTCAGCAGCAGGCGGATGTTGTGCCCGGCACCGCACAGCACGGCATGCAGCGCATCGCCCAGCGCGCCCTTGAGTGGATTTCGATCCAGCCTGCCGTCGCTCTTCATGTGTCCGATCGTCGGCTCGATCGCGCTTCGCCGTTTGATCATGGCCTTCATCGTGCGCGTCACGCCTCGCCGCTGGCCTGATCTGAGAATCTGCACGCCCTCGACCTCGGCACCCTTGTAGCCCTTGTCCACCATCACAGTACGCGGCCGGTGGTTGGCCAGGATGCTCACCTGCTCGATGGTCTCATCCAGCGTGTGCCCGTCGTACGGATTGCCGGGCATGGAGCGCATGCCCACCACCAGGCCTTCTTTGAGCGTGGTCGCCAGTGTGACCTTCACGCCGAACTCGTAGGGGTTACGTGCCTTACCTTTGGAGATGCACTCCACCTCGGGCGCATGCAGGGCATACAGCTTGTTCTTGTCTTTGGTCTTTTGCGTGAGGATGCGGCCCACGCGCTGCAGCAGGTCCTGCCCCTTGGCTTGAACTTGCTCGGGCAACTTGGCCGACATGCCGACAAGTTGGC
>NZ_LFRI01000410.1 GCF_001447195.1 Aquabacterium parvum | reverse complement strand
CTTTGGGGCGATTCGCATGCGAAACGGCGTAGCCCTTTCCATGCAGATAGCGATAGAACAGCTCGACATACGGCAGCTCATCGAGCGGCTCATCGGTCAGCTCTTCCGGCACCTCGACACCTCGGAAGCACCCAGCGGAACCAAGAAGGCGTTTCCCCTTGAGCGTCTGAAAGGCATGCCATGTATCGGCAACCGGCTGATCGCTGAACTTGACGGCGTACTTGAAAACCTCCATGAACCCCTCGGCGGGATCTCCAACGATGGGCCGCACAT
>NZ_LFRI01000409.1 GCF_001447195.1 Aquabacterium parvum | reverse complement strand
GAACGCTACCGACAGCGGGTCGAGTACCACCTGCGCAAACGAGCCGAGAGCCTGGGCTTGCGCTTGGTGCCGATGGAGGTCGCATGAACACCCCTTGGCAAATCAATCACTTATGGTGTGTTTCTTGAGAGGCTGGGGCGCGTAGTGGAAGAGGGTTGATGCCACTTTGCCTTTCGCTTGTTATATGGCGGAGCACATTGAGGTGAGCACCAATGCGCCAAAACATGATGATATTGATGATGGCCAGTGCAATGGTAGTACTCCATCCCAAGACCTCTCGACTGCTACCAGCTAGAGCCATTGGCAGCAGCATAAGTAGGACATACATGGCTACGGCGAATTTCAAACCGACAGTTACCGAAAGAGGGAAGTACCGTTGGAGAAACTGTTGGCCGGATGATCCGCCATTCTTGATGTGCAGATAGATCAAACCGCAGACGGTGATCAAGAACGTGACCCATGAGTTCGCAAGCGACCATGAGCTAATGTGGGGAGATGGAGTAGTTGCAATGATGGTGAACTGAAGCCAGTCAAAGGCCATGATTGCAAGGAAGTAGTAAAAGCTCGCCGCTTCTGAAAGATGTCCTTGACGAAGCAAGTCAAGAACGAAGCGGGTACTCCAAAAGTGGCGATGACTTAGTGAAGACATAAGCTGCTATGCGCTCTCTCGAAAGGCCTAACGCCCAAGTTCAGGGGCGCGCGCTTGGCATGGCCGAAGCGCGCACTGGTGGAGGCGTCCCCTGCAACGCACAGTTAGGCCGGTGATGGCGTACGGCTGACTTGGCATGAAACCCCTGTGTGTTGATTGCTGGGCCAATGCCAGCTTGAATGCAAGCATGCCACGAGACCTTGCGCGAACCAAGAAGCGCATGCCTGACTGCCAGTAGCCACCGAGGAGGTGGCTCGCTTGGCTTGCGCAAGCGGCGAATTTACGCGAGGGCCTAACGCCCAAGTTCAGGGGCGCCCGCTTGGCATGGCCGAAGCGTGCACTGGTGGAGGCGTCCCCTGCAACGCACAGTTAGGCCGATGGTGGCATGAGGCAGCATGTGCATGATTCCCTGTGTGTTGAATGCTTGGCTGATGCCAGCTTGAATGCGAGCATGCCACGAGACCTTGCGCGAACCAATAAACGAAAGCTTGGCTGCCACTAGCCACCGAGAAGGTGGCTCGCTTGGCCTGTGCAAGCGGTGCATTTACGCGAGGGCCTAACGCCCAAGTTCAGGGGCGCCCGCTTGGCATGGCCGAAGCGTGCACTGGTGGAGGCGTCCCCTGCAACGCCCAGTTAGGCCGGTGGTGGGTAATAGTCCGACGACCACCCTCTTGCCGAGTTGAGATGGCGGCATGAAGATCGCGTCCACTATGAAGATGGTGGACGCGATCGTAAAACAAGAGCCTGGCGCCAAGTCACGCTCTACGGGGGTGCGCTTACG
>NZ_LFRI01000408.1 GCF_001447195.1 Aquabacterium parvum | reverse complement strand
ATGAGGCCGCTGGCGGCGGCCCTGCGGGATGGGCGAAGCCCGCACGCTGGGACGACGCAGGCGGCTCTAGAGTTCATACATACAAACAATTCGCCCAACCCAATACTGGCGCTGCTTTCCGGCCGATTTGAGGCCGCTGTGTATGCGTCGAAAACGGGTAGCCGAATACGGCTAAACCGTCTGTCAGATCACGGCATGGCCCCCTGCAACATGGGTTGCGTGATGTGTGACCTGTTCACACGGGGGAGCGGGGGAGTCCCCCGGCCAGGAAGG
>NZ_LFRI01000407.1 GCF_001447195.1 Aquabacterium parvum | reverse complement strand
CATGCGAAACGGCGTAGCCCTTTCCATGCAGATAGCGATAGAACAGCTCGACATACGGCAGCTCATCGAGCGGCTCATCGGTCAGCTCTTCCGGCACCTCGACACCTCGGAAGCACCCAGCAGAACCAAGAAGGCGCTTCCCCTTGAGCGTCTGAAAGGCATGCCATGTATCGGCAACCGGCTGATCGCTGAACTTGACGGCGTACTTGAAAACCTCCATGAACCCCTCGGCGGGATCTCCAACGATGGGCCGCACATCAACGATGAAGCTGT
>NZ_LFRI01000406.1 GCF_001447195.1 Aquabacterium parvum | reverse complement strand
TTCTGCATGAAGCACCTGCTTTGCCCTCTGTGTGCCATTAGACGGGGCGCTAAGTCGATGAAAGCCTACTTGGATAGGTGGGAGGTCATCCGAGCCGAGAAAACGGCTCTGAGGCCTTTTTTGGTGACTTTGACGGCGAAGAACGGTGATGACCTGGCTGAACGCTTTAAGCACCTTCATAGAGCCCAGCGCGAGCTATGGAAACGCCGGCAACGTGGTCGCGGCTCTGTGCTCGATGGTGTTGTGGGCGCTGTTTGGTCATACGAAGTGAAG
>NZ_LFRI01000405.1 GCF_001447195.1 Aquabacterium parvum | reverse complement strand
CCCGCAAGGGCCTGAAGGGCCTTTTTGCGCCCGCCTTGTGGCTGGCCATGTGGGGCATGTGGGTCCGAGCAAGCCTTGAACGCAGCCACGATCATGCACTCAAGGGCTCAAATTGAATTTTGCAAGGCCGACTAAGGGACCTCAGCCGCATCAACAAGCAACGCGGCGTCCCCCAACGACCCAACAGGAGCTCGCATGAAAACCTTCGCTTTCGCCACCACCGCCCTCGCCCTGACGATGACCCTGGCCACCGGCACGGCCCATGCCGAAGTCATGGTCGGTGGCGCCCCGATGCTGCCCACCAAGGACATCGTCGACAACGCCGTGAACTCCGAGGACCACACCACCCTCGTGGCCGCCGTCAAGGCCGCCGGCTTGGTCGACACCCTCAAGGGCAAGGGCCCGTTCACCGTCTTCGCGCCCGTGAACGCCGGCTTCGCGGCCCTGCCCGCCGGCACCGTCGACAACCTGCTCAAGCCCGAGAACAAGGCCGCCCTCACCAAGGTGCTGACCTACCACGTGGTGCCCGGCAAGTTCGACGCCAAGGCCGTCACCCAGGCCATCCAGGCCGGCGGCGGCAAGGCCACGCTCAAGACGGTGGCAGGCGGCAACCTCACCGCTTCGACCGAAGGCGGCAAGGTGATCGTCACCGATGAGAACGGCGGCAAGGCCACCGTCACCATCGCCGACGTGATGCAGTCCAACGGCGTGATCCACGTCGTCGACAAGGTCCTGCTGCCGAAGTGATGCACGCGTGAAAAAGGGGGCGCGAGGCCCCCTTTGTGGGTTCAGCCGCCGGCAAGCGCCAGCCAGCAACGCCTGAGGTCGGCTCGGACGCCGAGCGACTTCACGCGACTTGTTGCCAAGCCTGAACCGAGGCCTGCCCAGCGAACAGCGGGTGGGCCTGTGCTTCGTCGATCGTCAGCACCGGCGTGACACACGCGTCGGCCGCCTCGAACTTGTGCGCCCAGAACACCAGCGGCTGCGAGGCCACCAGCGCGGCCACATCGGCCTTGAGCGCCGTGCAATCAGGCGTGCCCGGCAGCGAGCCACGTTGCCAGTGCCGATTGACCCAATCGGGCCGCTCGAACACCTCGCAAGCCACCTTCCAGAACTTGAACTCCAGCGCGCCCACCGCGAGGTGGCGGCCGTCAGCGGTCGCGTAAAGGTTGTAGCAAGGCAGGCCGCCGTTGAGCAGGTCTTCACCCGCCTTCGGCTTGCGGCCCAGCAGCGGCGCCAGCAAGGTCGCCGTCGACTTGGGCATGACCAGGTGGGCATGCAGCCCGTGCGTCATGCTGACGTCGATGTGGCGGCCCCGGCCCGTGCGCTGCGCCTCGATCACCGCCGCCAGGATGGCGATGGTGGCCATCGAGCTGCCCGCGGCCAGGTCGCCCCACTGCACGTTGGACAAGGCCAGTTCGCCCGTGGGCGCCCTCACCTGGTCCAGCACGCCGGACAGCGCCATGAAGTTGAGATCATGGCCTGCCTTGTTCGCCCAAGGCCCCGACTGCCCGTAACCGGTAATGGAGACCATCACCAGCTTCGGGTTGAGCGCGTGCAGGGTTGCTGCGTCCAGCCCCATGCCTTGCAGCACGCCAGGACGGAAGCTGTCGACCATGACGTCGGCGGTGGCCAGCCAGTCGCGCAAGGTGTTGAGGTCGGCTTCGTTGCGGAAGTCGACCTTGCGGCACTCCTTGCCGTGGTTGAGCGCCTCGAACAGCGGGCCCAGCGGACGCGCCGGGTCGCCTTCGGGCGGCTCGACCTTGACCACTTCGGCCCCCAGGTCGGTCAGCATGCGGGTGCTGAACGGCCCCGGCAGGTTGCGCGTGAGGTCGATCACGCGCAGGCCCGCCAGGAGCCCGCTCAGCGGGCCCTGCTGCGTGGGTTGGGCGCTGTGCGCGCTCACACCACGTCCTCGAAGCGGCCGCCTTCCTGGGCCAGCTTGACGATGATGGCCGCTGGCTCGAAGCGCGGACCATAGGCCTTGGCCAGCTCACGCGCACGTTCGACGAACTTCTTGGGGCCCACCGCGTTGATGTACTGCAGCGCGCCGCCCTGGTTGGGCGCGAAGCCCCAGCCGAAGATCGAGCCGATGTTGGTGTCGGCCACCGAGCGCACGACCTTCTCTTCAAAGCAGCGAGCGGCTTCGTTGGCCTGCACGTACAGCAGCCGGTCGACCAGCTCTTGCTGCGAAGGCTGCTGGGCCACCGGCGGGTACAGCTTGGTCAGCTCAGGCCACAGCGACTTTTCCTTGCCGTTGTAGTCGTAGAAGCCCTTGCCGGCCTTCTTGCCGATGCGGCCTTGCGTGGCGCCGATGTTCTGCAGCACGGCCTGACCGGGGTGGTGGGGCAGCTCCTTGCCTTCGGCCAGCAGGTCCTTCTTGGTCTGCTCGGCGATGTGCAGGGCCAGGCTCAGCGAGACCTCGTCTTGCAGGGCCAGCGGGGGCATGGGCATGCCGGCCTTCAGGCCAGCGACCTCGACGGAGCGCGGGGGCACGCCTTCGCCCAGCATGGCCAGGCCTTCCATCACGTAGGTGCCGAACACGCGCGAGGTGTAGAAGCCGCGGGCGTCGTTGACCACGATCGGGGTCTTGCCGATCTGCAGCACGTAGTCGAAGCCGCGTGCCAGGGTCTCGTCAGACGTCTTCTCGCCCACGATGATCTCGACCAGCGGCATCTTGTCCACGGGCGAGAAGAAGTGCAGGCCGATGAAGTTGGCTGGGCGGCTCGAAGCCGTGGCCAGGCCGGTGATGGGCAGCGTCGAGGTGTTCGAGGCGTACACGGCGTCGGCGGCGATGATGGCTTCGGACTTCTTCGTGCACACGGCCTTGATGTCGCGGTCTTCGAACACCGCTTCGATCACCAGGTCGCAGCCTTGCAGGTCTTCATAAGACGTGGTCGGCTGGATGCGGGCCAGCAGCGCGTCGCGCTTCTCGGCCGTGCTGCGGCCGCGCGAGATGGCCTTGTCGAACAGGCCTTGCGAGTAGCCCTTGCCCTTCTCGGCGTTCTCGATGGTGGTGTCGAGCAGCACGACATCGATGCCGACCTTGGCCGACACGTAGGCGATGCCCGCGCCCATCATGCCGGCGCCCAGGATGCCGACCTTCTTGACCTTGGACTCGGCAAAGCCCTTGGGGCGCGACTGGCCCTTCTTGATGGCGTTGAGCTGGTGCCACAGCGTGCCGATCATGTTCTTGCTGGTCTGCGAGACCACGCAAGCGGCGAAGTAGCGCGACTCGACCTGCGAGCCGGCGTCGAAGTCCAGCAGGCAGCCTTCGAACAGGCAGCTCATGATGTGGGTGAGCGCCGGGTAGTTGCCGTGCGCCTTGGCGTTGGCCATGGACGGGGCGATGGCGAGCACCTGCACCACGGCCGGGCTCTTGCTGTCGCCACCGGGGATGCGGAAGCCCTTGTTGTCCCAGGGCTGCGAGGCCTTGGGGTTGGCCTTGCACCAGGCTTTGGCCTTGGCCAGCATGTCGTCGCGGCTGGTGGCCAGCTCGGTCACCAGGCCCATGTCCTTGGCCTTGGCCGCGGTCAGTTCCTTGCCTTGCGTGATCAGCTCGAAGCTCTTCTGGATGCCGATCATGCGGGGCACACGTTGCGTGCCGCCGCCGCCAGGCAGCAGGCCCAGCTTGACCTCGGGCAGGCCGAGCTTGGTCTTGGGGTCGTCGATGGCGATGCGGGCGTGGCAAGCCAGGGCCAGCTCCAGGCCACCGCCGAGGGCCGTGCCGTTGAGCGCGGCCACCACGGGCTTGCCGCTCTTTTCCATGCGGCGCAGCATGCCCTTGAGGTCTTCACACAGCTTGTAGGCCTCTTCGGCCGAGGTGATCTGCGTGAGCTGGTCGATGTCGGCGCCGACGATGAAGGTCGACTTGGCCGAGGTGATGACCAGGCCCTTGAGGTTGGCGTCGGTTTCCAGCTGGGTGACCAGCGCAGCGAAGGGCTCGACCAGGGTCGGGTTGAGCACGTTCATCGCGCGACCCGGCATGTCGATGGTGACCAGGCCGATGCCGTCGGCATCGATTTCGAATGTGAAGGCTTGAGATTGAGTCATGGTGTGGGCCTCCCGGATCAGACGCGTTCGATGATGGTGGCGATGCCCATGCCGGCACCGATGCACAGGGTGGCGAGCGCCGTGGACTTGCCCGAACGCTCGAGTTCATCGAGGGCGGTGCCCAGGATGATGGCGCCGGTGGCGCCCAGCGGGTGGCCCATGGCGATGGCGCCGCCGTTGACGTTGACGCGGTCCATCGACACGCCCAGGTCCTTGGCGGTCTTCATGGGCACGGTGGCAAACGCCTCGTTGATTTCCCACAGGTCGATGTCGCCCGGGGTCATGCCCAGCTTGCCCAGCGCCTTCTTGCAGGCCGGCGTCGGGCCGGTCAGCATGATGGTGGGCTCGGAGCCGCACTCGGCCGTCATCAGCACGCGGGCTCGGGGCTTCAGACCTGCCTTGATGCCGGCTTCCTTGCTGCCCAGCAGCACCAACGCGGCGCCGTCGACGATGCCCGAGGAGTTGCCGGCGTGGTGGGCGTGGATGACCTTCTCGATGGTCGTGTACTTGTCCAGCGCGGTGGCGTCAAAGCCCATGGTGCCCATCATCTCGAACGAAGGCATCAGCTTGGCCAGCGACTCGACCGAGGTGCCGGGGCGGATGGTCTCGTCTTTGCCCAGCATCAGCATGCCGTTGATGTCCTTGACGGGGATGACCGACTTGTCGAAGCGGCCTTCCGACTGCGCCAGGGCGGCGCGGCGGTGCGATTCGGCTGCGTAGGCGTCCAGGTCGGCGCGCGAGAAGCCTTCCAGCGTGGCGATCAGGTCGGCCGAGATGCCCTGGGGCACGAAGGCGGTGCCGCTGTTGATGCGCGGGTCCATGACCCAGGCGCCACCGTCGGAGCCCATGGGCCAGCGGCTCATGCTCTCGACACCACCGGCAACCACCATGTCGCCCAGGCCGGCGCGGATCTTGGCAGCGGCCATGTTGATGGCTTCCAGGCCCGAGGCGCAGAAGCGCGACAGTGTCACGCCAGCGACCGATTCGGCCCAACCCGAGTCCAGCACGGCGGTGCGGGCGATGTCGGCGCCTTGTTCGCCCACCGGGGTCACGCAGCCGAGGATGACGTCGTCGACCAGCGAGGTGTCGAGGTTGTGGCGTTGTTGCAGGCCTTGCAGCAGGGTGCGCAGCAGCCACACGGGCGTGGCCTGGTGCAGGCTGCCGTCTTTCTTGCCCTTGCCGCGCGGGGTGCGAACGGCGTCGAAAATGTAGGCTTCGATCATGAGAAGCTCCTTCTGTTCAAGTAGATGTGACTCAGTGGTTCACGGGGTTGCGGGCGCCTGAGCGAGCGGGGATGAGCCTGCGTTGAGAAGCGCAGCCGTACAGGCGCACGGCGAGCATCGCCAACGCAGGATCGCCCCGCGCAGCTGGCGCGCGCTCCCCGCCTCAGAGGAAGCGGCTGGCGAGTTCCTTCATGATCTCGTTGGTGCCGCCGTAGATGCGTTGCACGCGCGAGTCGGCCCACAGGCGGGCGATCGGGTACTCCTTCATGTAGCCGTAGCCACCGAAGAGCTGCAGGCATTCGTCGATCAGCTTGCACTGGTTGTCGGTGACCCAGTACTTGATGAGCGCTGCGCGGTCCACACCCAGCTCGCCCTTGAGGTGGGCAACCATGGCGGCGTCCACCAGCGCGCGCGAAGCCAGCAACAGAGCCTGGCACTCGGCCAGCTTGAAGCGCGTGTTCTGGAAGCTGAAGATGGGCTTGCCGAAGGCCTTGCGCTCCTTCGTGTACTCCAGCGTCACCTTCATGGCGTACTCCATGGCGGCGATGCCGGCCAGGGCCACGAGCATGCGCTCTTGCGGCAGCTCCTGCATCAGCTGGAAGAAGCCCATGCCCTCTTGCTCGCCGATCAGGTTGTGCTTGCTCACCACCACGTCGTCGAAGAACAGCTCGGAGGTGTCTTGCGCCTCCATGCCGATCTTGTCGAGGTTGCGACCACGGCGGAAACCGGGGGCCTCGTCGGTCTCGACCACGAACAGCGAGATGCCTTGCGCGCCCTTGTCCTTGTCGGTCTTGCAGACCACGATGATCAGGTTGGCGAGCTGGCCGTTGGTGATGAAGGTCTTGCTGCCGTTGATCGTGTAGCTCTCGCCGTCGGCCGACTTCAGCGCCAGGGTGCGCACGCCTTGCAGGTCAGAACCCGTGCCGGGCTCGGTCATGGCGATGGCGCTGATGAGCTCGCCGGTGGCGAGCTTGGGCAGCCAGCGCTTCTTTTGTTCTTCCGTGCCGTAATGCAGGATGTAGGGGGCGACGATGCCCGAGTGCAGCGAGCCGCCGAAGCCGCCGATGCCGGCTTCGCCTTGGGCCAGCACCAACGCGGCTTCGTGGCCGAAGTCACCGCCGCCACCGCCGTACTGCTCAGGCATCGAGGCGCACAGGAAGCCGTTGGCGCCGGCGTCTTCCCAGGCCTGACGGTCCATCATGCCCTGGGCGCGCCAGGCTTCGTCCTTGGGCTGCCATTGCTCGATCATGAAACGTTTGGCCGAGTCGAACACCATCTGGTGTTCCTCGGTCATCCAGGCGGGGGCGAAGTTTTGAATGGGCATGTGGGATGTCTCCTCGATCCGTGTCGGGTTGGGTTCTGCTCCTGCACCACGAGACCGGTTCAACGCCTTTCGGTAATCTGAATTACCCATGGTGTAAACCCTGAATTCGCACAAGGCATCGGCCGCGACAAGCCGCTGACGCCCGGGAAACCAGCCATGCATCGTGGTGCACAACGGGTGCTGATCTTGACGTTAACGTCATGTCGAGGCAAGGGGGCTTCACCAAAATTTTCGAACGACCGTTCATTTGGTAAGATTTCGTTCCATCCTGGAATGAGCGCATCCCATGCCCGCGACCGACCCTCGACCCACGCCACCCGGCACGCCTGACGAGCGCCGATCCGCCCTGGGCAGCATGCGTGCCGACACGCTCTCGCGCATCGAGAAGGCCGTGCTCACCCTCTTCTCGACGCGAGATTTCCACGAAGTGACGCTGCTGGACGTGGCCAAGGAGGCGCACGTCTCCCTGCAGACCATCTACAAGTACTTCGGCAGCAAGGAGGTGCTGGTCTACGCCATGCTCGACGTCATGCTGGGCCGCCTGGCCGAGCGCATGATCGACCACCTGCAGGGCATCGACGACGCGCGCGAGCGCCTGCGCAAGACCTTCTGGGTGACGCTGGACTACATGGACAAGCACCCGGCGGTGATGATGCTGCTGTTCACCGCGGTGCCCGTCTCACGCCACCAGAACATCCGCATCTACGAAAGCCCCGAGCTCATGGGCGCCTTCATGGGCGTTTTCAAGGACGGCCAGGCGCGCGGTGTGCTGAACCGGCGCGTGTCGGCCAAGATCCTGCTCGACATCTTCATGGGCATCATCGGCCGCGTGGTGCTGATGCACATCGTGCGGCGCGAGAAGCAGTCGCTGCTCGAGCAGTTCGACGAGCTGTTTCACATCCTGTGGCGGGCGCTGTCGGCCGACGAGGGCTGAGCCCTCATCGATCGAACGCCGCCACGCGCGTGATGCGTCACAGCCGCACGGCCTTGCCCACGAACAGGATGGGACCAGACGGCCGGTCGTAAGGCGAGCCACCCGCCGGCTCCAGCGTCAGCTCGAACAAGGTGCGGTCGGCCAAGCCAGGCAGCTGGCCCTTGGGCACCACCACCACCTGGCCGGGCTTGACCAGGCCCAGCGAGGTCGGGCCTGCCGCGCCTTCCGGCTTGGTCCAGAACTGCATGGTCTTGCCCTCGGGGATGGCGGCGCCCTCGCCCACCTGCACCAGGCGGATGGCGTCGGTGCCCACGGTTTCCACGATCCAGCCGGTGGCCGCGTTGTCAGGCGACTGCAGCACCGCCAGGTAACGCGGCGCCTGCGTCTGGGCCTGCTCGACCCCTGCCGGAGGCGCCACCACCGTGCGCACCAGCAGCACCGACATCACCACCGCTGCGGCCACCGCGCCGCCGCTGAGCCAGCGCCAAAAGCGCACGCTTGACCACAGCGCGTCGTTGGCCGCCAGGCCATCGGCGGACGACACCGGGACGGTCAAGAACTGCGATGCCCCATTGAGTCGCGCAGCAATGCGCGCCCACAACTCGGGCGGCACCACCACGGGCTGCAAGCGGCGGGTCAGGCCCAGCAAGCGGCCCTGCCAGGCGTACACCTCGCGACGCAAGCCTTCGTCACCCGACATGGCCGATTCGAAGGCCTGTCGCTCGCTGGCGTTCAGCGTGCCCAGCACGTACTCGCCGGCCTCGGCCGTGCGTTCATTCGGGTCTTGGGTGTTCATGACAGGCACTCCTTGAGCGCGATCAGCCCACGGCGGATCCAGGACTTGATGGTGCCCACGGGCTTGGCCCGGCGTGCAGCGATCTGCTCATGCGTGTAGCCCTCGACGAAGGCCTCGATCACGCACTCGCGCTTGGGGTCGTCCAGTTGCGACAGGCAGTGCGCCAGCGCCGCCTCGTCGTGCGGCAGCTCATCGGCGTCTGGGGTGGGCAAGGCCTCGGCCAGCGACTGGTAGTCCTCGCCCAGGTTCAGCTCGGGGCGCACGCGCCTGACCTCGTCGAGCGCGCGGTGGCGGGCCACGGTGTAGATCCACCCCCGGCCCGAGCCCAGCTCGCGGCGAAAGGTGCCCGCCTTCTGCCAGATCTGCAGGAAGGCGTCCTGGAGGACGTCCTGCGCCAGGTCGGCATCGCGCACGATGCGCAAAATCACCGCCAGCAACCAGGCGGCTTCTCGGTCGTACAGGGCGCGCAGGGCGAAACGTTCGCCGCGGGCGCAGGCTTCAAGGGCCGCTTCGTGATCGAAGTCAGCTGCCAAGTTGGCGGAAGGGTCCGTCATGGGTGGGGTCACGCTGGGTTGAGGCGGAGGTCGACAGTCGCCTCCTGCTCACTCTACGGGCACCAGGCCGATGCGGATGCACCCTGCTCGCAAGAATTGCCGAATCCGGCGCGCACCACCTGCCTGGCCAGCGACACCTCACCCGGCAGGCGTGGGCGAGCGGGCCGAGTGGCCCCTCGCCACCCCACTCACAGCAGGATGATGTCGTCGTAGCAGGACAGCACTTCTTCGGCGTCGTCCTGGCATTGCCAGCCCAGCTTGGGCCAGCCACCGGCGTGCATGCAGGCAGCGAAGAGTTGTTCGGGTTGGGTGCACTGGGTCGGGTTCATGGTGAGGTCCTTCCTGGCTGACGCGTGAACATCCACGCACCCTCATGTTGGGCAACGGCGCACGTTCAATGTTGCGGGTGATCCCTTTGCTGCACCGCCCACCGATGGGCAACCCGCCCACCCGATCAAGGGGTCGATGGGCTGGGAGCCGGGTGTTGCCCCCCATGCAACGCGTTTCATGTGCATTCGCTCGCCATTTCCCCGAATTCAAGGGGGGCGCGCTGAGGTTTGACAGCGCTCGGCCGATATCTCCATCAGCTCCTGAACGATTCACCATGCAAGCCGACTGCCCCGTTGACCTGTTCCCGCTGGATGAAAACCGTCGCCTCGCCGCCTTGCGCGCGCTGGGGATCCTGGACACCGAACCGGAGACCGACTTCGACGCCCTGACCCGGCTGGCCGCGCATGCCTTGGCCGCGCCCATCGCCGTCATCGGTTTGATGGACAGCCACCGACTGTGGTTCAAGTCCCGCGTGGGGCTGGAGGTGCCCGAGCTCGACCGCCAGGTCGCCTTTTGCTCGCACACCATCACCCAGCCCGGTCGATCGCTGGTCATCCCGGACCTGCTGGGCGACGCCCGCTTCACCGATCACCCCCTGGTCACGGCCGGGCCGCGCCTGCGCTTTTACGCCGGGGCGCCGCTCATCGATGTCAGCGGTGCGGTGCTGGGCACGCTGGCCGTGCTCGACACCACACCGCGTGCGTTCACGGCCGAGCAGGAAAGCGCCCTGCACGACCTGGCCGAGCTCGTGATGTGCGCCCTGCGCGCGCGCCACCAGGCCCACCAGCTCAAGCACCTGGCCATGACCGACCACCTCACGGGGCTGGCCAACCGGGTGCACTTCGAGCGGGCACTGGAGGCCGAGTTCGGCCGTGCTGTGCGCCAGGGCGAGCCCTTCACCCTGCTGCTGCTCGACCTCGATGGCTTCAAGGCCGTCAACGACGGATTCGGCCACGCCGCTGGCGACGAAACGCTCAAGGAAGTCAGCCAGCGCCTGCTGACCCAGGTGCGCGCCGGCGACGTGCTGGCCCGCCTGGGCGGCGACGAGTTCGGCGTGCTCATGCGAGATGGTGACACCGAGTCGGCCCAGGCCCTGGCGCGGCGCATCGTGCGCGCGGTGTCACAGCCCATCAAGCTGAGCAGCGGCGACGAGGTGGGGGTGGGCGTGTCGGTCGGCATGGCCGCCTACGCCGACGACGTCACCTCGGTGCGCAAGCTGGTGTCGCAGGCCGACCAGGCCCTGTACGAGGCCAAGAAGCAGAACGAGCGACGCTGGAAGATGTTCGTGGGCATGCGGGCCTGACGCCCAGCCGTCACGGAGCCTTCACGGAGCCGAGGCCGCGCAGCAGCCGGGGCCGCTCAGGCCGCCTTGTCCTGCCCGCCGCCCTGGCGCTTGGCCGCCAGGGTCTGGCGCGTGCGCTCGTTGATGAAGCGCAGCTCCGTCAGCGAGGCCTCGATCTGGGCGCGCTTGGCTTCGAGCTCGGCGATGGCCGCGTCCGTCTTCTCGATCACCCAGGTCAGCTGCTGGATGCGGCCTTCACCGTGCTGGCCGTACATGTCCAGGTAGTGCTTGATCTCGGCCAGCGGCGTGCCCAGCGACTTGGCGCGCAGGATGCGCATCAGGCGGGCGCGGTCGATCTGGCTGTAGACGCGGGTGCCGTTGATGCGGCGCGGCGCCAGCAGGCCCTTGGTCTCGTAGAAGCGCAAGGCGCGCGGCGAGACCTTGTAGCGCTCGCAGACCTCGGCGATGCCCATGATGGCGTCGGTGTCGCGGTCATCGTGGTCTTCCAGGGCCCAAGACGGCGGCACGCCGTCACCTGCGGCTTCACCGATGGATTGTTCTGGCTTGGATTTCACGGAGCGCCCCACTGCTTTGACCTGGCTGATTCGCTGGAAGTGCCGATGGTACGACAAGCACGACACCGCGCTGCCGCCCACCGTCACCGGTTGACCCGCAAGAGGTTAAGGGAAGCCCCTGCACTGCGACATAGGTAGCTCACCTCATAGGCATGCAGATCACGCGCACGTCACCCACCGGCTCAAGCCGGGCTCGGCGTTGTGCGCTGCGTCACACGCAGGCATGCCCCATGGCGGCCTCAGGCACGTAAGATCGCCTCATGGATCCTGCCCTGAATTCCGAGCTGGCTGCAGAACTCGCCGATCTGCGCGAGCAGGTCGCGCGCTACCGGGCGGCCTTCGCGCTTTCAGCGCCCGGCCAGGCCATGCTCGACCTCGGCGGCCGCTTCATCGAGGTCAACACCAGCCTGTGCCACTTCCTGGGCCACAGCGAGCACGACCTGCTCAAGCTGCGCTTCCTGGACATCACCCACCCCGACGACCTCGCCCTCGACGCCCAGTGCGTGGCCGACATGAAGGCCGGCACCGTGGCCCAGTTCCGCCGCGAAACGCGCTACCTGCGCGCCGACGGCAGCACCGTGTGGGCCCTGGTCACCTCCCGGCTGGCGCGCGACGAGAACGGCCAGCCGCTCTACTTCGTCAGCGTCATCGAGGACATCACCGAGCGCAAGGCTTCCGAGCTGGCGCTGCGCGAGCGAGAGGCCCTGCTCAGCAGCATGGGCAAGTTCGTGCCCGGCCTCATCCACAAGATCGGCTTCGACGCCGATGGCCGCGCGCGCTTCCTCTACATCAGCGACCGGGCCATGGAGATGTTCGAGCTGCCACACGAGCTGATGGAGCGCGACTACCACGCTCACCACGCGCGGGTGCACCCCGATGACCTGGCCTACGTCAGGCGACTGGCCACCGCGCCCAAGCCCGGCGCCCTGCTGCGCCCGGTGGACTTCGAGTACCGCGTGATCCTGCCCAGCAAGGGGCTGCGCGTGTACGGTGGCCACGCCATCCCGGTCACGGAAGAAGACGGCAGCGTGGTCTGGTACGGCCACACCGCCGACGTCACCGACAAGAAGGCGCTGCTGAAGGCACGCATGGCCGCACAGGTCGCGCAGGACGCCAACCTGGCCAAGAACGAGTTCCTCTCGCGCGTGAGCCACGAGCTGCGCACGCCGCTGAACGCCGTGATCGGCTTTGCGCAGTTGCTGCGGCTGAGCTCGTCCGGCCACCTCAATGCCACGCAGCGCCAGCACGTCGAGCACATCGAGAGCGCGGGCTCGCACCTGCTGGGCATCATCAGCGATGTGCTCGACCTCTCGCGCATCGAGGCAGGCAACCTGCCGTTGTCGCTCGAGCCTTGCCGGGCGTCCGTGCTGCTCAACGAGGCCTGCCACCTGGTCGCGCCGCTCGCCCGGGGCAGCGGCATCACCTTGCACGCCGCCACGGTCGATGACCACACCCTGATCCAGGTCGACCCCATGCGCTTGCGCCAGGTGCTGGTCAACCTCATGAGCAACGCGGTGAAGTACAACCGGCCCCAGGGCCACGTCACACTGCGCGTCTGGGCCGAGGGCGATCAGCTCGCCATCGCGATCGACGACACCGGTGTGGGGCTGAGCGTCGAGCAGCAGGCGCACCTGTTCGAGCCCTTCAACCGACTGGGGGCCGAGCGCACAGGCGTGGAGGGCACCGGCATCGGCTTGGTGATCGTGCGCAAGCTGCTCGAAGCGATGCAAGGGCGGCTGGAGGTGCGCAGCCAGCCCGGACAGGGCTCCAGCTTCATCGCGTGGGTGCCCAAGGCGCAAGCCACGTCCACCGCGGCAAGCCCCGCCACCGATTCGGGCCACCTCGTCGCGCGTGAGGCCGGTGGCAACGAGCTGCGCGTGCTCTACGCCGAGGACAACGACCTCAACGCCGAGCTGGTGCTGGAGGTGCTCAAGCTGCGCCCGGGCTGCCTGGTGCGCGTGGCCACCAGCGGTGCCGAAGCCGTGGCCATGGCGCGCGAGCAGGTGCCCGACCTGTTCCTGCTGGACATGCACCTGGGCGACATGAGCGGCTTCGAGCTGGCCCGCCAGCTGCAGGCCGAACCCACGCTGCAAGGTGTGCCCCGGGTGGCGTTTTCGGCCGATGCCATGCCCGACCAGATCCACCGCGCGCGCGACCACGGCTTCTCGGGCTACCTGACCAAGCCACTGGACGTGGCCGCCTTGCTGGCCTGCGTGGACGAGCACACCGAGCGCGTGCGCAGCCTGCGACAAGCTAGGTAGTTCACCCAAGCAGGATTTGGTTGACGTTAACGTCAACCACGCATACATTGGCGGTGACTCATCACGGATCACCCTCAAGATGCCCGCCCTGCGCTCCGCCCTCAACCCGCAGTCCGACGCCTTCCAAAGCAACACCGCCCGCATGCAGGAGCGGCTGGATCAGGTCCGCGCCCTCGAATCCCAGGTGCGCGAAGGCTCGGCCTCCAAGCGCGACAAGTTCGAAAAACGCGGCCAGCTGCTGCCGCGCGAACGCGTCGCCCGCCTGATCGACCGCGGCACGCCCTTCCTGGAGCTGTCGATGCTCGCCGGCCTGGGCATGCACGACGACGATGGCAAGAAGAGCGTGCTGGGCGGCGGCACCATCATCGGCATCGGCGTGGTGGCCGGCAAGCGCTGCCTGGTCACCGCCTCTGACTCGGCGCTCAAGGGCGGCACCATCTCGCCCATGGGCCTGAAAAAGGGCCTGCGCGCACAAGAGATCGCCCGCGAGAACAAGCTGCCCCTGATCGGACTGGTCGAGTCCGGCGGCGCCAACCTCATGTACCAGGCCGAGATCTTCGTGGACGGCGGCAAGAGCTTCGCCAACCAGGCGCGGCTGAGTGCCATGGGCATCCCGCAGATCGCCGTGGTGCATGGCTCGTCCACGGCCGGCGGCGCTTACCTGCCCGGCCTGTCGGACTACGTGGTGCTGGTCAAGGGCCGCTCGAGCATCTACCTGGCCGGCCCGCCGCTGGTCAAGGCCGCCATCGGTGAAGACGCCACCGACGAAGACCTGGGCGGCGCCGAGATGCACGCCAGCGTGACCGGCCTGGGCGAGTACCTGGCCGACAACGACGCCCACGCCATCGCACTCACCCGCGACCTGCTCGACAAACTGCAGTGGGATGCCGTGCGCGAGCAACCCACCGTGCCCGCCCCGCTGTACGACGAGCAGGAGCTGCTGGGCTGCATCCCCGCCGACGACCGCGAGCCCTTCGACACCCGCGAGGTCATCGCCCGCATCGTCGACGGCTCCGACTTCCTGGAGTTCAAGGCCAACTACGGCAGCGAGACGCTGTGCGGCCACGCCCGCATCAACGGCCACCTGGTCGGCATCCTGGGCAACAACGGCCCCATCCAGCCGCAGGGCTCGACCAAGGCGGCGCAGTTCATCCAGCTGTGCGACCAATCCGGCACGCCGCTGGTCTTCCTGCAAAACACCACGGGCTACATGGTGGGCTCGGCGGCCGAACACGGCGGCGCCATCAAACACGGCTCCAAGATGATCCAGGCCGTGGCCAACGCGCGGGTGCCCAAGTTCACCATCGTGCTCAACGGCTCGTTCGGCGCCGGCAACTACGGCATGTGCGGCCGCGGCTTCGACCCGCGCTTCATCTTCAGCTGGCCGTCTGCCCGCGTGGCCGTGATGGGTGGCGCGCAAGCCGCCAAGGTGATGGAGATCGTCACGCGCGGCAAGATGGAACGCGCCGGCATGCCCGTCAACGACGCGATGCTCGAAGGCATGTCGGCCGAGATCAAGAAGCGCCTGGACGCCGAGAGCAACGTGCTGTTCGGGACTGCCCGCCTGTGGGACGACGGCGTGATCGACCCGCGCGACACCCGCCGCGTGCTCTCGCTGTGCCTGGACCTGGCACGCGACGCCGACCAGCGCCAGCTGCGCGGCAACACCTTCGGCGTGGCCCGCTTCTGAGCCGCCCGCCCCGCCCCTTCTGCACCGATTCACTGGCCATCCCGCCACCACGACCAGGCGCCCCCCACACCACAGAGCGCCATCCTGCAGACCCGAGGAGAACCCGCATGCAATTCACCGCCGAACACCGCGCCCTGGCCGAAACCGTCAAGCGCTTCTGCGAACAAGAGATCAACCCCCACGTCAAGGAATGGGAGGCCGCCGAGATCTTCCCGGCCCACGAGGTGTTCAAGAAGATGGGCAAGCTGGGCCTGCTGGGCGTCAAGTACGACACCGCCTACGGCGGCATGGGCCTGGACTTCTCCTACTCGATGGTGGTGGCCGAAGAACTGGGCGCCATCCCCTGTGGCGGCGTGCCCATGGCCATTGGCGTGCAGACCGACATGTGCACCCCCGCCCTGCACCGCTTCGGCTCCGATGAGCTGAAGAAGGAATACCTGGCACCGGCGATTGCCGGCGACATGGTGGGCTGCATCGGCGTGAGCGAAGCCGGCGGTGGATCCGACGTGGCCGCGCTGAAGACCACGGCCCGCACCGAAGGCGACGACTACGTCATCAACGGCAGCAAGATGTGGATCACCAACGCCACGCAGGCCGACTGGTGCTGCCTGCTGGCCAACACCTCCGAAGGCCCGGTGCACAGCAACAAGTCGCTGATCATCGTGCCGATGGACGCCAAGGGCATCACCACGCAGAAGATCAAGAAGATCGGCATGAACTCGTCGGACACGGCGCAGATCTTCTTCGACAACGTGCGCGTGCCCCGCCGCAACCTGATCGGCACCGAAGGCGCGGGCTTCATGATGCAGATGATCCAGTTCCAGGAAGAGCGCCTGTACGGTGCGGCCAACTCCCTGAAGATGCTGGACAAGCTGATCGACCTGACCATCGAGTACTGCAAGGAGCGCCACACCTTCGGCTCGCCCTTGATCAACAACCAGGTCATCCACTTCCGCCTGGCCGAGCTGCGCACCGAGGTCGAGCTGCTGCGCTCGCTGACCTACCGTGCAGTTGACGAGTACGTGCAAGGCAAGGACGTCACCAAGCTGGCCTCGATGGCCAAGCTCAAGTGCGGCCGCCTGATCCGCGAGGTGGCCGACAGCTGCCTGCAGTACTGGGGCGGCATGGGCTTCACCTACGACAACCCCGTCTCGCAGGCTTATCGCGACGGCCGCCTGGTCTCGATCGGCGGTGGCGCCGACGAAATCATGCTCGGGATCATCTGCAAGTTCGAAGGCACCCTGCCCAAGAAGGCGCGCTGAGCCCCACCCCAAGGCCCCGTCAGAGGGCCCTCCCCCTTCACGACGCTGTCACCTTCAACCGACCGCCTCCATGTCCTACACCACCATCCAGGTCCAGACCACGCAAGGCGTCTGCACCCTCACGCTCAACCGCCCCGAGGTGCGCAACGCCATGTCGCTGGCCATGGTCAGCGAGCTGCTGGCCGCGCTCAAGGCCGCTGAACAGGACCCCAGCGTGCGCGCGGTGGTGGTGCGGGGCAGCGGCGGTCACTTCTGCGCGGGCGGCGACATCTCCGACATGGCCCAGGCGCGCATGAAGCTGGCGCAGATGCAGGCCGCACCCGATCCGGTCGAAGGCCTGAACCCGGTGGCAGAAACCAACGCTGCCTTCGGCCGCCTGTGCCTGGCCTACGCTCGCTCTCCCCTGCCCATCGTCACGGTGCTCGAAGGCACGGTGATGGGCGGTGGCTTCGGCCTGGCCTGCGTGTCCGACGTCAGCCTGGCGCTGGACACCGTGGCCTTCCGCCTGCCCGAGACCTCGCTGGGCATCATCCCCGCGCAGATCGCGCCCTTCCTGGTCGAGCGACTGGGTTACGCCGAGGCCAAGCGCCTGTCGGTCACCGGCGCGAAGGTCAACGCCGCCGAAGCGCTGACCTTGCGCCTGGTGCACGAGGTGCACGGCAACGCCGACGAGCTTGAAGGCGCGCTGCAACGCACGCTCGCCAGCATCCTGGCCTGCGGCCCGCAAGCCATCGCCACCACCAAGGGCCTGCTGGCCCGCGCCCGCCTGACCCCGCCGGAACAACTGGTGGACGACGCCGCGCAGCTGTTCGCCCAAGCCGTGCTCAGCGAAGAAGGCCAGGAAGGCACCGGCGCCTTCATGCAAAAGCGCAAACCCAAGTGGGTTCCCCAACAAGGCTGATCACACCATGATCAAAAAGATCCTCATTGCGAACCGTGGCGACAAGGCCGCAGGCCTTGCGGCGAAGCCAAATTGCATGCGCACGCGAAGCGGGCTGCAGGCGATTTCCACGCGGAGAACCGCATGATCAAAAAAATCCTCATTGCCAACCGCGGGGAAATCGCCTGCCGCGTCATCCGCACCGCCCGCAAGCTCGGCTACCGCACGGTGGCCGTCTACAGCGAGGCCGATGCGCAAGCGCCGCACGTGTCGCTGGCCGACGAAGCCGTCTGCATCGGCCCCGCCGCCGCGGCGCAGTCCTACCTCAACGTGGGAGCCTTGCTGGCCGCTTGCCGCAAGACCGGCGCCAACGCGCTGCACCCCGGCTACGGCTTCCTGTCGGAGAACGCCGACTTCGCGCAGGCCTGCGCCGACGCGGGCGTGACCTTCATCGGTCCGGGCCCCGAAGCCATCCGCGTGATGGGTGACAAGGCCGGTGCCAAGCGCGCCATGATCGAAGCGGGCGTGCCCTGCGCGCCCGGCTACCTGGGCGACAAGCAGGACGACGCCACCCTGATCGAGCAAGCCGAGCGCATGGGCTACCCCCTGCTGGTCAAGGCCGTGAGCGGCGGCGGCGGGCGCGGCATGCGCCTGGTGCACGAGAAGGCCGAACTCGCGCAAGCCATCACCAGCGCGCGCCGCGAAGCGCAAAACGCCTTCGGCGACGGCACGCTGATGCTGGAGCGCCTGATCCTCGACGGCCGCCACATCGAGATCCAGGTGTTCGCCGATGCGCACGGCAACGCCGTCTACATTGGCGAGCGCGACTGCACGGCCCAGCGACGCCGCCAGAAGGTCATCGAAGAGTCGCCCTCGCCAGTGGTCAGCCCCGCCATGCGCAAGCGCATGGGCCGCGATGCCGTGCTGGCCGCGCAAGCGATTGGCTACCGCGGCGCTGGCACCATCGAGTACATCGTCGACCAGGACCTGAACCACTACTTCCTGGAGATGAACACCCGCCTGCAGGTCGAGCACCCGGTCACCGAAATGGTCTCGGGCTTTGACCTGGTCGAGTGGCAGATCCGCGTGGCCGAAGGCCAGCCGCTGCCCGTCAAGCAGGAAGACATCCCCCTGAGCGGCCACGCCATCGAGGCTCGCCTGTACGCCGAAGACCCGTACGCGGGCTTTGCGCCGCAGACCGGTCCGGTGCAGTGGTGGCGCCCTGCGCAAGCGCTGTATGAGGGCGTGCGCATCGACGACGGCATCCGCGAAGGCGGCGAGGTCACCCCGCACTACGACCCGATGGTGGCCAAGCTCATCGTGCACGGCCGCGACCGCGCCGACGCCATCCGCCGCCTGATGGCCACGCTGGACGATGCGCCGCTGCTGGGCCTGAAGCACAACGCCCGCTTCCTGCGCGACCTGGTCGACCACCCGCGCTTCCGCACCGGCAGCATGACGACCACGCTGATCGACCAGTGGCAGACCGATGGCGCCCCCATCCTGCAAGCCCCGGTGGCCTCGGACGAGGCCTGGCTGATCGCGGGTGCCCTGTTCGGTGCGCGCCAGCAAGGCACGGCCCACCTGCTGCGCGCCGACAGCGTCAGCGCCTGGGACCTGCCCCTGCAACAAGACAGCGTCAAGCGCACGCTGCGCGTGAGCGCTGCCTCAGGCGGCCTCTACAACGTGGCGATGAACCCGCAAGCCGCCCCCGTCGCCGTGAAGCTGCTGAGCGAAGACGCCACGCGCGGCGAAGCCCGCATCGAACTCGACGGCGTGCAACGCCGCGTGCGCGCCGTGTGGCTGGGCGACTCCCTGAACCTCGTCATCGAGGCGGCCGTCTTCACCTTCGCCGAGGTCTCGGCCTGGCCGGACGCGGGCAACGCCCTCGACCCCAGCCGCGCCCTGGCCCCCGTGGCCGGCACCGTCACACAGGTGCTGGTGCAGGCGGGTGACGCCGTCACCGAAGGCCAGCCGCTGTTGGCCATCGAGGCCATGAAGATGGAAATGTGGCTCAACGCCCAGGCGCCGGGCGTGATCAAAGCTGTGTACGCGAAAGCGGGCGACCAGGTGCAGGCCAAGGCCCTGCTGATCGACATCGAACTCAACAAGGAAGACTGACATGGACAAGGCCATCCTGACCTGCGCGCTCACCGGCGTGCTCACCGACCCGGCGCAGCACCCCGTGCCCGTGCTGCCTAAGGAAATGGCCGCCGCCGCGCGCGAGGCCTATGACGCGGGCGCGTCGATCATGCACGTGCACCTGCGCAGGCAAGAGCCCGGCATGGGTCGCTTCCCCAGCTGGGACCCAGACGTCGCTGGCGAGATCGACACCGCCATCCGCGAAGCCTGTCCGGGCGTCATCATCAACCTGACCACCGGCGTGGTCGGCCCCGACATCAGCGGCCCCTCTGCCTGCATCCGCGCCGTGCGCCCCGAAATCGCCGCCTGCAACGCCGGCAGCCTGAACTACCTCAAGATCAAGGACAACGGCCAGTGGGCCTGGCCGCCCATGCTGTTCGACAACACGGTCGACAAGGTCAAGGCCATGATCGAGGTGATGAACGAGAGCGGCACGCGCCCCGAGTTCGAATGCTTCGACGTGGGCATCGTGCGCTCGGTGGGCATGTACCAGAAGGCCGGCATGGCCGAGCACCTGGAGTACAACTTCGTGATGGGCGTGGCCTCGGGCATGCCGGCCGACGCCGAGCTGCTCAAGCTGTTGGTCAAGTACCGCGAGCCGAACACCATCTGGCAGACCACGCTGATCGGCCGCGAAGAGATCTGGGCCGTGCACCAGGCCACCGCCGACCTGGGCGGCATGCTGCGCACCGGCGTGGAAGACACCTTCTACCTGCCGGGGGGTGAGAAGACATCGGGCAACGGGCAGTTGATCGAGGCGCTGGCCGCTTGCGCGAAGCGCGCCGGGCGCGAGGTGGCTTCGCCGGTTGAGGCGCGGCAGATGCTGGGCTTGCGTGAGGCCAAGTTCCATGGCGTGGGGGCGTTGCCGCTGGCGGCTTGAGCAAGCACGAACCCAAGGCCCACAAGGCCTGCTGCAGAAAGACAGAAGGCCGCATATAGCGGCCTTCTCATTTGGTGCATCTAGCTACTAAAGCATCAGCTTGTTAGCGTCCAGAACACATATCCCGATGATCAATGTGGCGAATGCTAGCACGCGCCTGACATCAATGTAAACGGGATGCGGCCGGCCGGAACCTGAAACCACATGCGCTTTACAGCCTCAAATTTACACCCCTGAAACCACGGTACGGACTTGACGATTGAAACGAGTTGCATCTAGGATGCACCTGAATAAATGAACATCTTCAGGGAACAGCATGGCCAAGATGCGCTATCGGCTCGCACTCGATCTGGGCTCAACCTCACTCGGCTTCGCGCTGCTTCGATTGGACGAAGCATCCAACCCCTGCGCCATCATCAAGGCAGGCGTGCGCATCTTCTCCAATGGCCGCGACCCGGATGGCAACTCCCTCGCCGTCACCCGGCGCATGGCGCGGGCGATGCGCCGACGCCGTGATCGCCTGCTGCGCCGCAAGGCGCGCATGATGCACCTGCTCATCGAACACGGATTCTTTCCGAAAGACCCAGAGGCGCGCAAGGCACTGGAGACGATCAATCCATACGAATTGCGAGCCCGAGGACTGGATGAGTCCCTCACGCCTGAAGAGTTTGCCCGAGCTCTGTTCCACCTGAACCAAAGACGTGGCTTTCAGAGCAATCGAAAAACCGACAAGAAGGACAACGACAACAGCGCACTCAAAAGCGCCATCAAACGACTGCGGGATGCCTTGGCAGAAGGCCAAGGCCGCACGGTTGGCGAACTGCTGTTCAGGCGCATGCAAACCGGCCAGACCGTGCGCGCCCGCTATCGGGAAAGCAAAGCGCTCAAACCCGACGGCAAAACCAAGATCGACAAGAGCTACGACCTGTACATCGACCGCGCCATGGCGATCGATGAGTTCGAAGCCTTGTGGAGCAAACAAGCCTCACTGAATCCAGACATTTTCTGTGCGGCCGCCTACCACGAACTGAAAGAGTGCTTGACCAAGCAACGGCCCCTGCTCCCGGTTCGCCCCGGTCGTTGCACTTTCATGCCTGAGGAAGAGCGTGCCCCGCTGGCCCTGCCCAGTACGCAACGCTACCGCATGTACCTGGAGGCCAACCATCTGCGCATACTGCGTGAAGGCCTGCACGAGGAAGTGCTGACACTGACACAGCGAGATGCACTGGTTCAAGCGCTGGAGCACAACCCAAAACGCACATTCGTTCAGATCAAGGCCTTGCTTGGTCTCAAAGGCGCCGTGCAGTTCAACTTCGAAGACCCCAAGCGACAAGAACTCAAGGGCAACATCACGAATGCCATCCTCAGCAAACCAGGTCATTTTGGCCAATCTTGGTTTACCTTCGATGAGGCCAAGCAAGACGATATCGTCAGCCGCATTCTCAGTGAAGAAGATGAGTCTGCACTGATCAAGTGGCTCCTGCTTGAAACTGGCGTCAATGAAGCGCAGGCCGAAGCCATCGCCAATGTTGGATTGCCCGAAGGCTATGGCAGCCTGAGCCGCAAGGCACTGGCTCGCATTGTCCCCGCGCTCAGGCAAGAGGTCATCTCCTACGACAAAGCTGTGCAAGCGGCCGGATTCGAGCATCACAGTCAACTCGATGCGTCAGCCATCGGAGAGCAACACCCCACCCTGCCCTACTACGGCGAAGCACTGCAGCGACATGTCAGCTTCGGCACACTCGACGCAAACGACCCGGACGAGAAGCGGTTCGGGAAGATTGCCAACCCAACGGTTCACATCGGCCTCAATCAGGTGCGGACCGTGGTCAACGACCTGATCAAACGCTACGGGCACCCCAGCCAGGTGGTGGTCGAGGTTGCCCGCGATCTCAAACAAAGTCGGCAGCAACGCGAAGAGACCAACAAGCGCCAGGCAGACAACCAGAAACGAAACGCACGCATCCGCCAGGAAGTCGCTGAAGCCTCCAATGGCAGCATCAGCCCAGAACGAGTCAAGGTGGCGGACATCCAGAAATGGATCTTGTGGGAAGAACTCAACGAGAACGATGTGCTCAATCGATGCTGCCCATACTCTGGCGCACGCATCTCCGCCTTGGACCTGCTCAGCAGCGATGGCCGGGTCGAAATCGAACACATCCTGCCTTACGCACGCACACTGGACAACAGCCTCAACAACAAGACCGTGTCCATGCGCTGGGCCAACCGCATCAAAGGCAACAAGACGCCTGCGGAAGCATTCGGTCAAAACCAGGTTGAAAGCTGCAACTATGAGGCCATCCTCAAGCGTGCCGAACAGATGCCCAAAGGCAAACGGTATCGGTTTGCGATGGATGCCATGGAGCGTTGGGACAAAGAGGGCAATGGGTTCCTGGCCCGCGCGCTCAACGACACCCGATACCTGTCACGCATCACCCGTGAGTACATCAGCCTGATATGCCCGCACGCCACCCGTGTCATCCCTGGTCAGATGACCGCGCTGCTGCGCCACCAATTCGGACTCAACGGCATCCTGGGGCTGCGCGGAGAAAAGAACCGCAATGATCATCGCCATCACGCGGTGGACGCCTGCGTCATCGGTGTGACCGATCAAAAGACCTTGCAAGAACTGTCCAACGCCAGCAAACGCGGTCGCGATCAACACATCATGGACTGGGCCGAGAGCATGCCGGACCCATGGCCCACTTATCGCGAACAGGTCAAGCGCGCCATCAACCACATCCTGGTCAGCCACAAACCTGACCACAGCCATGAAGGTGCGATGCACAACGACACCGCATACAGTCTGCTTGGCAATGGTCGCGTGGGTGTGCACAAATTGGTAGATGGCAAACGAACGCTGGTTGAAGACACGTTGAAGGTCATCGAGTTCGATTACGCCAAAGCCAAGCACTCAACCAACGAGCCCTGGTTTGACTCCGATCACAACCACCGATCCGGCGCGTACAAAGGCTACAAGGGCGACAGCAACTACTGCATTGAAATAGTTAGCAACGACAAGGGCAAGTGGGAAGGCGAAGTCATCTCAACCTTTGATGCTTACCAACTGGTGCGGAAAGAGCGGAATGCTGGCCGCGATGGCGTCTCGCGACTCCGACACCCCACATTGAGCCTCAGTGGTAAGCCCTTGGTGATGCGATTGATCCGGGACGACTACGTCAAGCTCGAAACAGACGAAGGTATGAAACTCATGCGGCTTGCCAAATTGGCGGCTGATGGCCGCATGTTTTGGGTTGAACACAACGAGGCGAATGAAAGCGCCCGCGCCCGCGACAAGGAGGACGCCTTTACCTACACAGTGAAGACACCTGTCGGTCTTCAGAAAGCCAAAGGTCGCCGCGTCACCGTTTCGCCAATTGGCGAATTGCGCGACCCGGGCTTCAAAGGGTAAGTGCGATGGTCGGCCGCATTGTGGAAGTGGCCGATGACCGACGCCACTTGTTCGTGTCGCGCGGCTTTCTGGTCGTGCAAGACACAGAAGGTCAGCGAAAGGAGTTGGGGCAAGTACCGCTCGATGACATCGCAGCCGTCATCGCCAACGCGCACGGGCTGAGTTACACGAACAATCTGCTGGTTGCCCTGGCAGAACGGGGCGCTCCATTTGTGCTGTGCGGATCTAACCACAATGCCGTCGGCATGCTGCTGAGCATTGATGGCAACTTCCAGCAAGCAAAGAGACTGGACGCCCAGATTGCAGCCAGCAAACCCACGCACAAACGTGTCTGGGCTGACATCGTCCGCTCCAAGTTGCAGCAACAAGCGGCTGCACTGGAAGCTGCTGGTGCGCCCACCGCACCGCTGACTGCACTGATCAACAAGGTCAAGTCTGGGGACACCGGCAACATTGAGGCACAAGGCGCCCGGCGATATTGGAGCCTACTCTTTGGCAATGAGTTTCGCCGCGATCAAGATGGAGATGGCCTCAATGGCCTCTTGAACTACGGCTACACGGTCTTGCGTGCTGCCACAGCTCGATCCATCGTTGCTGCAGGCCTGCATCCCACGCTCGGTGTGTTTCACAGCAACGAGGGCAACGCCATGCGATTGGTGGATGACGTCATGGAACCGTTCCGCCCGGTGATCGACCTGAAAGTGTGGCAACTGGCGCGACAGGGCGAGCGCCATGTCACCCCCGACACCAAGCGCACTTTGGTCAGAACCTTGTATGACGACATGCAGACCAGCATCGGCGCCACGCCGGTGATGTCTTGCATCCAAAAGCTCGCTGTGTCACTGGCCCAGTTGTACATGGGAGAGCGAGACAAGCTGGAACTGCCCCTACCAGGCTTGCCTTTGTCATTGGCGGCCAGCATTGCGGACGATGAGTAGCTAGGGCGTGTTAACACATCCGAAGTCCATCAGCGACCAGCACAAAGTTGATGAAGCCAAGGAACATGATGTCCAATTTCTCGAAGCGAGAGAAGACGCGACGGTAACCTTTGAGGCGGCGAAACAAGCGCTCAACCTCGTTGCGGCGCCGGTACATCTCGCGGTTGTATTCCCAGGGCTGCACGCGCTTGGCCGATGGAGGAACCACTGGGATATAGCCCAGATCAAGCGCAAGTTGTCTGGTCTCATTGCCTTCGTAGGCGCGATCCATGAGCAGATGCAGAGGCCGTTGCAGTACCCCAAGGCGACTTAGCAGTGCCCTACCTTCTGGTGCGTCGTGAGCTTGGCCGGGCGACAGTGAGAACGTTATGGCTGTTCGAGCATCCGCGGCAACCATATGAATCTTGGTGTTCCATCCCCCTCGAGATTTGCCGATAGCTTGTGGTCCGTTTTTTTGAGGGCACCAGTGCCATCAGGATGCACCTTGATGCTGGTTGAATCCAAGGAGATCGCTTCGATCTTTATGCGCACAACCTGAGCCCGTTGCAGTTCTTCAAACATCCGATCAAGAATGCCAGCCTTGGTCCAGCGATTCATGCGGGTGTAAATTGTGTGCCAATTTCCGAATCGCTTGGGTAGACCTCGCCATTTGCAGCCGTGTTCAGCGACATACAAGATAGCGTTGACGACTTGCAGGTTGCTAAGACTGACATTGCCTCGTTGGACAGGCAAGCAATGCTCGATCTTGGCAAATTGTTCTGGGGTGATCTCCATGCCTGAACTCTACCGGCTGAGCAGGGTCTTAGACAATAGTGTTAACACGCCCTAGACCCTCAACCTCTCAACACTCATGCTCAGCAGCTATCGACTCATGTGGATGATCGTCATGTTTGATCTGCCGGTGGTCGAGAAAGCCGAAAGAAAGGCTGCCACGGGATTCCGCAATGCCCTGCTCGACATGGGGTTCGAGATGTCCCAGTTCTCCGTGTACGCTCGCTTCTGCACCAGCTTGTCCCAAGTCGAGACCTACAGCAAACGTGTGGAAAGCAGCTTGCCAGAAGGGGGGAAGGTCAACATACTGACGTTCACCGACAAGCAGTACGAACGCATCGTGACGTACTACGGCAAGGCCAAACAAGCCGCAAAAAAAGCCCCCGACCAGTTCGATCTCTTCTGATGTTGCGCCACTTTTTTGCCCTCCAAAAAGAGAAAAACCCCTTGACGAATCAAGGGGTTATCTCATCTGGAGTCTAGATCATCGGGATATGTGATCTGGCCGGAACAGGTTCTGCTGCAACTGGCTGTCCTGCTTGGCAGTCTAGATCATCGGGATATGTGATCTGGCCGGAACAGCACTCGTGTTTGGCGGAACGTTGTTCCTAGTCTAGATCATCGGGATATGTGATCTGGCCGGAACCCGCCTGGCCAACGTCATCAGCACGGTGGAAGTCTAGATCATCGGGATATGTGATCTGGCCGGAACTCGCGCAGGAACTGCACGCCGCGCAGGCTCAGTCTAGATCATCGGGATATGTGATCTGGCCGGAACACTGCGCCTCGGCGATGTACCAGCCGAAGTAGTCTAGATCATCGGGATATGTGATCTGGCCGGAACACTCGCAGTTCGTCCTTGCGTGCAAAATTTAGTCTAGATCATCGGGATATGTGATCTGGCCGGAACGCAACAGCGCCGAAACACTGGTTCGGGAATAGTCTAGATCATCGGGATATGTGATCTGGCCGGAACCTCGGGGCCATGTGTTCGTCGGCTCGGACAAGTCTAGATCATCGGGATATGTGATCTGGCCGGAACAAGGGCGACATTGACGGCTCGAAGGTGTGGAGTCTAGATCATCGGGATATGTGATCTGGCCGGAACCACATTCGCGCACATGCTTGGGCAGTAACTTAGTCTAGATCATCGGGATATGTGATCTGGCCGGAACCTCTTTGGTGCCCTGACGCAAGCCGACAGGAGTCTAGATCATCGGGATATGTGATCTGGCCGGAACGACACAGCCACACGATCGCCGTCTTTCAGGAGTCTAGATCATCGGGATATGTGATCTGGCCGGAACAGATGCAAACCGCTTGCGTCTTCCACGGCGAGTCTAGATCATCGGGATATGTGATCTGGCCGGAACCACACAAGGACGAAGGATGAACTACGAACTAGTCTAGATCATCGGGATATGTGATCTGGCCGGAACTGGTGGCTTCGTTGCGTAGCAATAGAGCCCAGTCTAGATCATCGGGATATGTGATCTGGCCGGAACGGCCATCACGGGCGAATGGCGCGGCGCCACAGTCTAGATCATCGGGATATGTGATCTGGCCGGAACACACCGGCAACACGTTCAACATCACCACCAAGTCTAGATCATCGGGATATGTGATCTGGCCGGAACCGGAGCAGGCATTGGCTGAGGCGCGAGCGCAGTCTAGATCATCGGGATATGTGATCTGGCCGGAACAGGTCGGCGAGAAGGGCGCGGAGGTCTGGCAGTCTAGATCATCGGGATATGTGATCTGGCCGGAACGCGCGCTGTCGAGGCAAAAGACGAATGGGTAGTCTAGATCATCGGGATATGTGATCTGGCCGGAACAGACGGAGCGTCCCTACGTCGAGGAGTTGAAGTCTAGATCATCGGGATATGTGATCTGGCCGGAACCCGAGGCCTTGTCGCTGGCTACGGCTCGCGAGTCTAGATCATCGGGATATGTGATCTGGCCGGAACGGTTGTCGGCGCCGTTGCCCGTCGGGTCATAGTCTAGATCATCGGGATATGTGATCTGGCCGGAACCTACAGCGACCTGATGTGGCGCCGCCTGGAAGTCTAGATCATCGGGATATGTGATCTGGCCGGAACGCTCGGCTGCAGGCCAACCCCAAAGGGCACTTCGCGTAACCCGTTCTTCGCGGCGATCCGGCGCGAAGTGACCCACAAGTGCCAAGTCAGAGGGTTTTGAGAACGCAGGCAGGACGTGACAAGGCCCGCAGTGGCCGCAGGCGCCCTGCAAAACCCCATTTGGGGACTCTGCGGGCGCACCTCGGCCCTCATGGCGCTCTCGGCATGGGGTCATGGCTGACCAGCCAGACAAGACGCT
>NZ_LFRI01000404.1 GCF_001447195.1 Aquabacterium parvum | reverse complement strand
CAGACTGGGGGCGGGCGGCGCATGACTGGAAGGCCGCAATGAACCAATTCGCCATCCTTTACGAGGACAGATTTCTTCAACCCTCCGTCTGACCAAGGCGGTGTTCAGCCTCAAACACAAAAAATCTGACAGTCCCATGCTCGGTGGTGCCATGTCTGATCAGCCTGAACCCTTGCTCAATCTTCTTCTTGCACTCATCAGTCAGCACATACCCGTCCGACTCGATCAATCCCTGCATGTACAGATTGGGCTTGCGACCGAGATGGCGCGTCTGCGCCTTTGGCTGTCCCGGGTTGCCGCAAAAGGGATAGCGTGTGCATAGGGCTCCCTTGATCGATCCGCCTGCCAGGAACAGATTCAGGAAGTGACGCACCGACTTCTCAGAGAAAGCATGCCGCTGTGCCACCTCAGCAATCTTGTGCGGAAGTGCCGGATCACTCAAGAGGTCTTCGATGTTCCTCAGCACGTTGCTGCCCTCTTCGCACACAAGGCTTCGGATCGCCGCAAATCGCTTGTCGCGCTTCCGAATGTCGCGGATGACACTTTCCTCTTTGCCACATGCTCGGGCCTCGGCCAGTCTGTCTGCATCTGAAAGCGCAACTGCTGAGCGCGTCTTCAGCACAACGATGGTCCCTGACGCGAGAAGTTCGTAGAACTCATCAGTCACCATCTTGAAGGGAGCCTTCACGTAGTCTTGGATTTGCTGCTCTTTGCCCGACTCCTTCTTGAGCGCAGGAAGGTAGATCAGCCAGCACTGTTTTGATGAGTCGGACAGGACCAAGACACGCGCAGTGTTTTCAAGGTACTTGCCGCCTGGGCCGTTGCCGACCAAGTCGTTTGGCTTGACGCGCATGCTCATGCCCCGTCCCCCAGCCAACTGCGCAGCAACGCGTTCTTGCGAGCTCGACCTCCCTTGATCAGGGGCATCCAGGTCTTTAGCGGCAAGGCAAGATCATGATCAATGTCCTGGTGCCAAAGCGCCAGGTTGAACATCGGCCACAACTGATTGGGTCGAAGGCTCAAGGGTGAGGCCAGGCGTTGAATCAGCTCATGAGGCGCCGTCCCGTAGCCGTCAGCATTCATCGATTCGACAAGGGTCCGGTAGGCATATGAGTGCCGGATCTGGGTTTGTGCGTGCTGGGTTTGCGTTGGCTCCAGCATGTCGAGGTTGACGGCCAGCTCGCGCGCGAACATCTCTCCATGCAGCACCAATCGACCTATACCTGCCTCAAGGCAGTAGCGGCGCGTCAATTCCAGGCGTTCTTTCGCCCGCGAAAGCGGGTCCGGCCCATATGCGATCTCATAGGGCTTGTTCTCGAATGCAAGCAGCCTGTAGTGGTCGTCAACACGCCATGTGGTCATGACATCGATGGTCGCGACGTAAGGTATGGCTGTCCCTGGGTAGAGACCGTGTTCGATGCCAGCATCACGTGCGGTCTCCAGCAATCCACGGTGGAGTGGTGCTTGATCAAAGCCGGGAAGGCCTTCTCCCGGATGTGAGTGCTTCCACGGCCAGACCGGAAATGCCTCCCTTGCGTCGATGGCGCCTAGCCAACGTGCGAGCTGAATCGTGCTGCGTTCAGCCCTGGAGCGATAGTGGTGGCCTCTGGCGAGCTCGGCGTTGTGCAGGTGACCGATGTTTGAGTTTGGCGAGTAGTCGCGCTTGGTCACGCGAAGCCAAGGCTTGTAGCGTTGAAAGTGACCTTGGCCATAACCTGCCCGGATCAAGGCGGTCAGCTTCTTGACGGTCATCTTGCCCGTCTGCGGCGGTGGCCCGCGCCGCTTCAGAGTGAAATCACCGGGCTGGAAGTCCCATGCCGTCCAGTTCATATTCATGCCCCCTTTTGCGCGCTTTGTCTGTTGGCGCGGTGAGGTCGGCCATCCCCATCAGCCGACGGGCTTGGGACGGTGCCGCTGTCTGTGGCTTGCAATGCGGGAAAGTTGATCCCTCGCCGCCGTCAAGAAATTGACAGCGCGATGCAAGTTCGCGTTTTTGGCCAGAGGCAAAAGGGCGTGTGTCCCGTTGACGTTGGGACGATCCGGTCAGACAATACGAGCGCTAACTGATTTGGTCATTGACTGGATCATCCCAAGGCGGGCCCTTCGCGGCCTGCCTTTCTTTTTCAGCTCATGCTGACCTCCAGTCCACCCTTGGGTGACGTCAGTGATGAGATCATCCGAGCGCTCTCACCTACGCGCTGAACACTGTTGATGAGTCCAGGCAGGTCATCGGTCCGCAGGTGATGCGAGGCAAAGAGTGCCGCAGACACCAGGGCAAGTTCACCTGCTGTGGCGCCCTTCTGGCAGAGCGCGCTGACAAGTCGGTCATGGCGGGCCGCCCAACACAATTCAGTGAGCTCGGCTTCCGAGAGGTTGAACAGTCGTGCGGCCTCGCTCAAGGTCTGATCGTCGAGTGGCGCACGCGTGCCCTTCTCGATGGAGCACAGAACAGCTGGATCAACACGCAACTCCACAGCCACAGCCTTCTGAAGCAGTCCACGCCGCATCCGGATGTCCCGGAAGGCGCTGGGGAAGTGAAGCGGGCGGGCCATGGCGCAGTTTTCTCTTTGCTGAACTCGGCAAATATGTGGGCTGTCGAATCGTATTTGCTTCTGGTTTTTTGTGCACCTACGTTCGGACAGGCGCCTTTTGTTTCGCCTTGCTGGCTCAGCACCCGGTTTTACCCCTGCTACTGAAGAGAGTCGCTGGGATTTCGAACGTAGAGTTTTGGCGGTATTTCTTTCGCTTCGTTTTCATGAACAAAATCGACTATCTCCGGACCGTCGTTTGGTTGCATCAGCTGAAGCAGGTGACGGGCTGTCAGACCATCAAGGCGTTGGCTGCTATGGTCGATCCCGGTTCAGTCTGGATTGACGCCGAAGGCGACGAACACCAGTCGAAGTGGTATCAATATGCCCAGGGCACTCAAGTGCCTGCACCTGCGTTGGCGGCGCGAGTTCGGGCGAAGTACCCGAAGGTCACTTTCGAGCTTCATCACCCCGTGTGGCGAGTTTTGCGGAGTCCATGTTCTGCACGAAGCTGGACGCGGTTGCGTACAGTCATGGCCGATAGGTGGGGCGACTTGCCTGTGCAGGTTCGTACATGGACCCTGGAAGAACTCAGGCCGTCACAGCTGGTCGGCAATGCATTGGCTTTGAAAGGGCTCAGCTATTTGGATGCCGTGGCGTTGTTTGCCTCTGAGCGAAAGCTACGCCTGGTCCGCCGTGACCATGCCCGCGAGAAGTGTCTAGCCCTGGTTTTGGCAGGCTTGCCTCTGCTGTACGCCGACGATCAGTTGTGGAACGACATGGACGCGGCCACACTTGAGGTTGCCCTTGGAACTTTGGACGAGGCACTCAGCCTTGACCAAGGCGCAGTACAAGTGGCGCTCAGCGGGCATCGGTCTTCTGAGATCTTTGCCAGGCGTGACAAGTTGGCCTCGTATGTTGCTCGCTACCCTCACGGATTGAGCACTGAGATCGCCTTGCGCCGGTTCCTGGCAGCGCGGTGGGATCCAAATGACTGCTCTCACATAAGGCGATATCGCAAACGTCGCCCACTGCAGGAGAACTGATCAGGGGAACAGGATGTGTCCACGCCGGTGGGTGGCTTGCTCAGGTCGCAATCTTGAGGTGTCAAGCCCATAGCTCCGGAGGATCCATCGGCTTAGCCCGCCCGGGTGCTCGCCAATAAACCCTCTGCCATGCAGCGCCTTTCGGTTGTTGATGATGGCTACATCACCAGGCAGCAGCACCAAATGCTGGTGACAGGAGGCGCAGGCTTCCTCGAAGCGTTGTTGTGCTTCCTGCAGGCGTTGTTGCGTGTCGTCGACGGTCACATTGCTGTGGCTGTAGCGTACCCACATGCCACCGTCGGATTCTGCGAGGATTTTCCCGCCATCGACAGAATGCTGCTCGCCAAGCGCTGCTTCAGTGCCACGCCTGAACGTCCTCTGCGCATTGATGATGAAGCGGCCTTCCTTCAGCACTTGTATGTCAGCGGGCGTGAGCTGCGTTAGGACATCAGACAGCGGAATGTAGGTCGTCGGGACCTGTTGGTTGTTCCTCAGACCTACTAGGCACACGGCATCAGGTGATGGGCCTATCCGACCGTCGGACGGATCGGAGTCGCCCGGAAACGGGAAGCTGACTGCGTCGGTGTGGCCGCGCATGTTGCTGGTTGACTTTTCCGCAAGTGCACCTGTGCCAGGTAGCGTCACCAGGTTCACGAACAGCTTCCCCGCGTTCTCCGACGCATAGGAGATCGTCTCCATGCCGAGCAGTTCGTTGACGATCAGGATCGCAAGTGTCGCTTGTGCTGTTGCTGCGCAAACCGGCACAGGGTGCCAGTCGATAGGCGTCTCAGGTAGTCCGTCAGGATCGAAAACCTGCTTCAGATGAAGGGGCGCCCCTTCTGTAAACAGGCGTCTCAGGTCTCGAACTTGCTGCTCCGCGTTGATGCAGACTTCTGTCGCCGCTGACTTGGCCGCGACGAAGACGGCGGGCCACTGGTGATCCTCCAGCAGGGGCATTGACTCCACGTACAGCTGACGAGCGTGATGTGCTACGCAGGTAGCGATCTCTTGAACAGGCAAGGGAGCCCCCCCTAGATGCAGTTTGCTATATTCTTGATACGCCGATACAGTGGCGTCACAGCCTCTTCGGCTTGGTTGATCTTTAATTATCTCCCCTTGACGGGGCTCCTATCGTCATGAGTGCACTTTCGCTAACAAGCCACCACAGGTGGGGGGCAAATGGCCCTAGCAAGAAGTCTCGGACAGTAGATCGCGTCGTGCCGAAGAAGTCGGCTGTGGTGGAGGTGGTTGAGTACGAGCGTCGTGCCCGAGTGGTCGCCGTACAACTCCCGAAGTTCCACAACCAATTAGCTGTAAGCCTTGAGCGGAATTTGGACGACCAGTTGGCTAGAAGCTTAGAGTTGCTTTTGAGTGCAGCCCTATCTCATGCACAAGTTGGTAATGGGCTATTGCGTCGCGACCAATTGGTCAGCAGGCTGAATGAAGTAACTGAGCTGCTTAAGGCTGGCGTAATTTCGGATGAAAAGGTAGTTCGGACTAAATGTGCGCAGGCAACTATCGGTGTTACTTCGTCTATTTTATTGAAAAGCAGGCTGGAGTCTTTGCGCGTTGGCCTTTCCGAGGCAGCAAGAGAGTGCTTTGAACTGGGATTCGGCAGGCTTTCTTCGAGACTCTGGGAAGAGCCTTCTGCGCTGGTAATGGAGGATTTCCAGCAGGCTTACAAAATGTTTGCTTCCGAGGGGAATGAACAATGGTCATTGAGAATCCCTCGGCCCATTTATATTCAAGCTGTTACGACAGCCAAAGAGCAGGGTTTGTCCCAATCAAGCATGGCGTGCTTGTGCATATCTATGGGGCTGGTTATCAAAGGGGTCTGAAGCGGGGCCGGTAGTTCTGGATAATTTGGGTCTGTTCGTTTCGCGCACTTGCATAAAAATCAAGCCAAGTGTTTGAATGCGTAGCTTAGCAGGCTGCGGAAATACCCAACGGGCGCAGCTTCGCTGCTGACGCAAGGGCTCGTTTTTCGATGATGCGGGTCGACTCCGACGCCAAAACACCCCATTTCAAGCCCATTTTGGCCTGATCTGAGGCCATTTCGGGGT
>NZ_LFRI01000403.1 GCF_001447195.1 Aquabacterium parvum | reverse complement strand
TGTATTGCGATCCGATTCCGCTCAATGCCGAACAAGAAAAGGCTTGGCACGTACAGCGCGTCACGCTCGATGAACTGCTCGAAAAATGTGATTATGTCGTGCCGATGGTTCCGATGGCCGCAGAGACACTGCATCTAATCGATGCCACCGCGTTGGCCAAGATGAAAACCGGTAGCTACCTGATCAATGCATGTCGCGGCTCGGTCGTGGATGAGAATGCGGTGATAGCAGCACTGGCGTCTGGAAAACTAGCTGGATATGCAGCCGATGTCT
>NZ_LFRI01000402.1 GCF_001447195.1 Aquabacterium parvum | reverse complement strand
TTGATTCCTCCGTCAACGCATAGAACAGGCTTTCGTATGGTCGAACTTGGCATGCGTGCTCCGTGTCGAACCGCTTCTCGGCACCAAACACATGGATCATGAACTCTTCATAAATCACATCCGCTCCGCCGTTGGAGGTACCGTTCTCGCCATCCTGCAATGCGGCGATGCGGGGAAGCAGGTCGCGTCGGTGCAGCAAGAAGCACAGGCCGACCAGCTGCATCAGCTGGCAGTAGTCATCCAGCACGACGAAGTCAAAGGCTGGCTCGTTTCGGTCGGCCGTGTCTTGCCACAACAGTTCGGCATATCGCTCGTAGGCGGAAAGGACATTCTCCAGTTCGCCGCGCATGGGGTCTATCGGTTCGCCTGCGGTGTAGTTCAGGCTCAATCGGTCTACCATCAACTCCGAAATTGTTCGAGCACGCCCCACCGCGTAGCGAACGTCACCTTCCGCCACCGCCTCGCGGAGAATGCGCCCGACCTCTTCGACGCCCTCAAGGCAGTTCCTTCTGGCAAGCGCCCAATGCCGCTCTCCCAGAAACTGCTGCCGCCTTTTTTCATGAAACTGCATGTCGAATCCTGTCCTCAGCTTCACCGCTTGCGCTGATCACGGGCCTCGCCCTTCATGCCCGCGCGGTTATCAACCACTTTGTCAATGTCGGCGTCTCCCCATTCACGAGTCAGCTGATGCGCTGCGTGGCTTTCATGCTTCGGCACATGTCCTGCCACACTGCGGTTGAGGGCTTCATACATGGCACGAGAGATAGCGCATCAACAAGCCCACCATGCGTTACGGTGGTCGTTGACCGGGTTCATTCGCTCAACCATTGCCAAATGGTTTGGCCGTAGTCGCTCTCGACGCTTGGCATCACCTCGCCATATCTGAAGCGGCGGCTATTGACCTGGGCAGGGGTTGCCCATTCGCCTTCGCGGGGGCAGGGCTGGCCGGCTTCACAGCGCAGCCGGATGCCCTGGTCCCCATCCGGTTTAGATAGGCTGCGATGCTCTCGACACCATGCGACCAAGTCCTTTGGGTAATACAGGTACTTGTGCAAGCTGCTGTCGTCTTCGATGCCAAGCAAGATCACGGCGGCACCGGCTTCAAAGCTCCAGTAACCGTGATACCCACCCTGTTCG
>NZ_LFRI01000401.1 GCF_001447195.1 Aquabacterium parvum | reverse complement strand
AGGCGTCGATGTGTCTGGCCAGGATGAACAGCCAGGGCGGCGTGTCAACATCCGGGCCAGCAGCTACGATCCCGTAGAAGGCCCTCACCGTCTCAGTGGTCATCAGCGCAGCCTCTTCGAGGACATTGCGCGCTTCCTCGATAGACTTCATTCCAGCCATTTCAACTCCTGTGTAGTTGGCTTGGTTAGGGCAGGGGAGCGGCGTTCCAGGCCAATCCCCTACCCGTCTGATCCCTCGGCGGCTACGCCGCTTTGGGGCGATTCGCATGCGAA
>NZ_LFRI01000400.1 GCF_001447195.1 Aquabacterium parvum | reverse complement strand
TGCAAAGTCTGGACCGAGTCGGCTTATTGCACAAAGCCTTAAGCCGTGTCGACGCATTGAGCGGCGGCCAGCAGCAACGCATCGGTATTGCCCGGGCTCTGGCTCAGCAACCTAAACTGGTGTTGGCTGATGAACCGGTAGCCAGCCTCGATCCTGCTACTGCAGAGCGAGTGCTAAGTCTGCTGCACCGCATTTGTAAAGAGGACGGGATTTCGGCGGTCGTCAGCCTGCATCAGGTAGACCTCGCTCAACGTTATGCCGACCGTATTATTGGCCTGTCCCATGGCCGAGTCATTTTTGATGCCGCCCCGCAGACTTTGGATCAAGCCAGTTACGACACGCTGTATGAACAAGTACCCCGTTCTTCTTTGAGCGTTCCACAAGACGCTCGAGAGGAACGGCTTATCGATACTTCATTTCCCATGCAACTTGCTACCGTAAAGGATTGATTATGAAAAAACTCGCATCCGCATTA
>NZ_LFRI01000399.1 GCF_001447195.1 Aquabacterium parvum | reverse complement strand
TTCTATCGCTATCTGCATGGAAAGGGCTACGCCGTTTCGCATGCGAATCGCCCCAAAGCGGCGTAGCCGCCGAGGGATCAGACGGGTAGGGGATTGGCCTGGAACGCCGCTCCCCTGCCCTAACCAAGCCAACTACTCAGGAGTTGAAATGGCTGGAATGAAGTCTATCGATGAAGCGCGCAATGTCCTCGAAGAGGCTGCGCTGATGACCACTGAGACGGTGAGGGCCTTCTACGGGATCGTAGCTGCTGGCCCGGATGTTGACACGCCGCC
>NZ_LFRI01000398.1 GCF_001447195.1 Aquabacterium parvum | reverse complement strand
AGACCGGCGAGGTGATCCCCACCCGCCCGGTTCTCCAGATCGAGGGCCTCGATAACCGTGGCCTCGTTCAACTCTTCACCCTCACAGTTCCGGACACCAAGCCTTTCGAGGGCCGAGTGGGTGAGCAGGTGTCCGTACCGGTGCGTGCGTGGGCTCCTGGCGCGTCGGTGAGCCTCGCCTATGAGGGGGGCAAGGTGTGAGGATGGATGCACGTATGAGGCCGCTGGCGGCGGCCCTGCGGGATGGGCGAAGCCCGCACGCTGGGACGACGCA
>NZ_LFRI01000397.1 GCF_001447195.1 Aquabacterium parvum | reverse complement strand
GCCTAACTACCAAGTTCAGGGGCGCCCGCTTGGCGTGGCCGAAGCGTGCAGTGGTGGAGGCGTCCCCTGCAACGCCCAGTTAGGCGCAGCGGCCTTGCCAGACAAGGGATGTGCAATGCCGCCGTCGCCGTATGTGCCGAGCACTTGTGCGATGACCACCTGGTAGCCGCTGAGCCAGCGAGCTTGGTTCTGCTTGGCTTGGATGTGAGAAGGGTGCTTCATGAGAGCTTGCAGCGCCTCCATCGACTCCCAGTAGTACACATTGGAGATAAGGCCGGTCTCGTGGTTCTCCCAGGCTTCCTCGCCGAGGTAGCCTGGAATGGATTTGGCGACTTGAGCGATGACGCTGTCCAGGGCGTGGAACTCGTCGTCGTACTGGCCCTTGGCGAAGGTGAACGTAGAGGTGTACATGCGTGTGAGATGTGTGCGCCTAACGCCCAAGTTCAGGGGCGC
>NZ_LFRI01000396.1 GCF_001447195.1 Aquabacterium parvum | reverse complement strand
GCCTGATCGACCAGCCGGCCCATGTTGGCACCGTGGCTCAGGGCCTTGAGCTTCAGCACCTGAAGCTGGATTACTTCGTCAAAGTTCATGATTCCTCCAAAATCCAAAAGCGGATGCTTTGGATTCTAGGAGGAAGGCAGATCGCAGGCAAGGGAAACTGCGCCGCTTGAAAAGTTCAAGGTTTTGATGGCCGCGCAGGATAGGCAGTGCCACACGAAACGCAATGCACGCGAAGACCAGCGGAGGACGGCGACCATCGCTCCGCTGGTTGGC
>NZ_LFRI01000395.1 GCF_001447195.1 Aquabacterium parvum | reverse complement strand
CTACTTCACCATCGACGCTGTGAGGCTGCATGCGGCCAGCTTCTGCATGAAGCACCTGCTTTGCCCTCTGTGTGCCATTAGACGGGGCGCTAAGTCGATGAAAGCCTACTTGGATAGGTGGGAGGTCATCCGAGCCAAGAAAACGGCTCTGAGGCCTTTTTTGGTGACTTTGACGGTGAAGAACGGTGATGACCTGGCTGAACGCTTTAAGCACCTTCATAGAGCCCAGCGCGAGCTATGGAAACGCCGGCAACGTGGTCGCGGCTCTGTGCT
>NZ_LFRI01000394.1 GCF_001447195.1 Aquabacterium parvum | reverse complement strand
TGAGCCGCTCGATGAGCTGCCGTATGTCGAGCTGTTCTATCGCTATCTGCATGGAAAGGGCTACGCCGTTTCGCATGCGAATCGCCCCAAAGCGGCGTAGCCGCCGAGGGATCAGACGGGTAGGGGATTGGCCTGGCACGCCGCTCCCCTGCCCTAACCAAGCCAACTACACAGGAGTTGAAATGGCTGGAATGAAGTCTATCGATGAAGCGCGCAATGTCCTCGAAGAGGCTGCGCTGATGACCACTGAGACGGTGAGGGCCTTCTACGGGA
>NZ_LFRI01000392.1 GCF_001447195.1 Aquabacterium parvum | reverse complement strand
ATTGGACAGGCTCACGTTGCCTCGCTGCAGTGGAAGGCAATGCTCGATGCGCGCGAATTGCTTGGGTGTGATCTCCATGTCGGGCAGTGTCCAGCATGATGCCCAGCGTTGCAATTAGTGTTAACAGCCCCTAGGCTCACGGGCACCATGATGGACCCGCTTTTGTTGCTGCCTGATTTCCTGTTGATTCTGGGAGGTTTCTGTCTGTGCCGTTACACGGCCTTCGGACGCCCCACCTGGGACGTGGTTGAACGCCTGGTCTACCACCTGCTGTTCCCGGCCCTGTTGTTCGCCTCGATCGTGCGCAGCCCCCTGCAGCCGGGCGATGCCGCCACCCTGGCAGGCGCTGGCGTCGGGCTGTGTTTGCTGGGCCTGTTGCTGGCAACCTGGCTGCGTCACCTGCCTGGCGTGGACGCGACGCTGCACGCCAGCGGGGCGCAGGTCGCGTTTCGATTCAACTCCTACATCGCGTTGGCGCTGGCCGATCGCCTGCTGGGCGCGCAGGGTGTCGCCCTGATCGCCATCCTGATCGCGTTGTGCGTGCCACTTTGCAATGCCGGAGCGGTCTGGAGCCTGGCCCGCCATGGCGGGCACAACACTTGGGCCGAGCTGGCTCGCAATCCTTTGATCATCGGCACCCTCAGTGGCCTGCTGGTGCGCGTGCTCGACATCCACCTGCCAGCGTGGTTGCTGGAAACGGTGGGGCGCATCGGTCAGGCTGCGCTGCCGCTGGGGCTGCTCGCCGTCGGTGCCGGCCTGAAGATGACCGGTTTGACGGCTGCGCCCGCCCTTGCGCTGGGCCTGCTGGGCATCAGGCACCTGCTGCTGCCGATCGCGGCCATCGGCCTGGCCTGGGTGCTGAAGCTGCCTCCCACAGAGCAGGCCATCCTGGTGGCCTTCGGGGCGCTGCCCACGGCCTCCAGCGCTTATGTGCTGGCGGTGCGAATGGGTGGCAACGGGCCGTTCGTGGCGGGCTTGATCACGGTGTCCACGCTGTTGGGCATGGCCACCGTGCCGCTGTGGATCGGCGCGCTGGCCTGGCTCAGGCCAGCGGGCTGACCAGGCTCAACCGTTCACTGGCCGCTTGCGTAGGCGCGGTTGATCTCGGCCATGGTCTGCTCCAGCTTGGCGGGCGTGCGCAGCGCAGGGTCGGTCTGGTTCTGCCATTCGCCGAAGGCGGTGGCGCGGCGGCGCATGTACTCGGTCTCGCGGTTCTGCGCGGCCATGCGGGTTTCGTCCTCGGGGTTGGGAACGATCGTGGCCAGCTGCGCCTGCCAGGCTTCGACGCGCTGGGTGCGACGGGCTTCATCGGGCTCGGCCTCGGCGATCAGCACGGCGCCCATCAGTGCGGCTTCCATGAGCGTGAATTCGCCCGTCTTGAGGCGGTCAGGCAGCTCCTTGAAGAGGCCCTCGGCCAGTTGCCGGCGCTCGCGGGCCTGCTTTTGCTCGTCCAGTCCCTGCCAGGCCTCGAAGGCACGGTGGTACTGAACATAGCTGACGATGCGGGCGGCCTCGGCCTTGGCGTTGGGCGCCTTGCTCAAGGCACCTTCCAGCGTGGATTGGTCTTCGGTGTTGACGGTGCCCCAGCGCGCATCGTTGAGGATGGAGGTCACGGGGGCGCCACCGCCAGCAGCGCCCGATGCCGAGGACCACTGCCACATGGAACCCGAAGCGCCAGGCGCGCCTGCCTCACCCGAGCCACCTTGGGGGGCAAGCGCCCACCAGGCCAATCCGCCAGCCACGGCCACTGCGGCCACGATGGCCACGCCAGTCCAGGAACGGTTCTTCTCGATCGTGATCATGGGAGTCAGGGGGAATGCTGCTGCGAGAGGCACGCAGGATACCCCCATGCCGCGCCCACCTCGCACCAGCGAACCCCGGATTACTACCAAGTTCCCCTTGGAACCAGTGGGCCATCGGACAGGCTTTACACAACGACACCTAGACTCCCGCCATGGACATCCGATCGATGACGCCCACGGACCTGGACCAAGTGCTCACCATCCAGCGACGCTGCTACCCACCGCAATACCACGAGCCGCTCGGCGCCTTCGAAAACAAGATCCGGCAATCCCCCAGGTCAGCCTGGCTGGCGGTCGAGGCAGAAATGGTCCTGGCCTACCTGGTGACCCTGCCGGTTGACGAAGACCATTTTCCGGCGCTGCACGCCGCCAACTGGGAGCCGCCTGCGCTGCCGAAATGGCTCTACCTGCACGACCTGGCGGTTGACCCCGACCACCGAGGCAGCGGTGCTGCGCAAGACCTGGTCCAGAGGGCGTTCGAGCACGCGCGTGCCTCGGGGCTGGCTGGACTGGCCCTGGTGGCAGTCCAGGGCTCGCAGCCGTATTGGCACAAGCAGGGCTTTCAAGCCCGTGAGGTCGACCACCCGGGCCTGCTGGCGAAGCTGCGATCGTTCGGCGCCGATGCGAGCTTCATGACCCTCGATTCATGACCCTCGGTTGACGCCCATCGTTGGGGCAGGCGTTTTTGTCAGCGGGGTTGATTCACGTCAAGTCATACGGTTGACTGACTTCGAGGCCGATGCAATGCTGCATCGCAACAAGCCTCGAACCATGTGTGCCCTGATCTCTTCAACCCATGCCTGCGGACCCAGCGCACGGCGCCCGGCCCCGCTGACCGAAACAGCGCGTGGGCTTCAGGCTCGCGAACGCATGTTGCGCGCTGCGCTGGAGCAGTTCGGTCGCCACGGCTTTGACGGCACCACCACGCGGATGATCGCCAGCGCCGCCGGCATGAACCTGGGCGCCATCCCCTACTACTTCGGCACCAAGGAAGAGCTCTACATCGAGGCCGCAGGCTTCCTGGCTGACGCCATCCAGGCGCGACAGCGCGAACCTCTGTTGATGTGGTGGGCTCGGGGCACCACAGGGGCTGCGAGCGAAATGCCCCGCGGGAACACCGCGGAACCCGCGGTTGCCGAACGAGACGCGCTGATCGAGCGGGTGGTGGCCTTCTTGTGCGATCAGGCCCGGGTGCTGCTCGCCGACGACTTCCCGGCGGAGTGGGTGCAGTTCTTCCTGAGGCTGCAGGCCGAGGAAGGGCCGGCGCTGGAGCGCCTGTTCAGCCAGGTCGTGGCGCCCATGCAGGACGCCGTCGAGGGCCTGGTGGCCCGCATCTGTGGCCGCGAGGCCTCGCACGCGCTGCCGCGCGCCATCACGTTCCTGGCTGCACACCAGGTGATGAGCCTGAGGCTGTCGGATGCCTTGCTGCTGCGCCGGCTCGGATGGGATCGCTTCACGCCCGAGCGCATCGACCAACTCCTTGACCTGATCGCCATCTCGCTGCGGGCCCAGCTCGCGGCGCTGGCGCCCCCTGCACCATGAACCGACGCACCCTGAACCGGACCTTGATCGCCGCCACCCTGGCCGCCGCCGTGGGCGTCGCCTGGTGGGTGAACACCCAGCGCGACCGCCTGCCCGATGGCATCCACCGAGGCAATGGCCGGGTGGAGGTCGAGCGCATCGAGGTCGCGGCCAAGTACCCGGGGCGCGTCATCGAACTGCCGGTGCGCGAGGGCGACCTGGTCAAGGCAGGCGACGTCATCGCACGGCAGGACCCGACCGACCTGCTGGCCCAACGTGCCGCCGTGGAAGCCGCCCGCGATCGAGCCTCCCAGGCCATGCAGCGCGCGGGCGCCGAAACCGAGGTGCGCAAGGTGCAGGCGCGCATCGCACAACTGGAGCTGGACCACGCGACGCGGCTCAAGCAGGATGCGCTGGTCTCAGGCGCTGAGGTGGAGCGGCGCACGGCCCAGCGCGACGGCGAGCAAGCGGGCGTCCAGGTGGCCCGCGCAGCCATTGGTGAAGCCACCGCTGCGCGCGCCGAGGCCGAAGCCCAGATCAGGCGCTTGAACGTGGCACTGGATGACCTGGTGCTGCGCGCGCCGGTGGCCGGCCGCATCGAGTACCGCGTGGTCGAGCCGGGCTCGGTCATCCCCTCGGGGGGACGTGTGGCCACGCTGCTGAACACGTCCGAGGTGCACATGACGCTGTTCCTGCCGACCGACGTGGCGGGCGGACTCAAGCTGGGTGACGAGGCCCGCATCGTGCTGGACGCGGCGCCGCAGTTCGTCATCCCGGCGGTGGTGTCCTTCGTTGCTTCGGAGGCGCAGTTCACGCCCAAGTACGTGGAGACGGCAGCTGAGCGCGAGAAGCTGGTTTTTCGCGTCAAGCTCAAGGTGGCACCTGAGCTGGCCCGCCGCCATGCGCCCCATGTGAAAGCGGGGCTGACCGGGTATGGGCATGTGCGCAGCGATGCCAGCAAGCCCTGGCCAGCATCGCTGATGGTGAGGCTGCCCGCTGAGCGGGCTGGTCCAAGCGATCATCAACCGCGTTGACAGCATGAGTCACCCCAGTGAGATCGCCATCGCCGTGGATGTGCGAGACCTTGGCCACCGATACGGTGACACCCGGGCGCTTGAACATGTCAGCCTGCAACTGCCCGCAGGGCGCACCATCGCGCTGGTGGGGCCGGACGGCGTCGGCAAGTCGACCTTGCTGTCGCTCATCGCCGGCGTGAAGGTGATCCAGCATGGCCGTGTCCACGTGCTGGGTGAAGACCTGTCCAGTGCGTCGGCACGCGCCCGCTTGTCGCCTCGCGTGGCTTTCATGCCGCAGGGCCTGGGCCGCAACCTCTACCCGACGCTGTCGGTGGCCGAGAACATCGACTTCTTTGCGCGGCTGTTCGGCCAGGGCGCGGCCGAGCGCGAGGCGCGCATCCAGCGGCTGCTCGACGCCACGGGCCTGGCGCCCTTTCGCGATCGGCCTGCGGGCAAGTTGTCCGGTGGCATGAAGCAGAAACTCGGCCTGTGTTGCTCGCTGGTGCACGACCCCGATCTGCTCATCCTCGATGAGCCCACCACGGGCGTGGACCCGCTGTCACGGCGGCAGTTCTGGGCCCTGGTCGAAGCCCTGCGCGCCGAGCGCCCCGGCATGACGGTGATCGTGGCGACGGCCTACATGGAAGAGGCCGAACGCTTCGAGCACCTGGTGGCCATGAACGCAGGGCAGGTGCTGGTGTTCGACCGCACCGAGAACGTGCTGGCGCGCACGCCGCAGCACACGCTTGAAGCGGCCTACATCGAGTTGCTGCCGGAGGATGCGCGTGGCAGCAGCGAGCCGCTGATCATCCCGCCTCGCCCCGCAGCGGATGGGCCGCCCGCCATCGAGGCCCAGGGCCTGACGCGCCGCTTCGGTGACTTCATCGCCGTGGACAACGTGAGCTTTCGCATCGAGCGTGGCGAGATCTTCGGCTTCCTGGGCTCGAACGGTTGCGGCAAGACGACGACCATGAAGATGCTCACGGGGCTGCTGGACATCAGCTCGGGCTCGGCACAGTTGCTGGGCGCGCCCATCGACCCACGCAACCTCGAGACGCGCATGAAGGTGGGCTACATGTCGCAGGCCTTCTCTCTGTATGACGAGCTGAGCGTTCGGCAGAACCTGGTGCTGCACGCGCGCCTGTATCGCATGGAAGGTGATGTGGCCGAGCACGCCATCGGCGACGCACTGCAGCGCTTCGACCTGAGCGAACACGCCGAGGCCCGGCCCAGCGAGCTGTCGCTGGGCATCCGCCAACGCCTGCAACTGGCCGCTGCCTGCCTGCACAAACCCGAGGTGCTGATCCTCGATGAGCCCACCTCGGGCGTTGACCCGGCCGCGCGTGACCTGTTCTGGCGTCAGCTCGTGCAGCTGTCCAGGCAAGAGCAGGTCACCATCTTCGTGTCGACCCATTTCATGAACGAGGCCGAGCGATGTGACCGCATCTCGCTGATGCACCGAGGGCGGGTGCTGGCCGTGGGTTCGCCCCAGGCGCTGCAGCAAGCTCAAGGCGCCACGTCGCTGGAAGACGCCTTCGTGGCGCACCTGCAGGCGGCCGACACGACGGTGCAGGCGGCCCAGATGGCGGCCACGGCTCGCACGCCAGCCGCGCCTGCACAGAACACCCTCGCTGCCTCCCATGCGCCTGGTCCGACCTCGTTGCATGCTCAGGATGCCGCCGACACTTTGAGAAGCTCGGTGCGTGCGATGCGCGAGCGCACGCTGCTCGACTGGTGGGCCCGCACCTGGGCTTTCGCGCGCCGCGAGGCCATGGAACTCAAGCGCGACCCGATCCGCCTGACCTTCGCCCTGCTGGGTCCGATCATCCTGCTGGTCACGGCAGCGTGGAGCATCTCCTTCGACATCCAGAAGGCCAGCTTCACCGTGCTCGACCGCGACCAGACGCACGACAGCAGGCAGCTGGTCGAGCACTTCGAGGGCTCGCGCTACTTTCAACGCAAAGGCTCGGTGCAGACGATCGAAGACGGCGATGCCCTGCTGCGCGCACACGAGGTGGTGCTGGTGATCGAGATTCCGCCGGGTTTCGGGCGCGACCTTGTCCAAGGACGGCGCCCCGATGTGGCCCTGTACATCGATGGCGCACAGACCTTCACCGCCGAGAACGTTCGCGGTTATGCCCGAGGCATCCTGCTGGAGCACGCCATGCGCTTCGCACAGGAAACCCCGGGTCTGAAGGTGCCGACCTTGCCCGCGCGCCTGGAGCCCCGCTTTTCGTACAACCAGGCCTTTCGCAGCATCTACGCCTCCACACCAGGCCTTCTGATGCTGTGCCTGATCATCATCCCGGCCATGCTGACAGCGCTGGGCGTGGTGCGCGAGAAAGAGATGGGCTCCATCCTCAACCTCTATGCCTCGCCGGCCAGCGTGGGGCAGTTCCTGGTGGGCAAGCAACTGCCCTACATCTGCCTGGCCATGCTGAGCTACCTCAGCCTGGTGTTCCTGACCATCGTGGTGCTGCAGGTGCCGCTCAAGGGCAACTTCTTTGCGCTGAGCCTGGGGGCGCTGTGCTTCGTCTTCGCCACCACGGCGCTGGGCCTGCTGATCTCGGCCTTTTTGAAGTCGCAGGTGGCGGCCACCTTCGCCACGGCCATCGTCTGCCTGATCCCCTCCATCAACTTTTCGGGCCTGCTGTATCCGGTGTCCACGCTCACGGGTGCGGCGCTTTGGGTGGGCCAGGGCTTTCCGGCCTCGTGGTTCCAGCTCATCAGCCTGGGCAGCTTCACCAAGGGCCTGAGTTTTGACAGCTTCGGACCCATGTACGCGGCGCTGCTGGCTTTCGGCCTGGGCTACCTGGCGTTGGCGCGGCTGGCTGTGCGCAAGCAGGAGGCTTGAGACATGGGGCACGACACCCGCCAATGGCTGCTCAACGTCGCCAAGCTGTCGGCGAAAGAGCTGCGCAGCCTGCTGGGCGACCTGCCCCTGGTCGCGCTGATCCTGTTTGCGTTCACGATCTCGGTCTACACGACGGCCAAGGGCGTCAAGGCCGAGGTCTCGCACGCCTCGGTGGGCTGGATCGATGCCGACCAGTCGGCGCTGTCCATGCGACTGCGCGACGCCATCCGCGCGCCCTATTTCCAGCCACCGCGAGACATCACCACGCAGCAGGCCGGCCCGGCGCTGGACCGCGGCGACGTCATCTTCGTCATCGACGTGCCGCCGCATTTCGAGGCCGACGTGCTGGCCGGGCGCGCGCCCGCCATCCAGGTCACCGTGGACGCCACGGCCATGACGCAGGCGGGCCTGGGGGTGGCCTACCTCAATGAGGTCTTCCTGCAAGAGCTGCTCGGCTACTTCCACCAACAGGGCATCGACAGCCTGCTGCCTGCCCGCCCTGTCATCCACCTCGAGTTCAACCCCAACAACCAGTCGCACTGGTTCACCTCGGTGATGCTCATCATCACCAACATCACGGTGCTGGCCATCATCCTGGTGGGCGCAGCCGTCATCCGCGAGCGCGAACACGGCACCATCGAGCACCTGCTGGTGATGCCGGTGCGCCCCTCTGAAATCGCAATGGCCAAAATCCTCGCCAATGGCGGTGTGATCCTGCTGGCGGTGTGGCTGTCGCTGATGTTCGTGGTGCGGGGCTGGCTGGGCGTGCCGCTGCTGGGCTCGATCACCTTGTTCCTGCTTGGGACAGCGGCCTACCTGTTTGCCGTGACCTCGCTGGGCGTGCTGCTGGCCACGGTCACCTCGTCGATGCCGCAATTCGGTTTGCTGGCCGCACCGGTCTACGTCGTGCTGTACCTGCTCTCGGGCGCTGCCACGCCGGTCGAGAGCATGCCCGAGCTGATGCAGGGCGTGGTGCAGGTCTCGCCCACCACGCAGTTCGTCAAACTCACCCACGCCGTGCTGTACCGCGGCGCGGGCCTGGACATCGTCTGGCCGCAACTGCTCGCCGTCTCTGTGGCCGGGGCGGTCTTCCTCTTCATCGCGTTGTCGCGATTCCGTTCGATGCTGGCGCGGCAAGGCTGAAGCCGGCATCGTCAGCACAAGCCTGGAGCAAACCATGAGCGAATGCCCCCCGAAAGACATGAGCTGGAACGACTGGGTCCGCGCGCTGGACCGCCAGGTGCATGGCGACATCGGCCAGTTGATGAGCGGCATCTCGCCCATCCAGACCACGCTGGTCTACCTGGACTGGCTCTCGCACCTGATGATCTCGCCAGGCAAGCAGCTCGACCTCATCAAGCAGACCGCAGAAGACCTGAGTGCAGCCGTCACCAACCCGGCTCATGCGCACCTGGGCACCGACCCCCAGGGCCGGCCCTCAGACCTGCCCGACCGTCGCTTTGCCAGCGAGGGCTGGCAGCAATGGCCTTTCAACGCCTGGTCTCAGGGCTTTCACATCCTCGAGCGGGCCTGGCACCGCGCCACCCATGGCGTGCCGGGACTGAACCACCGCCACCAGGACATCGCCGCTTTCGCCGCCCGCCAGTGGCTCGACGTCTTCAACCCGGCCAACATCCCCTGGCTGAACCCGGACGTCATCTCCACCACCGCCCGCGAAGGCGGCATGAACCTCGTGCGCGGTGCCGCCAACTGGGCCGATGACCTGCAGCGCATCGCGCGCAACCTGCCGCCCGCTGGGGCAGAGGCCTTCAAGCCGGGCGAGAACGTGGCCATCACGCCAGGCAGGGTCGTGTTTCGCAACGACCTCATCGAGCTGATCCAGTACAGCCCCACCACCGAGACCGTGCACCCCGAACCCGTGCTCATCGTGCCGGCCTGGATCATGAAGTACTACATCCTCGACCTGGCGCCACACAACTCGCTGGTCAAGCACCTGGTTGACCAAGGCCACACGGTGTTCATGATTTCCTGGAAGAACCCCACGGAGGACGACCGCTGCAAGGGCCTGGACGACTACCGCCAGGATGGCGTGATGGCCGCGCTCGACACCATCGGCCGCATCGTGCCCGGCCAGAAGGTGCACGCCACCGGCTATTGCCTGGGCGGCACGCTGCTGATGATCGCCGCCGCCACCATGGGCCGCGAAAAGGACGATCGCCTCGCGTCGATGACGCTGTTCGCCGCGCAGGGCGACTTCACCGAGGCCGGCGAGCTGCTCATGTTCATCAACGAGAGCGAGGTCGAGCTCATCGAGTCGATGATGGCTCAGCAGGGCTACCTCAAGGGCTCGCAGATGGCTGGCACCTTCCAGCTGCTGCACGCCGACGACCTGATCTGGTCGCGCGCGCTCAAGAACTACATGCTCGGCCAGCGTGACCGCCCCAACGACTTGATGGCCTGGAACGCCGACACCACGCGCATGCCTTACCGCATGCATTCGGAGTACCTGCACAAGCTCTTCTTGCACAACGACCTGGCCGGTGGCCGCTACGAGGTCGATGGCCGCCCCATCTGGTTCACCGACATCCATGTGCCCTGCTTCGCAGTGGGCACCGTGACCGACCACGTCGCGCCCTGGAAGTCCGTCTACAAGCTGCACCTGCTGCCGCTGGACATCACCTTCGTGCTCACCAGCGGCGGCCACAACGCCGGCATCGTCAGCGAGCCCGGGCACAAGGGCCGCCACTTCCAGGTTCACCACCGCCCACCCACCGAAGCCTACGTCTCGCCCGAGCGCTGGCAGGCCGAGGTGCCCCACACAGAAGGCTCTTGGTGGCCCACATGGCAGGCTTGGCTGGCCACTCACTCGGGGACGCGCCAAGCGCCTCCGCCCATGGGCGTGCCGGGCCGCAAGCAGAAGCTGCCCGACGCACCAGGCCACTATGTCAAGCAAGCCTGACCCTCGCGCAAGCAGACAAGCGAGCAAACAGCCAAGGCCGAGACCATGAGCACGCCCGACACCCCCCGGCTGCTGGAAAACCGCTGCTACGACGAACTCGCCATCGGCGAGTCGGCCAGCCTCACCCGCACACTGACTCAGCAGGACATCGAGCTCTTCGCGCTGCTCAGCGGGGACGTCAACCCCGCGCACCTGGACGAGGCCTACGCCCGCGAGACGCCCTTTCACAAGGTCATCGCGCACGGCATGTGGGGTGGCACCCTCATTTCCACGGTGCTGGGCACGCGCCTGCCCGGCCCGGGCACCATCTACGTCAAACAGTCGCTGGCCTTCGTGCGGCCGGTGGGGCTGGGCGACGTGGTCACCGTCACCGTGACGGTGAAGCACAAGCTCGAGAACCACCGCGTCGTCCTCGACTGCCTGTGCAGCAACCAGGCCGGCAAGCCCGTCATCACCGGCGAGGCCGAGGTCATCGCGCCCGACGTGAAGGTGTGCCGCCCTGCCGCCCCCCTGCCTGAACTGCAGCTGCGTCACCACGAGGGTTTCACGCGGTTGATGCAACGTGTGCAAGACCTGAGGCCCATGCGCTGCGCCGTCATCCACCCGCTCGAGGCCACGGCCTTGCAAGCCGCCATGCAGGCCCAACGTGCCGGCCTGATCGAACCTTGGCTCGTGGGGCCGCGTGCTGACATCGAAGCCCTTGCGCAGACCCACGGCATCGACCTCTCGCCTGCACGCTGGCAGGACGGCGGCCCTGCTCAGAACCGAGCACCTGATGCAAGCACCAGCCTGCGCGAGGGACTGCAACTGATCCACCTAGGCAAAGCCGAGGTGCTGATGCAAGGCGCCGTGCCCACCCGTGAATTGCTGCAGGCCCTCATGGCTCGTGAAGGTGGGCTGCGTGCCACCCGCCGGATCAGCCATGCCTTCATCGCCGACGTGCCAGGCCGAGACGAGCCCCTGCTCATCACCGACGCCGCCCTCAACATCCAGCCCACCCTCGAAGCCAAACGCGACATCGCCCAGAACGCCATGGACCTGGCCCTGCAGATGGGACTGAGCCCACGCCTGGCGGTGCTCTCGGCCGCCAACGAGCCTGGCAGCACACTGACGTCGTCGGTGGACGCCCTGGCCCTGTGCAAACTGGCACAGCAAGGCCAGGTCACGGGTGGCCTCGTCGATGGCCCCCTGCCCTTCGATGCCGCCATCAGCCCGGAAGCCGCTCGGGTGCGACACGCCGATTCGCTCGTGGCGGGCCAGGCCAACGTGCTGCTCGTGCCCAACCTCGAAACCGGCGACATGCTGGTCAAGCAGCTGATCCACCTGGCCCACGCCGACGTGGCCGGCATCGTGCTGGGCGCCCAAGTGCCCGTGATCCTGCACAGCGCAACCGACACACCGCGCACACGCCTGGCGTCGGCCGCACTCGCATTGCTGCAGGCCCGCACCACCACCGCATCGAAGACCTGAACCTGAACCATGCATCAGCCACTTCAAGCCCTTGCGCCCCTCATCAGGCGTCCATTCCTGCCGCTCACCATCGGCGCATGGCTGCTGACCCTCACGGCCTGCACCACCATCGAAGTGAACTTGCCCCCTGGCCAGGTCCACGCTCCCGATCGCTTCACGCAAGTCAAGCCAGCCCCCCCCACCGATGACGAGCCGACTGACCTCTCTCGCTGGTGGCAAGGCATCCCCGATCCGACCCTGCATGCGCTGATCGAAAAAGGCCTGACCGCCAACGCCGACGTGCGCATCGCTGCGGCGCGCGTTCGCGAAGCCCGGGCCGTCGTCACCCAGGCCGAATCGGCCCTCTACCCCACCCTGGCCGCACTGGGCTATGCCGGACGCACCCAGCAGAACGAGGCGGGCGTGCAAACACCCAGCCAAGTGCAAGCGCCCACGTCGGTGCCAGGCCTGCCCTTGCCCCTGCCTAACCTGCCCCCCATCAGCCTGCCCAGCATCAACGCGCCCAAGCTGCCCATCAGCGCCTACAGCGGGCATGGCTTCGCGGCCACCTGGGAAGTCGACATCTTCGGCTCGCGCCGCAGCGACGCAGAAGCCGCCCGCAGCGCGGCCCTGGCCAACGAAGAGCGCCTGCACGGCGCCCAGTTGATGGTGGCTGGCGACATCGCCGCCAACTACGTCGAGGCGCGCAGCCTGGAGCGACGCATCGGCGTGCTCCAGCGCACCATCTCGCAGGCCGAGCGACTGCAACGCTACGCACAGGGTCGCTTCGACGCGGGCCAGGCCACGCGCTACGACGTCGACCGCGTGAGCGCGCAAGTGCAAGCCCTGCGCGGTGGCGCCGCCCCCCTGCAGACCTTGCTGCAATCGCGCCTGCGCCGCATGGCCGTGCTGACCGGTCAGGCACCTGAGCAGCTGCCCCAACTGCCCGCCCCCACCGCCCAGGCCCCCGCAGACGGCAGCGCCATCCCATCGAAGCTGCCCGCCGTGCTGCCCTCCGACGTGCTGGAGCGCCGCCCGGACGTGCGCGGCACCGCGCAGCTCGTGCGGGCCCGCGCGGCCCAACTTGGCAGCGCCAAGGCCGACCTGCTGCCGCGCTTTTACCTGGGCTTCCTGGCCAACGACGGTCGCATCGAGATTGGCGACCTCGGCGCCTCGGGCCGCTTCACCTCCTGGGGCGCAGGCTTGTACCTGCCCATCTTCGAGGCCGGCCGCATCCGCGCGCGCATCCGTGCCTCCGACGCCCAGCTGGAAGCCGCCATCGCTCAGCACGAGCAGACCGTGCTCACCGCGCTGGAAGACGTCGAGAACGCCTACGGCACCCGTCGTGCGCTGGATCAACGCTCCACTCAATTGCAATCGGCCTGGCTGACTGCAGATCAGGGCGCACGGCACGCCCAACGCCTCTTCGATGAAGGCAGCGGCCTGCTTCAGGGTGCCATCGAAGCCCGACTCTCTGCCCTGCAACGCGAAGACGAGCTCATCCAGGCAGAAACCGCGCGCGCCCTCGTCACCGTGGCCTTGTACAAAGCCGTCGGTGGCGGGTGGTCGGATCAACCCGCGCAGGACGCCAAACCTTAGTTGGCCATGCGGCATGACGCCGTGGCTGAATCAAGGCGCCCATCGACGCCCTCACGCCCACCCAAACAAACAGGCCGCGAAGGTTGCCCCTCGCGGCCTGCTTTGAAGATCAGATCAATTCAGATCAGTTCTTCGACTGGTCAACCAGCTTGTTCTTGGCGATCCAGGGCATCATGGCGCGCAGCTCGGCACCCACGGTCTCGATCGGGTGCACGGCGTTCAGGCGACGGCGAGCGGTCATGCTCGGGTAGTTCGTGCGGCCTTCCAGGATGAACATCTTGGCGTATTCGCCGGTCTGGATGCGCTTCAGAGCAGCGCGCATGGCTTCGCGCGACTTCTCGTTGATCACTTCCGTGCCCGTCACGTACTCGCCGTATTCGGCGTTGTTCGAGATCGAGTAGTTCATGTTGGCGATGCCGCCTTCGTACATGAGGTCAACGATCAGCTTGAGCTCGTGCAGGCACTCGAAGTAGGCCATTTCCGGAGCATAACCAGCTTCGGTCAGGGTCTCGAAGCCCATCTTCACCAGCTCGACAGCGCCACCGCACAGCACGGCTTGTTCGCCGAACAGGTCGGTTTCGGTTTCTTCGCGGAAGTTGGTCTCGATCACGCCACCCTTGGTGCCGCCGTTGGCAGCCGCGTAGGACAGGGCGATGTCACGGGCCTTGCCCGACTTGTCCTGGTACACAGCGATCAGCGAAGGCACGCCGCCGCCCTTGAGGTACTCGGAGCGCACGGTGTGGCCGGGGCCCTTGGGGGCGACCATGATCACGTCCAGGTCAGCACGGGGCACGACCTGGTTGTAGTGCACGTTGAAGCCGTGGGCGAAGGCCAGGGTGGCGCCTTGCTTGATGTTCGGGGCGACGTTGTTGTTGTACACCTCGGGGATGTTCTCGTCGGGCAGCAGGATCATGACGACATCGGCGCCCTTGACGGCGTCGTTGACTTCAGCGACCTTGATGCCAGCGGCTTCCACCTTGGACCAGGAAGCGCCGCCCTTGCGCAGGCCAACGGTCACGTTGACGCCGGAATCGCGCAGGTTCTGGGCGTGGGCATGGCCTTGCGAGCCGTAACCGATGATGGCGACGTTCTTGCCCTTGATCAGGCTCAGGTCGGCGTCCTTGTCGTAATAGACCTTCATGGGGTTCTCCGTAAGTCTCGGGCCGGTTGCGCACCGGCCTCGGTTCAGTGAGGGGTCAAAGAAAAGCGGGAAAATTCAGACGTTTGCACGCAAGCCGTCAAGCCTGCAGGCAGCCAAGCGTCATCACACGCGCAGGATGCGCTCGCCGCGCCCGATCCCGCTGGTCCCGGTGCGCACGGTTTCAAGGATGGCAGCGCGGTCGATCGCTTCGATGAAAGCGTCGAGCTTGGCAGCGTCGCCAGTGAGTTCGATGGTGTAGGTTTTGTCGGTGACGTCGATGATGCGACCGCGGAAAATGTCGGCCATGCGCTTCATCTCTTCACGCTCCTTGCCCACGGCGCGAACCTTGATGAGCATGAGTTCGCGCTCGGTGTAGGGGCCTTCGGACAGGTCCACCACCTTGACCACTTCGATGAGGCGGTTGAGGTGCTTGGTGATCTGCTCGATGACGTCGTCGGAGCCGGTGGTCACGATGGTCATGCGCGACAGCGAGGGGTCTTCGGTGGTGGCCACCGTCAGGCTCTCGATGTTGTAGCCACGGGCCGAGAACAGTCCCACCACGCGGGACAGGGCTCCGGCTTCGTTTTCCAGCAGCAGGGCAATGATGTGTTTCATGTTGATCGTCCTGGCAAGGCTCCTGGGTCATCGGGGCGGTAACCCCGGCGCTGTGGCCTCGCGGTTCGATGTGATTCGGTTGTGTCGTTCAGCCCGGTCGCTGCGGTCTGCCACCCGATGCGGGCGCCGGCAAGCGCCCGTCTGTGGCAGCCTGGGTCGGCCAGGCTCTCGTCTCGTTTCAGTGGATCAGAGGTCTTCCGAGCCCAGCAGCATCTCGGAGATGCCTTTGCCGGCCTGCACCATCGGCCACACGTTCTCGGTGGGGTCGGTGCGGATGTCCAGGAACACCGAGCGGTCCTTGAGCTTGATGGCTTCGCGCAGCGCGCCTTCCACGTCGGACGGGCGCTCGATCAGCATGCCGACGTGGCCATAGGCCTCGGCGAGCTTGACGAAGTCGGGCAACGCGTCCATGTAGGAGTGCGAGTAGCGGCTGCCGTAGTCCAGCTGCTGCCACTGGCGCACCATGCCCAGGTAGCGGTTGTTGAGCGACAGCACCTTGACGGGCGTGCGGTACTGCAGGCAGGTCGAGAGCTCCTGGATGCACATCTGGATCGAGCCTTCGCCGGTGATGCAGAACACATCGGCGTCGGGCTTGGCCAGCTTGATGCCCATGGCGTAAGGCAGGCCCACGCCCATGGTGCCCAAACCACCGGAGTTGATCCAGCGGCGCGGCTCTTCGAACTTGCTGTACTGGGCCGCGAACATCTGGTGCTGGCCCACGTCCGAGGTGATGTAGTAGTCGGTGCCAGCGGTCAGCTCGGCCAGCTTCTGCACCACGTACTGAGGCTTGATGACCTCATTCGAAGTCTTGAACTTCAGGCAGTCGCGCTTCTTCCACTCGTTGACCTGGTTCCACCAGGCAGCCAGCGCGTTCTGGTCCGGCTTGACCTGCGACTCCTTGATCTGGGCGATCATCTCGATCAGCACGTCCTTGACGTCACCGACGATGGGGATGTCGACTTTCACGCGCTTGGAGATCGAAGACGGGTCGATGTCGATGTGGATGATCTTGCGCTCGACCTGGGCAAAGTGCTTGGGGTTGCCGATCACGCGGTCGTCGAAGCGGGCGCCCACGGCGATCACCACGTCGGCGTTCTGCATGGTCATGTTGGCTTCGTACGTGCCATGCATGCCCAGCATGCCCAGGAAGGTCTTGTCGGACGCGGGGATGGCGCCCAGGCCCATCAGGGTGCTGGTGCTGGGGTAGCCCAGCATGTTGACCAGTTCACGCAGCTCGTTGGAGGCCTCGCCCAGGATCACGCCGCCACCGGTGTAGATGTAGGGGCGCTTGGCGCCCAGCAGCAGCTGCACGGCCTTGCGGATCTGACCGCCATGGCCCTTGCGAACCGGGTTGTACGAGCGCATTTCCACCGACTCGGGGTAGTGGAAGGCGGTGGTCTTGAGCGAGACGTCCTTGGGCACGTCCACCACCACGGGGCCAGGGCGGCCGGTGCGGGCGATGTGGAAGGCCTTCTTCATGGTCGCGGCCAGCTCGGACACGTCCTTGACAAGGAAGTTGTGCTTGACGATGGGGCGGGTGATGCCGACTGTGTCGCATTCCTGGAAGGCGTCCAGGCCGATGGCCGGGGTGGGCACCTGACCCGTGATGATCACCATCGGGATCGAGTCCATGTAGGCGGTGGCGATGCCGGTGATGGCATTCGTCACACCCGGGCCCGAGGTGACCAGGGCGACGCCGACGTCGCCGGTGGCACGGGCGTAGCCGTCGGCAGCGTGAACGGCGGCCTGTTCGTGGCGCACGAGCACGTGCTCGATGGTGTCTTGTTTGTACAGCGCGTCGTAGATGTACAGCACGGCGCCACCGGGGTAGCCCCACATGTACTTGACGCCTTCTGCCTGCAGGCAGCGCACGAGGATTTCAGAGCCGTTGATGACGTCGCCGGTGTTGGCGATCGCGGCTTGGGACATTTCCATGATGGAAGAACCTTTCAGAATTTCTCTAACGAAAAACGATCGGTGCCCCTCTACACCGACGCGCCCCGCATCAAAAATGCATGGGGAACGGCAGCAGCACTGCGACCACGGATGGCCGTGTGCTCGCCCTTGTGAGGCGGATTTGGAGCCTGCGCGGCCTGCCACGGATGCCCTGTGGGGCAAACGACTCAGGCCAGATCGAGATGACGCAAAACAAACATTATCGCACCCCTGCGAGCCAATTCAAGTCAAACCCGGCTTGACAAGGGCTGGTGCCATAATGCGGCCGGCTCGAAACCACGGCCCGAAGCGGCCCGCCCCAGCGCTTGACCCCCCTGCCCACGCCATCCCGAGAAGAAGAACTCAACGCCTTCCTCAAAGGTGTCGAGTCGCGCGCCTTCCGGCGCACGGTGTACGCGGTTCGCCAGGACGACGCCGCGCTCGACATCGTTCAGGACGCCATGATCCGGCTGGCGCAAAGCTACGCCGACCGCCCGGCCAACGAATGGCCGATGCTGTTCCAGCGCATCCTCTCGAACGCCACCCTGGACTGGTTTCGGCGCCAGAAGGTGCGCAACGCGGTGTTCACCAGCATGGAAGAGATGGCGGGCTCTGCCGGTGGCGAAGATGGGGACTTTGACCTGCTGGAGGTCCTGGACGTGGAGGACACCGGCACGGAAGCTGCTGAAGTTCAGGTCAGCCGAGCCGAAACACTGAAACAAATCGAAGAAGAAATCGGGCAGCTGCCAGCGCGTCAACGGGAAGCGTTTCTGTTGCGTTACTGGGAGGAACTGGATGTTGCAGAAACGGCTGCGGCCATGGGGTGCTCCGAAGGGAGCGTCAAAACCCATTGTTCGCGAGCGGTTGCCGCACTGTCCAAGGCCCTGCAAGCCAGAGGGATCACATTGTGAAAACGCGCCAGACCACCCAGCTGAATGACGCCCAGCGCGAAGCGCTGCAGGCTCGCTTTGCGCTGCGCGTGACAGCGCGCCTGAACGAGGGCAACCAGGGGTTGCCGCACGACATCACCGAGCGTCTGCGCATCGCGCGTGAGCAGGCGGTTGACGCCGCACGCCTGGCCCAGCAGACCCGCTTGGGCGCGGTGGTCACTGGCGAGCTTGCCCCGGTGGGCTCGGCCGCCCTGGCCGGGGTGGGCGCCCAAGGCACCACCGTGCTGGGCGGCTGGAGTGAGGCCGGTCAGGCGCGCCAACCTGGCCACGGTCGCCGCCTCGACGACGGCCCGCTCTCGTGGGGGTGGAAGCTGGCCACGGCTTTGCCGGTGCTGGCCCTGGTGGCCGGACTTTGGCTGGTGCACGCCTACCACGACCAGGAAAAAGTCGAAGCCACGGCCGACATCGACACCGCCATCCTGACCGACGAGTTGCCCCCGGACGCCTACGCGGACCCGGGCTTCGAAGAGTTCCTGCGAGGGGACGAGCGCACGCCGATGCGCCCCATCGAAGAAGCGATTCCCGAAGCAGATGGTGACCTCAGCAGCACCGACACCGAAGCCGCCGAGATCACCCCCTGAGGACGCCCAGCGCATGATTGATTCGTCCTCACCATCCCGATCGCTCTTGTTGGGCAGCCTGCTGGCACTGGGCTGCCTGGGCCTGCTCGGCGGCCTGGCCTGGCACCCCTCGGCGCAAGCGACCACCAACGCACAGCCTGCCGTCGCCTCGACGTTGGGGGCACCCAGCGACTGGTCCCAGCTCAGCGCCTCGCAGCGCAAGGCGCTGGCCCCCCTGGCCTCGCAATGGGCCAGCCTGGCACCGTCCAGCCGCGTGAAATGGGTTGAAGTGGCTCGCCGGTTCGATCAACTGGCGCCATCCGAACAGGCGCGCGTGCAAGAGCGCATGGCCAGTTGGGCAGCCCTGCCGTCCGACCAGCGGGGCGAAGCCCGCCTGCGCTATCAGCAGTCGCGCCAGCTGCCAGCCGGTCAGCGGCAGGAAAAGTGGCAGGCCTACCAGGCCCTGTCCAGCGAAGAAAAGCAGGACCTCGGCCGCCAGGCCCAGCGCCGCAGCAAACCGGTGATGCTGCCCGATCGGGTGGCCGGCCCGCGCGAGCCCGCCCAGGCCTTTGGCAACAAGCGCACGGCCAGCACCGCCGGCTCCCCCGCCAAGTCCAACACGGTGCCCAATGCCGTGACGGCCAGCCCTCGCCAGCCCACGGTCGTCTCGCCCGCCACCGTCAAGGCGGGCTCTGGCGCCACCACCAACCTGGTGACACGACAGCCTTCGCCCCCCATGCACCAGCAGGTGGGCATGCCCAAGGTCAACGCCGCCAGGGGCTCGGTCGATCCGGTGACCTTGCTGCCACGCACGGGTGCCCAGGGTGCAGCCATGGCCAGCCTGCCGGCTTCAGGACAGCGTCCTTGAATCGGCCCCGGCCAGGCTGTCGACAGCGGTGATATCGTTCGCGGCTGTTGATCGTCACCTCCCATGTCCGTCTTTTCCATCCCATCCCAGGGCGGTCTGAGCTCGGCTCAATTGACCGCCCGAGCCCAGGGCCCCGCCGCTCCGCTCGCCCGCCGCATGGCTGCCTTCACCTACGAGGGCGTTCTGCTTTTTGGCCTTGTGATGGCGGTGGGCGCGCTCTATAGCATCGCAGTCGGGCAGCGCCACGGTCTGCAAGGGCGCGAAGGCATGATGGCGGCTCAATTCGTGTCGCTGGCCGCCTACTTCATGTGGTTCTGGACCCATGGGGGCCAGACCCTGGCGATGCGCACTTGGCAAATTCGCCTGCTCGACGCCTCGGGCGGTCCGATCTCCTTGTGGCAGGCGCTGACGCGCTTTCTGCTTTGCTGGCTGTGGTTCATGCCCGCCTGGCTGGCCGGCTGGCTGGCTGGCTGGCACCAATCCAAGTACCTGCTTGGGGGCATGCTGGTCTGGGCCCTGTTCTACGCCGGCATCTCTCGCTTGCTGCCCAGGCAGCAGTTCCTGCATGACCTCGTTTGCGGCACCCGGGTCATCGACCACCGAGACCAGCTGCCCACCTGAGTCACCGATGGCGCATCACGGCGCCCTGCCCCTTATTCGAGCCTCCTCATGACCTTTTCTCTCTGTGTTTACTGCGGCTCCCGCGATGGCCTGGATCCAGCGCACCTGGCGGCTGCGCGCGAGGTCGGGCGTGAAATCGGTCAACGTGGCTGGCGCCTGGTCTACGGTGGTGGGCACACCGGGCTGATGGGTGCGGTGGCCGACGCAGCGCTGGCCGCTGGCGCCGAGGTCATCGGCATCATCCCCGACAGGCTGATCGAGCGCGAACTCGGTCACGGTGGGGTCACCGAGTTGCAGGTGGTCGGCAGCATGCACGAGCGCAAGCAGAGAATGGCCGAGCAGTCGGATGCTTTCATCGCCCTGCCCGGCGGCATCGGCACCATGGAAGAGATTTTCGAGATCTGGACCTGGCGCCAGCTCGGCTACCACCGCAAGGCCTTGTGCCTGCTCAACGTGGGCGGCTACTACGATGACTTGTTGCGCTTCATCGATCGCAGCGAGGACAGTGGCTTCCTGTGGCCTGACGTGAAGGCCTTGCTGCAAGTGGGCACCGACATCGGCACGCTGCTTGACAGCCTCGCGGCCGAAGCGGCAAGCCTCCAAGCACAAACGCCACCCGACCAGCTGACTGGCACGGGTGGCGTTGCGCCGGGAACCTGAGCCTGCCGAGGGCCGATCAGGCGATCAGCCCTGCAAGCTTGGCCGCGGGATCAGACTGCGGCTTCGTCGGTCTCGCCGGTGCGGATGCGCACGACCTGCTCGACCGAGGTCACGAAAATCTTGCCGTCACCGATCTTGCCGGTCTTGGCGGCCTTGATGATGGCCTCGATGCAGCGCTCGACGTCATCGCCCTTGACCACGACTTCGATCTTGACCTTGGGCAGGAAGTCGACCACGTACTCGGCGCCACGGTACAGCTCGGTGTGCCCCTTCTGGCGACCAAAGCCCTTGACCTCGGTGACGGTCAGGCCAGTCACGCCCACTTCAGCCAGCGCCTCACGGACTTCTTCGAGCTTGAACGGTTTGATGACGGCTGTGATTTGTTTCATGGTGAGAACTCCGGAAGATGCGTCGGTACTGAGGCTTGATTTAAGCACGACTGCCGTCATGCACGAAAGCGGGAGGTGATGGGATAACGCCAGTCTCGTCCGAAGGCCCGGTGTGTGATGCGGATGCCGATGGGGGCCTGGCGGCGCTTGTATTCGTTGACCTTGATGAGGCGGGTGACCTTGTCGACATCGGCGGGGGCAAAACCGGCGGCCACGATCTGCTCGATGGACTGGTCCTGCTCCATGTATCGCTCCAGGATGGCGTCGAGCACGTCGTACTCGGGCAGGCTGTCCTGGTCGGTCTGGTCGGGGCGCAGCTCGGCCGAAGGCGGGCGGGTGATGATGCGCTCGGGGATGGGCTCGACCTGGCCGGCGGCCGCGGCCTGGGCGTTGCGCCAGCGCGAAAGGCGGTACACCAGCGTCTTGGCCAGGTCCTTGATGACGGCAAAACCGCCGGCCATGTCGCCGTAGAGCGTGCAGTAGCCCGTGGCCATCTCGCTCTTGTTGCCGGTGGTCAACACGATGGCACCGGTCTTGTTGGACAGGGCCATGAGCAGCGTGCCGCGAATGCGGGCCTGGATGTTTTCTTCGGTGGTGTCTTCCGCCCGGCCCACGAAGAGCGGCGCCAGAGAGGTCTTGAAGGCCTCGAACTCGGGAGCGATGGCGATCTCGTCGTGGCGCACGCCCAGGCGCTCGGCCATGTCGCGCGCGTCGATCCAGGAGATGTCGGCCGTGTAGGGCGACGGCATCATCACGGTGCGCACCTTGTCGGCGCCCAGGGCATCGACCGCGATCGCCAGCACCAGGGCCGAGTCGATGCCGCCGGACAGACCGATGATGGCGCCGGGGAAGCCGTTCTTGCCCAGGTAGTCGCGCACGCCGGTGACCAGGGCCTGCCAGATCTCGGCTTCAGGCGGCAAGGGCGCGGTCATGGCACCACCAACGTGCCCACCCACCTGCACTCGCAGGTGCAAGGTGGCGACCTCGAAGCTGGGTGCACGGGCCATGACCTGGCCCGACGCATCGACCGCGAACGAAGCGCCATCGAAGACGACCTCATCCTGCCCGCCCACGAGGTGGGCGTACAACAACGGCAGGCGAACCTGGCGGGCGCGCTCGCCCATGCGCTGCTCGCGTTCGGCCAGCTTGCCGGCGTGGAAGGGCGAGGCGTTGAGCACGACCAGGACTTGGGCGCCGGCGGCCGCAGCAACTTGGGCCGGCTCCTCGAACCAGGCGTCTTCGCAGATCAGCACGCCCACCTTCCAGCCATCGGCATCCACCACCAGAGGCTGCAGGCCCGCATCGCGCCCGCTGGCGAAGTAGCGGCGCTCGTCGAAGACCTGGTAATTGGGCAGCTCGCGTTTGGCATAGGTGCCCACCACCTGACCGCCCCGCAGGGCGCTGGCGGCGTTGAGCAGGCGGGGCACGGCGTGCGAGCGGGTGCGCACACCTTCGTCGCGCTGGCGCTGCGGATGACCGATGATCAGCGTCAGGCCGACCAGGTCGGCCAGGTCGGCCGCGAGCTGGGACAAAGCCGCTTCACAGGCCCCCAGGAAGGCTGGGCGCAGCAGCAGGTCCTCAGGGGGGTAGCCGCACAGGGCCATTTCCGGCGTCACCACCAGGCGAGCGCCTTCGGCGTAGGCTTGGCGGGTCGCTTCGGCGATGAGGCGAGCGTTGCCGGCCAGGTCGCCGACAACAGGGTTGATTTGCAGCAGGGCTGCGTGAAGCACAGGAGCGGCCGCAGGGGTCACAGCGTTCATGGACATGGATCGGGCAGACAGCGCACCAGGCGCACAAGGGCAGGCCAACATGGTACCGGCAGCCGGCCGGCTGGCGTGGCTCGACCACCCTTCGCAGGTGGATTCAAGTGAGTGGGACACCTTGGTGGCGGGCATCGAAGGCGGCACGCCTTTCCTGCGTCATGGCTTCCTGAGCGCCATGGTCGACAGTGGCAGTGCCTGCTCGGAAACCGGCTGGCGACCGCGCTTCCTCATCGTGATCGATGCACAAGGCCACCTGCTCGGGGCCTGCCCGGTGTTCTTGAAGTCGCACTCCTATGGTGAGTACGTCTTCGACTGGGCCTGGGCCGACGCTCACGACCGCGCGCTGGCTGCTCACGGACACACCTACTTTCCCAAGCTGCTTTCGGCCTCGCCTTTTTCACCGATCCCCGGGGTGCGGCTGCTGGTGCGCCCCGGGCTGTCTGTGGCCGATGTGGCTTCGGTGCGGCGGCAGATGCTCCGGGCACTGAGCCAAGCCTGCGAAGAAAAGGGCTGGTCGTCGGCGCACCTGCTGTTCACGTCGCCCGACGAAACCAGGCTGGCCCAGGAGGCGGGCTGGCTCGTGCGGCAGGGCGTGCAGTTCCACTGGCACAACCGCGAACCCGAGCCTTACGCCAGCTTCGAAGACTTCCTGGCCAGCTTGCAGCGAGACAAGCGCAAAAAGATCCAGCAGGAGCGGCGCAAGGTGCGCGACGCCGGCGTCACCTTCGAGGTGCTGGAGGGCGCGGCCATCACCGAGGCGGACTGGGATTTCTTTCACCGCTGCTACACGCGCACCTACCTCGAACACGGTCAGCGTCCCTACCTGGATCGCCGCTTCTGGACGTTGGCCAGCCAGGCGGGGCCCGATCAGTGGATGATGTTCATCGCCAGCCTGGGCGGCGAACGCATCGCGGCATCGCTGCTGGCTGTCGATCCGCTCAACCGACTGGCTTTTGGTCGCTACTGGGGCGCCGTGCACGCGGTGTCATGCCTGCACTTCGAGGCCTGCTATCACCTGCCGCTGTCCTGGTGCATCGAGCGGGGCATGCGCCGCTTCGAAGGGGGCGCGCAAGGCGAGCACAAACTGGCCAGAGGCCTGCTGCCCAGCCCGACGCGCTCGGTGCACTGGCTGCGCCACCCTGGCCTGCGTGAAGCCGTGGCCGATTTCTTGCAACGGGAGTCGCAAGGCATCGGTCGCTACGTGGACGAGCTCGAGGACAGGGCACCGTTCAAACCCTCTGGCGAGTCGACGCAAGCAGGTACAACATCCACTGAATAAAACAGGCTGAGACAACCCGCCATGCAAGGCACCCCATCGCCAAGCCCCCCCGCCCCGGTCTTGCCCACCATCCTCGACATCGAGGCCTCCGGCTTCGGCCCGGGCAGCTACCCCATTGAGGTCGGCTTTGTCACCAGCGAGGGAAAAGCGTGGTGCAGCCTCATCCGACCCGAAGCCGACTGGCAACACTGGGACGACGAAGCCGCCTCCATGCACGGCATCACCCGCGCGCACATCGAGCGACACGGCCGCAGCGTCGCTGACATCGCCAACGCGCTGAACGAGCGCCTGCGCGGCCAGACCGTCTACTCGGACGCCTGGGCTCACGACTACGCCTGGCTCAATCGCATCTACGAGTCGGCCAAGCGCAGCCCCAGCTTCAAGCTCGACAACCTGCGCGCCCTGCTCGATGAGCAACAGGCCGCGCACTGGCACGAGGTCAAGGCATCGCTGACCGGCACGCTGGGCAGTCAGGGCCACCGCGCCAGCGCCGACGCCCGGCTGCTGCAGCAAACCTTCCTGGCCGTGCAGGCTTGGCGCATGGCCGAGGTCTGAGTCAAGTTCAGGTCGGCGCAAAAAAACCCCTTGGGCACTCAAGTCACCGCGGGCGTGACCGAAATCCCCATCACTGTCCTCTCAACAGTCGGGGTGTCCATGTCGTCGCTGATGTCTTCGGTGAACATGGGGACGCCCACCAGCCCTTTCCACCCAGCACACCGCGCCTCCGGGCTGGTTTCGCTGGCCTGCCTCGCGGCAGGGCTCGCGTTGACGTCCTCTCATCAAGTGCCGGTCCAGGTGGCCGGCCTGTTCCTGGCCGGGGCCTCCGGCTGGATGAGCTGGCGGGCCCACGCCCGCATGCGTCGGGCGCTGGAGCTGGCCCACCGCAACGAGTCCACCTGGCAGGCCTGCCTGCAGGGCAGCCAGGACGCGGTCATGGTGCTGGAGCGCCGCAACGACATGATGGGCCGCTTCATGGGCTACACGGTCGTGCAGGCCAACCACCAGGCGCATCAGCTGTTCCGCACAGATGGGCTGCCGCTGGTGGGGCAGTTGCTCAAGGACGTCGTGCCAGAGAGCGAACATGGCAACTTCCACCAACGGGTGCGGCTGGCCGCCGAATCCGGGCAAGCCCAGGTCGACGAACACGCCAGCGCCTCGCCTGAGCGCCAGCAAGCCCAGCGCTGGCTGCACCATCAAATCATCCCCTTGCCGTCCGGCATGGCGCTGATCTCGCGGGACACCACCGAGGTCCACGAATCCATCCAGGCCTTGCGCGAACAGGAAACCTTCTACCGCAGCGCGGTCGACAGCCTGCCGATGGCGCTCTACGCCCGCAGCGCCCGAGCGCACAACCAGGGCCGCTACATCGTCTGGAACCGACAGGCGGCCGAGACCATGCAGATGTCGGCGGAGCAGGTCCTGGGGCGGCGGGCCTGCGACGTCATGCCCAGCGAGATCGCGCAGCGGGGTGACGCGCACGACCAGTTGGTGGTGCGGGAGCCTCGCACGCGCTTCTTCCCCAACCTGCCCTTCCAAACGCCTCAAGGCGAACGCCTGATCGACCTGATCAAGACACCGGTCTACGGCGTTGACGGGCAACTGGACCACATCCTGTCGATCGCCACCGACGTGACCGAGAGCCGGCGCGCGGCCGAGCAGCTCAAGCTGGCATCCCGCGTGATGGATGAAACCGCCGACGCCGTGGTGGTCAGCGATGCGCTCGACCGCATCGTGATGGTCAACCCGGCATTCCTCAAGCTGATGGGATTGAGCCGTCAGGAGGTCATCGGTCAGGGTGCGGAGTTGCTGGGTTTGACCCCGCTGCGCGAAAGCCACCTGCCCGGCGTCGAGGCCGCTTTGAAGTCAGGCCAACGGTGGGCGGGAGAGTGCGCGCTGGTGGGTGCGGACGGGCGCTCACTGGAGACCTGGCTGGCCGTGACCACCCTGCGAGGTGAAGACCAGCGCCTGTCACAACACATCCGCGTGCTGACCGACATCTCCGTGCTCAAGGCTCAGCAGCGCGAGCTGGCCGAGCAAGCGCGCCGCGACAGCCTCACCGGCTTGCCCAACCGCCGCGTGTTCGTCGAGCGCCTGCGCCAGGCCATGGCCCGCGCACGCCGCAAGCCTCAGACGCTGGCCGTCATGTTCATCGACCTGGACGGTTTCAAGGCCATCAACGACCGCCTCGGCCACGCAGCCGGCGACAAGCTGCTCATCGAGGTCGCGACACGACTGGAGTCCTGCGTGCGCGACACCGACTGCGTCTGCCGCCTGGCGGGTGACGAGTTCACCATCATCCTCGAAGGAGCAGGCCACCCGACCGAGGTGCACCGCATCGGCCAGCGCATCCTGGAGCGCCTGGGTCAGCCCTGCGTGATCGGCGAGGAAACGATCTGGCCATGCGCCAGCGTGGGCGCGGCGTTGTTCGAAGCGCAAGACAGCCACGACAGCCTGTGTCAGCGCGCCGACGCCGCGATGTACACCGCCAAACGCGCGGGCAAAGCCCGCTTCGTGCTGCAGGGTGACGAGCTGGCACCGCATCGCCCCCCATCGGCGCAACAAGCCTGCGCCTGAGGCCTGCATTCCCCGCGATCGAGGGGCGCACCACAACGGTGCCACGCGCCCGCCATCCGGATCACCCTGGTATAAACACCAAGCCCCAACGGACAGCCTGCTGGATGCAGGCTGTCGTCGTTTCGCCCAACCTTCCCTTTTGTCGCGCATGCAGCCTCACGACCGCCCCGCTTCTCACTTCGTCGCCACACAAAAAGTGCCGACCAGTCGACCTGCGGGGACCCAGCGGCAGCGTGTCGTCATCGTCGGCTGCGGCTTCGGAGGCCTGGAAGCCGCCAAAGCGCTGGAGGGCGCCAATGTGGACGTGGTCGTCATCGACCGCACCAACCACCACCTGTTTCAGCCCTTGCTCTACCAGGTGGCGACCGCCGGCCTGCCCGCACCCGCCATCGCCGCGCCCATCCGGCACGTGTTGCGCAAGCAGATCGCCCAGGGTCACCTGACGGTGCTGATGGGCGAGGTCACGTCGATCGACACCGCCTCGTCGTGCGTGGTGCTCGATGGCGGCGAACACCTGCACTACGACCAGCTCATCGTGGCCGCTGGCGCCACCCACAGCTACTTCGGGCGGGACGACTGGGCCAAGTACGCGCCCGGCCTCAAGACCCTGGGCGATGCCTTCACCATCCGTCGCCGGGTGCTGACCGCGTTCGAGCAAGCCGAGCGCGAGCCCGATCCGGCCAAGCGCGTACCCTGGCTGACCTTCGCCGTGGTCGGTGCCGGCCCCACCGGCGTCGAGATGGCCGGCACCATGTCCGAGATCGCTCAGCACACCCTGAGCGCCGAATTCCGCCGCATCGACTCGCGCGACGCCCGCGTCATCCTGCTCGAAGGCGCACCGCGCGTGCTCGGCACCTTCACCGAAGACCTGTCACAGCGCGCCAAGGAACAACTCGAAGGCCTGGGCGCCGAGGTGCTGCCCGGCGCCAAGGTGACCAACATCACCGCCTTCGGCATCCACTACGACGTGGCCGAGAAGCAGCCCGATGGCAGCAGCCGCAACGTCTCGCACTTCTTGCCCACCCGCACGGTGATCTGGGCTGCCGGCGTGGCGGCCTCACCGCTGGGCAAGGCCCTGGCCAAGAGCACCGGCTGCGAGCTCGACCGCGCTGGTCGCGTGGTGGTGCAACCTGACCTGACCATCCCCGGCCACCCCAACATCCACGTGGTGGGCGACCTGGCCAGCGCCAAGAGCTACCTCGACCCGCACAACCCCACGCCCGTGCCAGGCGTGAGTCCCGGCGCCAAGCAGATGGGCCGCAAGGCCGCCTTCAACATCATGCGCCGCATGAAGGGCCTGGAGCCTCAGGCCTTCCGCTACTTCGACTACGGCTCGCTGGCCACCATCGGCAAGCGCGCGGCCGTGGCCATGATCGACCTGCCCTTCACCAAAAAGCAGGTGCGCTTCAGCGGCTTCTCAGCCTGGCTGTTCTGGCTCTTCGTGCACGTGTACTTCCTGATCGGGTTCCGCAACCGCATGGTGGTGATGATGGACTGGGCCTGGGCCTACTTCACCTCGCAGCGCCACGCCCGCGTCTTCCCAGACCCGCACGCGCTGGAGCCGCACAAGGTGCTGGTGAGCGTGGCAGATGCGCGCGCCACGCCGGCAGCACCCGTTGCAGCGGCAGCCACCGCGGCAGCCACGGCACCCAGCCAGGCCGGCTGAAGCCTTGCGCCCCAGCCCGCGATCAGGATCGCCTTGGGCCGACTGGTCGACGTTGCCAGGTCCCACCGTGGATGACAACGGGCGCTGGCAGGTCATGCCCGGCGTGGCAACATCGGGCCTGAACGCCTGACGCACCAGGCCCGAGCAGGACCCACCCGTGAACGCCCCCACACACACTTCCCCTCACGCCGCCCGCCTGAGCACCTTGCGCGCCCACATGGCGGCCAGGGGCTGGCAGGCCGTGCTGCTGCCCAGCAGCGACCCGCACCTCTCCGAATACCTGCCCGAGCGCTGGCAGGGCCGAGCCCACTTCAGCGGTTTCACCGGTTCGTCGGGCACGCTGCTCGTGGCCGCAGATCGTGCCGCCGTCTTCACCGACAGCCGCTACTGGACGCAGGCAGAAGCCGAGCTCGCCGGCACGGGGGTGGAGCTGGTCAAGCTCGACGGCGCCTTCAACCCGGCGTGTGCCGAGTGGCTGCAGGCGCTGGGCCTCAAAGGAGAAGCTGCAAGAGCTGGCAGCGACGGCGCAACGCTCACGCTGGCCACCGACGGCGCCGTCATGGGCCTGGCCCAGACCCAGCAACTGCAATCGACGCTGAAGGACGCCGGCTGGCGCCTGCACACCCGGGACGACGTGCTCGAAGGTGCCTGGCCAGAGCGCCCTGGCCTGCCAACGGCCCCGGTTTACGAGCACGTGCAGCCACACGCATCGACTTCGCGCGCCGACAAATTGGCCAACGTGCGCCAAGCCCTGGCCGAGCGTGGCGCCACCCACCACTGGATCGCCACACTCGACGACCTGGCTTGGCTGCTGAACCTGCGTGGCGCCGACGTCGAATACAACCCGGTCTTCCTGGCGCACCTGCTGGTCTCGCCCGACGGTGCCGAGCTCTTCGTGGGCGAGGGCAAGGTCGATGCCACCCTGGCCGCTCGGCTGGCTGCCGATGGTGTGCAATGCCGCCCCTACGAGCAGGCCCTGCCCACCATCGCCAAACTGCCCAACAGCGCCGTGCTCTGGCTCGACCCCAAGCGCACCACCTGGGGCTTGCGCGAGGCCGTGCCTGAAAGCGTGCGGGTGATCGAGGCCATCAACCCCAGCACCCTGGCCAAGTCACGCAAAACAGACGCCGAGGCCGCGCACATCCGCGAAGCCATGGAGCGCGACGGCGCGGCCATGTGCGCCTTCTACGCCTGGCTCGAACAAGCGCTGGGCCACGAGCACGTGAGCGAGCTCACCATCGACGAGCGCATGACCGCCGAGCGAGCCAGGCAGCCCGGCTACGTGTCGCTGAGCTTCCCCACCATCGCGGGCTTCAACGCCAACGGCGCCCTGCCCCACTACCGCGCCACGCCCGAGGCCTTCTCACCCATCAGCACACCACAGGGCCTGGTGGCCGAAGGACTGCTGCTGATCGACTCGGGCGCGCAGTACCTGGGCGGCACCACCGACATCACCCGCGTGTGGGCCATCGGCACGCCCACCGCGGCGCAAAAGCGCGACTTCACGCTCGTGCTCAAGGGCACGCTGGGGCTGTCGCGCACGCGCTTCCCACTGGGCACGCTCGCGCCCATGCTCGACGCCATCGCGCGCGCGCCGCTGTGGGCAGAAGGCCTGGACTTCGGCCACGGCACCGGCCACGGCGTGGGCTACTTCCTGAACGTGCACGAGGGCCCGCAGTCCATCTCCAAGGCCATGCCCAACCCGGACATGGCCATGCACCCGGGCATGATCACGTCGATCGAGCCGGGGCTGTACCGGCCAGGCCAGTGGGGCATCCGCATCGAGAACCTGGTGCTCAACGTGCCCGTGGCGCCCGCCGTGCCCGATGCCGAGCCGGGCACGCCTGAACACGGCCATTACCTCGCCTTTGAAACGCTGAGCTTGTGCCCGATCGACACGCGCTGCATCGACCTGGGCCTGATGCGCCCCGACGAGATCGACTGGCTCAACGCCTACCACGCCGAGGTGCGCCGCCGCCTGTCTCCGCACGTGAGCGGCGAGGCCTTGAGCTGGCTGGTGCGACGCACCGAGCCCATCTGATCAACACCTGCTCCGGCCGGCTCACACACAACCGGCCAGCCGCTCCACATCGGGGATGACGATCTCGCGCCGGTTCACCGCGATCAGGCCGCGGGACTGCAAGTCATGCAGGATGCGCGAGAAGTGCTCGGGCGTGACCGACAACAGCGAGGCGATCGTGCCCTTGCTGGCCGGCAGCGACACCGTGCAAGCCGACGTGGCCGCCTGAGGACTCGTGCGCAGCAGGTAGCTGACGACGCGCTGCGCCGCGCTGTGAAGGGTCACGGCTTCGATGTCGCGCACCAGGCGGTTGAGTCGCCCGGAGACATCGGCCAGCAGCTTGACGGCCAACTTCGGCTCCGCCTGCAACTCCACCAGCAACTGGGTTCGCGGCAACAGCAACAGCTGCGCTTCGGTGAGCGCGGCCGCATGGCTGACATGGCGCATCACGCTTGAGCCCTGCCCAGTCACATCGGCCAGCAACAGCGAGCCGCCAAGGCTCGCGGGGGCCGACACCACCTCGATCACCTTTTCCTGGCCATTGTCTGCCCGGGCGTACACCTTGATCTGCCCCTTGATGACCACGTAAAGCCCCTCGCTGACATCCCCCGAATGGAACAACTCGTCCCCACGGGCGAGGTGGATGCGCTGAGCCGACGCCGCCATGCGCGCCAGGGTTGGCTCAGGGGCTTCGCGAAACAGGTTCAGCCCGCGCAGGACATGGCCTGCGTCGAACGGGGCGGGTGGCATCTCATGCTCCTTCGGGGTTCTGCACGCCCTGAATTCTGAGAAGCCCCGTCTGCAACGGACTTGATGTCGCGCAAGGATTGCCTGCTTGCCAGGCCCTCGCTCCGAGCGCAAGCGCGTGCCACGGGCAGAACCAAGTGACAACCCTTAGGCATCAACACATTACATGGATTAGCATAAGCAATCATTCGATGTCACAAGCATGGCGACCACCCCAAAAAACCTGATCCTCAACCTGCTGCTCGCTGCAGCGGGCGAGCCGTTGAGCGCGAGCGACGCCGTGGCCTCCTGCCAACTGTTCGGCATCCGGGAAAACAGCGTGCGTGTGGCCCTGGTGCGCCTGAACGCAGCAGGGCTGATCGAGTCGGTGGGCCGAGGCGCCTACCGACTGGGCCCCCAGGCGGCCACGTTGGCCGCCGACATCGCCAGTTGGCGCCACGCCGAGCAACGCGTCTGCGATTGGGACGGTGGCTGGCTGATGGTCAGCACCGCCGGCCTGCGGCGCAGCGACCGAGCCGCCTTGCGCTTACGTGAACGCGCGCTGGCTCTGGCTGGTTTCGAGACCCTTGCACCCGAGTTGCATGTTCGCCCCGACAACCTGATCGGCCATGCCGAAGGCGCTCGCCACCGCCTGCAACAACTGGGCTTGGATCCTGACGCCCACGTGTTCGTGGCCCGCGAGCTGGCGCCGGAACTCGACCAACGAGCCCGCCAACTCTGGGCAGGCAAGCACCTCGACCAAAGATACGCCCGCACCCGACACAAGCTCGAGACCTGGCTGCAAGGCGCCGACCAGCTCGAGCTCGAAACGGCCGCCCGGGAAAGCTACGTCCTTGGCAACGAAGCCATCCGGCAACTCGTCTTCGACCCATTGCTGCCTCAACCACTGGTGGACGTTTCGGCACGGCGCGACTTCCTGCAAGCCGTGATCGACTTCGACGCCGCCGGACATCGGATCTGGCAGAGCCTGCTCCCCTCGTTGCGCCACAACTCGGGCGACAGCAACCAGAGCGCTGGCAGCAGCGAGCCCCGCCCTCCACAGACCGAAGCGCACTCAGCACAGCGGCGCTGGACCCACTGACCCCCTTTGCCGCAGCAACCCACCGCCAACGACCACCCCATGCGCGCCCCCACCTCTTCGAACGCCCCCCAATCGGCCCTCGCCCAAGATGCCCAGGTCGAAAGCGCCACGCCCACCGAGCTGCCGACGGCCACGCGCAGGAGGCTCAAGGACCTGTTCACCCGAGAGCAACTGGCCACGCTGACCGAGCGCTCGGACTGGCTCGGGGCCTGGGCCATCGCCTCCACCTGGGGCGTGATCGCTGCCGCCTTCGCGGTGCTGGCCTGGTGGCCCAGCGTGTTCACGTTCGTGCTGGCCAGCATCGTGATCGCCGGCCGCCAACTGTGCCTGGCCATCCTGCAGCATGAGGGCTCGCACGGCACGCTGTTCAAAAGTCGCTGGGCCAACGACGTGCTCACCGACTGGCTCTGCGCTCGCCCCATCTGGCAGAACCTGCCCAAGTACAAGGTGCATCACTTCGGGCACCACACGCGCACCGGCACGCTGGAGGACCCGGACATCTCGCTGCACGCCGACTACCCCGTGACCCGCGCCTCGCTGCTGCGCAAGGTGCTGCGCGACATCTCCGGCCTCACCGGGCTGAAGTTGACCTACGGCTTGTTCATGATGGACGCTGGCGTGTTCAAGTGGACGGTGGCCAACCACATCGAGCGCCTGCCCCAGGCCGGCCGCACCTGGCCCGAGCGCATCGCCACCACCGCGAAGAACATGGCCCCCGTGGTGCTGACCAACCTGCTGCTTTGGGCCGCGCTGGCCGCGACGGGGCATGCCTGGCTGTACTGGGCCTGGGTGGTGGCCTACCTCAACGTGCTGCCGCTGTTCGTGCGCATCCGCTCCATCGCCGAGCACGGATGCCTGCCGCGCTCGCCCGACATGTTCCTCAACACCCGCACCACGAAGGCTGGCTGGCTGGCGCGCATGACGGTGGCCCCTGTTCATGTGAACCACCACATGGAGCACCACGTGATGGCATCGGTGCCTTATCACCGACTGCCGCTGATGCACAAGTGGCTGCGCGAACGGGCAGGTGTACCAGAGGCCCCTGCTTACCTGCAAGTGCTCAAACTGGCCAGCGACGGTCAGCCTCGGACGTCGAGCCGCCGATGAGACAGGTGACCTGGACCGTCCTGCCGAGAAACCCATGTGGCGCTCAGCGGCGCTTCATGGTCCGGTCACGATGCCAGGGCGCCCACCAGGCATGCCAGGCAAAAGGCAGCACCACAACCAGCCCGACAACGAGGTGCACCCAGGCTGCCAACACCGAAAGCCACTCGTCTCCCAGGTAATAGATGCCCAGGGCGCTGCCAGCCAGCATCGACAGCAGGCACACCAGCACGGCCCCGCTGACTCGCTGCAGCTTGCGTCGCCAGCCCGCGCGCATGTGCACGGTCCACAAAGCCCCCACCACCCAGGTGCCGAACATGGCGCTCAAAGCGTGCCAGGCGGCAACTCCCACCCGCTGCGAACCATCGAGGTGCCAGGGCACGTCCACCTCCGCGCGCATCATCAGCATGGATGGCGCCAACAAAAGGCCGCTGAGCAAAAGCGATAAAGCCACGGCCATGAGACCAGGGCGGAACCAGCGGGGATGAGCGTTCATGGCGAAAATCGGTGCAAGGGAACCACCTGTGCGGCCCCGATGGCGGCGCCCTCGATCAGGCAGCCCCCCAGTTGTCGAATGACGGCCACCCGCCCAGTCTCGGGGCACGCAGCGGCCACCTTGGTCAGCGCATCGGCACGCCATGCACGCTTGGCCAACACGGTCCACACACCCGGCGCTGGCGCCTGCCCATCCGGGGCCAGGATGTGGGCCGGCCAACGCGCATGGGGTCCGGGTTGCTCGTCTTTCAAGTTCTTTTGGGACCGAACCATTGAGGTGGCCAATGCGGCCTGATGCAGCGTGCCAATCGGCACCAACCGTCCATCGGCCTCGCGTCGATGCATCGGCACCAGGGCATCACCGAATGCACGCACATCGCCGCCTGCGTTCACCCAGCCTGCCACGGCCCCCGCGCGCTGCAGCGCCGAAACCGCCAGGTCCACCGCGAAGCCTTTGGCCACGCCGTCGAGAGTCAAGCGCAAAGGCCGATGCAGGCGCACCCAACCCCGTCCAATCTCGATGTCATCAACATGCCCACGTGGCAACCAATTCCGTCCGTGCTCTGGCAGCACACCGACTTCGGTCAGCAAGCCGCCCACGGTGATGTCGAACGCGCCACCGCTGCGCCGCATCAGCGCACACGCCAAGCGCAGCAGGCGAAGGGTGTGGCGATGCACTGGCACGCACACGCCATGGGTGGCATTCAGGCGAGACAACTCGCTCGACGCATCCTGCACGCTCCAGTCGCGCTGGGCCCGCTCGATGACCCGCCAGGCCTGGTCCACCGCATGCGCGGCACCAGGCCCCTCCGCGTGGACCTCGGCGAAAGTGCCCAACAGGGGCCGCATGCGGCGCACCACCTCCACGGAGTTCAAGCCTTCACCAGGAACAGCTTGTGGATGGCAAGCAGGCGTTTGACGCCGTCCATCACATTGCGGCACGACAGGGTGGCGCCCGTGATGTTGGGCACGTCCTCGTCCAGCTTGAAGGGGTCAGACAAGTTCTTGCCAACCAGGTGTCTGCGCCAGGTCGCCTCACGGATCTGCCCGCCGTGCGTCTCGCGGTACTCCATCACCTCCACGCCCAGGACGCGCCCATCTGGCGATATCGCCACGGCGTAGGTGATGAAGTCATGCTTGCCGATGACGTCGTCCACGATGAACCAACCTTGCAGTTGGCCATCCCGCTCGGCGCGCCACACCCTCTGGGCATCCCACCGCTGGCGCAGGCCGGAGGCCGCCTTGATGCGGTCCTTCTGGGCATCGTCGAATTTGAGCGATGCCTCGGCAAACACCTTGGCAGACGGGAACAAAGCCGCCTGGGCCTGAGCCACCGACAGGTAACTCATGGCATGGGTGGGCGGAGCGGCCACGGCCAGGGCCGCCACCGGCAACAGGAATGCGCTCCAGTCACGCGTCGTGCTCATGCCCGGCTCCTTCAGAAGTTGAAACCCACCTTCAGGCGGATTTCCTGCTTCGTCTTCTCAATGAGATGCAGTTTCTCGGTCTGACCTTCGTACTTCTCGCCGCCCCCGCGAACCTGCTTGAACCAGGTCAGCGTGACCCACCAGTCCTTGGCGCCGTAGTGCAGGCTCGGGCCCGCGAAAACGGACCAGCGCTCCTTGCCGACATCGGTCTCGTACTCGGCTTCGTACTGGGTTTCTGCGCCAATGAACCAGCCAGGTGCGAAGCGGTAGGTCAGGCCCGTGGACAGCTTGGTTTCGATCTCCACCTCGGGTTCGGTGGACCATTCGAAATCTTCAGGCAGGTTGCCGATCGCTGCGCGCTTGGCGTAAGTGGCTTCCAGCGCAGCGTTCGTCACCCAGACGACCTGGCCCTCGGCAAAGTACTTCTGCAGCTGCGCCCCCAGCTCGAATTTGTTGGCTTTCTTCTTCTGGCCGGAATGGGGGTCCACCGTGTTGCGGGTGTACTCGAACGTACCCGACAGACCAATGTCGTCCTTGGCTGGACTCAGGAAGTTGTACTTGGCTTCCAGAGAGAAGCCGGCCGGCTTCAGGTCAAAAGACTTGTCGCTTGGCAAGTAGCCGTTGATCAGCAAGCCGCTGGTCGACAGTGACATCAGCTTGACCGCGCCCGACACCGTCAGGCGGTTGGTCACGCCGTACTCCAGCTCGGTCGGTAGTCGGTGGCGCGGTAGGTGCCTTCGCCCTTGTCGCTGCGGTGGGTGACGAACTGGTAGAGCTCGAACGATCCCTGGGGCAGGGTCTCGCTGCCACGGGCGTAGCCAAAAAGGTTTTCATCGGCGTGCGCATGGGTGCCGAGGACAGCCAGGGCCAGGGCCGAGGCGCGCAGGGTGCGTGAAGGGTTCATGGGAGGCTTTTTGATGTGCGATTGAACTTTACGAATCTTAATGCGATTGATTCGCATCTTGGTTCAATCCAGATCAAATCACCCCGTTTCAGGGGCAGCCCCGAATCAACCCATCACCACCGGCCCGCCCTTGGCCAGCGCCCGCTGGTAGGCAGGACGCCCTTCCATGCGCTTGGCATAGGCCAGCAAGTTGGGGTGCGCGGCCGCCGCATCCGAGCGCGACAGCAAGGCCGAGACCGCAAAACTCATCTGGAAGTCGGCCAGGCTGATCTGATCGCCGGCAAACCAGGTGTGACGCCCCAGGTGGTCTTCGATGAAGGCCAGCGAGGTGTTCACGTTCGGGTCGATCAACTGCTTTTGCACGCGCTTGCACAGCTCCCGCGCGATCGGCTTGACAAAAAAGGGCATGGGCTGCGTCGGGATCGTCATGAAGACCAGCTTCATGACCAGCCAGTTCATCAACGAGCCTTCCGCAAAGTGCATCCAGAAACGCACCTGGCGGTGCTCCGGCGTGCCCACAGCGGGCACCAGGCGCGCCGCATCACCCGGGGCCTGGCGGCCGTATTGCTCGACCAGGTACTCCAGGATGGCGCCAGACTCCGCGATGACCTCACCCCGGTCGGTGATGACGGGTGACTTGCCCAGCGGGTGAACCTGCTTGAGCTCTGGCGGCGCCAGCTTGGTGACAGGGTGGCGTTTGTAGACCTTGAGCTCGTAAGGTTGGCCGAGCTCTTCCAGCAGCCACAGGATCCTCTGTGACCGAGAGGTTTCGAGGTGATGAACGGTGATCATGCGCAAAGCATAGCGTGCTGTGGTGCAGCATGCACAAGCGGGGTTACCTCGGGGTGATCCGTTCGGACGATGCGGACGTGACCGAAGTGGCGGTCGGCGCCACCATGGCAGCGTCGCCCAGCCCACCGCCAGCCGACTGGTAGAGCGTGATGAGCGCGTCCAGCCGGTTGAAGCGGTTGAGCGCCAGGTTGTTTTCGGCCTGGCGGCGGGTTTCCTGGGCGTCCAGCCAGGTTTTCAGGGGCACGGCACCGGCGCGGTAGCGGGCCTCGGAGAGGCGTTCGCTGTCGCGCGCGGCGGTGACGGCGGTCTGCAGTCGCTCGCCCTGCTGCTCGTAGCGCAGGCGCGAGGCCAGTGCGTTGTCCACCTCTGACAAGGCCGTGTACCAGCTCTGGCGAAAACCCCGGATGGCCAGCTCGTGGTCGGTTTTCGAGATGTCGACGTTGCGCTGCACGTCGCGCCACTGCACGAAGGGCAGCAGCAGGCCTGCCCCCAGCGTGCCCACCGGGTCGGCCAGCACTCGGCCGAGCTCGCTCGAGCTGCCGCCCACGCTGCCGGTCAGCGTGAGCTTGGGGTAGGCGGCAGCGCGCGTGGCGTCCACCTGGGCCAGGGTCTTGCGCAGGCGCAGCTCGGCGGCGCGCAGGTCGGGGCGGCGGCTCAAAAGCTCGGCCGGAGCGCCCGCAGGCACCGCGGGCAGCGCACCGTCCGGCAGTCGGCTCGCCTCATCCAGTGCCACGCCAGGCGGGCCGTCGAACAAGATCGCCAGGGCGTTGCGAGCCTGCGTGCGTTGCAGCAGGAACTGGGTGTGCGCGGCCTCTTGTGCGGCCAGCGATTGCGTGGCCTGCGCCACCTCCAGGCCCGAGACGGCGCCCTGCCCCTTCTGGGCCTGCACCAGCTCCAGCGTGCGCCGCGCGTACTCGATGCTCTGCTGGCTGGCCTCGACGCGCTGATTCAGGTAGCCCACCTGCCAATGCAGGCGCGCCGTCGTGCCCACCAGGGCCAAGGCTGCGGCCAAGCGGTCTTCCTCGGTGGCCTGGGCCTCCCAGTCGGCGGCGCTGCGCAGGGCGGCCACGCGCCCCCACAGATCGGCCTCCCAGCTCAGGCCGAGCGAGGCGCTGTTCAGGCGCGTCGTGTCACCGCCATCAAGTGGGCGCGACGCGGTGGAGCTGCCCTGCAGCGTCACCGTGGGCAACTGGTCGCTGGCGGCCTGGCCGGCCAGGAGTTGGGCGCGGCGCACCTTCAAGGCGGCTTGCGCCAGGTCGTTGTTGCGCGCCAGGGCGTCGCGGATCAATTGGTGCAGCGCCGGGTCATCGAACGCCAGCCACCAGGGGGACAGTCCTTGCGCGGCCTCGCCGGCTTGCGCGGCCTCAGCCAAGGACTTCACATCGGTCGCGCCACCCGCGTCGGCATTGGCCGACACGTAGCTCGCCGGCACGGTCAGCGCCGGCTGCTCATAAGGCGTCGTGACACACCCGGCAAGCAGGGCGCTGGCGCTCGCCAGCATCAGCGCGCACAGGCAGGCCGAAGCCACCGGCCTGCGCCGGTTCAAGTCGTGTTCGTTCATGGACATGTTCTTCATTGCTCGCTGGGCCCGGGCCTCACTGCCGGCTCAGCGCATCCACCGGGTCGAGCTGGGCCGCACGGCGGGCCGGCAGGAAACCAAACACCACGCCGATCAGCGATGACACACCAAAGGCCGTCACGATCGAGGCGGTCGAATAGATCATGCTGAAGCCCGTGTTGAACTGATCGAAGATCACGCCCAGGCTCAACGCCAGCGCGATGCCCAGCCCACCGCCGAGCAAACACACCAGCACCGCCTCGATGAGGAACTGGCGCAGGATGTCCGACTGCCTGGCGCCCACGGCCATGCGCACACCGATCTCCTGCGTCCGCTCGGTGACCGACACCAGCATGATGTTCATCACGCCGATGCCGCCCACGATCAGCGAGATCACCGCGATCGACGAGATCAGCAGCGTCAGCGTCTGCGTCGTGCTCTCGATGGTCTGGCGGATGCTGTCGCTGTTGCGCACGAAGAAATCCTTCGAGCCATGGCGCTGCGTCATCAGCTTGGTGATGCCCTGCTCGGCCGCCGACGGGTTGGCGCTGTCGCTGATGCGCACGGTGATGCTGCGCAGGTGGTTCTGGCCCATCAGGCGCCGCATCGCCGTCGTGTAGGGCACCCACACATTGAGGTTGTCCGACATGTTGAAGCCGCTCTCGGACGGCGCGGTCACGCCGATGACCCGCACCGGCACGCTGCCCAGGAAGATCACCTGCCCCACCGGGTTCTCGCCATTGGGGAACAGCGCGGCCTGGGTGTTCGGATCGATCACGGATTCTTGCGTCTGGCGGCGCACGCTCTCGTCGTCGAAGGCCTGGCCTTGCGCGATGTCGTAGCCCTTGACGCGGAAGAACTGGTCGCCCACGCCCGTGACATTGGCCGTGGCCTCCACGTTGCCGCGGCGCAAGGTCACGCTGGTGCTCACACCGGGTGTGACGCTGTCGACGTAATTCAATTGCGCCAGCGCGTTGGCATCGCCCGGCACCAGCGTGCGGATGCGCCCCGCCTGCCGGTCCCCGAAGTTCTTGCCGGGGTAGATGTCGATGGTGTTGGTGCCCATCGCGGCGATGTCCTTGAGCACCCGCTGACGCGAGCCTTCGCCCAAGGCCACCATCGAGACCACGGAGGCAATGCCGATGATGATGCCGAGCATGGTCAGCAGCGTGCGCAGGCGGTGCCCGGCCATGGCGCGCAAGGCCATGGTGAAGGCCTCGGTGAAACGCCCCCACACCGCCGACCAGGACGCGTCGGGCTGCACGGCAGGGCGCGCAGCCCGGTGCCCAACCTGCTCGACACCGTCGGTTCGGCGGTCGGCGATGATGCGACCATCGGCCACCTCGATGATGCGCTGCGCGTGCGCCGCCACCTTGGCATCGTGGGTCACGATGATGACCGTGTGGCCGTCGGCGTGCAGCTCCTTGAGGATGCGCATGACCTCTTCACCACTGACGCTGTCAAGCGCGCCGGTGGGCTCGTCAGCCAGGATGACATCGCCGCCGTTCATCAGCGCCCGCGCGATCGACACACGCTGCTGCTGACCGCCCGAGAGCTGGCCCGGTCGGTGCCCGGCGCGGTCTTGCAAGCCCAGGCGCTTGAGCAAGGCCAGCGCGCGCTCATGGCGTCGCGCCGGGCTGTGCCCCGCATAAATGGCCGGGATCTCGGCGTTGCCCAGCGCGGTCAGGTCACCCATGAGGTGATAGCGCTGGAAGATGAAACCGAAGTGCTCGCGCCTCAATCGGGCAAGGTCATCGGGCGCCATGTCCGCCGTGGGCTGACCGGCCACGCGGTAGCTGCCGCGCGAAGGCCGGTCCAGGCAACCCAGGATGTTCATCAGCGTGGACTTGCCCGAACCGGACGCGCCCATGATGGCCACCATCTCACCGGCATGGATGCCCAGGTCGATGCCCTTGAGCACGGCCACCGTGCCATCGCCCGAGGGGAACTCGCGCCAGAGGTCACGCACCTCGAGCAATGGGGCATCGGCACCTGGCTGCTTGGGCGCACCTTGCGCGCCCCGCCCGGCCTGGATCTGATCGATCTCGCTCTTCATCAGAACATGCCCGGCGGACGGCGCGAGCCGCCCGAGCCACCACCGGCCGAGGCCTCGCCCACGACCACGCGCTCGCCTTCTTTCAGGCCCGACAGCACCTGCGCCTGCACGCGGTTGTTCAGACCCACCTTGACCTGGCGATCGACCACGCGCTGTGCGCCGCCCGGCTCGCCTTCGAGCACCCGCACCGCGTACGTGTCGTCCTTGCGGTTGCGCTTGCCCAGCGCCGAGGCGGGTATCGCCAGCACGTCATCGGCCTTGGCCAGCACGATGAAGACCTGCGCCGTCATGGCCACACGCAGCTTGCCATCGGGGTTGGGCACCTCGAACAAGCCGTTGTAGTAAACAGCCGACGTGGTCGACGACGAGGTGCTCGTGGTCGTCTTGGTGCTGGTGTCAACCTGCTCCGATTCAGGCGATGGCTCGATGGTGCGCAGCCTGGCCTCGTAGCGCTTTTGGGGCTCGCCCAGGATGGTGAAGTACACCGGCAGGCCCGGCTGCACCCGCACGACGTCGGCTTCGGAGATCTGCGCCTTGATCAGCACGCGGTCCAGGCGCGAGAGCTTGATGATGGTCGGCGCCGACTGCACGGCGTTCACGGTGCGCCCCTCTTCGGCGATCACGCCCGTGACCACGCCGTCGATGGGCGCGAGGATGCGCGTGTAGCCCAGGTTCACACGTGCCGTGTCCACCGAAATGTTGGCCTGCCTGATCTGGGCCTGCAAGGCGTTGATGTCGGCCCGGGTGGTGGCCAGCGTGGCCTCGGCGCCATCGAGTTCTGCCTTCGAGGCCGCATCGAGCTTGAACAGGCCTTGTTGACGTTTGAACGTGATCTCGGCCTGCCTGTACAAGGCTTCCTTGGCTTGCAGTTGAGCCTGCAGCAAGGCCACCTGGGCTTCGGCGTTGCGCAGGGTGTTGTTCTGGGTGGTGGAATCGATTTCGGCCAGCAACTGGCCCTGCTTGACCTGGTCGCCCAAGGCAACGTGCAAGCGCTTGATCTGGCCCGAGACCTGGGCACCCACGTTGACATCGCGCTCGGACTTGATCGTGCCCGATGCCAGCACCGTGTCCTCGAGGTTGGTGCGCTCGACTTCGGCCGTGATGACTTCGGGCGCCGGGGCCTTCTTGATGAACTTGGCGTACACCCCCCAGCCCGCCAGCGCGAGCACCCCCAGGATGGCGAACAGGCGCCAGCCGGCCCACCAGGACTTCTTGTTTGCGGTTGTCATGCCTTGAGTTTCGCAGGGCTGTGTTGTGGCTCTCAGTCTCGCAGGTTAAGCGAAGTAAAGTGAGGGCATGCACCCCGTCACCCTCGTCACCGGCGCCAGCCAGGGCATCGGCGCGGCCACCGCCCGGCTGCTCGCTCAACGCGGCCACGCCCTGCTCATTCACTTCGCTCACCGCGCCGACCTGGCGCAGGCCGTCGCCGATGACTGCCTGCGCCTGGGGGCGCCGCAAGCCATCATCGCCCAGGCCGACCTGGCCAACGAGGAGGAGGTGCTGGCCTTGTTCGCCCGACTGGATGCCTCTCTGCCCCGGCTGACAGGCCTGGTCAACAACGCCGGCATCGTCGATCAAACGGCGCGGCTCGACGAGATGAGCGCAGAGCGCCTGCAGCGCATGCTGGCGGTCAATGTGCTCGGGCCCATGCTCTGCGCACGCGAGGCCGTCAAGCGCATGTCACGACGGCATGGCGGACAAGGTGGCGTCATCGTCAACGTCTCCAGCAGCGCGGTGCGCACCGGTTCGCCCGCCTTGTACGTGGACTACGCGGCCAGCAAGGGCGCCATCGACGTGTTCACCGGCGGGCTGTCAAAAGAAGTGGCCGGCGAAGGGGTGCGCGTGGTGGCCGTGCGCCCAGGCATCACCGACACCGGCATCCATGCCACAGGTGGCGAGCCCGATCGTGCCAGCCGCATGGCGCCGCAGTTGCCCATGGGGCGTGCTGCCCAAGCCGAAGAAGTCGGTGAGGCCATTGCCTGGTTGCTGTCCGACGCCGCCAGCTACACGGCAGGCGCCATCCTCGACGTCACCGGCGGGCGCTGAGCAGCTCCAGCAGCAAGCGCACGCGGGCCTGTGCGGGCGTCCAGTTGCCCGCAGCGGGCCAAGTGTCGCCCTCGCGCGGCTGCACCCCGCCACGGGCCACGCGACTGCTTCGCCACACGGCCACGCCTGCATCGCGGGCGCGCTGCAGGGCCGCTTCCAGCTCTTCATGCACCGTGCCGTGGCCCGTGCAGGCCACGACCACGCCATCAAGCTTTTGCCCTGATGACTGGGCATGCGCCAGCGCGGCATCGACCAGCCAGCCGTCGGCATCGGCGTGGCTGGTGACGACCTCCACCCTCGGCGGCTGAGCAAACTGCAACCATCGCCAGCCACGCGCCTCCGGTTGCGGCCACGGCGCACGCTCGTCCAGCACCTCGGCACCACCTCCGTCGAAGGCATCGATGGCGTGACTGTGGGCCTTGCGCACATCACGCGCCGACCAGGTCCGGCCGGCCACCGCCACGGCCACCCCGCCCTCGCCACGCTGCGCAGCAGCCTGTGCCAGGCGCACGGCCTGCGTGAGGTTGGCCGGGCCGTCGGCATCGGGCGCGGTGGCCGGTCGCATGGCCGCGGTCAGCACGATGGGCTTGCGGCCATCGTGCAAGGCATGCAGCAGGCAGGCGGTCTCTTCCAGCGTGTCGGTGCCGTGGGTGATGACGATGGCCGAGACGGTGTCATCGCGCATCGCGTCCTCGAGCGCTCGTCCCAGGGCCTGCCAGGTGGCCCAGCCCATGTCCTTGCTGTCGACCTGAGCGACTTGCAGCGTGACCAAAGGGATGCCAGCCAGATCCGGCACGGCGCTGACCAATTTCGCCACGCTCAGTTGCGCAGCGCGGTAGGCCCAGCTGCGATTCGGATCGGACGCCGTGCCAGCGATGGTGCCGCCGGTGCCCAGGATCAGCACATTGGGCATGCGGCCTCCTTGCCTTGCTCGCGCGTGCCGAGGTTGCGCCGAGGCGACGCCAGGCACGGCGCGCCCAACAAAACACTGGACAAACAAACAGCCCTGTATAAAATGACAGTCATTCGCTTCATCGCGCTGCCTGCATGGCAGCTCCAACCAGATGGCCGACGATAAACCCAAACTCACCCCGCGCCAGCAGCAGATCTTCGAGTTGATCCAGCGCAGCATCGCGCGCACCGGTGCGCCGCCCACCCGGGCGGAGATCGCATCGGAGCTGGGTTTCCGCTCGGCCAACGCTGCGGAAGAGCACCTGCAGGCACTGGCCCGCAAAGGCGTGATCGAACTCGTCGGCGGCACCTCGCGCGGCATCCGTCTCAAGGCCGGCACGCTGCGCACCGTCAATGAAAGCCGCCGCGAAGAGTCCAGCAGATCCGGCAAGTCTGTCCTGCCATTCAACCTGCCATTGCCAGGCCTGGAGCAACTGGTTCTGCCCCTGGTCGGTCGCGTGGCCGCTGGCAGCCCCATCCTCGCGCAGGAGCACGTCGAGCAAACCTATGCGGTCGAGCCCGGTTTGTTCTCCCGCAAGCCCGACTACCTGCTGCGGGTGCGCGGCATGAGCATGAAGGACATCGGCATCCTCGACGGCGACCTGCTGGCCGTGGCCCAGGCACGTGAAGCCCGCAATGGTCAGATCGTGGTCGCCCGAATTGGCGACGAGGTCACCGTCAAGCGTTTTTTGCGCACACCGCAGGGCATTCAGCTCCTGCCCGAGAACCCCGATTTCGAGCCCATCCTCGTATCGCCCGAGCAGGACGACTTCGAGCTTGAAGGTTTGGCCGTCGGGCTGATCCGCAACCAGCCCTTGAACTGACCTGACAAGGCATCACAACTGAATCGACGTGTTTTTTGGCGCCCCAGCAGTTGATCGTGCAGATTCAACCAAGGGGCAAGGTGGCCACCGCGGGTGGCGGGCATTGGTGCCGGGCAACTGGCGCGATTCCCGCGGAGGCTTGAGCAATCGAATCCTGCCGAACTTCACAGCTTTCGGAGTTCACCATGATTCACCACCTCGCACGCGCCCTCGCAGTCCGTCACAACACCAGCGCCCTGGCAGCGGCAGGCGCCTCCGAGCCAGGCTCGGCGCAACGGCCAGCCAGTCAGCAGCCGGTGCGCCCTCGCCCACTCACGCCTTGGGGCACGCCGCCGCGCGGCAACCTGAGCCGTGTCATTGATTTCCCCCGTGCAGCACAGGCGCCCTTTGGGAGCGGTCCAGCGGGTCAGCAAGCCCGGGCTGTGCGCATCTCGGTCGATCCGCACGACGCCCGTCGTACCGTGATCGCAGGCAAGTTTGCCGAAGTGTGCGCAGCGCTGGACCGCCTTGTGCTGGAGCAAGAAGCACTGGCCTGAGTCGCCCTGACTTCTTCCGAGCGATCAACGCTCTGGGCGCTGTGGTCGTTTCAGTCGAAGCTCTTGCCAAGGGCATCGTGAGCTCGGGCTTTGGAGCGTGAACGAGGGGGCATTTGGATCAGGGTGGATTCATGCGTTGGCGGGTGCGTGGCTCGGTGGATGGGGGGGGTGTGATCCGGCCCTGCGCGGGGCACCACCGCGAGCGTGGTCCCGGAGCAGGCCCCCTCACCCCTTGACCGTTGCTCAACGTGAGCCCAACCCCAACCAACCACTCGCCAACTCAAACAACCAAGCGCATCCACCCAGGGCCGCCTGAAAACAACCAAAACAAAACCCCGCGGCCGACTGGCGGCACGCGGGGTTTCGAATTTTCACCTCCGAGCCCCAAAGCCCATTGGTGAACAGCCATTGGCCTGGCATCAGCCCATGTGCAGGCCACCGTTGACCGAGAAGTCGGCACCGGTGGCAAAACCGGCCTCGTCGCTCGACACCCAAGACACCATCGAGGCGATTTCCTCCGGCGTGCCCAGGCGCTTGACCGGGATGGTGGCCACAATCTTGTCCAGCACGTCCGGACGGATCGAGCGAACCATCTCGGTGCCGATGTAGCCCGGCGACACGGTGTTCACCGTCACACCCTTGTTGGCCACTTCCTGGGCCAAGGCCATGGTGAAGCCGTGCATGCCCGCCTTGGCGGCCGAGTAGTTGGTCTGACCGAACTGACCCTTCTCGCCGTTGACCGAGCTGATGTTGACGATGCGGCCCCAACCACGGTCCACCATGTCGTCGATGACCTGCTTGGTCACGTTGAACAGGCTGTTGAGGTTGGTGTCGATGACCACGTCCCAATCGCCCTTGGTCATCTTGCGGAACATGCCGTCCTTGGTGATGCCCGCGTTGTTGACCAGCACGTCGATGGGGCCGTGTTCGGCCTTGGTCTTCTGGAAAGCTGCAACGGTCGAGTCCCAGTCGGACACATTGCCCACCGAGGCGTAGAAGGTGTAGCCCAGGGCCTTTTGCTCTTCCAGCCACTTGGCGTGGTCACGGCTCGGGCCGCAGCCGGCGATGACCTTGAAACCGTCTTTGTGCAGGCGCTGGCAAATGGCGGTGCCAATGCCACCCATGCCGCCGGTGACGTAGGCTACTTTCTGACTCATGTGATGCTCCTCTGTGGGCTGTGAACTGTGAAGGGATCGCGCATTGGATGCAGGCAAGCGCGATGAAAGCGATTCGGATGCTGCGCGCGAAGAGCGCGGATCAACGCTCGATGGTGAGCGCCACGCCCATGCCGCCGCCGATGCAAAGAGAGGCAATGCCTTTCTTCGCGTCTCGGCGCGCCATCTCGTGCAGCAGGGTCACCAGGATGCGGCAACCCGACGCGCCGATCGGGTGACCAATGGCGATGGCACCGCCATTGACGTTGACCTTGCTCGTGTCCCAACCCATTTCCTGGTGCACGGCACAGGCCTGGGCGGCAAAGGCTTCGTTGATTTCCAACAGGTCGAGGTCGGCGGCTTTCCAGCCAGCGCGCTCCAGTGCGCGACGCGCCGCAGGCACCGGGCCCATGCCCATGATGGCCGGGTCCAGCCCCGCACTGGCGTACGAGGCGATGCGGCCCAGCACCTTCAGGCCCAACTGCTCGGCACGCTTGGCGCTCATCACCATCACGGCAGCCGCGCCGTCGTTGATGCCGGAGGCATTGCCGGCGGTCACGCTGCCCGCCTTGTCGAAGGCCGGACGCAGGCCAGCCAAGGCTTCGGCACTGGTCTTGCGATTGATGTATTCATCGGCATCGATGCTAAGCGGATCGCCCTTTTTCTGGGGAATCAACACCGGCACGATCTCGTCCTTGAATCGGCCTGCATCCTGCGCAGCCGCGGCTTTTTGCTGCGAGGCCAGCGCCAGCGCATCCTGCGCCTCACGGCTGATGCCGTACTGCTTGGCCACGTTCTCGGCCGTGATGCCCATGTGGTACTGGTTGTAGACGTCCCAAAGACCGTCGTTGACCATGGTGTCGACCATGCTCCAGTTGCCCATGCGCTGACCTTCGCGCGAGTTGGGCACCACGTGCGGCGACAGGCTCATGTTCTCCTGGCCGCCGGCGATCACGACGTCGGCATCGCCATCGCGGATGGCCTGGGCGGCCAGCATCACGGCCTTCAGGCCCGAGCCGCAAACCTTGTTGATGGTCATGCCTGGCACGGCATGGGGCAGGCCGGCCTTGATGATGGCCTGACGGGCCGGGTTCTGGCCACAACCGGCTTGCAGCACCTGGCCCATGATGACCTCGCTGACCTGGTCGCCGGGCAGACCGGATCGACGCAGCAGATCACGGATGACGGTGGCGCCCAGTTCGGCCGCCGGGGTTTTGGCGAGCGCGCCGCCGAACTTGCCCACTGCGGTGCGGGCCGCGGCAACGATCACGATGTCGGTCATGGTGAGTTCCTTGTGACTTCGGTTGACGTGACCAGGGCCGCTCGTGGCGACCCCGGGGATCAGGCCTTGCGTTTGACGTAACGACCGGGCGCGGCCTCGATGACAGGGTGCTGCCGGCTGCCAGGCTGCTTGGGCGCGGGCACCATCTTGCCCGCTTGTTCAGCAAGCCAGCCCGACCACACCGGCCACCAACTGCCAGGCTGCTCGGTGGCGGTCTCCATCCAGGCCTGGGCTGTGGCAGGCAAGGTCCGTGCCGAGCTGACCCAATGGCTGCGCTTTTTCTTCTCGGGCGGGTTGATCACGCCAGCGATGTGACCAGACGCGCCAAGCACGAAGGTCTTCGGGCCACTGACCACTTGGGATGAGGCATAGGCGCTGTCCCAAGGCACGATGTGGTCTTCGCGCGAACCGTAGATGAAAGTCGGCATGTCCAGGCGGCGCATGTCCAGCGGCACACCGCAGACCTTGACCGCACCCGGCTTGCACAGCTTGTTTTCCAGGTAGGTGTTGCGCAGGTACCAGGTGTACATGGGGCCCGGCAGGTTGGTGCTGTCGCTGTTCCAGTACAGCAGGTCGAAAGCCGGCGGCAGCTCACCTTTGAGGTAGTTGCCAATGACGTAGTTCCAGACCAGGTCGTTGGCACGCAGGAAGGAGAAGGTGGCCGCGAGCTCATTGCCTCGCAGCAGGCCTCCGCCCATCGGGCTGTCGGCGCCCATCGTCATCTCGCGCATGCGCACCATGGCCTCGTCCACGAAGACATCCATCGTGCCCGTGTTGACGAAATCCAGGAAGGCGGTCAGCAGGGTCAGGCTGCGAACGGGCTTGCGGCCTTGCGCGGCCAACGTCGCCAGCGCCGTCGCCAGCAAGGTCCCGCCCACGCAAAAGCCCAGGGCGTTGATCTGATCGGCACCGGTGACTTCCCGGGTGACGTCGATGGCGCGCGTGACGCCATGCTCGACGTAATCGTCCCAGGTGGCTTTGGCCAGGCTGTCATCGGCATTGACCCAGCTGACCATGAACACCCGGTGGCCCTGCGAAAGCAGGTAGCGCACCAGGGAGTTGTCAGGCTGCAAGTCCAGGATGTAGTACTTGTTGATGCAAGGCGGCACGAACAGGAACGGCACCTCGTGCACCTGCGGCGTCAGTGGCTTGTACTCGATGAGCTGGAAGTAAGCGTTCTCGAAGACCACCGAACCCTGGGTGGTGGCCACGTTCACACCCACTTCGAACACGCTCTCGTCCGTCTGCGACATGTGCCCTTGGCGGATGTCGTTGAGCAGGTGGCTCAGGCCCTGGGTCAGGCTCTCACCCTTGGTGCTGACGGCTTTGCTCAGCGCCTCCGGGTTGAACGCCAGGAAGTTGGCTGGCGAGGCTGCATCGGCCCATTGCTGAACAGCGAAGCGCACACGCTGGCGGGCCTTGTCGTCGCCGGTGAGGTTGTCGGCCAGGCGCTGCAAAGTGCGCGCATTGAGCAAGTACATCGAGGCCATGAAGGCGCTGCCTGGCGACTGGCTCCATTCGGGCGAAGCAAAGCGCTTGTCGCTCACCTTGACCGCATCAGGCTGCTGCAGGGCCTGGTTCCAAAGCTCGCCGGCCTGCCGCAGGTAATCCTGCTGGATCGATTGCAGTTGCTCGGCCGGGATGTTCAGGCCGGCCAGCGATTGCAAGGTGGCGCCCAGGCTCTGACCCATGGCGCCAACGGCTTGACCCACCGGCTCCAGTCCCTTGGTGAAATCGGAGGTGCCCAGGCTTTGAGCATTGGCAGCCGCCCCCAACCAGGGGCGCCAGGCTTGCGCCAACTCAGCCACACCAGCCACCTCGCCAAGCTTCGCCAAATCAAACCCTGGCAAGGCCGGCTTGCCAGCCAGCAGCTGGGACCAGGCCTGGGTCGCGGTGGAGAACGGGTCACCAGCTTGACCCGAGGCCGTTGCCCGCGCAAACGGAGCCTCGGTCGATGAGGCCGATGCGCCCGCCGCAGCGCTGGCAGGCCGACTCGCACCCGACTCGGCCGGCGAAACCCGGGCCGCCCGTTTGGCGGCCTTGGGTTTGGCGGCTGCGCCCTGGGTGGCGCCCTTGCGCGCAGGCTTGGCGGACGATGGGCTGACCTTCAGGTCCTCGACGGAGGCAGCGGAGGCGGCTTTGGCTTTGACGTTGGCCTTGGCAGGAGCCTTGGCGGAGCCCATCGACGCAGCGTCGGACGGGGCCACGGATGCAAGCAACTCGCGCTTGGCGCGAGACCTCTGAGCGACAGCCATATGTCTCCTGTTTCCGGGCTCTCTCCGGATTCGTCCGGAATCATGAACCGCGTTTGTTTCCGTATTCTGAACCTTGGGCAACGAATGTGAAGGGGCTTGCGGCCGTCTTTGGCATCATTCCAACATGCCCTGCGCGTCCGCGGTGTGGGCGAAGACCCTGGCATGCGCCAGACGAAGCCCTGACTCGGGACTTGAAAATGTGGATCGTTGCGATCGCCTGGATGTACGTGACCTTGATGATGGCCCTGGCCGAGGCGACCAACCCGCAGGGCACGGTGCTGGGCGCCATCTTCACGTTCCTGCTCTATGGCGTGGGCCCGCTGGCACTGGTGCTGTACCTGATGGGGGCGCCGGCTCGCCGCAAGGCCATCCGCCAGGCAGAACGCGCCGAGCTCGAAGCCCGGGCCCAGCCGCAGCTGGCCGATGCCACCGGCTCAGACGGGGCGCAGACAAATGGCGGCAGCCTGCCGACCACTGATCCCGTCGCGCCGGTGCGAGAAGAACCGCCCGGGCGCTGAGACCGTGCAGGCATCGCCACCATCGATGTGGCGAAGGCCCAGCGCCTGCAGGCGATCGCGGGCCAGACCAGGCAAGTCGGCCCACCACTTGCCTGGTCTGTCGGCGCAAGGCCTGAAGCGAGGCGCCGCGACGCCCTCCACCGGAGTCACGCCGAAGCCGACGAGCACATCGGGACCCACCTCAAAGGCCTGCGGCCCGATGCAAGGCCCCAGCCAGGCGCGCAGGTCTGCCGGGTCGGCGCCCGTGGCTTCGCACAGGGCCAGCACGCCTGTGTGAGCAATGCCCCGCCCCGTTGGGCAAGCCGGACCATTGCCTGCCAAACCCCGCCACCCGGCGTGCAGGGCCGCCACACCTCGGCCCTCGGGCGCGGCCAGGAGGATGGGCAGGCAATCGGCCACCATCACCACGCAAGCCACGCCTGGCTCGGTGCTCAAGGCGCCGTCAGCCTGGATAGGGCTGGCTGCACCCACCGCAGAATCGGACCGCAGGCGCACCACTGTTTCACCATGCACCTGCGACAGGAAGACCGGACGGGCCGGCAAGCACCTCGCCAGCACCTCGCGGTTGGCGTGCACGCGAGCGGGGTCGTCTCCAACGTGGTCCCCCAGGTTGCAAGACGCCCAGGGATCCGGGCTGACGCCCCCCGTGCGTGCCGTCATCAAGGCCGAGACTCCGGGGCCCATGGGCACCGCCATCCAGCCCTCGGGCAGGGCCGACGGATCGGCGAGTCGGGCCGCGTTCGAGCTGGCAGGGATGGGGCTTGGTTCGGTCACTTCGTGCAGCTTGGCTATGATCCCGCCCGCATGCTAACGCGCCCTCAAGCCCACCTGGCCCCGTCGCCCGCACGGGTCCGCATCTCCCGCAGTCGCCAGGACGCCCGCCGCGTCGGGCCTGGGCCTGTGTCGCCTCGGATGCGGCAGTGGCTGTCGGCTCCGGGCTCGCTGACGGCCAGGCTGCGCCTTCACGGCACCGTGCGGGTGGAAGTGCTGGCGCAGGGTCGGCGTCGCTTGTGGCCTCAGGAACGCCGGGCCCTGGGCTGCTGCGTGGGTCACGTGCGCGAGGTGGTGCTACACATCGATGAATGTCCGGCGGTGTGGGCGCGCAGCAGCGTGCCGGTGCGCGCGGTCAAGGGGCCTTGGCAGGCCATCCGGGGGCTGGGCACGCGACCTTTGGCGGAGCTGCTCTTCAGTCACCGGGCCGTGTGTCGGGGGCCTTTGCGGGCCTTGCGGCTGCGAGCTCATGCCCCCGCGGGCGCCCACATGGCCAGGCAATGGGCTGCGCTGAGCAAGGGCCAGCCCCCCGCCAGCCAGCCCTCGCCGCCCCCACGATGGGCTCGCCATTCGCTGTTTCACCACCACGGCCAGCCTTTGCAGGTGCTCGAAGCCTTTGCCCCCTGGGTGAGCGCTCGCAACTGTCGCCAAGGCTGAGTGCCGCGTTGAAGCCGCCGGCCCTTTTTACCCAGGGTGGGCCGTGCGCATGCCCTACACTGCAAGCCATGCTGTTTTCACGCCGAATCGAGCACTGTCAGGTCTGTGGCACCCCGGTGGAGCACAAGGTGCCCACCGATGACAACCGCGAGCGCGCGGTCTGCCCGGCGTGCCAGCACATCCACTACGTCAACCCACTGAACGTGGTTGGCACCCTGCCCGTCTGGGGTGAACAGGTGCTGCTGTGCAAACGCAACATCGAACCTCGCAAGGGCTTCTGGACGCTGCCAGCCGGTTTCATGGAGCTGGGTGAGACCACAGAAGAAGGGGCAGCCCGCGAGACTGACGAGGAAGCCGGGGCCCGCATCGAGATGCAAGGGCTGTACTGCGTGCTCAATGTGGTCAGCGCCGGGCAGGTGCACCTGTTCTACCGCGCCCGCCTGCTTGACACCGACTTCAACCCCGGGCCCGAGACGATGGAAGCGCAACTCTTCCATCAGCACGAGATCCCCTGGGACGAACTCGCCTTCCGCACGGTGCGGATGACCCTGGAGCGTTTTTTCGCTGATCGAAAAAAGGGTCAATTCGACGTGCATTGCGCCGATATCCGTTGAGCATGCCGTGCGGGGCCCCCTCGTGCGGCGAGCGCCCCATTGCACGAAAGACGCCTTGACCGCATGAACGCGCCCCAGGACACCCCGCTGGCCGCCACGCCGAACACCAACGCAGCCCCCGTTGCGACGCCGGCGCAGCCCCCCACCCAGCCTGCCACCGAAGCTCAAGACGCCCCGACGCGCTTGCGCGAGGACCTGCTCAAAGCCGACCCGCTGCTGGACTGCCTGATCGAGGTCTGCCGCGTGCACGGCCTGCCCGCCTCGCGTGCCGCCCTGAGCGCCGGCCTGCCCCTGAACCAGGAGGCGCTGCCCGTGTCGCTGCTCGAGCGCGCCGCCGCCCGCGCCGGCCTGGCGACCAAGCTGCAACGCTGCGACCTGGCCTCGATCGACGAGGCCACCCTGCCCGCCATCTTGCTGCTCAAAGGCGATCAGGCCTGCGTGCTGCTTGGCACAGAGCAAGGCCAGGCCCGGGTGCTGATGCCCGAGACCGGACAGGGCGCCGTGCGCCTGCCCTTGAGCGAGCTGAATCAACGCCACACCGGCGTGGTTGCCTTCGTGCGACCGCACTTCCGCTTTGACGAGCGCACCCCGGCCACCCGCAAGACCCGCTCGAGCCATTGGTTCTGGGGCCCGGTGCTGGCGCAGCGCTTCGTCTACCGTGACGTGCTGTGGGCCGCGTTGCTGGTCAACCTGTTCGCGCTGGCCTTCCCGCTGTTCTCGATGAACGTCTACGACCGGGTCGTGCCCAACCACGCGGTCGAGACGCTGTGGGTGCTGGCCATCGGCGTGACGCTGGTGCTGGGCGCCGACCTGTTCATCCGACTGCTGCGCAGCCATTTTGTGGACGAGGCCAGCGCGCGCATCGACGTGCAGATCTCGGCCACGCTGATGGAGCGCGTGCTCGGCATGCGCCTGGAAAACCGCCCGCATTCGGTGGGCTCGTTCGCTTCCAACCTGCGGGGCTTCGAGCAGGTGCGCGACTTCATCGCTTCGAGCACGGTGACCGCGCTGATCGACCTGCCCTTCGCGCTGCTGTTCGTCATCGTGATGGCCTGGATCTCACCCTGGCTGATGCTGCCTGTGCTGACGGTGTTCGGGCTGATCGTGCTGTCGGGCTACGTGCTGCAACACCGCCTGCACGCCCTGTCTCAGACCACATACCAGGCTTCGGCGCAGCGCAACGCCACGCTCATCGAGAGCCTGACAGGCATCGAGACCATCAAGACGCAAGGCGCCGAGAACATCATTCAGAAACGCTGGGAGCGGGCCAACCAGTTCCTGGCCGAGCTCAACGTGCGCATGCGACGCCTGTCGTCGGCGGCCATGTACGGCACGGCGACGATGCAGCAGTTCGTCTCGGTGTGCATCGTGCTGATCGGCGTCTACCTGATCTCCGACAAGCAGCTCACCATGGGCGGGCTGATCGCATCGACCATGCTGGCCGGGCGGTCGCTGGCCCCCGCAGGCCAGATCGTTGGCCTCTTGATGCAATACCAGGGTGCGCGCACGGCCATGGAGTCGCTCGAGCAGATCATGGCGCAGCCGGTCGAGCGCCCTGCCGAGACGACCTTCATCCACCGCGCCGAGCTCAAGGGCGAGATCGAATTCCGCCACGTCTCGTTCGCCTACCCGGGGCGCCGCGAAGCCTCGCTCGACGACATCAGCCTGCGCATCCAGCCGGGCGAAAAGGTCGCGCTGATCGGCAAGGTGGGCTCGGGCAAGACCACGCTGCAAAAGCTCATCCTCGGCCTGTACCAGCCCAGCAAGGGCGCGGTGCTGATCGACGGCATCGACATGCGACAGCTCGACCCGGCCGACCTGCGGCGCAACATGGGCCACGTGGCTCAGGACGTGACACTGTTCTACGGTTCGCTGCGCGACAACATCACCTTCGGCATGCCGCACGCCACCGACGAGGCCATCCTGGCCGCCACCGAGTCGGCCGGGCTGAGCGACTTCGTCAAGCGCCACCCTCAAGGCTTTGACCTGCAGGTGGGCGAACGTGGCGAGCTGTTGTCGGGCGGGCAGCGCCAGAGCGTGGGCATCGCGCGGGCGATCTTGCACAACACCCCCATCTTGCTGCTGGACGAGCCGACCAGCGCCATGGACTTCTCGACCGAAGCGTTCGTGACCCAGAAGATGCAGCAGCACTGCCAGGGCAAGACGGTGGTGCTGGTGACGCACCGCACCTCGATGCTGGCTTTCGTCGACCGCGTGATCGTGATCGACCAGGGCAAGGTGGTGGCCGACGGCCCGCGTGACCGGATCATGCAGGCGCTGTCTGCGGGCCGCATCACACGCGCATCTTGAAGCAGGAGGACACCAACATGAACACCGCCCTGCTCCACATCGGCCAGCGCATCGTCACCGGGCTGGAGGCCGTGCGCCAAAAGCTCTCCCCCGTCATCAACCCCCTGCTCGACCGCCTCAGCGGCCCCCTCGTCACGCCGGATGCGGCCAAGCGCGCCGGCATCGACCTGTTCGAACAGGAGGCCGATGCGGTCATGTCCACCGAGGGCACGCGCGGCGCACAGAAGCTCGTTCGCGGCGCGCTGCTCGTGACGGTGCTGCTCGTCGTCTGGGCCTCGTTCGCCAAGATCGACGAGGTCACCAAGGGCGAGGCCAAGGTCATCCCCTCCAGGCAACTGCAGGTGATCCAGTCCTTCGATGGTGGCGTGGTCTCCGAGATCCTGGTCAAGGAGGGCCAGGTGGTCGAGGCAGGTCAGCTGCTGCTGAAGGTGGACGAGACCCGTGCCACCTCGGGCGTACGCGAGAGCGCGGCGCAGGCCTTCGCGCTGAAGGTCAAGCTGGCGCGGCTGAAGGCCCTGGCCGAGGGCAAGGCGTTCGTGCCGCCCGAGCCTTCTACCGCCGACAACGAAGAGGTGCGCATCGTCGAAGAAGAGCGCCAGCTCTACGATTCGCGCCGCTCGGAGCTCAGCGCGCTCGTGGGCATCAGCGAGCAGCAACTGGCCCAGCGTCACCAGGAGCAAGCCGAGGCCCGCGCCCGCCGCGATTCGGCCGCACGCAACCTGGAGCTGTCGCAACAGGAGCTCACCAAGACGCGACCGCTGCTGTCTTCCGGCGCCGTCTCGGAGGTCGATGTGCTTCGACTGGAGCGCGACGTGACGCGCGCCCGTGGCGAGATGGAGCAGGCCAGCGCACAAATCGCGCGCATCCAGGCGGCCATCTCGGAGGCCACACGCAAGATCCAGGAAACCGACCTGTCGTTCAAGAACGAGGCACGCAAGGAGCTCTCGGACGTGCTGGGCAAGCTCAACGCCATCAACGAAGGCGCCGTGGCCCTGGCCGACAAGGTGGACAAGTCGCAGGTGAAGTCGCCCGTGCGAGGTCGCGTGCAGCGCCTGCTGGCCAACACGGTGGGTGGCGTGGTCAGCCCGGGCAAGGACATCGTCGAGATCGTGCCACTGGACGACGCGCTGGTGCTCGAGGCCAAGATCCAGCCTCGCGACATCGCCTTCATCCATCCCGGCCAGGCCGCGACGGTGAAGTTCACTGCCTACGACTTCGCCATCTACGGCGGGCTGGACGCCGTGGTCGAGAACATCAGCCCGGACACCGTGACCGACGAGCGCGGACAGAACACCTTCTACGTGGTGCGCGTGCGCACCAAGCAGGCCAACTTCAGCGAGAAGATGCCCATCATGCCGGGCATGACCGCGGAAGTAGACGTGCTCACGGGCAAGAAGACGGTGATGTCCTACCTGCTCAAGCCGGTGTTGCGTGCGCAAAGCCACGCGTTGCGCGAGCGCTGACACCCCTGCGGCACCCCCTCACTTAAGCGCCCGTCACGCCTGGGAAGGCGTGACTTCCTTCCTGCAGAACGCCCGCCCCAAGGCCGATATCCGATTGGCCCTTGGGGCGGGCGTTTTCACGCGTGCGCCTGCCCTTTGAGGACCGACCCTTGCCCTTTGGCCGGCTTAAGCACTCACGAAACTGGCCCAGGCCAGCAATCGTTCACACAAAGCCGCCGACGGGATTGGTTTGGGAGAGGGGTCGGAAGAGATACTCATCACGCAGTTACATTTTGAGAGGTTCCCATGGCCAAGTTGTCCACCCAAGCCCCTTCCGGCGTTGTTTCGAGCCTGCAAGGGCGCGCCCAGGTCATCCGCCAGGGACAAGAAACCGCCGAAGCCCTGCAGGTGGGTGACACGCTGATGCCGGGCGACCGACTGCTGGGCAGCGCGGACGCTTCTTTGCAGATCGCGGAAAGCTCGGACGCCAACGCGCAGGTGTGGACATTGGCCTTCGGGGACAACAAGTCGTCCGGTCAGGCCAAGGGAACTGCCAAGCCGGCGGCCAATGCCGCTGACGGCAAGTCGCTCGACGATGTGATTGGCGCGATCGAGCGCGGTGAAGAAGAAGACGCCACGGCGGCGGGCCTGACCGGCGGTGATGGCGCCGCAATGGGCGAAGGCCTGCGCGTGGAGCGCATCGTCGAGGTGGTGACGCCTCAGTCGTTCAACGCGTCGTCGAACAACGACGGCCTGCAAGGCCAGATCCAATCAACCTCGTTGCTCGACGACGGCAACCAGGCGCCCGTCTTTGCGGATGGCGGCCAAGGCGGATTCGACCCCGCCACAGGCAACTACCGATTCATCACCGACGAAGACACACCGGTGTCTGGCCAGGTCAGCGCTTCGGACGCGGATGGCGACGCACTGGTTTTCGGGAAGGGCTCGGACCCCGCCAACGGCACCGTGGTGGTGAACGCGGATGGGTCCTGGACCTACACGCCCAACCAGGATTTCAACGGTCCCGACCTCTTCACGGTGACCGTCTCTGATGGCAAGGGCGGCACCGCCACCTCCACGGTTTTCATCGGTGTCACCCCAGTCAACGACCCACCCAAGTTCGACGACCCGAGCAACCCGAACTACGACCCGGTCACTGGCAACTACAAGGCAACCACGCCTGAAGACACCCCGGTGTCCGGCACCGTCAAGGCCAAGGATGCCGATGGTGATGCGCTGACCTTTGCCAAAGGCAGCGATCCCAAGAACGGCACCGTCGTCGTCAACGCCGATGGCACTTGGACTTACACCCCGTCCAAGGACTACAACGGCTCGGACAGCTTCACGGTCACCGTCAGTGACGGCAAGGGCGGCACCGCCACTTCCACCGTCAACATCGGTGTCACGCCGGTCAACGACCCGCCCAAGTTCGACGATCCGAGCAACCCCAACTACGACCCGGTCACCGGCAACTACAAGGCCACCACGCCTGAAGACACGCCGGTCTCCGGCACCGTCAGGGCCAAGGACGCCGATGGTGACGCGCTGACCTTTGCCAAAGGCAGCAACCCAGCTCACGGCACCGTGGTGGTCAACGCCGATGGCACCTGGACTTACACCCCGTCCAAGGACTACAACGGCTCCGACAGCTTCACCATCACCGTGAGCGACGGCAAGGGCGGCACCGCCACCTCCACCGTCAACATCGGCGTCACGCCAGCCAACGACCCACCCAAGTTCGACGATCCGAGCAACCCGAACTACGACCCCGTCACGAGCAACTACAAGGCGACCACGCCTGAAGACACCCCTGTCTCCGGCACCGTCAAGGCCAAGGATGCCGATGGTGATGCACTGACCTTTGCCAAGGGCTCCAACCCAGCTCACGGCACCGTCACCGTCGATGCAAACGGCAACTGGACCTACACGCCCAGCAAGGACTACAACGGCTCCGACTCGTTCACCATCACCGTCTCCGACGGCAAGGGCGGCACCGCCACCTCCACCGTCAACATCGGCGTCACGCCCGCCAACGACCCACCCAAGTTCGACGATCCGAGCAACCCCAACTACGACCCGGTCACCGGCAACTACAAGGCGACCACGCCGGAAGACACACCAGTGTCCGGCACCGTCAAGGCCAAGGACGCCGATGGCGATGCGCTGACCTTTGCCAAGGGCTCTGACCCCAAGAACGGCGCCGTCGTCGTCAACGCCGATGGCACCTGGACGTACACGCCCAGCAAGGACTACAACGGCTCCGACTCGTTCACCATCACCGTCAGTGACGGCAAGGGCGGCACCGCCACCTCCACCGTCAACATCGGTGTCACGCCAGCCAACGATCCGCCCAAGTTCGACGATCCGTCGAACCCCAACTACGACCCGGTCACCGGCAACTACAAGGCCACCACGCCTGAGGACACCCCTGTGTCCGGCACTGTCAAGGCCAAGGATGCTGACGGCGATGCGCTGACCTTCGCCAAGGGCAGCAACCCAGCTCACGGCACCGTTGTCGTCAACGCCGACGGCACCTGGACTTACACGCCCAGCAAGGACTACAACGGCTCGGACTCGTTCACCATCACCGTCAGTGATGGCAAGGGTGGCACCGCCACCTCCACCGTCAACATCGGTGTCACCCCGGTCAACGACCCGCCCAAGTTCGACGACCCGAGCAACCCGAACTACGACCCCGTCACCGGCAACTACAAGGCCACCACGCCTGAGGACACCCCGGTGTCCGGCACCGTCAAGGCCAAGGATGCTGACGGCGATGCGCTGACCTTCGCCAAGGGCAGCAATCCAGCTCACGGCACCGTTGTCGTCAACGCCGATGGCACCTGGACTTACACCCCGTCCAAGGACTACAACGGCTCGGACTCGTTCACCATCACCGTTTCCGACGGCAAGGGCGGCACCGCCACCTCCACCGTCAACATCGGTGTCACCCCGGTCAACGACCCGCCCAAGTTCGACGACCCGAGCAACCCGAACTACGACCCCGTCACCGGCAACTACAAGGCCACCACGCCTGAGGACACCCCGGTGTCCGGCACTGTCAAGGCCAAGGATGCCGATGGTGATGCACTGACCTTTGCCAAGGGCAGCAACCCGGCTCACGGCACCGTCACCGTCGATGCGAACGGCAACTGGACCTACACGCCCAGCAAGGACTACAACGGCTCCGACTCGTTCACCATCACCGTCAGTGACGGCAAGGGTGGCACCGCCACCTCCACCGTCAACATCAGCGTCACGCCGGTCAACGACCCGCCCAAGTTCGACGATCCGAGCAACCCGAACTACGACCCCGTCACTGGCAACTACAAGGCCACCACGCCTGAAGACACCCCTGTGTCCGGCACTGTCAAGGCCAAGGATGCTGACGGCGATGCGCTGACCTTCGCCAAGGGCAGCAACCCAGCTCACGGCACCGTCACCGTCGATGCGAACGGCAACTGGACTTACACCCCGTCCAAGGACTACAACGGCTCCGACTCGTTCACCATCACCGTCAGTGATGGCAAAGGCGGCACCGCCACCTCCACCGTCAACATCGGTGTCACGCCGGTCAACGATCCACCCAAGTTCGACGACCCGAGCAACCCCAACTACGACCCCGTTACCGGCAACTACAAGGCGACCACGCCTGAGGACACCCCGGTGTCCGGCACTGTCAAGGCCAAGGATGCTGACGGCGATGCGCTGACCTTCGCCAAGGGCAGCAATCCAGCTCACGGCACCGTTGTCGTCAACGCCGACGGCACCTGGACTTACACCCCGTCCAAGGACTACAACGGCTCGGACTCGTTCACCATCACCGTCTCAGACGGCAAGGGCGGCACCGCCACCTCCACCGTCAACATCGGCGTCACGCCGGTCAACGCCCCACCCAAGTTCGACGATCCGTCGAATCCCAACTACGACCCGGTCACTGGCAACTACAAGGCGACCACGCCGGAAGACACACCAGTGTCCGGCACCGTCAAGGCCAAGGATGCCGATGGTGATGCACTGACCTTTGCCAAGGGCAGCAACCCGGCTCACGGCACGGTCGTCGTCAACGCCGATGGCACCTGGACGTACACGCCCAGCAAGGACTACAACGGCTCGGACAGCTTCACGGTCACCGTCAGTGACGGCAAGGGCGGCACCGCCACCTCCACCGTCAACATCGGTGTCACCCCGGTCAACGACCCGCCCAAGTTCGACGATCCGAGCAACCCCAACTACGACCCGGTCACCGGCAACTACAAGGCGACCACGCCGGAAGACACTCCTGTCTCCGGCACCGTCAAGGCCAAGGATGCCGATGGTGATGCGCTGACCTTTGCCAAGGGCAGCAACCCAGCTCACGGCACCGTGGTGGTCAACGCCGACGGCACCTGGACTTACACCCCGTCCAAGGACTACAACGGCTCTGATTCGTTCACCGTCACCGTTTCCGACGGCAAGGGCGGCACCGCCACCTCCACCGTCAACATCGGTGTCACCCCGGTCAACGACCCGCCCAAGTTCGACGACCCGAGCAACCCGAACTACGACCCCGTCACCGGCAACTACAAGGCCACCACGCCTGAGGACACCCCTGTGTCCGGCACTGTCAAGGCCAAGGATGCCGATGGTGATGCGCTGACCTTTGCCAAGGGCAGCAACCCAGCTCACGGCACCGTTGTCGTCAACGCCGACGGCACCTGGACTTACACGCCCAGCAAGGACTACAACGGCTCGGACTCGTTCACCATCACTGTCAGTGACGGCAAGGGCGGCACTGCCACCTCCACCGTCAACATCGGTGTCACACCGGTCAACGATCCACCCAAGTTCGACGATCCGTCGAACCCCAACTACGACCCGGTCACCGGCAACTACAAGGCCACCACGCCTGAGGACACCCCTGTGTCCGGCGCTGTCAAGGCCAAGGATGCTGACGGCGATGCGCTGACCTTCGCCAAGGGCAGCAATCCAGCTCACGGCACCGTTGTCGTCAACGCCGACGGCACCTGGACTTACACCCCGTCCAAGGACTACAACGGCTCTGATTCGTTCACCATCACCGTCAGTGACGGCAAGGGTGGCACCGCCACCTCCACCGTCAACATCGGCGTCACGCCGGTCAACGCCCCACCCAAGTTCGACGATCCGTCGAACCCCAACTACGACCCCGTCACCGGCAACTACAAGGCCACCACGCCTGAGGACACCCCTGTGTCCGGCACTGTCAAGGCCAAGGATGCTGACGGCGATGCGCTGACCTTCGCCAAGGGCAGCAACCCAGCTCACGGCACCGTTGTCGTCAACGCCGACGGCACCTGGACTTACACCCCGTCCAAGGACTACAACGGCTCGGACTCGTTCACCATCACCGTTTCCGACGGCAAGGGCGGCACCGCCACCTCCACCGTCAACATCGGCGTCACCCCGGTCAACGATCCGCCCAAGTTCGACGATCCGTCGAACCCCAACTACGACCCTGTCACCGGCAACTACAAGGCCAGCACGCCTGAAGACACCCCTGTGTCCGGCACCGTCAAGGCCAAGGATGCCGATGGTGATGCACTGACCTTTGCCAAGGGCAGCAACCCGGCTCACGGCACCGTTGTCGTCAACGCCGACGGCACCTGGACTTACACCCCGTCCAAGGACTACAACGGCTCCGACTCGTTCACCATCACCGTCAGTGACGGCAAGGGCGGCACCGCCACCTCCACCGTCAACATCGGTGTCACGCCAGCCAACGATCCGCCCAAGTTCGACGATCCGTCGAACCCCAACTACGACCCGGTCACCGGCAACTACAAGGCCACCACGCCTGAGGACACCCCTGTGTCCGGCACTGTCAAGGCCAAGGATGCTGACGGCGATGCGCTGACCTTCGCCAAGGGCAGCAACCCAGCTCACGGCACCGTTGTCGTCAACG
>NZ_LFRI01000391.1 GCF_001447195.1 Aquabacterium parvum | reverse complement strand
TGCCCATGATCAGTTCGGGTATCGATCGCAAAGCGTTTAACAGGCCGCGTGTGGCTTGATACACGAGTGGATGAGGGCTAGTATTCCGCGCGGCGAGCACTCCTAAGGGAATGGATAGCAATACCGCGATTGCCGTGCCGGCGATACTCATGGCCAAGGTATCCAGTACCGGTTTGACCCAGGTGCCAGCCTGCGAGAAGTTCGGTGGGAACATCTCGCCGGCAATTTTTACCAGGCTTGGCATGCCATCCTTCAATCGCTCGGCATCAAATA
>NZ_LFRI01000390.1 GCF_001447195.1 Aquabacterium parvum | reverse complement strand
ACAAACAATTCGCCCAACCCAATACTGGCGCTGCTTTCCGGCCGATTTGAGGCCGTTGTGTATGCGTCGAAAACGGGTAGCCGAATACGGCTAAACCGTCTGTCAGATCACGGCATGGCCCCCTGCAACATGGGTTACGTGATGTGTGACCTGTTCACACGGGGGAGCGGGGGAGTCCCCCGGCCAGGAAGGGGGGGGTATGTCGCCACCCGACCTTGAAAAGGAAAGCCCCGAGTCCTGGTCAGAGGAGTTCGGGGCTGATGGAATCGAGAC
>NZ_LFRI01000389.1 GCF_001447195.1 Aquabacterium parvum | reverse complement strand
GGCCGATTTGAGGCCGTTGTGTATGCGTCGAAAACGGGTAGCCGAATACGGCTAAACCGTCTGTCAGATCACGGCATGGCCCCCTGCAACATGGGTTGCGTGATGTGTGACCTGTTCACACGGGGGAGCGGGGGAGACCCCCGGCCAGGAAGGGGGGGGTATGTCGCCACCCGACCTTGAAAAGGAAAGCCCCGAGTCCTGGTCAGAGGAGTTCGGGGCTGATGGAATCGAGACGCTACCCAGGCGGGTTGATCGGTACGGTAAGGCAAAGAG
>NZ_LFRI01000388.1 GCF_001447195.1 Aquabacterium parvum | reverse complement strand
GCGGCTGAAGACCAGCTTCGCGGGAACTGGATGGCAGGCCTGAAGTCCGGCTGGAGTGAGTGGGAAGAGAGCGCCACGGACAGTATGTCGCAGGTAAAAAGTGCAGCCACGCAGACCTTTGATGGTATTGCACAGAATATGGCGGCGATGCTGACCGGCAGTGAGCAGAACTGGCGCAGCTTCACCCGTTCCGTGCTGTCCATGATGACAGAAATTCTGCTTAAGCAGGCAATGGTGGGGATTGTCGGGAGTATCGGCAGCGCCATTGGCGGGGCTGTTGGTGGCGGCGCATCCGCGTCAGGCGGTACAGCCATTCAGGCCGCTGCGGCGAAATTCCATTTTGCAACCGGAGGATTTACGGGAACCGGCGGCAAATATGAGCCAGCGGGGATTGTTCACCGTGGTGAGTTTGTCTTCACGAAGGAGGCAACCAGCCGGATTGGCGTGGGGAATCTTTACCGGCTGATGCGCGGCTATGCCACCGGCGGTTATGTCGGTACACCGGGCAGCATGGCAGACAGCCGGTCGCAGGCGTCCGGGACGTTTGAGCAGAATAACCATGTGGTGATTAACAACGACGGCACGAACGGGCAGATAGGTCCGGCTGCTCTGAAGGCGGTGTATGACATGGCCCGCAAGGGTGCCCGTGATGAAATTCAGACACAGATGCGTGATGGTGGCCTGTTCTCCGGAGGTGGACGATGAAGACCTTCCGCTGGAAAGTGAAACCCGGTATGGATGTGG
>NZ_LFRI01000387.1 GCF_001447195.1 Aquabacterium parvum | reverse complement strand
CTTAAAGCGTTCAGCCAGGTCATCACCGTTCTTCACCGTCAAAGTCACCAAAAAAGGCCTCAGAGCCGTTTTCTCGGCTCGGATGACCTCCCACCTATCCAAGTAGGCTTTCATCGACTTAGCGCCCCGTCTAATGTCACACAGAGGGCAAAGCAGGTGCTTCATGCAGAAGCTGGCCGCATGCAGCCTCACAGCGTCGATGGTGAAGTAGTGCCGGAACAGCAGGTAGTCACCGCAAGTGGTGAGCCGCTGGTGAAGCGTTTCTTGACCTTC